>CAYLTD010000004.1:0-24816 GCA_964386715.1 uncultured Bifidobacterium sp.
CGTCGGCGAGGTCGACGTGACCCAAGGCGCACGGCTGGCGAGCTTTCTCGCCGAGCGCCCTGGAGCGCAGATTAAGCCCAACATCGTACCGAAGATCATGGGCTATCCATGGACTGAAACCGTCTGGGCCCGGTGGGAAGGCAACTCCAAAGTCGCGAAGCCGGTTAAGGACGCGATCAAAGCAAAGCGATAAATATGGGAACGTCCTCATCGAGCAAAGGACCAAAGGGCGGAGTACCGCTCGTGCCGCCATGGGTACCCGACGCTGACGCGCCCGCGCCGTCGCCCGACGCGCCGCCCCTGCCGGATGAAAGCACCGCTCCGGCAACGCCGGCTGCCGTGCTCCCGGCCGCGGCGCCGGGGCCGCTCGCTCCGCCCCAGCGATTCACCGGCGTGCGCAGATCCCTCGGCACGTTTGCAAAGGGCGGCGGTGGTGGCGGCCTGGGGCGAAGTCTCGGAGGGTACGTTCGAGGCTATGGCGGGTCGGGACGCGCGACGCGCCGCTTCGGCGGCACCGCGCAGACCGCCGGGACTCTCTACGGAGCGCTGTCGCCGAGCGAGCGCGGCCAGACGATTCTGCCCGGCGGAACGCTTGACCCTGCAGTTCTGAGCGGTCGGTCGGCCAACGAGGTGATGGATGCGGTCGTAGAGGCCGTACGGCCAACCGACGGTACGCAGGATGCCGAAGCCAGCCGGGTCGCCATCAAAGACGCTCTCTCGGAGCTGCTCACAAGATTTCCGGACGCCGTCCTCCTTGAGCTCACGGAGGCGCAGCGGTTGTTCGCCGTCGAGCGCTACGTCGCCCTAGACGTGTTCCGGCGATTCATGCTCGACGTTGGGAAGACCATCCAAGACAAGGCGCCCACCGCGAAGGCGGGACTGGCTCGACTCAAGGAAGCGAAGGACTACATCAAGGAGACCGTTGCCGCGGCATTCAAGAAGGTCGGTGCCGCCACAGGACTTACGCGGCAGAAGATGGTCACGCTCGCCAAGGATGCTCTCAAGGAGACGTTTAACGTCTTCGAGAGCTACGTGAAATGAGAATCGTGTGCGGGCCATCGGAATTCGCGTTTGAGCCTTTCCGCGGCGGCCTTGATGTGGTGCTGTTTGGGCGCGATCCGTCGAAGAAGCGAGGCAGCGCCGGCGCAGCGATTGGCGACGTCCTTCGTCGTCGGGAACTGGTTCCAGATCCTCGGGCGTTCGATTTTCTCTCTATAGCGTTGGCGGTAATGGCCGCTGACCTGGCAGGTCATCGAGATGCTAGTCCAGATGGATGGACGCGCGAATTTGATCTCGTGATCGCGGTCACGGACCCGTCTTTCTGGACCACGCAGTCGCCAGTGTTGCAGCAGCTGCTTCAATTCCTCACAACCGACCGCTGGCGGCTCGAGTTCGCGCCCGGGGCACAGTATCCCAAGCAGCCGAAGAAGCAGACCCATCCGGAGCACGACAGCATTGTGCTTTTCTCAGGTGGCCTCGACAGCTTCACCGGCGCGCTCGATCTCGTCGAGCAGGGTTACTGCCCCTTCGCTGTCAGCCAATCGGTGCGGGGCGACGCCGAGAAGCAGCGCAGCCTCTCCGGCGTAGTGGGCGGCAACATCGGCCACCTGCAGCTGAATCACAACACCGATGTGCCGAATCCAGAGAATCCGCCAACACAACGAGGTCGCTCGATCGCGTTCTTCGCGCACGGGATTCTGGCGGCCACGACGCTGCGGCGATATGCCAACGGCGATATGATTCCGCTCTTTGTTTGCGAGAACGGATTCATCTCAATCAATCCTCCGCTCACTGGGCTGCGACTTGGTAGCCTGAGCACCAGGACCAGCCATCCAGTCGTGCTCGCGCTCCTGCAGCAGGTCGTCGATGCCGCGGGTCTTGGCGTGCGCTTCAAGAACCCGTACGCGCACTCGACGAAGGGAGAAATGCTCGCTGGGTCACTCCGTCAAGCGGATCTGAAAGCCCATGCGCACACAACCACGAGCTGCGGACGATTCAAACGCTACGGATATCGCCACTGCGGCCGATGCGTGCCGTGCCTTATTCGACGGGCGAGCTTCCACGCGTGGGGAGTCGAAGACAAGACAGAGTACGTCTACGCCGATCTGGCGATCGACGACGCGGATCACGCAGGGTCAGACGATGTGCGCGCACTGGCGATGGCTGTGGCGGAGGTGGCCGATGTCGGGCTTGATGGTTGGCTTGGAGTAGCGCTCAGTTCGCCACTCATTGACGACAGCTCTGAGCTTCGCGAGGTGATCGAGCGCGGTCTCAGGGAGATGGATGCGCTTCTGCAAGTATTCAAGATCAAATGATCGACCTTCATTGCCATCTGGATCTGTATCCGCAGCCGACCGCCATCGTTGAGGAGTGCGCTCGCCGCAACATGTACGTGTTGAGCGTGACGACGACGCCGTCCGCGTGGAAAGGGACCAGCGCCTTGGCGGCCGGCAACGAGCGCATTCGTACGGCGATCGGTCTGCATCCGCAGCTCGCCCAACAGCGAAAGGGCGAGCTCGCCCAGTTCGACGAACTGGTTCACGAGACGCGCTATGTCGGGGAGATTGGGCTCGACGGTACGCCTGAGTGCAAGCCATTCTGGGAAGATCAGATGGTTGTCTTTGAGCACATTCTCCAAACGTGTGCCCGCGCAGGAGGCCACATTCTCTCGATACACAGCCGACGAGCTGAGAAAGACGTACTGGTTCTCCTCGAGCGCAATCGCACAGCGGGAACGCCGATCCTTCACTGGTTCTCGGGCAGTCTTCGCAGTCTGGAACAGGCGATTCGTCTCGATTGCTGGTACAGCGTGGGTCCGGCGATGCTGCGTAGCCAGAAGGGCCGAGAGCTAGTCGGACGGATGCCACCTGATCGTGTTCTAACTGAGACCGACGGCCCGTTCGCGATGTTCAGCGATCGAGCAATCCAGCCGTGGGACGTAGCAGACGCGGTAAATCGGCTCGCCGAGATCTGGCAGCTCACCGTTCAAAAGGTTGAACAGCGATTAGCATCAAATCTTCGCCTGCTTGTCCAGAACGAACAGCCGCGTTCTTGAAGTCTCACTATTAGGGGTTTCGCCAATTAGAATGTTGGTGCGCGCGCCGGTCTACCATGATGACGACACTCAGCCGGCCAACCGGTCCCTGACTTCAATGAGGAATTCCGAAGGTCCATTATCGAAACGGCGTCCGTACTGATTTCTCGTCCATCCCGAGTAGGTCAGATGAACTTCTTCCTTGGCGCGCGTCAACCCTACGTAAAACAAGCGGCGTGCTTCGCGCCTTCCAGCGTCAGCGGCGTCATATCGCGGCAGTCGACCTTGCTCCATTCCGAACATGATCACGGCACGAAACTCGAGGCCCTTGGCGCTGTGCAGCGTAATTAGGTTGAGGTGATTTGGAGAGCCGCCTTGGCCAGCAAACGTCGCAACAGTCCAGTCAACGAGCGGTCGCCCATGTTCAGACGCTGACAGCACTCCTGTGATTGCCTGTTGCTCGTCACGCAACGTCGGCTCGTTCTCGAATACCAAGTCGAGGCACCCTTCCTTGAACGCAAGCAGCCAATCGCGGAGACTCGCTTCTGGCGTCCGGTGAGATAACAGAAAGGCAACGAGTCGTCGTCGTGCGATCTTGAGGTCGATTCGTCGGCTGGCCAGTCGCACGAAGCCGCGAAAGCGCATGACCAAGTCCGACAGCTGCGGCTCGGCGGTCCGCCACCCGCCGGCACACCAGCGCGCGCAATCCTCGAGCCAACGTGACGCCGGGGTCCGTTGATAGGGTCCCCCACGATCAACGCGCATGTATTCGAGACCCTGTGCTGCTGCTGCCGTTGCGATAACGTCGCCATCGGTCTTGTCGAGATACAGAACCGCGACGTCGCCCAACGTCGCGCCGTCGATGCGCTCAAGCACGCCGTGGACGAGTTCCTGGCAGATGTAGCGTGCCTGATCTTCGATCCCGTCAGGGCGCTCGTAGAAGTCAACCGTGCCGGCTACCGGTACACGCGATTGATAGCCTCGTGCTTCCCCCAACGCGGTTTCCGACGCCGCAATGATGGTTCGGCCGCTCCGGTAATTGAACTGCAGTTGCACGGTCTCGACGCCACGCACCCGCGAGAGATCTCGCAGCAGATCCGGACGAGCGCCTGTAAAGCCGTAGATCGATTGATCGGGATCACCGACGGCAAACAATCGGACGCCCGCACGAAAACATAGACTCTGAACGATGCGATGAATCGGTACCCCAAGATCCTGGTATTCATCGATGACGAGGACGGGGAATTTCGCCCGAAGTGCCCGGCGGATCCATCGATGGGACTCGATGAGCCGGAGCCCGATGAGCACCATGTCCTCGAAATCGATCATCCCGTCGCGGCGCAGCAGTCCTTCGTACTGGTCGACGAGCGATGCGACCTGCGGATCCTCCTGCCAATCCGGCTCACCTCGGTCCAAGTGAGTCCGGCGATATGCATCTACACGCGTGCGCCAATTCGAGGGGCGCTCGTCGACGCCCATCTCAGCGGCGACGGCGCCCGCAAAAAGGCGGTCTTGGTCACTGCTGATGGCAATTCGAAGGGGATTCGGCAACGCGATACCTCCTAGACGCGCGAACGGCAACACGACCTGGTGGAGACAGAACGAGTGAACGGTGCCGACGTAGGCGTTATCGGATGAGTGGACGCCGAGTCGGTCTAGGCGTTGGCGGAGCTCCCTCGCGCACTCGGTGCTGTACGTCAGGCACGCCACACTTCGCGGCGGGTAGACCTCCTCGATGAGGAGCCTTGCCATTTTCACGGTAAGCGTCTTGGTCTTGCCGCTCCCGGGGCCCGCAAGCACAACGCAATGGCCGGTGGAGTCGCTGGCGGCCCGCTGCGGCTCATTGTCGCTGAGTTCTTGAACAGCGCGCCGGTACGCCGGGGTTGCCTTAACGGCAGAGCGCTTGGACATGGTCGATTGCGTCCGCGATGTACGCTGGACAATGGGCGGCCTCCAGTCGCCCGCATAGCCGCTGCGCGAACCGGCCCTTTCCAATCTCCTCGATGTCCTTGAGGAACTGTTCGCGATCCAAGCTGGCTGGGTTCGCCATCCACGCTTCGGCGCGTTGCCTCGCTGTGGGACCAGGGGCGAGTTCAACGAGGGTTTGGCCGATCGGGACGTGAGCTCCCGCCGCGAACAGGTCCGGTTCGCACGTGACCGTCCCAACGAAGAGCCCAGTCTGCCGGGCTCTCGTGAGGAGCTGCGCGTTTGTTCGGTTTGCCAATTGAGCAGCCGGGACCAGACGCCGCAGCAACTCGATCACACGACGATCCCCGGACCGCACGCCGCCGGCGGCGGGATCCCCGTCGGTAATCACCGCGAATGGAATCTGGAGACCTCTTGCACCGAGGAGCTTGACGTAGGGCGCGAAGTTCGTTCCCGCGACCGAGCAAACAGTTATGCCGAGCTCGTCAAGATCAACGCCGCGTGCCTTAGCTAGCGCGGGGACGATAAACAGTTCTGCGTCACCTTCGACGAACACAACACCTTTCGCGAACAACATTTCCCCGCGCGTGACGTCCAAGTAGCGCTCAAGATCAGCGACGTCGGCCGCGTTGAACGCCAGTTCCGCCGTCGAACTGCCTTCTGTGCTTTGAAGGTCGGTTGTCTTCCGCAAGACAACAATCGAGTTCAACGGAGCGACACTCACGATGTGCGGCGAATGGGTCGTCAGCAGTACGGTCATCGCCCGCCTCTCTTCGTCGGCGGCACCTTCCCCTCGCTTCCGAAGAAAATCGCGGTAGACGAGCCGCTGCAGATGCGGATGCAAGTGCGCCTCTGGCTCTTCAATGCCAAGGAATGTATGGTAACGCTCGCCTTCCGCAACGAGCTGATCGAGTTCGAGTGCCTTTAGCGTCAGGTAAAGAAGGTTTGCCGAACCAAGGCTCGCCTCATGGATGCCGCGCCGGCCGCCATCAATGTACGGACGCAATGCCCGTAGCAGACGGTCGGGATCAGTGGGCGAAAATCCCAATGTCGTCTCGATCGCATGTGCTTCACCGACCATCAGTTCCAGCCGATCGTTGATTCGGCCTACGAGCGCGCTCAATTCGGCGTCCGCAGTCACTGCCGCGGTCGCCTCGGTGATGCCCTGTGCAAGTTCCGCAAGGTGGGCGTGGTCAATCTGCGAAGCTACGGCCTCGAGCAGCGGGCGGAGCGGCGAGCGGCGCCAGTTCGCGATGTCGCCCTCGGCATCGCGCAGCGCTGGCATGATGTCGAGTGGGAGGCCTCGGCGAACGTCGTGACCGACCTCATTTTCGCCACGATCGCCTCCAAAGATGAAGAACTCGTAGTCGGCACTCCGCGTCGGTGCGGCTTCGAGCGTCGAAAGCGGCTGGAAGACGAACGTGAGGCGAGCCGTCATGGGCTCGGCATCGATCAAATGGTCGGCCAGAAGGGCCGTTAGTTGGACGTTGGCCTCGAAGTCCATCAGATCGACGGCGATCGTGATCTTGTCCTCTAGCCGCAGCGGCCTAGCCAAACCGTCCCAGAAATCCTCATCGCGCAACTGCCGCGCCGCATCAGAAAGAGAGGGGTCAAGCACCAAGCGCAAGGCGTAAAGTAGATTTGACTTCCCGATCTTGTTCTCGCCGACGATCACAGCGTGAGATGCGAGACTCACGTCGAGTCGGCGGAAGTTTCTGAAATTCTCAATTTGAAGCCTGCCGATCCTCATATTGTGCCTTGGGAATTTCTGTCAATCTTCCGCTCAACTCTGCTCCTAGACGCGCGGCGTCCTCCGCCCCGAGCGGATCCGGAGTAATCACGGGTGGCACTGTCCCAGCGCCCGGCACGATGACGCTGATCGCGTCCGTCGCCGTCGCATGGCTCTCGATCAGTGTACAGACGCTGCGCACGCGGAAGAGAACGGCGCCGGCAACCTTTCAATGCGATGGGCGCAGCGACCAATGTCTCTCAAGCAACACTCGACTTCAATCGTCTGATCCATCGCCAGGGTAGACCTCTGGACAATGCCTTCATAGAGTAATGACTTCAAGTGCGACTACGAATTTGGAGTCTTTTCATTCGGCCGTTTAAGGGCGTATTCTTAGCGGCTATGGCTAAACGTGGGCGTACGACTTCAATAGACAAACTTCTTTCACGACTCAAAGACCTCGACAGCGAGCGCAAGGCCATTGTGGACGGCATTAAAGCCGCAGTCGCGCACATCATGGACGGAGAAGCGCCGCTCCCGCTTCGTGTAAAGAAGGGCAAAACAAAAGCAAAAGCAGCCAGTTCCGTCGCCGCTGACCCCATCGAGATCGAACCAATTCGCAAGAAGCGCAAGCTGTCAGCTGCGGGCCGAGCTGCGATCGCCGCAGCGCAGAAGGCTCGCTGGGCGAAGTATAAAAAAGTCGGAAAATAGCCCATGACCGTTGGTATCGCTTCCAGCGCATCAGGGCCAGCTCACGACAGTTGTTTCCGCAGTACCGTGAGCGGATCCCGATCATGTTTGTAGTACGTCGTCGCGATCCGTTGAGCGCGCTCCGCGGATGCGCGAGCTTGCTCAGACACCCGGCAGAGAGTCGGTTGACCGCCTCACAGCGTTGGAATACGAGGAATGGGGTTTCGCCACCCGAAGCATAGGCCCCTCATAGTTGATCAGGTCGTCGCGGATGTGCCCGAGGAGAACACGGTCGCCCTTCACAGACCGCGCGCTTCAGCTGTGAAAGAAGAAGTTGGCACAAGGCCCCCCAACTCTCGGCCTTCATTCCCGTGAACAGCGCTGAATCGGTCTACGAGCTTGGCTTTAGACCCAGGAGACTCGCCGGATTGTCCCTTGTCATCAGCGAGAGATCGGCGTCGCTGAATCCCTCACGGCGCATTGTCTCGATGAACATCGCGAAACCATCTGTGTGAACTGGATTGTTGGGTTGCCCAAGGTCCGTAGACATGATTGAGTGGGCCGGCCCTACTTCTCGCATTGCCCTCGCCATTTCAGCCGCACTTGCTCGCGGCCTCTCGCCCAACGTTGAGAGGTAGCAAAATTCAATATAGGCGCCAAAAGACGCTGCCTCTTTCATCTGCGCGACCGTCATCCTCGTGGGGTTGTTCATGGCGTGCGTTATCACAATGTGACGCACGCCATGAGCTGTGGCCTCACGAACCACCAGTAGAACCTCTTCCGCTGAGAGATGACCCGTTCCGAGCACCAGATCATTCGCGGCGATAATCGCCAGCACACTCCTGACGGACGGCAGAAGCTGCCCCTGCTGCACGACGCTGACAAACGGCCGGCGCGCTGCTCCTGAGACCATTTTGACGCTGGCTTCAGAGTCGAACGTCGGCATCCACACGATGCGACCCAGCTTTCCGGTCACTTTCGTCATGTTCTCGACCGCTGCAGGATTGATTCCACCGTTCGACAAGTCCATTGCTATACCGCCAAACACCTCAAGCCCAGGCACAAGCTGTCGTACGATGTAAGCAAGCGACGCCGTCGGCTCATTGTGGCTCTTGATGACAAGTCCACGCATACCGCGCTCTTTGGCGAGCTTCGCGAGTTCGATCACACCGATCGATCTCGCCGTGTTGTCGGGGCTGCTGTGCGTGTGAATATCAATAGCGCCAGAGAGTCCCGAGATGCCCGATTGGGCCTGTGCACGGTTCAATACGACACCGCCTAGCCACACTGCCACCAGACAAAGAACGACGCGGGTGATTTGGTTTCGAGTCGTCGTAGCGGTACGCCGCAACTCAGAGTGCTGGCAGACGATGTCCATCACGCCAGACTACTTCCCCTCGGTCAGCCGCACCGTTGCAGTGGAACCATTAACCTCGATCGCTGTCCCGAAGGGCCTGGATAATTCCACTAGGCGCTGCAGGATGTAATGGGCCTGCTCTCCATCGACCGGCTTTGGCAACCCACGCGTCCTCAGAAACAGATTTGGATTGAATTCGTTCTGAATGTCCGGATTGCCTTGGCCGATCTTGTTTTGCGCGATCGGCTGAAACCGGATCGACTGCAGCTTCCTGCCTTGAAATTCGACGTAGGCGACCACACTTTCCCAATTGAGCGGTCCGTCGAGCAGAATATCTCGAGGTGGAGCCTGGAAGATAAAATTACCCAAGTCGTAAAAGATCGGTTTGCCCTTGTAGATCTCGACACCATGAATGAGTGGAGCGCCGTGCATCACCACGATGTCGGCTCCGGCGTCGATCTCGTCGTGTGTCCATTTCTTGAGCCATTCAGGAGGCACCATGCGCTCGGGCAGTTCTTCGATCATGATGGTGCGAAAGGCCTTGTCGAACACGTGATTGTGCTCATATACGATCACCATATCGGCCTGCGCGCGTGCCTCGCGAATGCTTCGAAGAATGCGCGACGTATCTTCAGCGTTTGGCTGCCCATTCATCACCCGAAGCTCATTCACACCAGGATTGGTCGGTGTCGCGGCGGCCCCCTCCCTGATCAGCCCTGATGCCATCGAGATCAGCGCCACTGTGCCCTTTGGAGTCTTCAAATACGCCGGCGCCGCCGCATCTTGAAGCGTACGACCGAGTCCGGCGTGCGGGATGCCCAGCCGTTCGGTCTGTTCGAGCGTGTTGATAATGCCTGGCGTCTTCATATCGAACGAGTGGTTATTCGAGACCGCTAGCAGGTTAAACCCGAAGGCCTGCAGCGCTTCGAGGGCCTGGGGTGGCGACAAGAAACGCCCGTCGGTATACTTCTGCCCTTTGCGCTCGTCCACGACCGTCGCTTCGAAGTTGGTGAACTTGACGTCACTGTCCTTGAGAAGAGACTTGATAAACGGCACTGCCTCTGGCGCGTGCTCACGAATGTCCCCACGGATCATCGATTGCCCGGTCAGTGTGATGGTCAGGGTCGGTGTTTGCGCCTCCAAGGGCATCGCCGCCACCCACAGGAGCAAACCGCACGCGGACGCCCCAAGCGTTCGACTCATTGCGAAGAATCCAGCCATCGATACCTCTCCTCTTCAGTTGCTCATTACCTTGCGACGCAGGTGTACAGCCTGGAAGTTTCAACTGAAGACGGCGGGAATCAATATCACCAATTCCAGTGAATCCATTCCGTCAGTCACTCATTCTGGCGCGATAGCGGATGGTCCTGGCAACTACTGGCGCCGTCGTCGGCCCAGACGACGGGAATACAGCGCGCTACCACTACGAAGACTGAGCGAAAGCGAGGGCGTGGTACGGCGTGAGCAGGACACCGAGTTCCTGTAGACGGCTAATGAGTAGTGATTAGAATCCGAGCTGCACGCAGCTCTTGGCGCCGCGGACTCCATCAGCGACAGGGTTCGCGATCGCGAAGCCTTCGACTTGAACATGCAACGCTAGAGTGGCTATTGGTCGACGAAATCGACAGCAGCTCCGCCACGTGTGATTCGAGCTGCGAACACCAAGGCGCAGCCGAACGACATTTGCATTTGCTTCATGCCAAATACGAGACAAGGTAGGTCTCGCTCGCGATCGTTCAATAGCGCAGACATGAGGCACAACCGGTTTAACGAGCGCCGCCTACAGATTGTCCCGTAAGGCACGGTGTCTTACCTCGCCCCACAATGAGCTGGCGCGTTGGCTCACTCTCTCGTTTGCCTCAATCTGGCGCTGACACTCTGTGCATCTAACAGCAAACGGGATCGCCCGCAATCGCGCCTCCCCGATCTGTGCGCCACAATCACGACAACGCCCGTACTCCTGCCGTTCGAGCCCGTCGAGCGCTTCGCGCAACATGGCTGCTAAACGCCCTTTCACTTGTACTACTTGGAGCTCAAGGTCCGCATCGGGCCGCTCTTCTCCCTTGATATCGATGATCGCTCTCGTCACTTCCAGCTGTCGAGAGATCTCGTCTTCGACCGTCTTAAGCCGAGAGCTAAGCACACCGCGAATGTGCTCGTTCCTAGGGTGCGCTGAGGTTGCGGTGAGTGCGCTATCGTCTCGCCGCTTCCGATGTGAACGTATTCGTACAATCTTGAGTTTTTTTCTCATCAGCGAGTTTCCGATAGAACGCATGACTCCACGCTTCTGGCAGAGCGATGTGCGCTAGTCAGACATGCGAATCACGCTCTCTGGCAGCTTGAAGGCGACGAGTTCGCCGGAATACCCCGCTCCGCTGATCGCAAGCACGATATACTGTCTGCCATCGACCATGTACGTCATGGGCGACCCCTCCTGCGGTGCTGGAAGATAGACCGCACCGCGCTCCTGGCCTGACGCTTTGTCGTAAGCACGCAGCATCGCGCCCCGTCGTCCGGTTGGCGTCGGGCCAATACTCGTCTCACCGGCGACCAGTAGGGTCTTGGTAACGAGCGTTCCGGCATATCCCGGTCGTCCGGTTCTCGGCAAATCGCGGTCCTTCAGCGCCGGATGATTCCGCACGTTGTCTGGCGTTTCGCCATGCGCAATACGCCACATTACTTCACCCCGATCGAGACTGATGGCCGCGATGATTCCGTACGGCGGTTTCGAAATCGGCAACCCACGTACCTCGAGGCGCGCGCTCGCACCTTGTGGCAACGGGGCCATCCCGCGAATCAGGTCCATGTCGGACTGGCCTGCCTTCGGCGGCACCAGCCCGATCGCCGCGATCTGCGAGCTGGATGCGACATAGAGCGTGCGTGTCTCCGGATCGTAGGAGCCACCCGGCCAGTTTGTCCCACCGGTGTTGGTCGGCCGAATGAGTGTTGCCAGCGGCCCGTCCGCACGACTCATCACCGGCGGCGTGAAAATCGGACCAATCTTGTACTTCGAGACGAGCGCGACCGCCTCGGCGCGGAGCTCCGGGGTGAAATCGATGAGATCGTCAATCCCCACACCCTGCACGTCATAAGCGAACGGCTCCCCCGCGCCGTTGAGCGGCACCGGCTGCGTCGGCGAGTACCATTCACCGGGAACATCGCCATGTGGTACCACGCGTTCCACGATCGGCCAGATCGGCTCGCCGGTCGCGCGGTCGAATACGTAGAGAAATGACTGCTTCGTCGGCTGCGCGACCGCTTTGATCGTCCGTCCATTTCGAACGACGTCGACAAGGATGGGGGCGCACGGTAGATCCCAATCCCACATGCCGTGATGGATGAACTGGTAGTGCCATTTCCGTTTCCCTGTCTTCAGTTCGACGGCGACCAGGCTTTCGGCAAACAGGTTATTGCCAGGACGGTGCCCGCCGTAGTAGTCGCCAGTCGCCATTTCAACCGGTAGATACGCCAGGCCAAGATCCTTATCGATGGAGATCTGGGCCCAGACGCCGGTGTTGCCGGTGTATGCCCAGGAATCCTTCTCCCAGGTGTCGTTGCCAAACTCGCCCGGTGTCGGAATCGTATGGAAGATCCAGAGCCGTTTGCCGGTGCGCACATCGTAGCCGCGCACGAATCCTTTCTCGTTACGTCGGCTCTTGGGATCGGCACCAGACAGATGCGCCGCGCCGACAACGATGACGTCGTTGGCAATAGCTGGCGTTGCATGAAGGCCGATCTCGCCCGTCACCAGGTCCATGACCTGGTCATCCTCCTTCTTGAGGTCGACGATGCCGCTGATGCCAAAGGTCGTCACCGGTCGGCCGGTCGTCGCATCGAGCGCGATGAGCTGATACCCTGGCGTCACATAGACTATGCGCCGCTCGCGGCCATCGGTCCAGTACGACAGGCCCCGCCCACTAAGCTGGCGTGGAGCCGCCGCTCCTCTGGGGCCCTCGTCAAGACTGTACATCCAGCGAAGTTCGCCAGTGGTGGCCTCAATTGCCACCACCGCTCGGCGGCTTCCGGCCGTCGAATACATGATGCCGTCGATGACGAGCGGCGTCGCCTCGAACTCGTACTCGGGGCGAGGACCGAGATTGGCTGTGCCGAAGCGCCAGGCGACCTCCAGCGCGTTAAAATTTCCGGCATCGATCTGCGCCAGTGGCGAATACCGCTGATGCCCAAGATCCCCCCCGTACGACGCCCAATTTACGTTCCCGCCTTGCCGCTGCGCGCTAAGCCACACTGTACACAGCAGAGCCATCGCCGGCGCGGCCACTCTGGTCATCATTCGCACGTGACGTCGCCTTCGCTCACACATCCTCCGCGTTATTGATGAACGCAACTCCATCCAGCAACCAGGCGGGGGTACTGTAGCGAGAGTCCGGGCCACACAGCCATTCCCCAAATCGAGGGACCATGCAGTACGAGATGTCGACCGCCATGCCCACGAACGGCTGACGAGGTGTCCCTAGATCAGGGGAATAGACGCCGCTTGTAGGCCGCATATCATGAGCACCGCTTTCCAATATGCGGACCGCCTGCACTCGCGATCGAACTTGCAGTCATGTCGGTCCGCGTCAAGAAGAGGACAGACCATGCAGCGAATGCGGTTCGGATGTGGCGCCTTGACGCTACTCGCCTTGACGAGTTTTGCCTCGATCAGTGCAGCCCAACAAACGGGAGTGGAGAACGGAGAATGGCGTTACTTAGGAGGAGACGCGGGGCACACGCGTTCTTCCGCGGCGAACCAGATCAACGCGTCGAACTTTGACAAGCTAAAAGTCGCGTGGACCTTCCGCGGGGATAACTTCGGGCCAGGACTCGAGTTCACGTCCAGGTCGACACCGATCTACGTGAAGGGCATGCTCTACACAGTGATCGGCCAGCGTCGCCAGGTCGTGGCGATTGATGCCGAAACCGGTGAAACGCGATGGACATTTCGCGAACCTGACACCATGCGCTACCTCCGCTCGCCACGCACCGACTTCGGTAAGGGCGTCGCCTATGCCGAAGTAGACGGCCGCGGCGTTATCTTCATCTCGACTCCGGCATTCTTCCTGTGGGCACTCGACGCGAAGACCGGACGACCACTCGACAACTGGGGTACGGCGGTGCCGCTGAAGGACTTTCCGAAAAGCGGCGCGATCGACATGATTCCAGACCTGGTCAGCGATTGGGAGCCATTCAAGAACTGGAAGGGAGGGCCGTACGATCCAGATTACGGTTTGCCCCGACCGCTCGGCATGATCACCTGCTCGTCTCCGCCGATCGTCGTAAATGGCGTCGTGGTGGTGCTGGCCGGACACGAGCCCAGCTATGACCAGACGCGCATCGAGAATGTCCCCGCCGATATTCAGGGATACGATGCTAAGACCGGCAAGCGGCTGTGGAAGTTCCACGTCATCCCGCGGCCGGGCGAGGTCGGCCATGAGACGTGGGCCAACGACGCCTGGAAGTTCTCAGGGAATATGGCCTCGTGGGCGCCAGCGGCGGCCGATCCTCAGCGCGGGCTAGTCTATATCGTTACGAACGCCTCCACTTATCAGTTCTATACCGGTCATCGACCCGGTTACAACCTGTTCGGGGGCAGCATCCTTGCCCTTGATGTCAAGACCGGGAAGCGCAAGTGGCACTATCAGGTGCATCACAGCGAGCAGTGGAACTACGATATTCCGACGGCGCCTATCCTGCTGGACCTGACCGTCAATGGACGTCGCATTCCGGCCCTCATCCAGAACACAAAGCAGGGGCTGATCTTTGCGTTGAACCGGGAAACCGGGGAGCCGATCTGGCCGATTGAGGAACGCCCCGTGGTGCAGACGGAGGTGCCCGGCAACTACACGGCACCGACACAACCTTATCCGACCAGGCCTGAGCCGCTGGACAAGATCGTGCTCAACGGCATCACCGACGAGTTCGTGATGGACTGGACGCCGGACCTCAAGCGCCGCGCCACCGACATTCTGAGCAAGTTCCGAGTGGGCGGGCTCTACATGCCGCCACTTCCCTACCCACACAAGAACGCCTTCACGAACAATGTCGGTTGCGTCGGCGGCTTAAACATTTATCACCCGCCGGTTGCCGATCCGGCGACCGGCATCATGTACGCATCGCATCAGCGGGGCTGCAGTGCGCCCTCGTTTCTCGTGCCAACGAATGGGGTAGACGAAGAGAGGGGACTGGCCGGAAAAAGTGAAGAGGCATGGCGAGGCCGCGAGCGTCACACTCCGACGACGGGAACGACGGTTGCCACCTACAAGCAGGGCGGTCCGCGCGCAGCGCTGCCGCTCATTGACGGGCTGCCGGTGTTCAAGCCGCTGTTCCAGGGACTAGCCGCGTATGACATGAATACCGGCGAAAAGCTTTGGGATCTTCCAGTTGGCCAGACGCCGGCACGCATCCGAAATCATCCATTACTGAAGGGCGTCGAGGTACCAAACACCGGCGGCACCGGACACTCGATTCAGATGGTCATGGGCGATCTACTAGTCCAGACCACCGAGGACTTGCGCGGAGAAGCCGAGGTAAATGAAAAAGGCATGCCGCTTCTGCACGCCCGCGACAAGCGCACGGGCCAGATTCTGGCGAGCGTTGAACTACCGATTCCTGGTCAGTACGGCATGATGACCTTCGTGCACGAAGGCAAGCAGTACATCATCGTTCAGGCTGGCAGCGCGCGGAAGAATCAACCAGGATCCCTGATCGCCCTAACGCTTCCGTAGTTCGAGAGTCGAGTCGACAATGAAAAGGCCGGGCGCTACTTGGAGCCCGGCCTTTTGTCCGACGGGGGCAATGACACACACTGCCCTTTGCCCTATATCTACCAAGGCGATTTCTCGCCAGGAGCAACACTACCCTGTACTTGTCTATTATTCGCGTTCCTTCATTGCCTAACCCATTCACGCCGCGCCACGCCAGTTCGTCCTTCCTGCTGTTGCGAATCAAAGACCGGGAGTCCACTCCCAGGTTTCGCCGGCAGTCTTCTCAACGCACTTGGATGTGGCTGGCATCGCGGTACCTTCTCTAGCTGAACACCAACGGTCGTCACGACTAGCGCAGCGCTGCAAGGATGACCGACGGCTAGCCATTCTACGGGCAAGCCTCATCGACTTAGAGTCCTCGTTCTGAAGAGTCGGACATTTGAGGCGGACGATATTAATAGCCACGTCGCGCCTGCTGCCACAGACGAACGACTCAGCTTGAGAGACTTTGCAAACAACACGAGTGGGCAGGCGCCGCGTACACCATGTTTCGACCGACCATATTCCGCACAGCGCGACGCATCGCGCCCTCTTCAAGCCGTACGAGGTCGTCGGCTCAGGCTCGACAGCCGCCGATCTGTAAGAACGGCCTAATTTGTATAGCGACCAACATCAGGCACGCCGGTCCCAGAACATCCCGCGGCACCATAGCGCAGAAACTTCTGCGCCCGGCCATTGCCATCAACCTCACCAGTGTAAAGATTGCCTTCGGAGTCGACCCCGACCACGTGCGGCCAGTGAAAACTCCCAGCCTGTCGACCGCCGGTACCGAAACGGGATACCTCATGATTGTTCGCACGATTGACGACGTACATCGCATCGTTTGTCAAATCAGTAATGTATAGGCAGCTCTGGCCAGCATCCGTCGAGAAATTGACCTGTCCAGAAGTACCGGCAGAGGTCTGCGGCGCGACATGAATCTCTCCTACGAACCCGCATTTATCGATCTCCTTGTTCGGATTCGCGCAGGGCCGTCCCACTTCACTCGCCCTGAACACTTGGATTCGATTGTTGCCGCGGTCACACACGTAGAGAAGCCCGTCAGTAGATAGCTTGGCGCAGTGCAGCGGGCTTCTAAAATTCAGCGGCGTCAATTGGCCCTTGGCGAAGTCCGCCGCCCAGTTGCCAACACCTTCACCCTCGACCGCCGCGCCTGGATCGTCCACGACCGGATTGGCTCCGTAGGCACCGAAATGACCAACGTACTTTCCGGTGGCAGCGTCAACGATCAGGACCCGGCGATTCCCGTATCCATCCGCAATGTAGAGCCTGTTCGTCTTCGGATCGACATTCATGTCCGCTACGAGATACGGCTGTGGCGTTCCGTTAACACCGCCTCTCGTGTCGTTGCTGTTTGGTCCCTTGGCGCCGGGTGTGCCTATCTGATAAACGAACGTGCCGTCCCTCTTGAACTTCAACACATGCGAGTCGTTGCCAAAATTCGGCGCCCATGGATACTGCCCATGAAAATCTCGCGCCTGTCCGTTGCCTGACACGTACACAAAGTCGTTGTGATCGACGAAGATGCCATGCTCGCGCGCAGGCCAGGTGCAGCCGTCCTGGAGACGGCATTTGGTCTCGAGAAAGCGCGGATCGCTAGGCCCTCCCCACGCTTGAATCAACGTGCCGTCTTTGTCGAATTCCAGCACAGATGGCGCTGGCACACAGCAACCCGACAAGGCACCGTATGGGCGACGAAATCCGAGAGGGCTAATTGGATTACCGCTTGCATCCTTGCCGGCGATGCCTTGCGCCCCACTGTCCGTCGAACTCAGCGAGCGCGGCCGGTGATAGACCCAGATATGATCACGTCGATCTACAAACAGTCCGCCGACATCGCCAATGATCCAGTTGTGCGGCAGTGGCTTCGGCCACGCCGGGTCGACTACGAAGCTGGGCGCCTTGCCTTGTGGCGCGGCCGGTAAAGCCGCCGCCAGCCGTTGCATCACATTTGCTTTTTGCAGCGCCTCCGCGGCGTTGTTTTGCCCATAAACTCGATATGGAACAACGAGCACGCTTACGACTAGGAGGTTAAGGATTCCGCCAACGATTCTGAACACGCGATAGCTCGACATGACAATAGCGCTCCGTGAAAAGGCATTCAGTCGGCTTCTTAAAATAGGGGCCTAACCATCTCGTGCACCACGAGCCCCGGCCGACCGCTCGCGCCAGAGAAAATGCGACCGCGTGCATCGACGCCGACGAACTCCGTTCCCGCGCCACGAGTTGCTTCCTCGTCAGGGATAAAGGCCTTGAGCCAGCCCGTCTTGAGGTCACCGATTCGGATACCACGCTCCCAACCAGGGTTCCACATCACGTCTGACATTCCGTCCGCGACATAGATATGCCTATCGTCGATGGCGATGGCGCTGGGCTTGCCGAACTGTGTCCACCTTGTGATGAACTTGCCGTCTTGATCAAGTACTTGAATACGCTGATTTCCGCGATCCGCAATATAGAGGCGGCCGTCCTTATCGATGGCAATATCGTGCGGATCATTGAATTGGAGAGGGAGAGCTCCTTCAGATCCGACACCACCACCCCATTGTTTGATGAACTTTCCGTCCCTTGAGAACCGCACCAAGCGGTTATTGCCACCACGGGAGCGGTACATGTTTGCTTGGTTTGGACCTGGACTCGCCGGTCCTCCGTGACCGTCGGTGACCCAAATATCCCCATTCGCCGCCACGACTACGCCCGTTGGTCCGTTGAAATGCGTTTCATCAGCGCCAGGCTTACCCGCTTGACCCAGTCGCATTAGCAAGGCCCCGTCCGGCGAAAACTTGTAGACCTGGTGACCGATGCCTTTCTTGAATCCCGCTTCACCACGCGGGTCGCCGTTCGCGGCACCGTCTGTAACCCAGACATTTCCATCGGCATCGACGAAAAAGCCATGAGGAAAATTCATGATCCCCTTACCAAAGCTCTTCACGAACTTGCCGTCCATGTCGACTTGGATAATAGGATCAAGCGGCGACTCGGCGCATCCGTTCGAGCCGCATCTGTCAAGAATCCACAGGTATTTTCCGCCCGGATCCGGCTTGATGCCGCTGGCGACCCCAATCTTACGACCCTCCAGCTTGTCCCAATTGAAGTTGACTTTGTAAGGATTATTGGCGATCTGCGCATCCCCTGAGATGCTCATCCACACGAGCAATGCGATGGATATGCTCCCCATTCTGACCATTCGAAAGATGTCGCTCTTCGGCATATCTCTATCCTCTTGTTTTACACGCCGTTGCTGGCACACTGCTCGGTCCTGCGAACGACATTCCGTACATTCCAGGCTGCATTTACGGCCTCGCATTTGTCGGCCAGGGCGTTCCGCGATCCTTAGTCGTCACTGGCGCAAGTCCCTTGTTGATGAACTTCTGCAATCGCTTGCCTTCCCATGTTTCTGTCGTGTAGACATTGCCCAATGAGTCTGTCGCGATGGAGTGGACGCCGTAGAATTGGCCGGGTTGGCGTCCGCCGGTTCCGAAGCTTGTTAGCACCTCGAGGGAATCGCGTTGCAAGATGTAGATGCGGTCGTTCATGCCGTCAGCGACGTAAATAAAGCGCTGGTCTGGGTCTTTTGAGAACGCCACGTCCCACGCCGATCCGGATCCCTTGGTATTCTTCGCGAGAAACACTTCCTTGAGAAATGTTCCGTCTGGTCGAAACACCTGAATGCGATCATTGACGCGATCGCAGACGTAGAGCAGATTGTCAACCGACAAGTCGGCGCAATGCACCGGATTGCGAAACGTTTGTGGCGGGGGCGCATTCGGATCGTACCGCCCGACGTTTGCGTCCGTGGGGGGCCTCCCGTAGGCCCCCCACATGCGCTTCATCTCTCCCGAATGCGCGTCAAGGACTGCGACGCGCCTGTTGAGATAGCCATCAGCGATGAAGGCTTCGTTGGTCTTTGCGTCGACGAAGATTTTTGCTACGCGGCCGAAGTTGAAGCGATCGGTACTACCGCCAGAGTAGCCGGTCGTTGGCGCATAGCCCGGGACCACCACCGTTGGCTGCGGCGCGCCTGCAGCCACTTTTCTTGCTTCTGGCTTGCCGTACTGCGCCAAGAATTTCCCATCCTGCGTGAATTTTAGGATGTGCGAATCGCCCGGTCCGTTGCCGCCGATCCAGACATTGCCCTCGTGATCAACGACGATTCCGTGGTTCGACGAAGGCCAGTCGTAGCCGGTGCCGGGGCCGCCCCAGTGCCGAATCAGATTGCCGCCTTTATCAAAGACCAGCACAGGCGGAGCGCCTGCGCAGCAATCGCCCGTCTTCACCTCGAGCGCTTTTTCATTGTCGTCGAGCGTCGCCGAGCCTCGATGGATGATCCAGACGTTGTCCCGGGAATCGACATGGACGCCGATGGCGCTACCGAGCACCCAATTGTTGGGGAGTGGTTTTGGCCAAAACGGATCCACTTCGAACACCGGCGCCTGGGGTGCATTTCTGCTTTGTGCCGCTGCGAGCCGGACGAGTTGTAGTTGGACCACGCCGAGCAGCACCAGCAGCCCGGCGAAGCCAACACTTATGACGGTCCTTCGCCTTAATGTCGCTCGTTCCGTATTCAAAGTCTCACCCTCATGGCCGCGAGGCAATAAACATTGCGACCTACTTCTTCACGTGCCGTTCGAGCATCTGGCGCCGGACCACTGCGCCATAGACATTGCCTTTAGAGTCCACCCCCACACCCTCGGCGCCGGAGTGATCGTTGCGCGTCGACTCCTGATCCTCGATGAAGGCAAATACCGACCCATCCCTGGCGCTGCCAATTCGGATCCCCTTCTTGATGCCCGAGAGTTCGTGAGCGCCGGTGTCCGGACCCGATTCAGAATCGGCGACATAAATCGTGTCGTCGGCCGTGATATAGATGCCGCTCGGCCGGCCAAACTGGCGCCACTCAGCCAAGTAGTGCCCGTCCTGATCGAAGATCTGGATCCGGTTGTTTTCGCGGTCGCCGACGAACACCCGACCACGCGAATCGAGCGCTATGGTGTGCGGTTCACTGATCTCTCCAGGCCCGCTCCCCTTCCGCCCCCATTCCTTGATGTACTTCCCGTCCTTCGTAAACTTCACCACCCGGTTGTTCTTGCCGTTGCGGTGGCTATCGGTGACGAAGATCGTGCCGTCTGGCGCGACCACAACATCGGTTGGGAGATCGAACAGTTCCGGGCCCGATCCCGAGACGCCTTTCTTTCCGAGCGTCATGAGTACTTCGCCGTCAGGGCTGAACTTAAATACTTGATGACCCTTGCCATCCCCACCTCGTGCGTCAGTCACCCAGAGATTCCCCTGCCGGTCGACCGAGGCGCCGTGCGGAAAGTTGAACATTCCGGCACCCCAGCTCTTGAGCAACTTCCCTGAAGCGTCGAGCTTCAAAATGGGAGGTTCAGAGCGTCCTGTGCACGAATTCGCCTGGCAGCGATGAATGACGTAGATCGTCCCATCGGGCGCTGGTTCGACCGCAGTGACGGCCGCCCACGACGCCGTGCCAGCGGGCAACTGTCCCCAGTCACGACTAGTCCGGTAGGTTTGCGGAAGGTCGTTGCGCGGGGATGTAGAAGCCGATTGCGCCGCGGCCGTGCCCGCGGTGAGGACCAAGACCGCCAGAATCACACGCTTCATCACCTCTCCTTGTCGTGACTCAGAACCGCAAACGGGCGGACAGCTGAATTACCCGCGGCTCCGCCGTGCGCGATGGTCGGCCGAGATTCGCCCCCCATGTCTGGTTCTGCGCGAGAATCGCGCTGGTATTCAGCGCATTGTAGAACTGGAGGTTGGTTGTGATTTCCCGAGGTCCGAACTTGAACGTCCGTGTCGCCTGGAGGTTGACTTGCGTAAACCGGCCCTGGTACGTGCTGCCGGGCGCCGTGAGCGGCACCACGATGGTTGTCTGTGTCATGTTCGGCACGACGAGCGCGCCGGGAGTACACGGGCCAGTGCAGTCTGCAGCGTACCGCGTCGTGCGGGAAATGCTCCAGTTCGTCGCCAAGCCGTCCCATCGAGGCCCGGCCGAAGGGTTCGACGACTGATACGCGCGGATGCCGCTCGGTCCACCTGCGTAGCTCGTAATCGTCCCGCCAAGCTGCAGGCCGAAGCCAATGGGTTGACTTGCAGACAACTTAAACTCGTCGCGAAACGGAATACCGAGCTCCCTCTGGTCACAGAAGCGCAGGACGTTTGGGTTATCACGGGTGTCGCAGGCCACGTCGACGACCCGATCCGTCGTCCATCCTCCGAACAGGACGGCGCCTCCTGGCAGACGCCCTGTCGCACTCAATTCGAATCCGTTATACGTGCTGCTTCGCTTGGAGGAATCTGTCGAATTCGTATCGACGTATTGCACCTGACCGAGCTTCGAGCGATCCAGGTTGTAGACGGTGAACACGGAGCCGTCGAGCGGACTCACCACGGTTACTGGCTGATAGTCATTCAGCGTCACGAGGACGTTGTCGGTCCGAGCCAGGTTATGCAGCGTCCGGTGGTACCACATAAAGGTGACCCCGAGGCCAGCGCGCAGCTGGTGCTGAACACCTGCCGTTGTCTCGAGATTGAAGCCTCGCGCGATGTTTGGATCGACGGTGCGATTCGGCGCAACTACGCTGCCGAAGTTGTTATTGATGGGTGGCCCGATCTCGTTGTCCTGTGCAATGTCATCACCATTGAGATCGTCCCACGTCCGGTTCTCGCTGGTGACATTGACTGAATTGTATGTTTGCGCAAATCCGGTACCCCATTGCTCGACGTAACGACCAAAGCTCGCCTTGATTGCCGTCCGAGCATTGCCAAACAGATCATAGGTTCCACCAATGCGGGGCGACACGTTACTCCACGTTGGCATCTTCACTTCCGGTTGCTCACGCGGGAATGGCGTGAAACGGCCCGCCGCCACCGACGTCGGGTCGATCTGCGACGCAAACCGATCGTATCGAACGCCACCATTCAAACTCAGGCGGCGGATCGTCCATGAATCCTGAGCGAACAGTCCGAGATCGCCAGAGACGGAATTGAAGTAGGTCACCGGAGTGTTTGTAGACGGTGACACTGTCGGCTACGCCGCTGCGATAGCGCTGAACCAGATCGCCGTTGAAACTTCGCGTCTCACCGTAGTAGCCGTTCGTGAACTGGGCGCCGACTTTGGCCGTGTGCGAACCAGTCACATATGAGGCGGAACCAGCTAGGACGTTCCGAACCGGAAAGACGCCGCGGCGGCCTTCGAGCTGGGACGTCTCCTTCCAGTAACGATCTGTCACAAGATCGATATGCGGTGCATTCGCGTACCACTCGGTGGTGTTTGGTTCCGGGCGCAGTGCCGGGTCAGCATAATCTTGCGTACGCGTGTAGTTCGTCCTTGCAAATCCCGCTTCTACAAACAGATGGTTGCTCACCGTGGACGTCCACTTGGCCTGTGCGGTGTAATAGACGGTCTGGCTCGGTGAATATGCTGGGCTAGCCGGGTTGGTGCTGGTCGACCTGCGGAACGGCCGGTCGTAATATGCCGTTACTTTGTTGTGCTGATCGAGCTGCGCGGTGAGGCGTCCGCTCGCCGAATAGACCGTGGAGTCGTCGATGGCCTGCGGCAGATTCGGATTTGGTCGCCACCAGTTCGACGCGTCGAGCGATCGGTCGTCGAAGGTGTCTCCCAGCAGGGCTATTTCGCCAAACTGGCGGTATGCCCCGAAAAACCATAGACGATCGCGGCGGATCGGACCGCCGAGGGCGACATTGGAGTCGTAGGCGCGTCCCTTCGATGTGCCAGCGGACAACCCTGCCGCCTCCAGCTCCGGACTGATGTTGTTGCTCACCCAAGACGCAGGACCGTACTGTAAGTAAGCGCCACCCGTGAATCGATTGCCGCCCTCACGCGGGATGATGTTCATGCGCAAGCCACCGCCTGATGCCTCCGCGCCGACACCACTGGTCTGGTAGGTAACCTCCTGATTCATGGCCTCGTTCAGGAAGATGTTCACCTGCCCGTTCGCCTGCATGCTGCTCGCTGGCAACCCGTCGACGAGCCACAGCGTCTCCTTCAGCGCGGTTAACCCGTGCACAGAGGCATACACCTGATTGACGCGCGTCGTCCCGGTGGCATTGGTGACATCCAGCCGGACTCCCGGCACCAGCGCCCCGATCTGGGCGGTGTTGCCCGTATTGGGCAGCGCATCGAGAAGAGCCCGATCCACGATCTGGCGTCGAGCCGTCGATTGCACGTCGACGACGGGCGTCTCGCCGCTCACGGTGATGGTCTCTTCTAGCCCTCCAACCCTGAGCTCGGCGTTGATTGGAACATTGACGTCGGACGCAACGCTAATGCCGTCGCGACGGACGCCGTTGAATCCCGGCAACGTGAAAGTGACCGAATACATCCCGGGCCGGAGATCAGGAATGCTATAGCGCCCCTGACCATCAGTCGTTGCCGTACGAACTTTCTCGATCAACGCCGGACTCTCGGCCTCGATGGTCACACCCGGCAGGACCGCGCCTGTGTTGTCTGTGACGAGTCCGGCGATGACGCTTTGGGCGGATGCGATCGACGAGATCAACAGAATGAGCAGACTGCCCACCGTCAGGCGACCGACTTGCGACGAGCCCATGAAACCTCCTGGGACAATCGCGCTTGCGATTGTCGTCATCTTCGACTTGGGAACGAGGGATTGTGCTGGCGACAATGCTGCCGCACAAGTCCCCACAACAAGGGACGGCCTTCATCAGCGGCGGCGGGACGAAAGGAGCACTTCCGTTCCCACCGCGCGCCGGCTCAGAACGTCAGGCGAGCGGAAACCCTGAAGATGCGCGGCTCCATCGTTAGGCGTGGCAGCCGGTAGGAAGAGCTAATCCTCGCCTCCTCGGTGATAACCGTATTGGCGTTGTGCAAGTTGAACACGTCAAACCCGAGACGCAATTTGTGGGTCGACGTGAGATTAAGTTGACGACTCATCGAGAAATTCAGCTGATTGTATCGGTCGTAGAAGTTCGTGCCCGGTGCGGCGAGCGCGAGGTCGAATGCCGGGGAGTTGAGTCGCGGCGAGTTCACGACGAAGGCGCCAGGAGTACACGGACCGACGCAGCTATTTGGATATGTCAGGGTACGCGTGATTCGCCAGGTCGGTCCAGCCACCCCGCCGCGGAGGATCGGCGTACCTGCCATGCTAATCAGAGCAATGCTCGCGTCGATCGCTAGCGGCAACCGTTGGGTACCAGACACTTTGAACTCATGGCGCCACGGAATGTCGAGTTGACTCTGATCACAGAACCGACGTGTGTTTAGGTCCCAGTTGTCACAGTTCACTAGAACGTTCTTCTCAGGCGTCCAACCGCC
>CAYLTD010000004.1:24916-225144 GCA_964386715.1 uncultured Bifidobacterium sp.
CGACAAAGGCGCCGAACTCGATGTCGATATTGTTCTGCTCCCAGCTCGGCGTGTTGTACGCCTGCACTTCGACTGGTCGGCCGGCGTTGTACACTTGTACGAGATCGCCCGTCAGATAGATGTCTTCCCTGAAGAAGCCATTCATGATCGTCATCCCAGTCTTCACCGTGTGGGAGCCGGTGATATAGGAGAGTTGTGTTGTGAGCGTTCGACGCATGCTCGCAATACCATTAATGTCTTCCCAGTTATCCAAACCATTCGCTCCTGCATTGTAGAGGCGACCTGTATCCAGGTCCGTTCTGGTGGCGGTGGCGTACCATCCTGGTGAGTAGCGCTCGTGCTGCAGGAGGGGCGAGAAGCTATCGACATGGTTGTAGGCCGCCAGAGAAAGCCCGGTTTCAAATAGCAGGCGGCTGCTGATCGTGTTGGTGTACTTCGCCTGAGCGGTATAGTCGCGAGAATTGCTCGGCTTCCATTCGTAGTATGCCGGGTCACTTCCGCTGATGTGGTTGAACACGCGGTCCATGTAGGCCGTGACCTTCTGGGACTGGCTCAATTGGCCTGTCAGTCGCAGGCTGGCGTTGTGCGTTACCTGATCGCTGTAGGACGGAGTCCAGCCTGGTTGCGGGTTTCTGAACCACCAGTTTGAGCTGTTGCGCGCCTCACCCTGATCGTAAGTATTGGCCGGATAATTTCGATTCTGCTGTCGCCGCCACGATCCGAAGTACCAAAGACGATCGCGCACTAGCGGGCCACCGCTATTGATATTGGTGTCAGCTATCGCGCCAATCCTCGTGGTCGCTCCCACGTATCCGCGACTGAGCAAATCGTCGGTAACCTTCGCGTCACTCACCCATGCCTCGCTATTTCCGGTCGCGAAGACGCCGCCGCTGAAGCGGTTGCCGCCTTCCCGCGGAATCATGTTGAGCATCACACCGCCGGACGCGCCTTCGATGCCCACCGCGCTACTCTGGTACGTGACCTCCTGCATCATTGCCTCGTTGTGACGATTGTTGACGAGGCCAGATGACTGCATGGTTCGGACATCCATTCCGTCCACCTTCCAGATTGTCTCGCCTACGCCGAGGCCACGTGCCGTAGCGTAAACGTTGTCCGTGGCCCCCGACGCGCCGGCGCGGCCTCGGCTTACGTCTAGCTTGATACCTGGGACGAGGGACATCATGTGCACCGGATTTCGCGTAGTCGGCAGCACATCGATCTGTTGGCGATCGAGCGTGGCCATACGACCAACCGACTGGACGTCGACAACGGGCCTGGCGCCGGTGACCGTAATCGTTTCCTCCATTGCGCCAATCTTCAGTTCCGCATTGACCGGCACGGTTGTGTTGGCAGTTACGATCAGTCCTTCGCGCTTCACAGAATTGAAGCCCGATAATGTGAACGTCACGGCGTACGTGCCGGGACGCAGATTGACGATTGTGTAGCGCCCCTGCTCGTCGGTGAAGACGGAGCGCACCTTCTCAATCAGTGCATCGCTGGCGGCCTCTACGGTCACACCAGGAAGAACAGCGCCCGTCGGATCCGCGACGAGGCCAGAAATCGTACTTTGCGCATTCACTGCTGCCGGCACGAACAAAGCCAGCAGTACATACAGCAACCGCCAGGAATTCCCGCTGCTCATTCATCCTCCTCGAAAGCTCGCACCAGCGACCTGAACCGTTACAGTCGCCGCACGAACCGGCACGGATTATAGAGTGGAGATGGCAGGTCATCCTGTCCCCAACGACAGGGATCGAAGACCCTGTGCATATTGGGACAAGCTTGCCGACGGCTAAATGGATCGAGCTAGCTCCGCCACCAAAGACGCGAGCGGCGGGTTCACGCGTACCGCAGTTGAGTGCCTTGCACTTGTACGTTGGCCTACTCTCACGCGATCAGAAAATGAGACTCTTGGAGGACTGTCGCCGCGCACGTCGCGAACTAAGGACATAACCGCGTGGCGGCTAGCCTGGAACGACGTCTCCGAGCAGCGGGGCAGCCGCTTCGACGGTGGTACCCACGCCGGGCCGGCTCTGTACGGAGAACCGCGCACCGATTTGCTTCGCCCGCTCGCGCATCGTCGCAACTCCCCAATGTTCTCCGGTCTCGCGCGCGTCTACAGCTCCGACGTCAAAGCCGTGGCCATCGTCGTTGACGTTCAGCATCACTGTGTCAGCGCTGTACCGGAGCTCGACGCGAATCGTTCCGGGCTGGCCATGCCTCACGGCATTGGTAATGGCCTCCTGACCGATGCGTAACAGCTGTTCTTCGAGATCCTCGTCCAGCCGGCGCGCCGGTCCTGTCGTCACAAACCGAAATTCGATGCCGTGATGCATCGTCGCAATTTCACCGAATTGACGCACGGCAGTTGCGAGATCCGTCGCCTCGAGCGTGGGCGACCGCAAGTTCCAAATAGACTGGCGCGCTTCACGGATGTAGTGTTCGACTCGATCGCGAATATCGGACACCTGCTGCTTCAGCGCAGCCGCGTGCGGCTCCAGCTGCTCGGAGATATCGTCGAATTCGAGCGCCACGCCGACCAAGCTTTGCAGGAGAGTGTCGTGGATTTCGCGCCCGACGCGCACCCGTTCCGCCAGCACCAGGTTGAACTGCTGGCGTACATGACGCAAGTGAAGGCGCCACGATACCCAGAGGCCCACCACGAGCGAACCGGCCGTCATCGCATAGAACAGCCGACGCTGATAGAACGCTGGCGCGATGCCAAACGTCAATGCGGCACTCGTGCCGCCGTTGACTGAGTCGTGATTCGAGGTCACACGAAATGTATACGTACCGGGCGGCAGATTCGTGTATACGGCTTGACGCCGCTCACCGGCGTCTTTCCAGGCCGCGTCGAATCCATCGAGCCGGTACCGGAATCTGGACTTTGCAGGTCCGGCGAGACTGAGAATTGAGTAATCGATCTCAATACGCGAGGTGCGTGGCGGCAGGCTTAGGTCCCCGCTGATATCGAACGGCTGTCCGTTTGCCGCGAACGCTTCGATTCGTACTGGTCCAGGCGCCGGTGTCTCGCGAAGCCGAGCCGGCTGCACTACCGCCAAACCGACGGATGTCACGAACCATAGTCCACCGTCGTTGGCGCGCGCGGAGTTTGGCATGCCCGGGCGCCCGGCTAGACCGTTGAGGCCATCATCCCGCCCGTACACCGTGTATTGAATGCGGTGCTGAGGATCAGCCGCCGCGATGTCGAATTCGCGAGGACTGATCCTGATCAAGCCGACACCCGTCGCCAGCCACAGAAACCCTTGGTCGTCTTCAATGACGGACACGTAGCCGGCCTCCGGTAGTCCACTCGCGGCAAACATCCGGAATCGGCGGCCGTCGAACTGTCCTAGTCCTCGTTCGGTGCCGACCCAGATCTTGCCAGAGCGGTCTTCGTGAATCACGCCGACACCACCGGGTGGCACGCCATCCGCGGTAGAATAGAACCGCACTCCATCGCGGGCCATGACAGCCACTCCGGTGTCCCAGAATCCAACCCAGATCTGATCACGGCTGTCGGCGTATACGAAGTACGGCTTCCGATCGCCGAGCTCTCGATTCAGCTTGGTCAATACCTTGTCACGCCACAGAAATACGCCTTTGTCCTGATCGCAAAGCCAGAGCCCGCCTCGGCGATCGCTGGTCATTGAGCGGACACTTTGCAGCGTCAGGTCGCCAATCGGCAACGGTACAAACCGATCGCCGTTCAGCCTCGCAACGCCCCGCGTGGTAGCCGCCCACAAAGTGCCGGCCCGGTCCTCGTGCAATGCTGTAACGATTCGGCCAGGCAAGCCGTGCTCTACGCCATATGTCTTTTCAGTGTCATCTTTGAGCCGTGTCAACCCTTCTGCAGTGCCTGTCCAGATGCTGCCGTCCCGCGTGGTAGTGACGGCGTATACGAAGCGGTCACGCCCGCTGTCCCACTGCGCAGTGCGAACGCTTCGTTCCGTGAGCCGAGTCAAACCTCGACGGCTGGCGACCCAGAAGTTACCGTCGCGGTCCTCGAAGATCTCCCGGACATCGTCGCTGATCAAGCCGTCCAGGCGCGTCAACCGTTCGATGCGGCCATCCTCCTGCACGCGCATGATGCCGGCGCCGCGAGTAGACACCCAGAGCGCGCCGGAGCGATCGAGCAACAGCTCCGTACCTGTGCTTTCCTGAGACGAGACATGGTTCACGCGTCGGCTTTTCGCCGTGGCGTTCAGGGCTCTGAAACCGACCACTGGATCAGTGATCCAGATCGTTCCAGAGCGATCCTCTGCAAACGATCGCGTCAGGCCCGGCGAGTGCTGCGCGAACATCGCCTCGCCACGGTGCCGAACAAAGACGCCCGCGCTGGTGGCGACCCAAAGCGCACCCCGGCTGTCGCGGAGCACGCCGAACACCGCTTCTGGAGGCAGGCCGGCGTCTTTTCCAACCCGCGTCCAGACGCCGTCGCGATAATGCGACAGGCCGTTGTAACTACCCACCCAGATACTGCCGTCGTCGTCCTCGTAGAGGACACCAACCGGCCCTCCAGCCAAGCCATCTTGTGATCCGTACGTGACGAGGTGACGGTTCTGGAGGTGCGTCACGGCGCCGACGGTGCCGAAACCGAGCCAAAGGGATCCGTCCGATGCGCTGATAATGCTGGACAGTCGCTCGGCCGGCAACGGCTCACTTTCTTGCCAGAGCTCAAAGCGACTGCCGTCAAATCTGATCAGCCCCGTGCGAGCGCCGAGCCAGAGGTATCCGTCCCGATCCTGCGCGATGGCGAGCACGCCAAATGGAAATGGTCCGTCTTCTTCAGCCCAATTCGTCAGTGCATAATCGGCAAGGCCGTGCGCGGGCTCCGCGCGCGCCGGCTCGACTTGAAGAAGGAAAGTACCGACCGTGAGACAGCCGGCACAGATGCGTCGTATCCAACGCCGATCGTTCATTCGGGCCTCATGGCACACGGAGAAGAAAGCGTGTCAGGGATGCACGTAGCGCATCACATGCTTCTGAAAAGACTCCGCACCGCACGTGATGCCATCCTTGTCCGCGGCACAACCTTCCGAGGCGCGCATGCCTCGAACGCCCTCGGCAGTTGGATCAAGGATGGAAGACTCGACGCTCCCCGACTCTGGCACTCCCGTTTCGCTCACCTTTTATTCCTCTTCCGCTCCTCGAGTACGGCTCAGATTCGAAAGCGGCGACGTAGATACTATCCTCAGCGTCGATCGATTGCGCTCGTTTGGGCGCAATGCGTCCACGGAGCGGCAGACTGCCCATTATGCGCATCGATCTGGAGGCTCCGCGTCGCGATCTCGATGAAGCCGGTCCTGTCAATCGATGGCCGGCGCGTGCAGGCTCGAGAGTTCGTGCGGCCAAGCGCCTACCGTGAATCTCGAGAGCCAACCATTCGAGGATCCCCGACCGCGAATCGAGCCATATGGGGTTGGGAAGGGTATCGATCCGTTCCTGCAGCGCCGAAACAGACAGCCTGAGCAGAGCAGCTGTTGTGTTGTAGCCGTCAACCGTACGCACCAATCGTTCTTGCATCAGCTACCTGCATCCCGAGACCGCACGGCGGGTCCTTCTTGCGCGCTATTCTGGAGTGCCGGGAGGAACTGTCAAATCCCCAGATCTGGGGACAAATCCATGCGCAACGAATACCTACAGCGGTTATCGTACCGTGACTCTGATCAGCACTGTCGTCCAGCAGCACTGGAGTCCACCGCCGCCGTCACCTGACTTGTCATTGATCTGCGCTCTGAGGAAATAGTCACCTGGAACGGAGAACATGGCGCTCGTGCGTGCCTCGACGATCTTCGCTGGATCCCCGTTCGTTGTCAGAAGCACTCTAGCGGGCTCGAAGACGACGGGGGCCGGACCACGAGCTCGGTGCCAGCTCACGGTGATGTCGGCGGCCGGTTCGCGCGTGCCCGCCGCACGTCCCCGCGCGCCAACTAGCTGCCGGCCGACGAAGGCGAGAGGTTGGTCAGTCGCCGCGGGCTGGATACGAGTGCGCGCCGAGAGTTCCGCCTCAATGTCGACGACGCTAGCCGGGCGGTCCGATGTGCGGACAAGCAGCTCGAGCGGTTGCCCAATGACAGCTGTACGCGTCTCGGCAATTCCAAGTGATGGTCCGGTGAACCATGGACTGGCTACTGACAGTTGGGCCGAAGGAGTCTGGTCGCCATTCGCGAGATTCTGAAAAAAGTCGAGATAGTACGGAGGATTCGTCCAGAACGACACCGTCGATGACTGGCCGTTGACACTCAGTGTCCACGTCAACTTGCGGGTACCGAAGTCCTTCGGAATCCGAATCGAGAACGTACCATACTGTCGGCCCGGTTCGAAGTGCGTGGGTTGGCCATAGTCCGGTCCTTCGGGTTCGATGCGATTCTCAGGGCCGATCGGAACGTCGATAGCGGCCTTGTTCCTGTTGTAATACCCAAGGAGAAACACCATCGTGCCGTCCTTATGCGGCCCCCAACCTTCGAATGCTGGATAAATTGCTTCACCACGCGATCCAAGCGGTTCGACGGCCAGCGGTCCGCGCGACTGCTGTCTCACGGCACCGGCCGCTATGGGCGATATCGCCGAGGCGAGCAGGGCGGAGACCGTGCCGACGCGGATTATGAGCCTGAGCCAGTTCGCCGTCATTGCTGCTGCGAGCTCCGTAGCCGCGCCTGCCGTGTGGCGATCTCCTGACGATAATCCTCGTCACTCAAATACGTCACGTTGACCCAGGCGTGACCCATCTCATCGACGGTACGATCTCCATAACCGACCCACACGTTTGGGTCGGGATTGGCTTTGTTCGCAGCGGTGTTGTCGTGCCATGCGGTGACCTTGATGACAGTGCCCTTGGGTAGCAGCGGCGCCGCGTCGTCCGCGTAGATGTAGGCGTTATGCCAGTTGAAACTGAATTCCGCAACGTGACTGAGGACAAAGCGCTCGCCGCCAGGCAGAATTGCCTCCATCGACATCGCTTTGCCGCGCAGGTGCATGTGCGGCTGAAAGCTCTCGATGCGCGCCGCCTGACGAAGAGTTACATAGCTCTCAGTTGCCTTGATGGTGTTCGGCGGAATGTCAATCGCAGACACGCCAGTGTCGCCCATTCGCAGCAGGCTTTGACGATACTTTGGCTCCTGTCCTTTCGGATAGAAATAGACACCGAGCTCTATGTAATCCGTGACCGTTTCGCCGCCATCGGAATAGTGGATATCGAAGGCGATGCGTGAACCCGGCAACATCAGCTTGCCCGTATTGGGCCGCATCAGCTCGCCTTCCTTGCCGACCGCCCACTCCATGAACCGCCCCGGCACCGCACGGACCCCACCGCTGTCTTCCTCTACCTGATCGATATCGACATTGGCGTGATGGGTGATCGTCCGTCCCTTGATCGTGCCCGGCCGCACTTCGATCGCTCGAACCCAGCGTGGCTCGGTGATGCCGGTCGCAACAACCGGCTTCCACCATGTGTCGTTGGCGCCAGCGCGATGCGTCCACGGTGTCGAACGGATAATCAGATCTGGCTCTTTCTGGCCGAACATTGCAGCGTAATTCCATCCCTGTTCGACAGGCCATATCTTTGCCGGCGGCATGTCGCGGATATCACCTTGCGGCGCACCGCGATCGATCCATGCCAGGATTGTGGCGAGCTGATCGTCCGACAATGAACGGTCGTTCTTGAATTCTTGTATTCCGACAGTCTTGTCGATATGCCAAGGTGGCATCTGTCGCGATTCGACGCGCGCTCTGATCGAGCGCGCCCAGGGCCTCGCTTCCTGGTAAGTACGCAGCGGCATCGGCGCGATCGAATCGGGTCGATGACAGACCTCGCACTTCTCCTGGAAGATCGGTGCGATATCTTTTGTAAACGTCGGATCAGCTGGAACTGCAGCCGTCGATCTCTCGGCCAGCAACATGCCGACGACATTCAGTACGCCGACCATAGCAACCGCACGCTTGGACACTTTCTTCATGGCTCTGGCTCCTGATACTGACGTCACATGTCGAGGCCGACACCGCAGTTTCGCGCGCGCAATCCAGCAGCGCAATCCCCTGTTCTAGTGACAGATCGTCGACGAGCTCGAATAGGGCTGGGGCACATTTGATTGAGTAGGATTGCGAGGAATGCCATCGCTACTATCCCAAGCTTCAGGGACAAGGGTGAATAGAATCGGCGTGCTAGATTGAGCCCCTTCTGAAGCGGTAGCAAACGCTGCCGCGCGCTCGGGGAGTCTCCATGCGAATCGGAACAATCAGCGGTGCTCTTGCCTGTGTCGTCATTGTCGCATCTGGCATGGGACGGCCACATGCGCAATCCTCTACGGAACAATGGACGCCGATCACTGCTGCACGCCTGAGTCATCCCGAGGCTGGCGACTGGCTCAACTATCGCCGAACTTATGACGTCACCGGCTACAGCCCGCTCACGCAGATCAATAGAGGCAATGTCGCCACGCTGCGATCTATCTGGTCGTATTCACTTCGTGATAGCAGTCGTTGGCTGCCGACGCCCATCGTGGCCAATGGTCTGATGTATGTTTCGGAAGGAACTGGCCGGGTCATCGCCTTCGACGTCGTTTCAGGTGACGTCGTCTGGATTCACGAACGGCACTACCCTGACGATATCGCCATCTCCGAGGCATATCGGCGCGCCCGTGGTGTTTCGGTCTACGGTGACAGGATTTATTGGACCACGGCGGATTGCTATCTGGTTGCGCTCGACGCGCGTACCGGCGCACTCGCGTGGGAAGTGTCGACCGGTGACTACCACACCGGCGAAGGACACAACCATCCACCGCTGATTGCCGATGGCAAGATCTTCGTCGGTCACGCCGGCGGCGATCGCACCGCGCAGGGTCGGTTCCGCGCCTACGACGCTGACACCGGCGCGCTGCTCTGGACCGTCTACACCGCGCCTCGGCCTGGTGATCCAGGCTATGACACGTGGACAAAGCGTGAGGTACCGCCGCTGGGTGCCGCGCCCTGGAATACCGCCAGCTACGATCCCGACCTGCACCTTGTCTACTTCTCCACCGGCCAGCCAGCACCATGGTCTGTGACGCTCCGCGGACGGGGCGATGCGCTGTACACGAACAGCGTGCTCGCGGTAGACGCTGGTACCGGGACGATCCGTTGGCACTTCCAGATCTCTCCCGAAGACAGCTGGGATCGCGCCGCCTTCGAGAACGTTCTGGTCGATCTCGTGATCGGCGGAAGAACTCGCAAAGCTCTCATTCAGACCGGCAAAATCGGATGGGGCGTCGTACTCGATCGACAAACGGGTGAATTCCTGAGCGCTTTCAAGACCGCCTACGACAACGTCATCACGGGCTGGACGAAAGAGGGACGTCCCATTTACAACCCGAAGGCCCTGCCGACGCCGGCCGATGTCGATTCCGGCAAAATCTTCGAGATCTGCCCACACATCCATGGCGCGCGTAACCTGCAGGCATCGAGCTACAGCCCGCTCACTCGTCTCTACTATCTGGGTATCAACAATTCGTGTATGAACGCGTCGGTTGTTTCTGAGCCGTACGTGGTCGGACGTCGGTATGCTGGTGTCAGCTATACTCCGAAGCTTGCGCCCGGCTACGACTACGTCGGTGAGTTCGTCGCATTCGATCCGGTCGCCGGCACACGCGCTTGGACCTATCGCCCCGATAGTGGAGCAGCGATGTCGGCTTCTGCCCTTTCAACCGCCGGCGGCATCGTCTTCGGCGGCACGGCAGACCGGCAGTTCTTCGCGCTGAACACCGAGACCGGTGAGCGGCTATGGCAGAGCCGCCTGAACGGCGACGTTTCTGGCGCGCCCATCACGTTCACCGTCGCCGGCAACCAGTACGTGGCCATCGGCGCCGGTGGCCGCGCGGCGCCGTCTACGTCGTTTGGGCCGCTGACCGGCGTCGACATTCCCCAAGGAACGGGCGCGATTTGGGTCTTCGCGCTTCCATCATCGAACGAAAGCAAAATGCGGCCGTCGCCGTCCGCACGCAGGCCGGTGCTCCGAACGACTTCTGGCCACGCGCCGGCCGTCGCCAGGGCAACAGAAACAGCACCGAACCGAGGATCCGGGCCTACTGTTCCTCCGGCCAGCGTCACCGCCGCGCCCACGTCTGCGGCGTCAGGAGGGGGTGTGCCGAGCCAACAGGTTGCAGGGCGCTCGATGCTCGACGGCGTCTTTACCGCCACCCAGGCCACACAAGGCGAACAGCGCTACGCCGCATCATGTAGCGTCTGCCACAATGTCAGCGAGCACACCGGACCCGCACTACGAAACAAGTGGGCCGGCCGATCTCTCGATGACATCTTCGCGCTGATCGCTACGACGATGCCCGACAACAATCCTGGCAGTCTTTCGGCGGACGAGTACGCAAGCATCGTCGCCTTTTTCCTTCGCCAAACTGGCTACTCTCCAGGAGCCCTAGCCCTTCCGGCAGACCGCGCTGTTTTGCAGAAGCTGAAGATTGAATCCGTCAGGTAGTTGGCACACGACAGCGAAGTGCTGCGTCGGCCGATCGCCAATCACTTGCATGATCGACGACGGCCATCAGCAGTCACCTACACTTACTTCGAGGGCGCTTCGATTCGTATCGCTTTCAGAGGTTCCAGCGTTGCCGGCAGATCGCTCGCGCCTGCCTCATATCCGCTGTCGCGAAGGAAAAAGGCGACGATACTGCTGTACTCCTCGGCGGAAAGGCTGCCGGGATTCCCCTCGGGCATCGCGCTGCTGATGAAATCGAATACGTCGCCGACAGTTTCATCAGCCCATCGCGAGCGGAACTTGGTGCCGGTCATTTGATCGGTGTTGTGACACGGCGAGCAGACCTGCCTAAACATCTTTTCGCCGTTGGCTGCCTGCTGACTGGTGAATGTACCCGCCGGTGACCGGCTCGCCTTACCCTGTGCGTCAACCGACTGCGGCGCCGCCGATGGCGTCATTGGTGCCACGGCTATCAACACCGACGACAGCAGGATAGCGCCGCACCTGAAAAGTGATTGGACGCGCGTCATGGATGATTCTGCTCCGACTGCGCCTTCGGGAGACGAAGCGCAACAAGAGCGCCAGGATGTGTCGGGCTCGCGACCTGAACGACGACGTACTGGCGCCCGTCATGCATGTAACCCATCATGCCGTACTGGCCTGGCGCTGGCAGCTTCACGGTGCCGAGCCGCTGTCCGGTGCGCTTGTCGACCGCGTAGAGCACGGGATCCCCTCCGGGTGCGGTAATCAACAGTGTCTTGGTCGTCATCATCACCGCGTGGCTCATCTGACCCGTATTCGGCAGGTTCATCCCCTTGAGGAGCGGGTGCTCTTTGATACGACTGGGTGTATCGCCGTTGGGCGCCTCCCACAGATAGTCACCGGTGTTCATGTTGATGGCGACAATCCGACTGTATGGTGGTTTCCAAATGGGAAGCCCCTGCGGTCCGCGCAGGTCGCCGCGGTTGGCTACGACCCACTGTGAGAGCGTCTTTCCCGTGGTCTTCGGATCGTCCGGCTCGTCCATCTTCGCACCAGGAACCACGTTTTCGGCACGACAGGATCGCTCCGTCGTCACGTAAAGAATGCCGCTCTCCGGATCAGCAACTGAAGGCCCGTGGATGTTGCTAGCCCCGGATGGGCAGCTGACGAAAGAGCGCTTGCCCGACGGGTGCCCAACCTGAATCGGTGGATTGAACAACGGCCCGACCTTGTAGTTCTTCAGGTTAGCGATTGCTTCGGCCCGCAGCTGCGGCGTGAAGTCGATGAGGCTATCCTCCGTTAATTCCTGGATCTCGAACGGCTTCGGCTTCGTTGGAAACGGCTGCGTCGGTGACAGGATTTCTCCCGGCAGATCCGAGGAGGCGACGGGCCGCTCTTCGATCGGCCAGATCGGCTTTCCGGTTTCGCGGTTAAATGTGTAGGTATTACCCTGCTTCGTCGTCTGGGCGACAATCGGGGTGCGCTGGCCGTTTACCATGACGTCCATCAGAACCGGCGCCGTCGGATTGTCGAAGTTCCAGATGTCGTGGTGAACGGTCTGGAAGTGCCACACGCGCTTCCCGCTCTTGACGTCGAGGGCGAGCACGCTCGTGCCGAACAGGTTGTCCCCCGGCCTAAAGCCGCCGAAAAAGTCAATCGTCGGTGGGTTCGTTGGTACGTAGACCAAACCACGCGTCGGGTCTGCCGACATCGGCGCCCATGACGACACGTCACCTGTTCGCTTCCACGCATCGTTCTTCCATGTCTCGTGGCCGAACTCACCTGGTCGCGGGATAACATGGAATTTCCATAGTGGCCTGCCGGTCTTGATGTCGTACGCGAGGATGTCACCGGGAATATTCTCGATGCGTGTCTGGTAGTAGCCTTGCTCGTGCACGTTGCCTACAACGATGACGCCGTTGACGACGATCGGCGGTGACGAGGTCGAGATGTTGCCGAGGTCACGCGGTATCCCGTGGTTAGGATCGTACTTGTAGCCAGAGGTGAGCCACGGCTCCCAATCCTTCACAAGATCCGGAAGCATGTCGACGACGCCACTGCGAGGGAAACCGGGCAACTTGACCTGCGTGCCCCAGTTCTCCAGGTGCTCGCCGGTCTTCGCGTCGAGGGCGTGCAGGAAAAACCCAGGAGACGTATAAAGAATCACCTTACGCCCGTTGATGTCCCCGTACGCGACTCCTTTGCCGTAGTTGTTCCGCATCCCCCGATCAAATCGAGTAGTATGCGGCTCACGATACGTCCAGATCGTTTCACCGGTAGCGGGATCGATCGCGGCCACAGTCCGGCGCTGTCCGGCCACGGTGTAGAGTAGCCCGTCCACGTAGATCGGCGTAGCGCGAAAAATGTAGTCGACGTTTGATCCAAAATTGTCGCTTCGCCAGGTCCACGCCACCTCAAGCTTTTCAAAGTTGCCCGCGTTGATCTGATCAAGCGGCGAGTAGCGCGTATGCCATGAATCACCACCGATGTACCGCCACTCGCCCGGAGGGTTGCCCCGTTCCGGTCCTTGCGCATCTAAGGTTGTACCAACAATGGCAGCGGCCGTGAACAGACACACTGCCACCGCCAAGCCCTTTCCAAGCAGTCGCCGAGTATCACGACGCCCTATTGAGTCTTTCCGCGAGTTCAACATCATGGCTCCCTCAGCGCTCTGAGCGAGCGCCATCCAGGATCGCGACCATAGCGCGTCGCTCACAGCCGTAACAATTCCCCAGATCTAGTGATGTACTCGCTGAACGTGATACGGCGAGCGCAGTTATTGCAGATGGACGATGCCGCGCGTAAGCGCGACCGTCACGGCGGCCGTACGATCGTTCACGCCGAGTTTGACAAAGAGGCGCTTGATGTGGGTCTGCACCGTCTCCTGGGACACACCGAGGGCGCCGGCAATTTCCTTATTGCGCATTCCCTTGGCGACGAGCTCGAGCACTTCCACTTCGCGCGCTGACAACGAAGCCGAACCGACCCGAGCCGCAAGCCGCGACGCGACGACCGGCGGAATCGGTCGCCCGCCCTCGTGCACCTCGCGGACAATGGTTACCAGGTCATTCGTGAGAGAGTCCTTTAGCAGGTAGCTTGCAGCACCAGCCTGGATGGCCCGGTAAATATCCTCGTCGCCGCTGTACATCGTCAAGACGATGATGCGAGCGTTTGGATCGTGCGCTCGAATGGCGTGAATCGCTTTCAGACCGCTCATCCCGCGCAACTGCAGATCCATCAGCACCACATCGGGTCGGTGGAGTACATAAAGTTCGACCGCCTCCTCACCGGCGAAGGTCGTGCCGATTACCCGCATGTCGGGCTGGCGGTCGATCTTTCGGGCTACAGCCTCGAGAACGAGGGGATGATCATCTACGCACAGCACACGAATCGCCTTCGTGGGCTTCACGCGATTCCTTCCGTCAGCGTTCTGGCTATCGGGTCGCAATGTCCAGCGATCTTCCCCTCGGCCACGGTGAAGATCAACTCCCAATATCAGGGGACACGCCTACGCTGTCGCTCTCCTGAGTTGAGACAGCACACGGGGGCACGGATGAGCGCGCAGAGTGTCGCGGACCTCATGCCATGTCCGGCGATAAGCGATAAACAGGGACAATCACGACGGACTGGCCTCCCTTCTTGGTGCGCTCGTTGGAACGGCCTCGGTCTCGATGCTTCGTTCTACGCCCACAGTCCTCGTTGAATCGTGATGCGGGCGAAGCTGCAGCCTGCCGACGCATAGAGTCGACATCAAGAACGTCGTTGGCTAGCGAAATGCCGATTCGAAGCGAAGCGCGAACGAACTCGCGCATTCATCAGCCGCCCAGCCGATGATCCTCGAACGAAACCGGCGCGCACAGATGGCGGAACAGTCGTCGCGAAACTGTCGTTGCACGACAGCATTCGCGTCCGTGCCTACGTCGCGCTTCGTGCGGCTCACAGCAAGGGACCCTGACACCGGCAGTTGGATTTGATGCGTAGCACGGTGGCGGGAGTCCTGGACGGAGGACGGTCTGACGCAGGGGGAAGGCCGGGCGTCACGACGTTGGTCTCGCACAGCCCACTGGAGACTCGTATGCCTTTTCAGGTGAGTCGTTTCAGCTCGTTCCACATGGCCTCGCACTCGAGGCCGCGCCGACCGGCAGTATGTACGATACGCTCGGCGTCCGCCCGCCGCCCATTGCGAACGTAAACGGCAAACATCGCCGCCAGAACGTCAACGTTGACTACGTCGGCGGCGGTGGCCATCCCAAACATCGCTTCGGCCGCGTTCAGATTTCCAGCGCGGCCGAACTGATGGATAAGAAAGCTGAAGGGTCGCGGTTCGACCCGGCGGCGATCAACTGCCACTTTGAGGAGCCGCCGTGCGGCATTAGCCCGTCCGCGCAACGCCATCGCCATCACCATGGCAGTGTATACGGGGGCGTCAGCCACACCATCGTCCTCGGCCCGTTCGAAGATGTGACGAGCGCGTCGAAGCGCGCCGACACGCGCATAGCCATTGATCATGATGACATATGACATTTGTCCGGCGCATCGCTGTGCACAAGCGAGATCAAACATAGCTCGCGCGCCTGCCAGCCGGCCTGCATCAACCCACCCGCGCAGTACGATCGGTAGGCTATAGTGCACCGACAGCCGCTTCGCGCAGGCGTCTTCGAATAACTGCCGCGCACGGACAAGCGCGCCCGCTCTCGTCAACGCGATAATAACTGCACTGTACGAAGCGCCGCTCTCGTCCCAAGCGATTACCTGTGCCGCCCGATCTATCCGGCCGCGCATCAGAAGACATTGCACAAGTTCCGACACCAGATACTGGTCACAGATGTTTCGCGCTAGCGTGCGTTCGAGCAGGTTTTCAGCCAACGCCGGGTGACCCGCTTTGCGCACCGCGTGCGCGACCTGGCACAGACTCTTCGCAAAGTGCGGCCGACTCCGGCAGTCACCCTGGATCGATTCGAGCTCTGCGCAGACTCGCCTGATGAGACGTGCGCATTGGACCACAGTAACCGGTGATGCGAGCTGCTGCTTCAGATTGTTTAGCTGTTGTAGCGCACTGTCGCGTAGCACGAGTGCCGACGGCGGCGCGGACACCGGCAGATGCATGAGACACCGTCACGGAATAGTGAAATATCAGGCTACGGCGCGCCGAGAAATCCTACGGTCTGCCGCAGCCTGACCCCTGACGGAGGCACATCAAAGGCACAGTAACGCTCTCACGTCTTATGACGGTGCACAATCCCCAAAGCCGGTGACGTTTGTGCTTGTTTGGTGGTGCAACTTACTGTGCCTTCGGCAGGGCATAAGCGATCAGTTCGCCAGGCATGATCGCGCCACTCGACGCCACCACGATGTACTGTCGCCCGTTCAGCATGTACGTCATCGGTGAGCCTGTTTGAGCACCTGGCATATAGACTGCGCCCACCTCATTCCCGCTTGCCTTGTCATAGGCTCGCAACATCGCGCCACGTGCACCAGATGGCGTAGTAAAGACACCGCCTTCGCCAGCTATTAGCAACGTCTTGGTCGTCAGTGTGCCGATACCACCGGAGCTTCCGCCGGCACCGCCGAGGCGTCCCGTGCGGGGGATGTTCAGCCCCTTCAACAGCGGATGGTTTTTCACCGTGTCTGGCGTTTCGCCGTGGGCGATCTGCCACACAATCTCGCCCTTGTTGAGATCGATGGCGGTGATCCGCCCCCAGGGCGGCCTTACCATCGGCAATCCCGATAGACTAAGACCAGGACCAGCATCATCACCGCCGCCAGCACTGATGAACTGCATGTCGGAACGATCTGGATCATTCACGAGCGAAAGCACTCGCAGGAGGGAGTGCGAATACACATACAGCATGCCAGTATCTGGATCCAGAGAACCACCTGGCCAGTTTGCACCATTTGGAATATAGAGCAGTCCGATCTTGCCTTCGTCGCCTCGTACGATTGGCGGCGTGAAGATCGGACCGATCTTGTATTGCTGCAGTCTTTTTAGCGCCTCAGCCTTGAGCTCTGGCGTGAAGTCGATGACGTACTCCTCCAGAAAGCCCTGACGCTCGAACGGAGGTGGCTTTGTCGGAAAAGGCTGCGTCGGCGAGTAGCGCTCAAGAGGCACCCGACCCTGCTCCACCGGTCGCTCCTCGATCGGCCACACAGGCTTACCGTTCGTGCGGTCGAACACGTATACCCACCCCTGCTTTGTGGGTTGAGCGATTGCCTTGATACGGTGCCCGTCGACCGTGACGTCGGCCAAAATGGGAGCGGCAGGGATGTCGTAATCCCAGATCGGATGGTGAACCAACTGGTAGTGCCAGATACGTTTGCCTGTTTCCACATTGACGGCAAGGAGCGTCTCCCCAAAGAGGTTGTCTCCTGGACGATGGCCACCGTAGTAATCGCCGGTAGGGATTTCGACTGGAAGATAGGCAATGCCGAGCTCGCTGTCTACCGTCAGCTGTGTCCAGACACCCGTATTGCCAGTGTACGACCACGAATCATTCTGCCAAGTATCGTTTCCGAATTCTCCTGGACGCGGAATAGTGTGAAAGATCCAGCGTCGTTTGCCCGTGCGCACGTCATACGCACGAACGTAGCCCTTGGCATTCTGTTTGCTGCGAGGTGCAGTCCCGGCACGATGGGCGGCACCGACAATCACGACATTCTTCGCAACGACCGGCGCTCCATTCCATGCAATCTCACCTGTAACCGGATCGAGCACCTGATCGGCGTCCTTCTTCAGGTCGACGACACCATCGATGCCAAAGTCTGTGAGGGGTCGACCCGTGTGTGCGTCGAGTCCAACCAATTGATAGCCTATCGTGACGTAGAAAATCCGCTCGTCGCCCCGTCCGTCTGTCCAGTACCCGACGCCACGGCCCGACATCTTCCGTACCGAGGCCTCTCCACGCCGTCCCTCCGCAAGATGATGCATCCAGAGCAGCTGACCCGTGGCAGCGTCGATCGCGACGGCGTTTCGCGCAGCTCCGGCCGTCGCATACAACACACCTTTGATCATCAGTGGCGTCGTCTGAAGATTGAAATCGGGTTGCGCTCCAAGATTGTCCGTGCGAAATCGCCACGCGATCTCCAGTGTGTTGAAGTTGTCGGCGCGAATTTGATCCAGCGGCGCGTACCGCGTGGCTCCTAAGTCACCACCCCAGGTTCGCCATTCACCCCCGAGCGCACCACGCTGCGCAGACATCGTGACGGGCACTGCCATGGCCAGCAGCGCCATAAGGGCCCACGTCCGGGCCAGTCGTCCCTTCTTCATATCGGCGCGCATCAATGCTGATGGCTTACGGTGCTTGCGTTCCTGGCCGACGCACGCAGTGCCACTTCCTGTTCGTACTGCTGGTCGGTAAGAAACGCTATATCGGTCCAGCCCTGTCCCATCTCGTCCATCGTCCGACTGCCCCAGCCGACCCATCCGGTGGGATCGGGATTGTGACGGTTGTTCATTGTGTTGTCGTGCCATGAAGTTGTGTGAAGGATTGTCCCCGCTGGGAACAGATGCGGTACCTTGTACTTGTAGGTGATCTGCCAGTTCTGCTCGTAGTGGGTTGCGTCGGTCAGAAGTTCGCGTCGTCCGTCCCGCTGGATCGCTTCGAGCGTCATTCGCGCCCCGCGGAAATGCATGTGTGGCTGAAAACTGATAATCAGCGCGGGCTTCGGCAGCGGCCAATAGCGATCGTGCTGGGCGACCGTGTTTGGTGGGATGCTCAACAGTTCCGCCGAATGCAGCGGATTCTCGTCGATAAGCGCGCCAGTCGGCATGGCAGGCTCGTCGATCTCGAGAGGATATCCCGCTCGCAGCAACAGGTCCTCGACCGCTTCGCGATTGAGCGCCCAGTCGTTCCCGCCACCCGTACGAATGCGATGAGAGGTAACGACGTATTTCGGCACGACTCCGATCGGATAAAACTTGATACCGACCTTCTGTCGATCATGTACCTCTTCACCATAGGGATGGTAATGCGACGAAAAGCGAAACTGTGAGCCAGCGGGAATTATCTTGGACGTGCCCTCAGGAAAGATGTCGGCATCGTTACCGGTACCGTACTCGATGAGGTCGATTTCATCGCCACGGTTCGAGCCCATCCCAAGACCTACGCGTTGAGCCGACGAGTCGTCCGGCGGCTCCACGTAGACATGCGAGTGATGAACGGCGCGCTTCGCGCTCGGAATAATCTGAACCCACTTCACATATCTGTCCTCGGTAATCCTCGGATCGACACTTTCTTCTGGCAGTGTATCGGGACCGTTCGGTGCAATCGTGAAGCCGTTCTTCATCTCGACGATTAGATCTGGCGTCCCGTAGGTCCATTCATCAGTATCAGCAAACGCGCGCTGAGGCGGCGCATCGACCGGGTTACCACGCGGCAGTCCGCCGTCGATCCAGCGGACAATCGTCGCAATCTCCTCATCGCTGAGCGACGGATCGTCCAGGTATTCGCCGATACTTCGATCGATGTGCCACGGCGGCATCTCACGCTTCGATACTTTGACGCGGATCGATCGCGCCCATGGACGGACATCTTCGTACGTTAGCAGTGACATCGGTGCGCTGGTGCCGGACCGATGACACTGCTGACACGATCGCTGCAGTAGTGGCAATACGTCCTTGGTGAACGACGGCACAGGCGCAATCTGCGCGTGCATCGTCACGACGAGAACCGCCACAATCAGACCGCTCGCGAGCGGATGAGGCAACCGCGGATTCGGTGCAGAGGCCATCGTAAAGACCCTCCTACGGCGCCAAGCGCCATTAGATGGTTCACTGTAGCCGCCCGTGGCCCACGCCGCTCGTCACCAGATTCAGGTAGTGCCGTCTACCATTGCAGTAACAACGTGGTGCAGTCAGGATGCCGCATGCACAGGAGCGTTTATGTCCACACGTCTCGTCCTTATTGCCTGTTCACTACTCTCCGCCTTGGCCGTCACTGCGCCTCTGTTCGCACAGCACAATCGACCCATCTATCCTGCTTATCAGGGCTTCATCACAAACGCTGATGGCAGCTATACGCTGGCGTTTGGATACTTCAGTCACAACGCTGATGTAGTGACAATACCCGTTGGTCCGGCCAACACATGGTCGCCGACGCCGACGGACAGGCAGGCGCCACAGACGTTCCTGCCTGGCCATCATGAATTTCAGTGTGTCATGGTCGTCGGCGCCGATTATGACGGCAAACTGAACTGGACGTTGAGCTACGCTGGCGCGACCACCGGCACTAGTCAGCATCAGCTTCAGTCTAGTTGGAATCTCATCGAGAATATTGACGCGCTGAGAGAGATCGACTTCGCCCATGTGGCTCGAGGTGTCTGCCTCAATCAACCGCCCCGCGTTCGTGTTCTCGGAATCGCCCGCAGATCAACAGAACCGTTGAAGGCTAGCGCAGGTCGTCCGATGAGCCTCTTCGGAAGCGTTTCGGATGAGGGGCTGCCTCGCGCACAGCCGATAACGGTCGCTTGGAAACAGCTGAGCGGGCCGGCACGCGCGGTCTTCGCAGATGAGGCCTCCGCTCGCACGAGGGTCACCTTCAGTAAGCCTGGTGACTATGAACTCGAGCTCACCGCCAACGATTCGGAGTTCTCACGCAGTGCACGGATTCGAATCGCCGTGCGGTAGGCGGATAAATCGGCCGCTACGATGTGACACCTTTGGCGGTGGGCCCCTAGATCTGGGGACCTATCAATGCCTTGTACTGGTTACTGTCATCGGTGCACACGCTCGTCTACAGTGGCAGCCTGCCGGGTGTTGCGCCGGCGTCATAGGCATCCAACCGTCATGGAGTAACGATGCACAAGAACCGTCCGCTGCTATCGCTCGTCACATTGGCTACGTGCGCTGTTTTGCACGCTGGTGGTGCCTCGGCCGAGGTCCCTGCGAACCCGACATTCACAAAAGACGTGGCGCCCATTCTTCAGGAGAAGTGTGAGGCCTGTCACCGCCCCGACTCAATCGGACCAATGTCTCTGCGGACCTTCACCGAGACGAGGCCCTGGGCGCGTTCCATCAAAGCGCGTGTCGAAGCCAGACAGATGCCGCCGTGGCACATTGACAAGAGCGTAGGTATCAAGGACTTCAAGAACGATCGCTCTTTGAACGACGAACAAATTGAGACGATCGTCCGCTGGATCGATCAGGGGTCTCCTCAGGGTGATCCGAAAGACATGCCGACGCCGAAAGCATGGCCGACCGAGAACACTTGGAGCTATGCCGCCTCTTTGGGCCAGAAAGAGCCGGATCTCATCGTCCGCTCGACGCCGTGGACCCAGAAGGCCGGTGCCAACGACACATGGTGGAAACCGATCGTCGAGACGGGCCTGACTGAAGCGCGCTGGGTGCGCGCCATCGAAACGCGCCCAGGCACGATCAAGGGCCGAAAGATCACCCATCACGCCAACGCCGACATCCTGCAAATCGATCCGGACGCCCCAGCCGCACAGATGACACCAGGACGCTTCAGCGAGTGGGCCGTCGGGAAGGATGTCGAGTTGATGCGCCCAGACAGTGGCATGCTGATGCTACCGGGGTCGCGCATCGCTTGGGACATTCACTACTCCGACGGCGCCGAAGACGTTACCGATGTCATAGAGATGGGCATCTACTTCTATCCAAAGGGCCAAGAACCGAAATATCGGCAGCACCTCATCCGAATGGGTAAGACCGGCGTCGGCGCGATCGACATCCCGCCCAATACCGTTCAGTTGACAGAGGTTTACTTCCCCCTGCGTCAGGCGGCCCGCATCGAGAGCTTCCAGCCGCATATGCACCTACGGGGCAAGGCGATGACGCTCGAAGCGCTGCTGCCGACCGGCCAGAACGTTGTACTGAGTCACGTCTCAGAGTTTAGCTTCATGTGGCACAGCGCATATGTGTATGCCGACCACGCAGCACCCCTCCTGCCCAAGGGCACCATCATCAAAGTAAAGGCGTGGCACGACAATACGGCGAGCAACAAGGCCAACCCCGATCCCAGTGTGTGGGTCGGCTATGGCGGCCGTACTGTGGACGAGATGGCTCACGCTTGGGTCAACGTCACTTATCTCGACGACGACGACTACGCGATACAAGTCGCGGCCAGACAAGCGCAGCTCGCACAACACACACAGCAGTAAGGCATCGCCATGTTCCTGGACGTCCACAATTCGTGGACGTCCTTTTCTTGTCCAGCAGGGGCGGACGGTGTCCGATTGGGCTCCGTGATTCTTGTTCGTGGCTACTGTCAGGTTACTTTCCATTTAGGCTGCGCATCAGTCGATAACATTCGCGCGGGATGGCTCATACTGACGGGCCCCAGTTGTGGGACCTAGCACAACTCCTCTCCGCGACGGCCACACCCGCTGGCTAAAGACACCCCGGAGAGACACTGACGCTCCCCTCTGAAAGCGGCCGACTGATCTTCGCAACGATGCGCGCGTTCCGTCGTCCTGCATGACTACCGCAATGAGCCGAAGCATGACAACTATCTGCGGCCGGAGCCTTCAGCGAACTGATCCTGTCGACGTTGCTCTCGATCCGATCATCACGCCTGCCGGCCGAGGAGTAAAGAGCAGAGCATTTCGGGTTGTTGCGGAGTCTGACGACACTTCCGTGATTCACGGCGCCCGACGTGGCGCTGGCCGCCTGGTCGGCAGAACCGCGGCGGGAGGACGACAGTTCCGGATGCGGTGGCGGTGTTCACGGGGACTTCACCACGCCCGCTGTCGGCCCCGTCAAAGGACTTCTGCGGGCTGTGAACGATTCCTCGGTCGGCGACGACACTGCCGTTGCTGCATGCGCGTGTCACACCACTGGCTACTCGTAGTAGAGCGGTGACTTCATCAACTTGTCGTAGTTGAGAATATCGTGGTGAATCCACATCCGGGCGCGTGTCTTCTGAACGAGCGCTTCAATTTTTGCTCGCGACGCGGCAGACGACGTAAGGTCAGGCTCGAAGTTCGGAAACCGGTGGTAAAGGCGTTCTTCAGGATAGTGATACAGATCACCCGTCAGGAGCACGGCGCCTGTCGTGGGGAGCGTGACAAGAAGACATTGATGCCCCGGGGTATGCCCCGGAGTCGACTGCAGAACGACAGTGTGATCGCCGAAGACGTCATGGTCTCCGTTCAGCACGATCGTCTTGCTGTCCTTCAATTTGATGTAGTTGTCTTGATTGCGTGCCAGAAACATCGCGTCACGCTCCGCCTTCTGGACGAGCCACGTCGCTCCGGCGAAGTTGTTGGCGTTGCCTACGTGGTCGCCGTGCATGTGCGAGATGGCGAGGTAGGTAACATCCGTCGTGAGATAGCCGATTTCCGCCAACTGACTGGCAATGGTGCGATGCACCGTGTAGGCAGGGTCCGATGGCTTTTCTCGTCCATCGAGGTAACGATCGCCAAGACCCGTGTCGAACAGCAAGACCCCCTTGGGATGCACGACCAGAAACACCGCAACCGACAGATCGCGCGGCTCGTTCCAGAGATTGTAGCGCTCTAGATTGCGACCAACGATCGTGCCGCCGTCGAGCACGTATAGCCGGATCGCAGAGACTGGGGCTTTCGCGCCGCCGGCCGCCGCGCCCTGAGCCTGCGCTCGAGCGACCAAGTGTCCTGACGCGATGATGAGAAGTGCACAAGCCCAGAAACTCGCGAGGATGGGACGACGGCAGAGAGCAGCCGCCGCCGTCGTGGCCATTCGCCATCCGGGTCGGGCCAGCGGAAGCCGACGTTTAGGGCACTGCATTTAACCTCCGTTGAACGCTGGCGGCCACGAATGAACAGCCGACATGACGCACCCGAGTTGGTTCTTTTCAACGTGCATGCTTACGGAACGCTCCTCCTCGAACTCGAAGGCGATACCCGAGGCAAAGCAAAGACCATCATCGCGTTCATTCCGGCTGATGGCCGTTTCAACTCTCGCGCCAATGTCATCGGCACGGCAGTGCCCCAGCTCGCGCCGCCGACGCCAACCGGGACGGCCACGTACTGACGTCCATTCACGGCGTAGCTGATCGGAAATCCCTGGACCGACGTTGGCGTCCGCGTTTGCCATAGCAGCTCGCCCGTCTTGACATCGTAGGCATGAACGTAGCGGTCCCAATCGCCGATGAAAACGAGGCCTCCGCCAGTTGTCAGTGCCGCCGAATTGTAGGGCGCGCGTTGCCGCTTCTTCCACAACACCTTGCCAGAGACGCTCAGTGCGATGAACTCACCCAAGTTCCCACCGGCGTTCGGATGGATGGAGATCGTGCTCCGTCCGCCACCAGTGCCGGCTGGGCCTCCAGCCACCTTCGCCACGGCGGTGAACACGCCCGTCCAACAGGTGAGCGACGCGGGAATATAGAACGCCTGTGTCTCGGGGCTGAACGCCATCGCCCGCCAGCTCTTGATCCCGCTCAGGGCCGGACAGAACTCAAGTGTTTCATTGAGCTTCGGAATCCGCTCCGGAATCTCTACGGCCTTGCCAGTCGCCTGATCGAGACGCACGAGCGTCTGGTATCCAAGGTCGGTTGCGCCTAAGAACTTGCCGGTCGTCCGATCGAGCTCCCATAAGATACCGAGCTTGCCCATCTTGAAGAGCGACTTGCGCGTGCCTATATCGACCAGAATGTTCTCAAACACTTCATCCATGTCATGTGAATCGTTGGGGATGAACTGGTGGTACCACACGATCGTGCCTGTGTCCGGGTTGATGGCGAGCGTGGAGTTCGAGTACAACGCGACACCATTGGTACCTCGCGCGGCCGCTGCCCACGGTTTGGGCTGCGACGTCGACCAGTACACGAGATTCAGTTCCGGATCGTAGCTGCCGGTTATCCACATGTCGGTGCCGACGCGGAAGATCGGCTCGACGTCGCCCCATGTCTCGTCCCCGGGTTCCCCCTTCACTGGAATCGTGCGAAGACGCCATACCTCCTTTCCTGTTCTGGCATCGTGCGCAACGATCGCGCACTTTTCCTCGACGAAACGGCGTGCACAGCCGGTGAGCGCTGAAACGACCTTTCCGTTCGCGATAACCGCACCAGCGCCGAACCCGAATCCCAGGTTCGGGTCGGCGACCTGCACCTGCCAGACGACTGTCCCCGTACGCGCATCGAGCGCCACGAGTTGAGCGTCGAACGTGTTCACGAAGATCTTGTCGTCATAGATACTGATGCCGCGCAGTCCCGCGCCGGCAGCGCGCTGCCGCATCTGCTCAGGCAGCTGGTGTTGATACTCCCAGAGCAACTCGCCTGTCGCCGCATCCAGCGCCTGGACGACGAGGGCGCCTGGACCGTGAAGATACATAATGCCGTCATGCACGATGGGCGCCACCTCCTGGCTGCCAGGATCCATCGCCCATGACCACGCGAGTTGCAGTTGGCGCACATTCGTACGGTTGACTTGCGTGAGAGGGCTATAACCGAGGCTCTTAGTTGTTCCACGCCACGCGAGCCAGTCGTCCGCGCTGGGATTGCTGACCATCGCGTCGGTTACCGGATGAAAGGGACGGCCTTGCGCGCCCGCGAACTGCATCGACACGACAGCCGCGATGGCACACACGAGGGCACCGACGTCCCACCTCATCGGACTGAATCCCTACTGTCGTATTCAGTAGGAACTTGCCGCGACTCCAGAGACAGATTGTTCGGCAACTTGTTGGCCGTCAGAAGCGCAGCAACGCGCCGAATTTGTAGAGGCGACCTGACAGTATTCCGATGGGACTCTGCCAGGACGATCCGAACGCATTGTTCTGGCTGATAACCGCGTTGTCATTCAACACATTGTAGACGTCGAACTGACCCTCAACACGAAGTCTCCCAACGAGCTTGATATCGCGGGCTAACCGGAAATCCATCTGGTTCGTTCGCTCGCCGTAGATGGTGCCTGGAGCAATCAGTGGAACGCCAAGAACGTTCCGCGCCGAGCCAGCAAGCGCACGGCCGAGCCCCGTTACTGCGGACGCTGGCGCGGACCATGTCGCGAGAATCTGCGGTCCAGGATTGCTTTGAAAGGTCAGACTGGTCCGAAGGCCCAGGAATGGCGTCCGATAAATCGCGACAATGCGCGACTGGGTCTGGAACGGGGGTTTCACATTGCAGTTGAGCGTAGACTGCGGCGAGTCGACGATAAAGCAGCTGTTGGTCTCGACGCGCCCCTATGGACTCCGCAATCCGCACCGGCTGACATGGGACGTGGTGTCGCGAGTCATGCTCGTCGATGATATCGGCCTTCGATCGTGGGAAGAGGTCAATGTGGTGATCAAAGGCGCCAACTACGGCTATGCGGAGCGCGAAGGTCATGAGCAATTGTTCGTAGGAGCGACCGCGCGCGGGCTCACGAACTCTCAAATGAGACCGCCTGTCCCGTTCCCGGCTCACGACGTCCTGCAGGTGGCTGGTGTATCGGACCATGTGACCCCGCTCTATCCGGCCCTCGCTTACAGCCATCGTGAAGGAGACGCCATCGGAAGCGGCGTCGTGTATCGGGGAAAGATGCTGCCTCAGTTGCGCGGAAAATACATATTCACGGACATCACGACGGCGAGGGTCTTCTATGCGGATGTGAAGGAGATGATCGCTGCGCGTGGTGCGCGCGGTCGTCAGGCCACCATCCATGAGCTGCAGATCCGCCACAAGATGTCGGCGACCGCTCAGGCAGTGCCCCGGCGCCTGTACGACGTCATCGCTGAGGCGTATTCTCGTAAGGGCGGTCGACCGCCGGCTGGCCGGGTGCTTCCCGGCGGCGGGGCTGCGACGGGAACCGTCGATCCGGATGGCATCAAGTACGGCGGTGGTCGGGCCGACACTCGAATCTTGCCAGACGCTGACGGCGAACTGTACGTCCTCACCAAAGCCGACGGCATGATTCGTAAAGTGACGGCCGTGGCCGCGCGGTCTGTCACAGGGCAATAGGTGACAGTTCGAGATAGATATCAGCCCGCTGCGAGATTGGTAGGCTGCCCAAAGGCGCATTGACCCGTGTGCGTCGATAGGTCTCTGCGATGCTGGTGACAGTTCGGAAGCACGGCGCACACGCCTGAAAAGTGCCAGCGCAAGTCTGTCGTCAGATCTGTCCTCGCTGTTACAGCTCCTGCGCACTCGCAAGTCCTCATAAACGCACACTCAGTTTCACCGTGTTTGGGGACTGGGTACCGCATCCCGAGCGCTGTAGTCTCCGTCGGTCTTTGCGACGGGACAGTCACGGAGACGGTTTCTCGTGAGCGTCGAGCATACGGAGGCGAGATAAATGACGTCGAAGAAGCGTATCTGTGGCGCGCTAATGATGTGCGTACTGGTAACTCTGTTGCCGTCTCGAGTGGCTGCGCAAGCCCAGAGTTCCGCTACCGTGGCCGGTGTTGTGCGCGACACCACTGGGGGGAACCTCCCTGGTGTCACGGTGGCGGCGTCAAGTCCGGTCCTCATCGAGAAGGTCCGAATTGGCGTGACAGATGATCGTGGGCAGTATCAGATCGTGAATCTCGTTCCTGGCGTCTATACGATTACATTTACTCTACCGGGTTTCGCCAGCCTCAAGCGTGACAGTGTTGCGCTCCAAGCGGGCTTTACTGCGAACGTGGCGGTCGAAATGAGCGTCGGTTCCGTAGAGGAGTCGATCACGGTCACGGGAGAATCTCCGTTAGTCGATACACGGAGCACCTCCAGAAACGAAGCGTTCACGCGCGACGAGATAGATGCCTTGCCGACGGCCAAGCACTTTGCGAATCTTGCATCGCTGATCCCAGGGATGAGAGTGACGAGTGCGGTAAGTTCACCGAACACTCAGGACGTCGGCGGCACACTCGGTGATCGCAATCCCAGGCTTACTTTCCACGGAAGCCGCGACACCGAACAGGTATCGCAGTTCGATGGGTTGCAGGTGACCAACGCGCAGGGTCTGGGTGCCGGGGCAAACACTCTGTGGGTTGCCAATAGCGGGATCATGGACGAGGTCGTGATCGATACCTCGGGGTTATCGGCCGAAGCGACCTCGAGCGGTGTACGAATCAATCAGATTCCCAGGTCAGGCGGCAACTCGATGTCAGGATCGTTCTATTACACATACACGAACGACTCACTACAGGCGAGCAATTTGGATGCGGAACTGATCGCGCGGGGTGCGACGGACTATAAGACCATCAAGATCTGGGATTTCAATCCGGCGGTTGGCGGACCGATTCAGAAAGACAGGTTGTGGTTCTACTACGCGTATCGGGATTGGGGTTCGAGCGATCAGCCGCCGGGTGCGTTCTTCGACACCAATGCCTCCGACTGGGTATACACACCCGATGCCACTCGACCGGCGCAAGCGTTCGTCTTCTTCCACAGTAACGCGGGCCGCGTGACGTGGCAGCCTGCTCAGAAACATAAAGTGACATTTTATACAGATACGATCAGTGGCTGCACTTGTCACAACAACGTGGGGTCCAATCAGGCGCCTGAAGCCTCAGGTAGCCGTCTGACGCCGGTCAATCGGCTCCTTCAGGGCAACTGGACGTGGACTGTCTCCAACAAGCTCCTCGTTGAGGTAGGCCAAAACTACAAGCGCGACAAATGGGACTATCAACGGACTGAGCAGGAATCGCAGGACTTGGGAATTGCGAGTGCCGCACCGGACCGTATTGCCGTCGTAGATTCTGGCAGGGGTATCACATTCAGGGCTCAACGCCCAGGTGTTCAGGTGTTGAACTACCCGTCCGACAGCACAGTCCTGCGCGGGCTCGGCGGCGTATCATTCGTCACGGGCGCACATCAATTCAGGTCTGGCGTCCAGTGGCATTGGGCGAACTCTGGCCGGATCAATGCCAACGACACTGCCTATACGTTCGTTAACGGGTCGCCTGCGCAGGTGACGTATGCCGTCGCCGACAATTCGTCCACGACGATTGCCCGTAGCCTCGGTCTCTACGCGCAGGATCGGTGGCAGATGCACCGTCTCACATTGAACGGAGGACTGCGTCTCGACTACCTCAATACCCGCATCAACGCGGCCCACGTCAATCCTGGCAAGTACTGGTCGGCACTCGATTTTCCCGCGATTGACAATGTACCAAACTGGAAGGACGTCACGGTGCGTCTGGGCGCCTCGCTAGATGTGTTCGGCAACGGCCGAACGGCCCTGAAATGGAACGCGGGCAAGTACCTCGAAGCGATGCAGGTGACATTCGCAGATGCCGTCAACCCGCTCATCACGTCGGCCAATCAGGTCGCGACTCGGAACTGGAACGACAACACCGGCTGCGCGACCTGCATTTCCGGCGATTTCGTCCCGCAGGAAGGTGAGCTCGGTGCGATATCGAATCCCAACTTTGCCACGTCGAATGTTGGTATCCGGTACGATCCGGCGGTCGCCACCGGCTGGGGCAAACGCGCGTGGAACTGGGAGACGTCCATCAGCGTGCAGCACCAGCTGCTCGATGGCTTGTCCGTGGATGCGGGCTACTACCGCCGTTGGCGCGGCAACTTCCGTGTCACCGACAACTTGACGTTGACGCCGGCGGACTACGACCCGTTTTGCGTGACCGCTCCCAACGATTCCAGGCTGCCGAATGGCGGCGGCTATTCGGTATGCGGACTTTACGATATCAACCCGGCGAAGTTCAATGCGACCGCCGACAACGTTGTGACGTCGGCCGATCACTTCGGCAAGCAGACGGAGGTGTTCAACAGCGTTGACATTGCCATCAGTGCCAGACTGTCGAGGACATTGACGTTGCAAGGCGGTACGAGCACGACGCGAACACTTCCGGCCTGCCGCCCGGTGTCCACAGGAATGGGTTTGGATCGGCAGCGCTCGCCGGAATGCGATATCGGCCATTGGGGCCAAGTGGATCCTCTGGATGCAAACTAAGATCTGGCGTGATCCTCAGAATCTTCCCCATCATGGAGCCAAGCTGTTGAGGGAGACCATGCGCAGGGCCGAGTGTCTCGCCTGATGCGCCGTCGCCGACGCCGATATACAGATTGCCGTGGTCGTTCTCCCTTGGCCGTGCGAGCGGATTGAAGACCACATCACCCATCGGATGGTTTCGGTCGTAGGCGACGCGCAGGATTTCTCGCACCGTTCCTTCGAATACCGCATTGCGAATGTTCGTGTCAGTCCATTCGATCAGTACGGACTCCAGATGGACTGAACCCACCGACAATGCCACTGCCGTCGTCAGGGCATAGCCTTTGAGATCCAGGGCGGGAACGCGAGTATCGGTCGGCACCGCCGATCCCATCTTGCTCGGGAGCTCCGTATGGACCGTGTAGAACCTGCCATTCCTTACATACCCGGGATCGAAAGCAAAGGAATTGATACCCGTCGTGTTGCCGATATCGGAGACGAACTTTGGAAAGATGTCGACGAAGCGCAGATACGCTGTGAACTCTCTGGTCTCTCTGCTCAAAAAATAGAGCGTGCCACTCTGGTCGTCAATAAGCAGCCTGGTGCCGGCATGCGGCGAACCGGACGGCTCATCCCGCAGCAGCGTCGCCCTGCCCAGAAGCTTTTGGAAGTCAACGGTGGTCGAATCCAACCCGGCGCGCGTGGGACTCGACAGTGGAAGACTGGCGTAGTCCTCGAGGACGAGCGCCACTCCGTCTCTTCTGATCTCAGAGTTCGACGGTAAATCGGCGGAGCGTACGTGCGCGCCCGCCAGGCCGAATAACAGCACCGCGCACCCTGCGCACATCAGCACTCGTCTCATCGCGCATCCTTTGCGAATGGCACAGAACTGCAGCAATCATCGGGCGATTCTGGCGACAACGAGAACGTCGCTAGAAGCAACTGCTTGCTAGTCAAGGTGCTCGTTTACCGCTCGCAGACCACCACGTCGGCCGTCAGAGTGACGTGCGCGACAATGAGCATCACCTGTCTGGCGCTGGATCGCGTCGATGACACATAAACCGCAATCATTCATGCGCTTCGAAGACGCCTGCTACCGGACCAACGGCGGACGCGATGTCTGCACCGGTTGCTTTCTGATGCCGGTTGTCAGGAACCCATTTCGGGTTGAAATGCCGACATCGTTCCCTAAATAGTCGTCCCGGCCCACTTCCTCCATCCAGAGAGTCGGTCCAGAGCCGATCGAGGTTTGAAAGAAGTGCGCAGTGGCATCAGGCGTAGCGCCGTGCCAGTGCTCTACTCCAGGGCCGGCATATTCCGTATCGCCCTTGTGAAGAGTGCGAGCCTTCTGGCCGCGTTGCTGCACGCGACCAGCTCCGTCGAACAGCATCATGATCTGCCCCCCTGCGTGGCAGTGCCAGTACGATCGTTCGCCCGGTTGCCAGATTGCCCCAGGCGCTGGTTGGCCATTGATGATGATTTCTGGAACAGGCCTGGGCGTATAGGACCCGGTCGCCTGAACAGACATCGCCTGTCCTGGGCACCCAGTTGTCGTCGTCTGGCTTGACGTCGGCTGCGCGCCTCGCTGCGCGTAGCTCGCCGATTGCGCAACGAGCAGTTGAATGGCGAGTAACACGAGCGGCAGCACGATGCGACTCATGACACGCGAGTTGAATACCACACTTGTCCTCCCTCCATTCCACGTGGGTACGACGGCGCGCCTTCTTCTATCGACGCGCGTTGACAGCGATGCGCACGTCATAACGATGCTCAAGACAGATAAAGCAGGTTGACTGTACCGAGAGCCCATCCGCAAATGCCTGTCACCAGATACAGGGACTCGTCGTCACAATATGTGGACCGACTCGCCGTGTTCACGTCCATCAATCGTCCTGTCGTGCAGAGTAGTTGCCTCAACGTCCCTCGATCTAGTGACCAATTAATACCCTTTATTGGGTGCTGCCGCCGACGTGCCAATCGCTCCTACAGTGTCACTTCGTTAGGCCAGACTTTTGGATGAACATCCATTTAGCATTGCGATGAACACTAGACACCGCTGCGGTTACTTCTTGGTGCTGCCGCCTATAGCGCAGCTCTCTGGCCAAACGCCGCAAACATTACGGCACACAACACTCGGGACGTTCACTTCAGGAAGGGTGAGCTTCCTCTCTTGGAGGGGAGCAGTTTGATGCGTTCAATCCGGCTTGGCAGCACTTTCGTCGCTGTCGTAGTCGCCTCGACTTTCTGGAACGGCATTACTACGACTGTCGGCGCGCAGATCGGGCGCGTTCCCCTCCCTGCAGAACCGTTGGGCCGCACCGGCGAGGCAATCTACCCGGCGCTGGAAGGCTGGGGACCTCACAAGGACGGCTCGACGGTCATCCTTCTGGGGTACTACAACCGGAATTCGACTCAGGCCTTCGATATTCCAATCGGCCCAGACAATCAGATCGAGCCTGGTGGACCCGACTACGGGCAGCCGACGCATTTCGACCCTCGCCAGCAGCACGGCGTCTTCGCGATCAAGGTGCCGAAAGACTTTGGCTCCAAGAAGCTGACGTGGACGTTGAGGGTCAACGGCCAGGCAACATCAGTAACGTTCTGGCTCAACCCACCCTACCGGGTTGATTTTTTCAAGAACGCCGCTACGGGCAACGAGCCGCCGGTAGTTAAGTTCTCGCCGGATGGCCCGCTGCTGACCGGCCCACCGCTTGACATTGCGCAGACGCTTTCCACGACAGTCAACGTCCCGGTTACGCTGCGGCTGTGGGCATCGGATCGCCCACCGACTGCGCCAGGCGCAGGCGATGAGCTGGCAGAGATCCGGTCCCGCGGCTCAGTTGTCGATCCGGTAGCCATCATTGGCGACGATACATTTGGCGGACCAGCTCGGGGCCGACCGCGTGCCGAGCGTCCGGACATAACAGTGATCTGGAAGAAACACCGCGGCCCAGGCACGGTTACCTTCAAGGACAACCGCGTAGCATTGCGAACGAATCGCGATCCGAAGATCTTTCGTGAAGCGATCACCACCGCCAGCTTCGACCGCCCCGGCGAGTACATCCTACGCGCACAGATTATCGATGATTCGGGCGAGGACGGCGGCGGCGACCAGTGCTGCTGGACCACCGCCCACGTTCGCGTCACCGTCAAGTGACCGCTTCGCAGACCGCACATATGAATTTCGATCGACGCCACTTCTTCACAATAGGCGCGGCGGCCACGGCCGGCGCACTAGCATCCGACCCGTTGAAAGCCGATGAGAACGGCGCGCCGCTCTTCACACTACCAGTGGTTCACATTCCGATCGTGGGAGCGACAACGCGCTTCCCCGTGCGCCGCATCTATTGCGTGGGACGGAACTACCTTGAGCACATCCGTGAGCTCGGCAATGACGAGCGAGAACCGCCGTTCTTTTTCGCAAAGCATCGAGATGCCATCGTCACAAGTGGTGCGAATGTTCGCTATCCTTCGCTGACGAGTGACTATCAGCATGAGCTTGAACTTGTCGTCGCCATGCAGTCAGGCGGTGAGAATATATCCAGCGGCGATGCCCTTCGTCACGTCTTTGGTTATGCCGTCGGACTCGACATGACACGACGGGATCTGCAGACAGCGTCCCGCAAGAAGGAACAGCCCTGGGAGATTGGCAAATCGTTCGATCAGTCGGCTCCATGCGGCGCCATCGCTCCGGCGGCGCAAGTCGGTCACCCTTCAAAAGGTCGGATCTGGCTGACAGTGAATGGCACCATCCGCCAGGACGGAGATCTCGATCTGATGATCTGGAAGGTCCCCGACATTATCGCGGCGCTGTCTCGCCAGGTAGGCCTGAACGCGGGCGATCTGATCTACACGGGTACGCCTGCCGGCGTCAGCGCCGTTCGGGCCGGAGACACCTTGGTCGGGAGGATCGACGGCCTTCAGGCTCTTACCGTCACCATCGTTTAGACTTTGGGACGTTCGCCAAGGATCCCGGGAACGGCCACCGGGATCCTTGCGCTTCTCGTCGACGCTAGCTTCCCGGCCTTAACACGACCTCCGCCATATCGCCCGACACGTTCACGATCGTTCCAAGTGCCTTCGAAGCATTGGCCAATCGCTGAAGGATGAATCGCGCCTGCTCACCTTTGACCGGCGCAGGCAGACCGCGTGTCTGCAGGAACAAATTGTTCGTGTGTTCGTCGTGCGTGTCGGCCTGACCCTGTCCGAGCTTGTTGATCGCTAAGGGTCTGAATTTAATGGAATGGAGCTGCTTCGCTCTGTACTCCACCGAGGCGACGACGCTCTCCCAGATGATCGGCTCGTCGAGCGAGACGCGAGCCGGCGGGTACTGAAAGAAGAAGTTGCCGAGATCGAAGAAGATCGGCCTTCCGCGATACAGCTCGAGTCCGTGCACGATTGGCGCGCCGTGCATGACAATTAAGTCGGCGCCCGCATCGATCTCGGAGTGTGTCCATGCCTTCAGCCAATCGGCCGGCCCCAAGCGCTCCGGCAGTTCCTCGAGCATCATCGTGCCGAACGGTACGTCGCCAAATACGTGGTTGTGCTGATATACGATGACGAAATCCGCCTTGCTCCGCGCTTCACGAATGCTGCTCAAAATGCGATCGACATCCTGCGCGTGTGGTTTCCCGTCCACGACCCGCAGTTCGTTCACACCTGGGCGGGTCGGCGTCGCCGCAGCGCCATCGGCGACTAAGCCCGATGCGATTGCCACAAGTGCCACCGTGCCTTTCGGCGTTTTCATATAGGCGGGAGCCGCGGCTTCCTGCAGCGTGTTGCCAGTCCCCGCGTGCGCGATGCCGAGGCGTTCCACTTCTTTGAGCGTACTTTGGATACCTATCGCCTTGAGATCCCAGGCGTGGTTGTTGGCGAGCGACAGTAGATTGAAGCCAATCGCCTTGAGCGACTCGAGCGCCGCTGGCGGAGCCAGCAGCCTACCCTCGTTCAACGACTGCTCGGGCTTCACGATTGTCGCTTCGAAATTCGTGAACACAACGTCCGCCTTCAATAACGGTGCCCAGGTAGAAACGACCTGCGGCGTGCAGGTCGAGCACGGGAATGTTCTGCTCCAGATCGATCCTTGGCGGGTCGGCAACTATCGGAATGACAAGCGGGCTGACCTAATTCTTGTGACCGATGACGTGTCACATCATCTCGATCCTTCAGCCATCGCACTGCTCCGAGGTCACGGCGCGCCGGTGGTCATTCCAGCGAGCGGTTTGCATGTCATTCCAGATGGCATCGTGATGGCGAATGGAGACGTCCGCGAGCTGGCCGGTGTGCATGTCAGAGCCGTTCCCGCGTACGATTTGACAGCAGGTACTCCCGCACATCCCAAGGGTCAGGCGAATGGATATCTTGTGACTGTCGGCGGATCGACACTGTTCTTCGCTGGCGTGACGGAATGCGTACCGGAATTGAGTCAACTCGGCCCGATCGATGTCGCTTTCATTCCACTCAATATCCCTCCCAACAGGATGACACCGGCCGACGCAGCCGCATGTGTGAGACGAATACAGCCAAAACGTGTGTACCCATATCACTACGATCAGGACCGCGCCTCGGCCTTAAGCCGACCGGGCAGGTCGACGAGACTGCCCGCAGGGGTTTCGGTCGAGGAAAGCTTGCAGCATTTCGAAGAATACTTGTCCGGAAGTGGAATTCTCGTTCGGCGCGGTGCTTGGTATCCAACGTCAGCTGCACCGGCTCATCATTGATCCCTGAATCCGAAGGCGTCTCAACGTTGACGCATTTCGAGGCCGATCTTTATTTCTTGGCATCGAATACCCGCGAGATGCCCATGCAAGCGATCAGGGTTCGCCGGAATCGCTTGGGACTTCTTCGTGTTCCTTCCGGCTGAGGCAATCTTACTAACTGTAAAGAGGTCCGAAGCGACCAGAGAGCCTTCAGGAGCCGCAATGTCACGCCGTCGTACCGGTAGGTCTACGCTCGCCTCAAGTAGAAACCGCTCCAGCAGTAGCCGAGTGGCAGTAACCGGGAAAGACGCCGCCGTGAGGCGTTGGCGGCACGCCGTCCGACCGCACGTCTTGCGCTCTGTGGTCTCAACGACGAAATCGCTTGCGTGGTCGTCGACCCTCTTGAGAGTCTTGATCGAAGAATTGCACGTCGATGAGAGTCTCGAGGACCTGCTTGGAATGTCGCCACAACAGCTCAAGAAGCGACAGTACCCACAGGCAGTAGCCGTCGCCGTCATACTGCGCCACAGTTGGCGCGCCGACGACCTCACCTGCATTCTGAAACGCCTCGATCTATGACACATCGCCTTGACCGGGACCTTGCAATTCCCCCGGGCTTTTCGATGATTTCTAACCGATGCGGCTGTAAAGCTCGCGGGCGTCGGCAACACATCCGTAACGGTCGAATTGCCAGGCATACCTGATGCTTGGATGACGCCAAGTGCGATACGTTAGCTTGCATCACATGCAGTGCAACTCTACAGTGCGGTCTCAGTCTCGAACTGGACGCTCTACTTCTTCTCCTTATTGCCTTCGTCGCGTCGTCCTGGACGCGGCTTTGACCACCGCGCTTGAGCAGCCCGGCGTAACGCCTCGCTGCGCTCCTCGGGACTGACATTTCGCCAACGGGCGGCACCAAGTCCAACCGCTTGGCGCTTTATTGGCGATGGTGAAAGTTTACGACTCGCGATGTCGAGCATTTCCAACGCAAGATCGAGCAGGACCTCTGGCGGAAGTCCCGTCTGTCGCATGACACGTCGTAGGGTTATCGTTCGCCTGACTCCCAGACATTTCGCCAATTCCATCGAAACATGTCCGCTGGCTGCGGGGCTTGTGTTTGCTGTTGACATGCGTAAGCTCGTACTGCTAAAAAATTCTAGTTCCGATAACACCAGCGCGGGAGGTTTCGTTATGCCCTGCGACCTCGAAGTCAGATTCACGCGACGCGTGAGTGTGACGGTGTTCACGGCTCTCCTTCTCTGGCCCACACTGGCATTCGCCCAGTCTCCTTGGGAGCGCGCCGCGAGCAATCTTGAACGCACATTCACTGGTCCGTTGGCGCGCTCGCTCGCGCTGGTGGCCATCGTGATCGGTGGACTGATGTTCATGTTCGGAGAGGGCGGTGCCAAACGCCAGATCTCCGGCATCGTCTTCGGCGGTGGACTCGCGCTCTTCGCGGCGCAGTTCCTCGTCTGGTTGTTCTGAAACGTCCGTAGGATTTGCGGAGGAGCGGGCATGCCTGATCGCCCGACGTACCGGACCGTGTACAAGGCGCTGCACCGACCCCTCACGATCTGGGGCATCGATAGGCGTCTGTTCTTCCTGTCCTTGCTGCTTGGGGCGGCCACGTTCAACCTGTTCTACTCGTTCCTCGCCGGCCTGTTGATGGCCGGCGGGTTGTACGGGTTTGCCCTGTGGGCGACAGCCCGCGACCCGGAGATGTTGCGGATTCTACTCGCTTCCTCGAAGGCGCGCCGGCGCTACGACCCGGGAAAACACGATCGAGTCGACGTGGAGGTGGCGTCGTGGTGAGCATTGGCCGCATCCTCCGTGACTACCGTAACGCGGGCAGCGTGAACGGTCTTTTGGCGCTCTGGGGATTCGTCGACGACACGACGTTTCTCACCAAAGCCGGCCACGTTGGCGTCGTGTATCGAGTTCGGGGCGTGGACTACGAAGGCCTGTCACACTCTCAGCGCCAGGCACTGGCGCACCGTTTCGAGGCGGCGCTGCGATTGCTGGACGAACACTGTCGCGTCTATCAGTACCTCCTGAAGCGCACCGTCGGACCGTTCGTCGCCGCTGCGTGCCAGCCGCCGATCGCGAACGAAGCGATCCAGCGTCGAGCCGCGTACTTGAACGGCCGCCGCGACGACTTGTACGACCTCTCGCTTTACCTGGTCTTGCTCTACGAAGCCCCGCACGTGGTGCAGCGGAGCACCGAGTTGCGCCGCGTGTGGCAGGCACCTCGCCAGGCCCTGCGGGCCTGGCTATCTCCCGGCCATGCGCTGCAGCTTGTCGAATCAGAACTGAATCGGGCCATCGGGACATTGCACCACAAGGCACAGGCGTTCGAGGTGCAGATCGGCGATTTTGGACCGGCACGCCTCGAGAAGCAGGATGCCTTTCATTTCTTCCGTGAGTTGGTGAACTACGCGCCGGCCATCGTTGACGCCGCCCGGCTGACTCACGACACGCATTTGGACTACTTCGTCTCGGATTCAGCCATCGACTGCCATCGCGATCACCTCCTGGTCGGCGATCGCGTCGTCAAGGTCCTGTCGATGAAGGAGCCGCCGAGTCAGACGTTCGCCTTCCTGCTGCAGGACCTATATGAGATCCCAGGCGAGTTCATCGCCTGCCTCGAATGGCAGCGCATTCCGAGTGACCGGATGCGGCGGGATGTCCAGAGCCGCCGCCGCCACTTCTTCAACAAGCGCGTGTCGATCGTGAATTACGTATCGCCTGACACTCGACCCGAGGAGATGCTCGTCGACGACTCCGCGAGTACGACCGTCCGTCAGCTTGGCGACGCACTCACTGAGCTAGAAGTCAATGGCCACTTCTTTGGGCGGTGCTCCCTCGCGCTCGTCCTGCACGGGACGGATCCGCGCGCCCTACAACATCAGACCGCCGAGGCGATGAAGGCGATGGCCGTGCACGACGGGAGTCTCTTCGAGGAGACCTACAACCTGCTCAACGCTTGGCTGAGCATCGTCCCAGGGAACGGCGCACACAATCTTCGACGCCTCGCGCTGCTCGAAACGAACCTGGCAGACCTGAGCTTCCTCTTCACGCTCGACCACGGCGACGCCGTGAGCCCGCACCTGGGACAGGAGGCCCTCGCCGTGTTCGAGACGCCGCACCGAACGCCGTATGCCTTCAATCTGCACGTCCAGGATGTCGGCCACACGTTGGTGCTCGGGGCCACGGGCAGCGGCAAGAGTTTTCTGCTGAACTTCCTGGTCACGCACGCGCAGAAGTACGCGCCGCAGACCGTCGTGCTCGACGTCGGGCACAGCTATCGGAAGCTGGCCACGTTGCTTGGCGGACGCTATCTGGAGGTCGGCCTCCGACAGCACGACGTCACGATCAATCCTTTCGCGCTCGATCCGACTCCCGAGCACCTGCACTTCCTGCACGCATTCGTCCGTGTGTTGCTGGAAGGTGACGACGGCTATCGTGTGAGTGACCTTGAGGACCGTGAGATCTACGAGTCAGTCGAAAACCTCTACGTCCTCGACCGTAGCCAACGCCGTCTCTTCACCTTGGCCAACCTGTTGCCGCGCGCCTTGTCAGCCAGGCTCCACAAATGGATTGGCGAAGGTCGATACGCCAGCCTCTTTGACAACGTCGAGGACACATTGACGGTCGAGCGGCTCCAGGTCTTCGACTTTGAGGCGATGCGTGCGTATCCGCTACTCCTCGAGCCGCTACTGTTCTACGTGCTACATCGAGTGGTGGCCCGCATCCAGGACCCCGCGGAGGCGTCGGCCCTCAAGGTGTGCGTGATGGACGAGGCGTGGCGCTTCATTCAGCATCCGACGCTGCGCGCTTACGTGCAGGAGGGCCTGAAGACGTGGCGCAAGCGCAACGCCGCGATGATCCTGGCCACGCAGACGGTCGAAGACTTCGCCTCGGCCGACCTGCTGCGCACGATCGTCGAGAGTTGCCCGACGAAGCTGCTGCTGGCGAATCCAGCGCTCGATCGCCGGCACTACGCCGAACTATTTCAGCTGAACGAAATGGAACTCGACCTACTGACGGGACTCATTCCCCGCCAGCAGATTCTGCTCAAGCGTCCGGACCTGGCCAAAGTCCTCACTCTTGCTGTGGATCCGAAGAGCTACTGGATCTACACCAATACTCCCATCGACAACGCACGGGTCGCCGAGACGTTTCGCGAGTACGGCTTCGAGGCGGGACTGGATCGCCTCGCAGCCTCTGCGTGATTCATGGGAGGTGTTGCATGTCCGCTCGAATCCTCGGCCCCACACTTGTATTGGCGCTCCTGGCGTCGTCGTCTGGATTGGTGTCTGCGCAGGCCACCGGCACTGGCATCCGAGAGGTGTCGGCATCGCCGCGAAGTCTGATCCCACTGCAAACCCGCCTTCGCTATACGACGATGGTGGTACTGCCGGAGGGCGAAGAGATTCTCGACGTTATCTGCGGCGACAAGGACTTCTGGGTCATCACCTCGACGCAGAACATTGCCCACGTGAAACCTGCGAAGGAAGGCGCCGCTACCAATCTGAATCTGGTCACTGCCAGCGGTGAGGTGTATTCGTTTCTCCTGTCAGAGAAGAACGGCGCCTCTATGCCGGATCTCAAGGTGTACGTGAACGCCGATCCGAGCACGCCGAAGGGACGACCGAAGTACTTTAGCGCTGTACAGGTCGAGGCCATCCAAGCACAGCTCGAGGAGGCACGCGCCAGTGTGGACGTGGCGAACAGGCGAGCGACGGAATCGATCGCCGCGTTCCAGCAGGACTACCCGTCGAAGCTGCAGTTCCCGTACGGCTCGCCGAAGTATGAGCGACCGTTTCTGGTCCGCTCCATTTGGCACGACGGCCGATTCACCTACATCAAGTCCGACGCCACAGAGTTGCCCGCGCTCTACGAGGTGAAGGACGGCAAACCGGCGCTCGTGAACTTCCAGGTCCAGCAGGGCACATACGTCGTGCCAAAAGTGGTCGACAACGGCTACCTTGCGCTCGGCAAGGGGCGATTTTCGTTCGCGCAACAGGGACGGTGATCCATGGACAGCACGTCCTCAACGGCACCGCCGACGCCTTCGGTGTCGAGCACTGCACCAGTCGTCACAGACCGTCGTCCGTCGCCGCGCGGCGTGCTGCCGCGAGGCGTGCAGACGTGGCTGTTGGCCGGCCTGGCGGCGTTCATGCTGATGATCATGTTCGTCGTCGGTCGCCCAGAACCGCCGGCACGGCTTGGACCCACGGCAACGCCGGTGGCGCCACCCACTGCGGGGCGAGTTCGCGACTATCAGGACCGATTGAGAGCGCTTGAAGCCCAGAGCCTCTCCCCATTGGCAGATCAACAGGCAGCGACTCCGGTCATCACACGTACCGCGAGCGATCCACAGGTACCTCCGGACACGGATCCGATTGCTGAGGAGAAGCGACGTCGCGAATACGAGAGCCTTTTCGCGAGCAATGTGGTGTTGAGCAGACGGCCAGACACACAGCGGCCGGACGCCGCCCGCGCGGGCCTATCCGCTCAAAGCACGGATCCCGCAGCAGCGAGTACGCCAACGATGGACGAGATCGCCGACGCTGCCCTACGGGCGACGACACGGGCTGCGGGAGTCACGCGCGGGGAGCCCCAGCCGCAGCCAACCGCCCCTCTGGGCGCTGTCCAACCCGAACCCGAACCACCGCGGACACCCGAGCGGACAGGTCCGATCGGTCCCGCTGGTCCCCTTCACCGTCTCCTCGAAGGGACGATCGTCGATGCGGTTTTAACCAACAGGCTGGACGGCACGACCGCGGCGCCCGTGAACTGTCTCGTCACAAATCCGCTCTACTCGCACAGCGGCCAGCACGTGCTGGTCCCCGCCGGCGCCCGACTGCTCGGGGAGACAAAGCCTGTGCAGAGCTTCGGTGAGACACGGCTAGCCGTGACATTCCACCGCCTGCTGATGCCCGACGGCCGGACATATCGACTCGATCACTTTCTTGGCCTGAACCAGATCGGTGATGCCGGCCTCAAGGACAAAGTCAACCAGCACTACGTGGCGACGTTCGGAGCGGCCGCTGCGGTGGGACTCATCAGCGGCCTCTCGCAGTTCATCGGGAGCGCCGGACTCGGCCGAGGCGACGGCAGCAACCGCACCGTGATCATTGCGGGCGGCATTGGCGACGCCACGTCGCAGGCCACGCTGCAGGTGATGAACCGGTTCCTGAACCGACTCCCCACAGTCACGATTCGTGAAGGGCACCGCGTGAAAGTGTATGTGACAAGCGACCTGGACCTGCCGGCCTACGACACCCCGACCGGCCGTTCGTTCTGAATGAAGAAGGAGACACCATGCGTCGATCCATGCTGATGCTGGCGATGGTCGCGGTGCTGATGCCAGCGCCCTCGACGGCACAGATTCCCGTGATTGATCCGGCCAATCTGCAACAGACGATTCTCATCGCGGAACGCACGTGGCAGCACTACAGCGAGCTGCGTCGGCAATACGAGACGATCCAACGCATGTCTCGGGCACTGGGCAATATGGACCGATTCAGAATTCCAGCCATAGCGATCACGGCGCACGATCCCAGTCGTTGGCAGTATGGACGCTCCTGGATTCAAGCCCTGAACGCTGGCGATCCCACGGGCGCCGCCTATTTTGCGAATGCGCTTCCGCTGCTCAGACCCTCGGTCACGCCAAGCCAGCTCAGTGCTGCCGCTCGTCGAGCCTTCGAGAATCGGTACGCCACGATTGAGATCACCGATTCAGTGGCCACGATGGCTGGCCATCAGGTCGCACTCGCGCGCAACTATCACGGGCGCCTGCAGGAGGCGGTCGATGCACTCCAAGGCGACGTGGTGAATGGGTTGCCTCGGTTCCATGAAATGACCGCCGTCTTGGACAAGATCGCGGCGGGCGAACTGCTCGGTCGTCGTCAGGACATGGTGTCGAACCAACTGCTGTCGCATGCGCTCGAGCAGTTGCTCGCCCGCAGCAAACGTCAGCGGGACACCGAGGCATCCGTGATCAACATGCAGCTCACGACATGGCGTGATGGCGCTGCGGCCAACGCCGCCTTTGGCGCGGGCACCGGCGACGCCCTTCGAACATGGCGCCAGCCCTAGCGTGTGCGAGAGAGGAAATCATCATGCGTCGTCTCACATCTGTGGCTGTCGTCCTCATCGCGGCCTCGTCCACGGGATGCATCGTCTATGACGCCGCCGTGACCGCCAGAAATGCGGTCACCGCCAGCGTGCAACAGCTGCTTGTCACCGTGCAGAGCGAGCAACATCGTCAGATCAGACGGATGGCGCGGCGGCTGAGCATGCACACCGGATTGGACAAGTACGCGGTGCCTGATCCGCCGCGCTGGAGAACGCACGGCGGCGACTATGTGTATGCCAATCCGCTCAACGATGCGTTGATCTTCGGCGATCCGACCGGCGCGGTGTACAGCAGTCTGAGCGATCCGCTGACGGACGCGACGACGCTTCTGTCCCGACTCACGCCCGCGGCCCGCCGAACGTTCAGCGCGCGCCTGGCCACCATCGAGGCCACGGACGCGGTCGCCATGGCGGCGATCAATGACACCGGCCAGCTTCGGCTGAACGGACGCAAGCAGGAGCTACCGGCCATCGATTTCCTTGAAGCGACGGTCATCGACCCTTCAAACGAGGAGAGCGCGACCGCCGTGCTGGACAAGATCAGTGGCGCGGTCTTGATTGGCGCACGCCAACGACAGGCTCGCGGTCAACTTCTGGCCGGCGTTGTTGAGCAACTGCTGGTGGAGAGCAAACGCTCCCGAGATACCGACGCGGCGGCCATGAACATGCAACTGACGACGTGGCGTGACGGCCGAGCGGCGAACGAGGCGTTTGTGGTCGGCAGCGGTGACGCCTTGCGGACCTGGCGGCAGCCGTAGGCGCGGGAGAAGGCCAATGCAGCTCAATCTTTTGCCGACGATTCAACAGGCGATCTCGAACCTGCTGATCGTCTACGAACCGGAGTTCCTTCGGTTCGGATACAACCTGTTTCTGTCGTTCGCGACCATCATCATCTGCTGGCAGGGTGTGCGGATGATGTTCGCCCACGACGGCTTGGGCGACCAAATGTTCGACTTCGCGAAGCTGCTGCTCTTTGTGGCGTTCGGCTACGCCATGATCACATTCTACGAGGCACCGATTCCGGGCTTCGGCGTCTCCTTCAGCAACCTGATCACTGACCAAGCCTTCTACTTCCAGAGCGTGCTGGAGGCCCGTTCCTTCGACAATATCTACCGCCACCTGGACGAACTGGCCGACCACTTCATGCAGCCGGACGCCTGGTCCATCCTCGCCAACCTGCTGTATTGGACGGTGCTGCTGCTGGTCGCCGTCGCGAAGGCGCTGTCGCTGGCCGTGATCGCGTTCGGGCTGGTCGCGAGTGCCGTCTGTGGGCTGCTTGGACCAATCTTCGTGCCGTTCTTCATCGTGAAGCAGTTGGATTGGCTGTTCTGGGGATGGCTGAAGTCCTTTATCCAGTACTCGTTTATTCCTGTGGTCGCCATCGCGTTTCTGATGGTCTTCGAGCAGTTCGTGTTCAGGTATGTCACGACGCTACCGCCGACGATCACCCAAGCGGAATACGGCATCTACGCTCTGCAGGCATTGGCGGTCCTGGGAACGTTCTGCGTGGGCATCCTGCTCGTCCCCTCATTGACCAATTCGATCTTCTCGGGACGGGCGGGAGAGAGCGTGCTGCCGACCAGCGTGAGTCCTGGCCGTCTGTTACGGAGATAGGAGGGAGTCATGCCGAGACGGTTTCCAGATGAACCCGTCCGCGAACAGCATATCGCGTCGCCGGAATTCACGCGGCTCTTGGCCGTCGCCTTCGGCGTGGCTGCGTCCATCGGCCTGCTCAGCGGCGTGGTCTGGCTTGTCTGGTTGTTTCTAACCGGGCAGGAATGACCGGGACTGGTGCTTTATGGCTGCGACCGTCGCCGACCTGAATCCGAAGACTTTGGAGAACGCTAAGCACCAGTTCGTGGAGCTGTACGGCTCGGCGCTGGTGATGAACACGTACCTCAAGATCGCCCTTGTCCTGGTGTCTCTGGTGGCCCTCGGACTGCTTGCGCTGAATTTCCACACGGCCGCGAAGTATTCGCAGGTCAAGCCGTTGGTGATTCGGATCGACGAGGTCGGACGGGCTGAGGCGGTCCAGTACGACGCCAGCACCTACCGACCGCAGGCACCGGAACTCCGCTACTTTCTGACCCAGTTCATCGTGAAGCACTTTGGACGCTTGCGCTCCACTGTCCAGCGCGAGTATCCGGACTCGCTCCTCTTCCTGGAGCCGGCACTCGCCGACGCCACCATCGCCCAGAACGACCAGAGTCGCATCATCGAGACATTCCTGACGAATTCATCAGCCGACGAGGTCGACGTCGTAGTCCAGAACGTCAGCCTGAGTGAACTGAGCACGACGCCGTACAAGGCGTCGGTGAGCTTCCAGAAGATTCTCTACAGTCCTGGTACCCGTCACGAGCGTGGCCGCCAGACGCACATCGCCCAGATCGATTTCGCGTTGCGAGACCATGTCCCCAACGAATTCGTTCGCGTGAATCCGCTTGGACTGCAGATCACCTACTTTCGCGTAGATCAAGCGTTCGAAGAGGCCGGCCGATGATTGCGAATACCGCGTTCCTGGCGGCGGTTACAACGTTTCTGATCGTGGCTTGGCTTGCAGGCGAGTTGAGCTACTTGAGCCTGTACAAGACGACGCTGTTCCGGCTGCACGGCCTGCGACTGGGCGCGGTGACGATTCTGCTTTTCCTGAACTTGTGCGGCATCTACTACGGGGTCGCCCGTGTGCTGTTCCTTCGGGATACCGGCCGGAAGTTGCGACATCTGGACCGACAACTCGGCACCGCCGACGGTGTGATCGACGAACTCCGAGACCAGCTCAAACGCTAGGAGATTCTGGGTATGTGGCGCGATCAGGATCCACGCTTGCATGACACGGAGCGCTCGCGACACGAGGACTACGAGCGGGATGGCCTGAGCCGACGAAGCCGCAGCGGGTCAGATCCACGCGAGGCCCTCCCTCGTGACCCGCGTGAGGTGTTCACCCGAGGACTTGCGCTGCCTCGCGGCAGCCGCAGACAACGCGTCGTCCTTCGCGAGCGCACATACGACCTCTCGGGATCGGACGTTCGGCTGTTGGCCACGGTGGGCGCGTTTCGGGCGGTCCCTCAACGTGACCTGGAGCCAACCGTCGCTCGCACCCGTGGAGACCGCGACTGGCAGATCGAACACTTGAGAAGTTCGGGCCTCATCCACACCCGGCCGTCTGGTGCAGGACCATCCCGCTCCACGCTCGTGACGTTGACGGAACGTGGTCGCGACCTCCTGGATGCAGCCCAAGACCATTCGCTTGATGACCGTCAGCGCTTCTATGCAGGCTTCGCCAGGCGGCCCGAGATCGCGCACGATGCGCACTTTCACCGCGCGTACGAACGAGCGGCACAGGCAATCAGACAGCGGGGTGGTCATGTCCGGCGCGTGATCCTCGACTACGAGCTGAAGGGCGAGTATCAGCGCTTTCTTCAAGAGCGCAACCGCCAGAAGCGCGACAGCGACGGCCGGCCCGATCGCACGGCCGACGAGGTTCGGGAGTGGGCGCTGGCGCACCGGCTGCCATACGAAGATGAGCATGTCCAGTTTCCTGATGTCCGCATTGAGTACGTGGATCGGGATGGGCGCAGGGAGATCGAAGACCTGGAGATCGTCACGCCTCACTACCGCGGCGCCCATGCCGCTGCGAAGGGGCGGTCAGGCTTCCGGCAGTACCGCTCAAGCGGTGCTCGGATCGGTGGTCGCAGTGGGCGCGGACGCGGCCGGCCGTTCGATCCGCGCGTGGCGGAGGACATACTGTCGTGACTGAGGCCGAACGCATCGACGCTGTCGCCAGGCTGGGATTCACGCCGCGCCAGGCTGGCTTTCTGGTCACCGTGGCGATGCATGCCGGCGTATGTCTCTCGCGCCAGTACGCCACGTATTCCGGAGTTGTGTGGGGACAGTTGGTCCGCGAATTCTTCGCCACGCTGGTGAAGCGTCGCATCGCCACCCCCTTCCCGTGCGCCCGCGGCGGGTCAAAGCTGTACCGCCTCCAGCACAAGACGATCTATCGCGCGATCGGCGAACCAGACAGTCGCCTGCGGCGCCCGGTCCCACTCCCACGTGCTGTCGAACGGCTGATGGTTCTGGACGCGGTGCTGGACGACCCGGACGCCGTCTGGCTTGGGTCGGAGCGCGACAAGCTGGCGCACTTTCGGACCTGCACCAGCCTGTCCGAAGAGGACATGCCGCGGATCATCTTCCGGAGCTCGGCGGTCCACTCGACGGTCCGGTACTTCCCCGACCGGCTGCCGATCGGCTGCCATCCAGATGGCCGCGCACCGGTCTTCCTGTACTTGGTGCGGGCGTGGGACCCGTTCGAGTTTCGGCTGTTTCTTCAGCGCCATGGCGCACTGTTCCGTGCCTTGGCCGAGTGGCGGATTCGACTACTCGTGCCTCCCCATCTTGAGGGTGCGGAGAAGAAGCACGAGGTCGCCTGCTGGAACGAATTCGCAACACCGCTCAAACCCGCGGAGGTCGAAGAGCTCCGCTGGTATTTCGAGCGGCGCCGCTCACTCGGCGAACACGCTCCGGATTCCGAGGAGGAGCGTTTTCGGCGAGCGCACATCATGTTCTCCAAGCCCCGGTATCGGGCGCTCTACAAGCAGTGGAGCGAGCTCGGTGACGGGTTGCTCGACTTGCAGGGATCGCACCTCCTTGGCGAGGCGCTCGAACGCCAAAGTGGACGAGTGGATTGCCATGTATTGGAACGTCAGTACTCGCATCTTGCACCCCTGGTCGGCAGCGTCTAGTCCGGAACGGCTGACGCCGCGAGGGGGGCCGCGACAAATCTCGGTGGTTGGCGTGCGCCTGTCACGTCGCCTGGAAGGCCGAACCTGCACCGCCACGCCAGCCGCGCCTTGCCTTCTGGTGGCAACAACCATCACGTGTGCAGTGAGTTGCGGCGATGGTGAGTGGCGCGGAACGCCAATGCGGACGGCGTTCTTTGCCGGCCGCCAGCGCCCCTGCCCCGGCTCGCGGCTGGGGAACGGGGGCGTGAGCAACCCCCCCGTTTTTACGGCCCTGCCGTCCCGAGGCCGGCCCGGAGGGGTTGCTCACGCCCCCGCGCGCCAGAGTATCTATCCGTCCAATCGGCCCGCGCTTGCAGCGGCGAAGCGTCCTGCAATCGCGCCCGCATTTCATCGCCGTTTCGTCGCGCCAGGCGCGTCGAATCGAAGCGAATTTCACATGTCCGTTTTCGCTTCGAAAGGAGGCTCCATGCCACTCATCAAAGCTCGCACGCGCGGCAAGCAGCTCGTGCGGCACATCACACGCTTCGACCGCGAGACAAACGAAACGCTCCACGCGTACGCGCACTTCCTGGGCGAGCCGACCGAGTACGTCTTGAATCAGCTCGTCGACACGATGCTCGCCAAGGACAAGGAGTTCGTGGCGTGGCGCGCAGAGCATCCGGAGTCGTACGTCACGCGGCGAGCGCCGCATCAGCCTCGGTCTGCGCGGCGCACGTCGGGCAGCAGACCGGGACCGGTACCAGCGCCGGTTTCCATCGGCGGAACCCGTAGTGAGGCGCTGGCGTAGCGTCGTTGTTCGGTAAGGGCGAGAGCACGAGGAAACACGGACCATGCTGCACGGGCTGGTGGCCATGCGGGGCCTGATCGCGATGGGATTGGCGGCGGTTGTGGGCGCGTGGGGACTGCACGCGCACCCGGTCGACGTGACCGACCCATTTCTCGGCCTCATCGAAGCGCGGAGTCCCGGTGTATTCATGGCGCTGGTGTACGGCTACGCGGCGCTGTGGTTCACGACGCCGTTCTTCGGGGCGTCCCTCGTGCTCTCGCTGTTCGCGATCGCGGCTTCTCGCTGGGACCCGCGCGTTCGTATCCGACCATTGCCGACCTACGCACAACCAGAGCATCGGCTGGCGCCAACGCTGGTGTTGGGTGAGACGCACTTCGAGACAACCACCGGGCGTGCGCCAAATCCTGCGTGGCTGACGATCCCGCAGCGAGGACTCTACACAGGCGTGATGGTCGTCGGCGCCGTCGGCACGGGAAAGACGTCGGCGTGCATGTATCCATACGCCGAGCAACTGCTGCGTTGGCATGCAAACGATGTCGACCACAAGATCGGCGGCTTGGTGCTCGAAGTGAAGGGCGATTTCTGCAAGCAAGTGCGCGGGATTCTGAAGCAGGCCGGTCGGGAGCACGACTACACCGAGATTGGCCTGGACTCCACGTATTGCTACAACCCTCTGCACAACGATCTCGACCCGTACGCGGTCGCGTATGCCATCGCCACGCTGTTGAACAACCTGTTCGGCAAGTCGAAGGAGCCGTTCTGGCAGCAGGCCTACACCGACCTACTGAAGTTCGTGATTCTCCTGCGTCGGATCTCCGATGGCTACACGACGCTCGCCGAGGTGTACCACTACATTCTCGAGCCATCGAAGATCGAGATGAACATCAGCAAACTCACGGACGCGCTCAAGAACCCGCCCGAAGTCATCGTTCTGTCAGGGCACGACTATCAGGAACACTGCGTACAACGGCCCTGGACGTTATGGTTTGCCGAGAACGCGGAGGAGTTCGCCCATCCGTACGACGCGGACCTGGATACATACCTCGCGGCCAAGAATGTGTCGTTCCGCGTCGCCAAGACCAACAGCAACGCATGGCTCACCAGACGCCACCAGTTGCAGGCGATTGATCGCTGGTACAAGCACGGCTGGAGTCGCCTCGACAACCGACTGCGCTCGTCAATCACTGAGGGCGTCGTGGTGTTTCTGTCGTTGTTCGACGACAACCCGCTGGTATACGAGACATTCTGCCCGCCGCGCACGGCGTACGCGGGTGCCATCAAGCCAGGAGGTCGCCAGCCGCTTCCGTCTCTGGAGGAATTGCTCGAAACCGGCACTGTTCTCGCGCTGAACTTCCCGGTGGTCATGAACCCTGGCCTGGCACGAGCACTCGGCGTGATGCTCAAGCTTGATTTCCAGCGCGCGGTCCTGAAACGAATTCCCAAGATCGCGGCTTCGCCAGACCGTGAGTGGCGCGATCTTGTGTTCATCTGCGACGAGTACCACGCGTTCGCCACGGTGGGAGAGACGGATCCGACCGGTGACGAACGCACCTTTGCGCTGTCTCGCCAAGCGCGCCTGATTCCGATCGTTGCCACGCAGAGTGTCAGCTCGCTTCGTTCCGCCTTGCCGGGCGACGAGAGCTGGCGGACGTTGATGCAATGCTTTCGGACGAAGTTGTTTCTGGCTACCAGCGACGAGTTCACGGCCAAGGCGGCTGCTGAACTGTGCGGACAGCGCGACCGGCTGAAGGCGCACTACACCCTGGCTGAAAGCGGGCAAGGCGCGCACGTCTCGCTGCTCACCGGACGTGCCGTCGCAACGAAGCACTCGCTGAGCGCCAGCAAGAGCTACGCGCCGCATCACGAGTACATCTTTCCACCGCGCGTGTTCACGGAGCTGAAGAATGGTCAAGCGGTGGCGATTCCGTATGACGGCTTCAACCCCCTGCCGCCGCAGTTCTGCTATCTGAAGCCGCATTACCTGGACGCAAACACGAGCTACTTCGACCACGTCGAACGAGGTGTGCTGTGAGCAGCCTCGATCGGATCCTGCCGTTCCTTAAACCCATCGAGGATCTGCTTATGGACCCGAGCGTCACGGAGGTGATGGTCAACGATGGCGGCCGACGCGTGTTCGTCGAACGCGACGGCGCCATTGAAGCGGTCGCCGAGCGGACGTTGGAGCCCCGGAATCTGACCGTCGCCATCAAGAACATTGCACGCGCCTGCGGAGACGAGATCTCCGAGATGCAGCCGCTGCTCGACGCGCGCCTTGAGGACGGCTCTCGCGTGGCCGCGATGTTCCCGCCGTGTGCCGTCGCCGGTCCCGCGCTGACGATCCGAAAGTTCACCCGCCGATACGCGCTCGGCGAGCTGGTGCAGATCGGCGCGTTGACGTCGGAGACTGCGGATCGGCTGATCGGCGCCGTTCGTGCGCAGCAGAACATCCTCGTGTCAGGCGGAACGGGGACCGGCAAGACGACGCTGCTCAATGCCTTGGCAGCGCACATTCCTGACGCCGACCGCGTGATCGTCATCGAAGAAACGTCCGAGATTCATCTGAACAAGCCGAACGTGCTCCGCCTCGAAGCGCGCCGCGCTCAAGCGCCGCTGGGACAGGAAGCACCACTGCCCCCGGTCACGATTGCCGACTTGCTACGGGCCTCGCTTCGCCACCGGCCCGACCGAATCCTCGTCGGCGAAGTCCGAGGATCGGAAGCGTTCGATCTTCTGCAGGCGCTGAACACGGGGCATCTCGGCAGCATGAGCACGATTCACGCGAACTCCTCCGAGCAGGCGCTGACGCGGCTCGCGCACTGCGTCCTGACCGCGAACGTAGGCCTGCCGCACCGGAGCACGCGTGAGGCCATTGCGCTCGCCATTCAAGTCGTCGCGCACATTGCGCGCGTCGATGGACGCCGTCAAGTGACCGAGCTGCTAGCGATTCGCGGGTACGACACGACGGCGGACAGGTTCCTTCTGGAGCCGTGTCTGCAATTGATTTCCCCCAGATCCGGAGGCGTGTCATGAGGATCCGGAGAACTCTGGTGCGGTTGTCGCTGCTCTTACTGGCGGCGACCGCCGGTTGTGGAAAGGAGGCCAGCGGCCCGACAGGCCCATCGCCAGGGCGCTCGTTTCTCGAAGGGACGTGGAGTGGCACACTGACGATCGAGCGGCCAGGTGAGCCAGCATCAACTGGTCAGGTGAGCTGGACGTTCCAGACAGTGGATGGGACGAACCTGCAGTCCTTCACAGTCACCATCCGATCGCAGCACGCATGGCTGCCGATCACCACTACGGTGACCAGCGCGATTTCGCCGTCCAATCAGCCGCCCGCTCGCATCAGCACTCAGGGAGACTACCCGTCACCGCGAGGATGCACGGGCACGTTGCTGAGCGTCGGCAATGCGGAGACTCGGACGATCGATGCGGACTTCTCCGGCGTCGATTGCTCGTCGCTGGCGAACTCAACGTTCACCGGACGCGTGACGTTGACCAAGACGGGGTGAACAGCGATGGTCTCCGTTGATCGAGCGGCGCCGATTCGGTTCCTGCGCACGGCTTACGACGCAGCTGACTGGATCGCCGTGTTCCTCAAGACCTATCGGACGGGAGATGTCGCGCAGCGGGTGGTCCCAGTGTCCGCTGCGATTAGCTCGCACTTTCAGGCTTGGCTCCGACACCGGAACGCACACGGCTGGAACGTGTACGTGAGCGTCAACTCTGTGGTGCCGGGCCGCTCGAGGACAAGACGGGCGATCGCAACGGTCCGACACGTCTTTCTCGAGGAGGACGGCGATGGCCCGGGCCTCTTAGCGGCGCTGACAACGCGTCCTGATTTGCCGCCGCCGTCCTACGTGCTCCATTCCTCACCCGGTCGGCTCCACGTGTTCTGGCGAACGCGACAGTTCGACCGCCGAGACGTCGAGGTGCTGCAGAAACGCTTGGCGTTCGAGCTCGCCACGGATTCCGCCGCAACGTCGTGCGCGCAGACGACCCGTCTGCCGGGCTTTGTGAATCACAAGCACGAGGAACCGTGTCATGTCCGCATCGAGTATCTGCGCCCGCGAACTGTGCTGGCGCCCGCGGACTTTCCCGCTGTGAGCAGACCTGCTTCCCGTGAGTCGCGCGGTACCGCGCATGAGCGGTGCGTCTCAGGCGCGCTCAACGATCGCGTAGACCGCGCTCGGCGATTTCTTCAATCGGTCGAGCCCGCGATTGCTGGCAAGCATGGGGATCTTCGGACGTTCCGAATCTGTTGCCGCGTCGTGCGAGGCTTCGACCTTTCCGACGACGAGGCCATCTCCGTGCTCCAGACGTGGAACGCACGATGTGAACCTCCGTGGCCTGAACACCAACTGCGGGAGAAGGTGCAGAACGCCCGCCGATACGGGCGTGAACCATACGGCGGTCTGCTCAACGAGACTGCTCATGCATAAGCTCGTATCGTCTGACTGGAATGTATTCTTGTGAATATTGACTTTAGTAACGAATGGTTGTATTGATGACGAATCCCGTCACCACGCACTCGCCCTCAGGGCCGTGCGTCTCACCCCTGTTCGCCGGCGTCCTCAGGACCCGCGCGAACCAGCCGCTGCCATCGGTCTCAGGCCCTCGGCAGTCTTGGAGAACAACCATGTCCAAGTCCAAAGGCGAACTCGTGTCCGTGAAGATCATTCCGAACGAGCAAGACACTCCCGCAGGGAAGCTTGCCGATGCGGAGGTGGTCTTCGAAGCCGAAGCAGGCCCGCTCAGCGGGATGAAACTGATCGGCTTTGCAGTTTGGGAACGTCGTGATGGAGGGAAAAACGTGACGTTCCCGGCCCGGCATTACTCCGTGAACGGGGAACGCCGGAGCTTCGCACTGCTGCGACCCGCAAACGGGGAACTCAGTGCACAGGAGGCGATCAGGCAGTGCATCCTCGACGCGTACAGCCGCGTCCAGGCTCACGCCTGATCGGCCAGAGGTCACCCAGGCGGTGCGGGTTCAGCCCCGCCGCCTGGGGCCACCGTTGTCGCAGGGATTGGAGTAGGAACGGGATGCTTTCCGCCGGCCTTAAGGCGGCGGTCGTGAAAGGAAAGAGCCATGGAGACCGTGACGCGCTTCGCCGATCGACAGCCAGGTTCGGTGTCGACAGCCTCGACACCAGGCCCCGAGATGGCGCGCACGCTCTCTGTGACCGCGACCTACCTGCTGTCAGAGGACGGCAGGAAGGCGTCGTTGCTCGTGGGCGGCGACGGTCGCGCCGTCCAGCAGATTACGCTGCAGGTGACCGCCAACCGCCTGCATCTCGTCTCGGTCGACAAGCAAGGCGTGGCTCGACTGAAGCTCAGGCCGCGCTTCGAGCGCGACGAGGAACGCGGGCTCGTTCGGATTGACGCTGCGCCGCTCTACGACGCGCCGCCGACAATCGACGAACTCTATCGGGCCGCAGCGAGGAATCACGAACTAGAGACGGCCTATCATGCCGAGCGCGTCGCGCAGCGCTCGAGACATAGCGACGACGATCGCGCCCGCCGCGAAACCGTCGCTGAGGCGTTCCTTGCCGACAAGGGCCAACGCGCCGTCGCACATCCTCCGCCGTCCCCCAAGCGGTGCTACATCGTCACCGATCGCGGGCGGCTGCTCTTCGACATCACGACCGACCAAGGGATCGCGAAAGAGGTTCCGCCGGAAGCACACCGGCGCTTTCGCGCTGACCTGAGGGCCAAGGGAGAACGCGATCGACAGAACCGGTCCGAACAGCTCGCGCTCCACGAAGAGAAGAAGCGGTTCATCGCCGATTGGGTTGCGGCGAATGGCACCGACGAGCAGAAAACGCGCCAGGCAGCGGGAGTCCTTCCGATGGCCGAGGCGATTGAAGGGATCATTGACCAGGCGTTCGCCGTGAATGGCCAACTTCCGCTCTACACGCGTGACGGCGCCGATCGCCTACAGAGGTTCCTTCGCGAGTCAACAGGGACCGACGACATCGTCGTGACTCCGTCGGACGTTGCGGTCCGCAGCGTGCACGCCGTGAAGGCGACCGCCACGCAGTGGGCGGTTGTCCGGAGTCTTCAGAGTCTGGTACCGGACGCGACCGTCGTACTGCGCGAGCACGTTCTGTCGTCCAAGCGTCATCAGGATTCGGCATCATTGACGGTGTTCGGCGTGCTAGTGACGAAGCCGCATGGGCCGTTTGTTCTGCGGCGAGAGTACGTGGTTGACGACCTGCAGCAGGCAGCCGTCGTTTCTTAAAAAGGCGTCATGGTTGTGTTTGACAGCCGAATTCGACAGGCGTAGATTTCGATCATCTCTCGCTGTGGCCGTCCTGGCCACCCCTTCACGTCGCCCGACGTGAAGCTTCGTTCCACCTCGTCGCCCTCAGGGCACGCTAGAAAGGAGCACCTTATGAACGGGATTGGTGTGTCTGCTGTCACCGCGTACACGGCTCACCGGGAATGGGCATCCCGCCCACCTGATGAACGGTACGCCAGCGTCCACGCTCTCTACGATGCGGCTCGCGCTCGACGCCTCCGCACCGAAGAGCGCACCATCGAAACCGTCGCACTCAGGAGTGAAGCGGTGGCGTCCGACGCGCTCGCGCTACGCGACACGTCGGGTCGCCAGGCCGCTCTAACGAACTGGAGCTTCGAGCAGCTCGCCGGCATCGCCGCCGCGCCGCCGAAATACCTCCGGACGTTGCCCGCGCCGATCGCCTCCGATGCGATCAACTACGGGTTACAACGTCAACGTCGCGAGCAGCAACAGCTCCTCGCGGACCGCGACGAACCGTGGACCATCCACGCGGTCACCTCTCCGAGGTACGCGAGGGTCCATCACGACGAGCTGGCCGGCCGGGTGCTCGATCTCATGACCCAGCACCCGGCCTGGTCCCTGCCGCTCGGCTACAAGGACGGCGTCTTCGGCGCTGAACGGGTTCCGTCCGGCGCCTACCTGGGAGACCGAGACATGTTTCTGTTCCTCGTGGACGGCAACCGCGATCTCGACGACCCGACCGATTCGTCGCATGCTGGCTTGTTCCGCGGATTCATTCTCCGGAACAGCGACGTCGGTGCCGCCGCCCTCACCCTGGATCTGTTCTTGTTTCGTGCCGTTTGTGCGAACCATCTGATTTGGGGATTCCAACACGTCGTCGGCTTCCGGCGCCGACACGTCGGAGCGTCGATTCAAGAGGCCTGGACGGCATCGCTCGACAGCGTCCAGACCGCGCTCGACGCCGACCCCGCGCACGATCGCCTCGTTCTCCTGCGGGCCACGTCCCAGGAACTCGGGCCGACGCGTGACGCGGTTGTTGACGCGGCTGTTCAGCGACTTGAACTGTCGCAGAAGCAGGCCGCAGAGGCGTACACGCTGGCGGAAACGTTCGAGACGAATCCCCGTTCGGTCTGGGGCTACGTGCAAGGACTCACGCGTTTGAGTCAACGCACGCCCTGGCAGGATGGTCGATTCACTCTCGATCGCGCGGCCAGCCGCCTCCTGACCACGGTCCACTAGACCCGGTCATTCGCCGTTCGGGCACAAGCCCCGCGGCTCCTTCCACGCACAACGGGCGTCGGCACACGCCACGTCCTTCACCCGCCCCTCGCGACATCCGTCGCGCAGGTGGCCGCCTTCGCTCCCAGAGCCGGGCGCTCTGCCGGAGGTGTCTGCCATGCGCGACGGATCCACACACCGACGAAGCACGAGCCCACAGAAGACGACCTGGACCCCGGAACGTGTTCAGGTCGATGACTGGCGACGACGCGGCCGTCTCGATGACCTTCGGGTGTTAGCCGAAGGCGCGAGCGGTCTTTCGCTGTCGCGAGGGCTGCTGCACGCGCTGCTCGAAGAACTCCACATCAGCGACGACTTCGACGCGCTCGTCGGCCGTGTGACCCGCCAGCCCGCCAGCCAGTACCCACGGCTGCTCGCCATCGCGCTACTCCTGAGACACAGCTGGTGTCCTCGAGACCTCGCGCGAACGGCCACGCGACTCGGACTGTCGCGCGAGGCCCATTTCACCTCGGCATCTCGAACAAAACCTCGCAACGGCGGCCACCGCCGTCGCGCAGCGGCGCGTACGCCGCTCTCAGAGCCACGTACCCGCTGAAAGGAGATCACATGTTGAACGAATCGTTCTCACCATCAGCATCCACACGCGGTCACCGCGTGCGGGAACTCGTCTGCGCCTACCGGTCGTTGCGTGACAACGACGGTCGCGTAGTCGACGTCCCGACCGTAGTGTTGAAGGACCCTCGGACCGCGGCGGCGGTCCTCGCGCCGCTGATCGCTGATCAGCTCGTCGAGGTCTTCGCCGTCGCGTGTCTCTCCACGAAGCATCGTCTGCTGGCCTGGCATGTGCTCTCGCGCGGGACGCGAGCCAGCACACCCGTCTCGATGCCGGACGTGTTCGTGCCCGCGTGTCTCACACCAGGCACGACCGGCGTGATGGTGGTCCACAACCATCCGAGCGGCGATCCCACACCCAGCCCGGACGATGCGCGACTGACGCTGCGACTGTGCGCCGCAGCAGACGTGCTCGACCTGCCACTGCTCGATCACCTCATCGTCGGTGACGAGCATCGGTACTTCAGCTTTCGCGAGGCCGGTGCGATGGGAGCCACTCCCGCGAGCCGGTGAAGACGGACATGCCGCCGCTTCGAACTGCGAATTCTGTGGAAGTGCTCGGCCGCGTCAAGGCTTCGCTCGCTGCGCTCGCCGCTGGCGCGGCCTTGACTCGGTCCTCCGCACTTCACACGGAGGGCATTTATCGAAGCGGCGGGGGATCTCGGAGAACGAAGAAAGGAGAACACCAATGACTGAACGGTCGCTCACACCCAACATCACGGTGACGATCGGCCACCACACGCGGATCTACTTCGCCTTCGTCACCACGGCACCGAGCGAACTCGATTCGCCGGCCACCGTCACGCTGCACGCCGCGACATTTGCGGACGTCGTCAGCTTCGCCGCAGAACCGCTCACGCTCGATCCATCCCGCGCACGAACACCAGCGCGCCTGGTGCTCGTGGATGCACTGGAACTCGCATGGCAGCGGGCGAAGTACCGCGGCCATGAGCACCCATTGCTGTCTACGGATCCCGGGCTGGTCGGCCTCAACACGCTGCAGCACTGGCTTTGGCAACGGCTTCAAGCCCCAGCAACGAGCCAGGTCGCGGCATGACTCGCTCACTCGTCAGCGTCAACCGCTCGCCGAGGAGGCGAGCTTTTCAGGAGGTCACATCATGGTGGTCAAGATCGTTCCGAACGACAAAGCCAACCCGCCCGGCAAACTCGCGGATGCCGAGCTGCATTTCACCGACGGCGTGCTCGACGGCTTGAAGCTGATCGGGTTTGCCGTGTGGGAGCGCCGCAGCGGAACTGGCCGCAACGTCACGTTCCCGGCGCGTCAGTACAGCGTCAACGGTGAGCGCCGCAGCTTCGCGTTGCTGCGTCCCGTCGCTGACGCGGCATCGCAGGAACGCGTACGTGATCTCGTGCTGCAGGCGTACGCCGAGTACGAGGAGACGACGGCAGCAGAGGCGGCGATGTAGCCACGAACAAGTGTCCGGACGCCGCCGCGAAGGCGGCGTCCGGAGACGGTAAGCGACAATGCCACGCCGTGCTCCTCTTCGGATGACACCGGACGGTCGACGGCAGACCGCCGACAAGCAACCCGTGTCGAAGCATCACGTCAGCGCTGACACGCTGGACGAGGCTGAACGAGAGTTCCTCAGGCCTGTTGCTCGGTACCTTGCGGTCCTGCGAGAATGGGCTGTGGAACGCCGGCTCAGCGAGGCCGGCTCCCATCCCACTGACCAGTCATGAAGAGCCGCGCTCGTCAGCAGCCCGCTAGCAAGCCCGCGCCGGGCCGCGCCGCAGTCATGTACGTCAGGGTGTCGTCGAAGGAGCAGGAACAGGGATTCTCGATCCCGGCCCAGCGACAGCTCCTCACCGAGTACGCGGAGCGTGAAGGCATCCACGTCGTTCAGGAATTCGAAGACGTCGAGACCGCGAAGCGTGCCGGGAGAACGGCTTTTGGGGAGATGGTGGCGTGTCTCCGAACGAAGGCGTCCGCCTGTCGAATTCTGCTGGTGGAGAAGACGGACCGCCTGTACCGCAACATCAAGGACTGGGTGACGATCGACGAGCTCGGCATCGAGGTCCACTTCGTCAAGGAAGGCGTCGTGCTCTCGGACGACTCGCGTTCGTCCGAGAAGTTCATGCATGGCATCAAGGTCCTGATGGCGAAGAACTACATCGACAACCTCGGCGAGGAAGTTCGCAAAGGGATGATCGAGAAGGCCAGACAGGGCCACTGGCCGACGGTTGCGCCGGTCGGCTACGTGAACAACCCGGTGACCCATCGGATCGAGCCTGATCCCGGACGCGCTCCGGTGGTCGTCAAGCTCTTCGAGTGGTACGCCTCAGGCGAATACTCGCTGAAGGCGTTGGTCAAGAAGGCAGCCGCGGCGGGTCTCACGAACAGAACCGGCGGCAAACCGCTGGTCAAGGCCAAGATCCACCAGCTGCTCCAGAATCCCATCTACTGCGGCGAGTTCTACTGGCTCGGACAGCTCCATCAGGGCCTCCATCAACCGATCATCGGCCGAGACCTGTTCGATCAAGTGCAGCAGACCTTCGCAGCGGCGAACCATCCTCACCACACGAAGCGAGACCATGCCTTCATCGGCATGATCACCTGTGCGCGGTGCGGGTGCGCCTTCACCGCCGAAACGAAGAAGGGCCAGTACATCTACTACCACTGCACTGGATACCGTGGTGACTGCGGCAACACCTGGGTTCGCGAGGAGGAGTTGATCCGCCTGTTCGGCGATATCCTCGGGCAGGTCCGCATCCCGCCGGAGTTGGCCGACAAGCTCAAGGTCGTCCTCCGCGAAAGCCAGTCCGACAAAGAGAAGTTCGTGCGGACGGCAATGCTGCGCCTGCAACAGCAGCAGATGCTGCTGCGGTCCAAGTTGGACCGGGCGTATGACGATCGGTTGAGCGGTCAGATTCCTGACGATCTGTGGACCTCGAAATCGGCGGAGCTCCAGGAGGAACTCCGGCGCGTCCGAGCGGAGATGGAGCGGCACGAACACGCGAGCGAGGCGTACGAGTCAGTAGGGCTCGAAATTCTCGAACTCGCGCAAAGCGCCTACTCCTCGTATGTTACGAGAAATCCCCATGATCAAGCGCATCTCGTGAAAACACTCGTATCGAACTCGACGTTCGATCGCGGAAGTCTTTGTCCCACCTACGTTAAGCCGTTCGAGGTGTTCGCCAACGGAAGCAAAAGTGGAGATTGGCTCCTCAGGTAGGACTCGAACCTACAACCCTCCGGTTAACAGCCGGATGCTCTGCCATTGAGCTACTGAGGAATATGCCGTCTGGGGGCGTGCCCCGCTTGCTCCGTCGGAGCGGGCAGGACCAGCAATGGTAACGAATCCCAAGCGGGAGCGTCAATCCTTCTACTGCACGAGCCTGAAGCCCACGTGGCTCGCCGCGCTCGACGGCTCGCCCTTGCCCCGCGTGCCCACCATGTAGCGCGCACAGTACTCGTCGGTGCACAGGAACGACCCGCCCCGCTGCACGCGCTTGCGCACGCCAGGCTCGTCGGGATCGAACGACGCGTCGGGCCCACGTGGGTTGCGCACCACCGACCCGGCGTCCGCCGACTCCCCGTAGTAGTCCGCGCGATACCAGTCGCTCACCCATTCCCACACGTTGCCCGCCACGTCGTACAAGCCATACCCGTTGGGCGGAAACGAGGCGACCGGCGCAGTCGACACGTAGCCGTCCATCGCCGCGTTGTCGTGTGGAAAGTGCCCCTGGAAGCTGTTCGTCATCACCGCGCCGTCAGGCGCGAAGGCGTCGCCCCACGGGTACAGGGCGCCAGTCAGCCCGCCGCGTGCCGCGAACTCCCACTCGGCTTCCGTGGGCAGCCGCTTCCCCGCCCACCGCGCATACGCCACGGCATCGTCGTACGCGACGTGCACCACCGGGTGGCGCTCGCGTCCGCGCACGGTACTGCCGGGCCCCTCCGGGTGCCGCCAGTCGGCGCCGGGGCGGTATGTCCACCACTGCAGGTGATCGTCGAGCGGCACCGCCCCGGGAGGCGGGGTGAAGACGATGGAGCCGGCCACCAGCAGGTTCACGGGCACTCCCGGGAACTCCGCGCGTGTCGGCGCCCGCTCGGCCAGCGTCACATAGCGCGTGGCGGCCACGAACCGCGCGAACTCGGCGTTGGTCACCTCCGTGCGGTCCACGAAGAAGCCGTCGACGTACACCCGGTGCACAGGCCGCGCATCGGCCGTCGCGAGCATGCCCGCACGCCCACGGCTGGCTTCGCCCGGTTCGGCGGCGCCCATCGAGAACACACCGCCGGGAATCCACACCATGCCCGGCGGCGCCGGCATCGGGGGCTCGCTGGTGTTGGCGAGGGTGGGCGCAAAGCCGCCCGCGCCAGCGTCGGAGGAGGCCGCCCCGGGGCGAGCCGCTGCGGGAGTCGCGCCCAGTGGTGCCGCCACCGCATGCGGCGTCTCGTCGGGACGGGGCCGCTTCCCCGATTCCGAGCAGCCTGCAGCGGCGGCCAGCATCATCGCCGCACCGGCGACCATCATGCGCCCGGACAGAATGGCGTGGAGCCTCATGCGGTTCATCAGATGAGAGCAGCCGTCAGCACGACCGCAGAGATCAGCGTCGCACTCACGAGCGTCCAGCCGATCGCCCGCAGGTGGCGAGGCGCCGGCGGTCGCAGCGTCACGGCCAGGCCCACGAGCACGACCGGCAGCGCCGCCCACGGGGCGACCTCCGCCACGATGCCCTGTTGCCCGCCCGCCCACAAAGCCACCACCGCCAGCATCGTCAGGGCACCGGCCGCCGCGGGCGCCGGCCCACGTCCCCTCGACGTGCGTCCGATCAGCGCCCGGACCGCCACCGTGGCCGCGCAGAACACGACCGCGAACACGAGGAAGATCGTGCGCGCGGTGACGCTGCCGCTGCCGCCCGCCAGGGCCACCGGCCAGGACAACGAGGAGAGCGCGATGGCCACGAGCACCTCGCCGACGGTGCTCCGCTCGCGCCCCGCAGCGACTACCACGCCGACCAGGGCGGCCAGCACGGCAGGGACGCCGAGCACCGGGAGGCTGTCGCGAGGGAAGATGGCCACCGCCGTGAGACCTGCCGCAACGGCGATGCCCCCGAACACCGCGAGGGAGCGCCGTGCGTCGGTGCGCTGCTCGCGAGCCGCGCGGGCGCCTCGCTGCCCGAGCAGCACGAGCAGCGATTCATGTGCGAGGAACGCGGTGGTCCCGGCGGCAGCAAGCAGGTACGCCGCCGCCGCCGGGCGCCCGACGACGAGTGCGGTCGCCACCGGGAAGAGGAGCTGGCCGTACGCCCCATGCTCCCGCGGGACGAGCACGACGCTAGCCGACCCTTGCGTCGAGCGTGATCTTCAGGGACCCGCGGTACGCGTTGCTCACCGGGCACACCTTCTCGGCTTCCTCGGCAACAGCGGCGAAGTCGGCGGCCTCGACGCCCTTCAGGCCGTACACGGTCACCGACAGGTGCGAGGCCTTGATGGTGATCCCGGTCCCAAGGTCCGCCTCGATCTTCGCGGTGACCTCCGTCCGCTCGGCGGACGCCTTCCTGTTCCCCAGCACCGCGTTCAGCGCCATGGCGTAGCACGCCGCGTGCGCGGCCGCCATCAGTTCCTCGGGACTGGTGCGCCCCGCCGGTTCCTGGATGCGGGACGGGAAGGTCACCGGCAGGGTGAAGGCGCCGGTGCCAGCCTTGGCCTCGCCCGTGCCGTCCATCAGTCCACCCTTCCAGCTCACATCGACATGCCGCTCGAACGTTGCCATATCACGCCTCCACCATCATGAACACCCGCTCCGGTGCGTCACTCCTGCGACGCTTCACCGGCGCTTCTTCCTGCCCGTGGTTGCCAGCTGCACGGCTGTGCCGACGAGCCCGAGCCCGATCCACGCGATGGGCGCCCATCGATGGGGCACGCTCGTGGGATACAGGATCCAGACCTCGGTGTCGGAACCGCCCCGGGTGATGCCCCGCTCCGGCAGCGCGCTGGCCGCCGCCAGCAGGATCGTCCACGCACCGAGGAACGCCGTACTCACGACCACCACGTACTTCTGCACGAACACGGCCCCGATGGCGCCGGCCACGGCCACCACCATCACGCTCCATGCCGGCGGATCGCCCGCCGCGACCTGAGTCCACACGAGGTGGGCCGTGAGAACGCCGAGCCCTGCCCCGACCAGCGCGACGCCGACGAACCAGGCCAGCACGAGGATGAGCGCGCCGGCGAAGCCGCCGATGAGCGCTGCCACGAGCATGCCGCTCGTGTTCGTGACGCCCACCACCGAGCTGGCAATCATCGCGCCCAGCACGAAGCCGTAGATGCCGAGCACGAGACGGAACAGGCGGTGCCCCGCAAAGCAGGCGAGGACCCCGCCGAGCAGCAGCGCGATCGCGGCCGGCTGCTCGAAGCCCTGCGGCAGCATCACCTCACACCTCGCGGCGTCCCTCGAGCGCCTTGTGCATCGTCACCTCGTCGGCGTACTCCAGGTCGCTGCCCACCGGGACGCCCATGGCGATGCGGGTCACCCGCACGCCGAGCGGCTTGAGCAGCCGCGCGAGGTAGAGGGCCGTCGCCTCGCCTTCGACGTTGGGGTTGGTGGCGAGGATCACCTCCGAGACGGCGCCGCCGCTGATGCGGGTCAGCAGGCCGCGGATCTTCAGGTCGTCCGGCCCGACCCCCTGCAAGGGCGACAGCGCTCCCATCAGCACGTGGTACACGCCCCTGAACTCCCGGGTCTTCTCGATCGCGCTGACGTTCTGCGGTTCCTCCACCACGCAGATCACGTGCTGGTCGCGCTCGTCGCTCCGGCAGAAGGCGCACGGGTCCGTGTCGGTGATGTTGTTGCACACCGAGCAGTAGGTGACCCGTTCCTTCAGCTCGCGAATGGCGACAGCCAGCCGGTCGGCCTGTTCACGAGGCGTCTTGAGCAGGTGGAATGCGAGACGCTGCGCGCCCTTCGGGCCGATGCCGGGCAGCCGCTGCAGCTCCTCGATGAGGCGGGTCAGGGATTCGGGAAGACTCACGAGCGATACCAGAAGTCCTCAGTGCTCAGTGCTCGGTCCTCAGGCGCAGGCCCAGGGTTTGGTCGGTGGACCGGCGGCTGGGGAACTGGTGACTAGAAGTTGAGCCCCGGCGGCAGCATGCCGCCCATCTGCTTCTTCATTTCCTCGTCCGCCTTGCGCTGCGCGTCGTTGACGGCCGCCACGATCAGGTCCTGCAGCATCTCGACGTCGTCTTTCGAGACCACCTCGGGATCGATCGTCAGCGACTGCACCTGCTTGGCGCCGTTGATCACGACCGTCACCATGCCGCCGCCGGCGCTGGCCTCGACCCGGAGTTCGGCCATCTGCTTCTGCAGGCGCTCCTGCATCTGCTGGGCCTGCTTCATCATCTGCTGCATCTGCTGGAAATTCATCGACTCGACTCCAAGCGGGTGACGCCCCGGCACTGTGTGCCGCGTTACATCTCCTCGACGTCGCGGATTTCGGCGGGAAACACCTCGAGGAGGGCCTGCACGCCCGCGTCCTGCATGGCCTGCTCCTTGAGCGCGGCGTGCCGCTCCACGTCCACTGCGGCCTTCGCCGGTGCGGGCTGGCCCTCGGCCGCCGGCTCGGCACCGGTGCCGTCCGCCACGACGATGATGCGGCGGCCGGCCAGGCGGGACGCCATCGTCTCGAGCGCCGCCCGGTACTTCTCGAAGGGCACCGAGTACTTGAACGACGCCGCAAAGGTCAGCACCAGGCGCTCGCCGAGCACCTCGACGCGCTGCGCCTGCGTGAGCAGCGTGTTGTACATCATGCGGCTCGAGTTCCGCGCCTCGTTCAGCACGGCATCCTTGAGCGCGGTGCCGCCGAGCCCTCCCGCCGCCGGAACCGGCGACAACGGCGCATCGTCGGCGGGCCGCGATCGCCCCACAGGCGCGGACCTGTCGCCGCCGCTCGGCGCCGCGCTCGCACTGCTGGCGCCCACGCTGGTGCTGCTGGCGACCGGGCTGGTGCTGCTGGCCGCGGCGCGTGGCGCGGAGGTCGAGGCTGCAGGTGCCGCCGGTCGTGACTCGACGTTCGATGGCGGGGCCGGACGTGCGGACGGTGCACCCGCACCAGCGGCGCGGGCTGGCGCTGGAGGCGAGGCGACGCGCGGCGGCAGCGGTCCTGAGCCGGCCGACTGAATCAGGTCTTCGATGGGCATCAGCTTCCGCAGGTGAATCCAGCGAAGCAGCGCCATCTCGAGGTGGTAGCGCGGCTGCGCCGCGCCACGGATGTCCTGCTCCGCCCGCGTCAGCAGGTCGAAGGCGCGCAGCAGGTCCTCCCGCGAGAACCGCTTCGCCAGCCCGAGGAGCCGGTCGCGTTCGCCCTCGCCCGCGATTTCGGGATCCGCGGCGCGCGACGGATCGATCGACAGCACCAGGAGATCGCGAACCACGCGCGACAGCTCGCGGCAGACCAGGCGCAGGTCGTAGCCCATCTCGACGGCCCGGCCGGCGAGGGTGAAGGCCGACACCGCGTCCTCGTCAGCGACAGCCTGCGTCATGCCGAGGAGCAGGTCGCGGCCCACCAGCCCCAGCACGGTGCTGACGTCGTCGGCCCTGAGGGTGGTGCCCGTGAACGCGATCACCTGATCGAGCTTGCTCTGTGCGTCGCGCATGCTGCCGTCCGCATCGCGCGCAATCAGCTGCAGTGCCTCGTCGCTGACGTCGATGGCCTCTGCCTCGCAGATCCGCTTCAACTGGTCGGCGATCGCCTTCGTGCCGATCGTGCGGAACTCGTAGACCTGCGACCGCGACAGGATGGTCTCGGGAATCTTGTCGAGTTCCGTCGTCGCCATCATGAAGACCACGTGCGGCGGCGGCTCCTCGATCGACTTGAGGAGCGCGTTGAACGACGACGACGACAGCTGGTGCACCTCGTCGATGATGAAGACCTTGCGGCGGTCCCGGACCGGCATGATGCCGAGCCCCTCGATGATCACCTCGCGGACCTTGTCCACCTGCGTGTTGGTCGCCGCGTCGATCTCGAGGACGTCGATGTCTCGGCCTTCCGCAATCTCGACGCACGCGTGGCAGACGCCGCACGGGTCGTCGGTCGGTTCAGCCCCGCGTTCGCAGTTCAGCGCACGCGCCAGGATGCGCGCCGTCGTCGTCTTGCCCACGCCGCGCGGCCCCGCGAACACGAACGCCTGCGCCAGGCGGCCGCTGCGGATCGCGTTGCGCAGCGTCCGCGTCACGGCCTGCTGGCCGACAACATCGTCGAAGCGCTGGGGGCGCCACTTGCGCGCGATCACCTGGTACGACATCAGGGCAATGCTAATCGCTCTTCGTTCGAGGCAGAAGGACGCCGACGCGCGGCAGGCCGGCCGGCGGCGCCGTCCCGGCGGTCAGGCGCGCAGCAGGGAAGGAGTTGCGCGTGTGGACTGGACCGCGATCCGGATGACCTGCGGCACATGGCAGGCTCTGCTTAGCGCTGCTACCTTCCGGTCCTGACGCGGTTCGCAGTCTGGCATTGCACAGGGTCCGGACCGCGGTGCAGTCCACAGACGATCAACTTTACACGAAGGGAGGGAGGGCCAGAAGGCGGAACTGCCATCCGCCTCCCCCTGCAGGCCGTCGAGGGCGGCCCGGCGGCCCCGGCCAACATTCCGGGAACCCACCGCAGCCGAGGCCGCACCACAGCCGCAGCCGCACAGGGCCCGGAGGGCCGCACGGGCAGCCGCGGACCGGGCCATGCCCTGTCGCGCTGGCTTGGCGGTTGGGCATCAGGTCCGGCGTGTCGGCCCGCTCCGCGCAGTCAGCCGAGCCGCTTGTTGACCGCCGACCAGTTGATGACGTTCCACCACGCCTCGACGTAGTCGGGACGCCGGTTCTGGTAGTTCAGGTAATACGCGTGCTCCCACACGTCGATGCCGAACACGACCTTCTTGCCCGCCATGATCGGGCTGTCCTGGTTGGCCGTGCTCTCGACGACCAGCTTGCCGCCGGCATCGATGACCCAGGCCCAGCCGCTGCCGAACCGGCCGACGGCGGCCTTCTTGAACTCGTCCTTCAACGTGTCGAATCCGCCGAACGAGCTGTTGATCGCGTCCGCGATCGCGCCGCTCGGAGCACCCCCGCCGCCAGGCCCCATGATTTCCCAGAACATCGTGTGGTTCCAGTGACCGCCGCCGTTGTTGATGACGGCCTGCCGGATGTCGTCCGGCACCGAGCTGATTCCCTTCAGGAGATCCTCGATCGACTTCGAGTGCAGCTCGGGATGCTTGTCGAGGGCCGCATTCAGGTTGGTGACGTACGCCTGGTGGTGCTTGCCGTGATGGATCTCCATCGTGCGCGCATCGATGTGCGGCTCGAGCGCGTTGGCGGCATAGGGAAGCGGGGGAAGCTGGTGAGCCATCGGGCGGTTCCTCCTGGAGGCGATCGGATCGGATTAGGGGCGGCCGGGCCGCGGGGCCACGGCGCGCAGTGGCCATTCTGCCACGCGGTCGGGTTAGACGCGCGCGCGGCGCTAGCGGATCGACAGCATGCGGTCGAGCGCGACGCGGTTCCAGTGCTTCTGCTCGTCGGGCACGACGATGCGGTTGTGGACCTCGCCCGCGACGAGGCCCTCGAGAATCCACAGCAGGTGATTCGGTGACACGCGGAACATGGTCGAGCACAGGCAACCGAACTGGTCGAGCGACAGCACGGTGCGTGCCGGCGCCACCTGCTCGGCCAGGCGGTTGACGAGGTGGACCTCGGTCCCGACGGCCCAGACGCTGCCGGGCGCGCTGTTCTTCACCTGGCCGATGATGTACTCCGTCGAGCCCGAGTCGTCGGCCGCCTGCACGACGTCCCAGGGCACTTCGGGGTGCACGATCACGCGCAGGCCGGGGTGCTGCGCGCGCAGCTGCTCGATCTGGCGGACGGTGAAGCGCGTGTGTACCGAGCAGTGCCCCTTCCACAGCAGGATGCGGGCGTGGGCCACCTGCTCGCGCGTCAGGCCACCGAACGGCTCGTGCGGATCCCACACGGCCATCTCGTCGAGCGGCACGCCCATCTTGTAGGCGGTGTTGCGGCCCAGGTGCTGGTCGGGGAGGAAGAGGATTTTCTCGCCGCGTGCCCACGCCCAGCGCAGCGTGGCCGCCGCGTTCGACGAGGTGCACACGACGCCGCCGTGCTCCCCCACGAACGCCTTGATGGCGGCCGATGAGTTGATGTAGGTGACGGGAATCACCGACTGCTTCGTGCCCTCGGCCGTCGGCACGATGACGCCCATCTGCTCGAGATCGCGCCAGGCCATCTCGAGCTGCTCCGGGTCGGCCATGTCGGCCATGGAACAGCCCGCGGCGAGGTCCGGCAGGATCACCTGCTGGTGCGGGCCACTGAGGACATCGGCGCTCTCGGCCATGAAGTGGACGCCGCAGAACACGATGAACTCGGCGTCGGGGTGCTTCGACACCTGCTGCGAGAGCTTGTACGAGTCGCCGATGTAATCTGCGAACTTGATGACCTCGTCACGCTGGTAGTGGTGCCCGAGGATCACGAGCCGTCGGCCGAGCGTTGCGCGCGCCGCCGCAATCCGCGCGTCCATCTCCGCATCGCCGAGGCCGACATACCGCTCCGGCAGCGGCTGCCGCTCCGCGAGGTGGCTCTTCTCGTAGTCGGTGAGGAGGGGCAGCAGGGTGGACATAGGCGGGTCTCGGAAAGTATAACACCCGGCCCACCACGGTTATTCCCCAGCAGGACAGTAGGTTACGACGGCCCTAGCTCGCCAGGGCCGTCGACCGGATCACGTTGTAGAGCGTGTCCCGCTCGATCGGCTCGCGCCCGGCAGCGAGGATCAGCCGCTCCAGCTGGCGGGGCGTCATCGCGTTCGGGGTCTTCGACCCGGCCATGTGGTAGATGGTCTCTTCCTGCACGGTGCCGTCGAGATCGTTCACCCCGAACCAGAGCGCGGTCTGCGCCACTTCCACGCCGGTCGCGATCCAGTACGCCTTGATGTGCGGGATGTTGTCGAGCATCAGCCGACCGACGGCGTGCACGCGCAGCGAATCGCTGGCCGTCGGCGCCGGCAGCTTGCGCATCTGGTTGTTGTCGGGATGAAACGCCAGCGGGATGAACGCCTGGAATCCGCCCGTCTCGTCCTGCAGCGCGCGGGCGCGCAGCATGTGGTCGACGCGCTCCTCGCTGGTCTCGATGTGGCCGTAGAGCATCGTGACGTTCGTGCGCATGCCGAGCCGATGCGCGGTGCGATGGATGGCCAGGTACCGATCCGCGTCGCACTTGTCCGCCGCCAGCTTCTTGCGCACGCGCGGGGCGAAGATCTCCGCGCCGCCGCCCGGCAGCGAGTCGAGCCCCGCCTCCTTCAGCTCCAGGAGCACCTGCTCGTCGGTCTTCCCATACAGGTCGGCGAAGAACGCGATCTCCACCGCCGTGAAGCACTTCAGGTGAATCCCCGGGCGGATCCGCTTGAAGCCGCGCAGCAGCTCTGTGTAGTAGTCGAACGGCAGGTCGGGATGCAGGCCGTTCACGACGTGCACTTCGGTGAGCGGCTGGTCGCCGCGCTGTCGCAGCTTGTCCCACACCTGCTCGAGCGTCATCGTGTAGGCGCCCTCGTCACCCGGCTTCAGCCGCGCGAACGAGCAGAACAGGCAGCTCGCGACGCAGACGTTCGTCGCCTCGAGCCGGACGTTGTGGTTGTAGTAGGTGCGGCGGCCGTGCAGCCGTTCGCGCTCGCGGTTGGCGAGCCATCCCACGGCGAGCAGGTCTGGCGAGTCGAACAGCCGCACGCCGTCCGCGAGATCCAGGCGAACGCCGGCGTCGAGCTTCTCGGCGATGTCGGAGAGTCCGGCGGAGCGGAGGCGGGAATGCATCGGGAACAGGCGCCGGGTGGGAGCGCCGCCGCGCGCACGCGCCGGCGACGCCCGCCCGAGCGATGCGTCCTATCCGCGGACGCCGAAGATCTGGATGCGCAGCGATCGGGCCCGCGGCCCGTCGAGTTCAGCCATCAGGATGCGCTGCCACTGGCCGAGCACCACCTCACCACCGCTCACCTGCAGCGTGAGGTTGTGGCCCAGCAGCAGCGCGCGGAGGTGCGAGTCGGCATTCATCCGGTCGCAGTCCGAGTGATCCGGATCGTTGTGCATCCACTCATCGTCGCGCGCCACCATCTGCTCGAGGAAGCGCTTCATGTCGGAGAGCAGCGCGGTCTGGAATTCGTTGATGAACAGCGCGCAGGTGGTGTGCATCGACCACAGGCTCACCATCCCCTCGCGAATGTCGAAGCGCCGGACGAACTCCATGACCCGGTTGGTGAGATCGACGAGCTCGATCCGCTGATCGGTCTGCACGACGATGGTCTCACCGTGAATCGTAAGGCCGCCGACACTCGCCGAAGCCACGTCCTCGACAGGCCTCTCGCGAACGGTGACGGTCGAACTCTTGCTCATGCTCTCCTCGTAACTTGTGGGACGCCCGGCTGCGAACAGGTCATGTTACGAAAAAAACTGCGGCCGAGGCAACCGCCCCGCCAGAGGTGCGCTATAGTCAGGGCACAACTTGACGCTCGCCCCGGCGGCCACGCGAAGTGGGTGCGATTCCCACACGGTCCCGCCACTGTAAGCGGCTAGCGACACCTCACCGACCACGTCACTGGGCACTTGTAAGACGCCTGGGAAGACCTCGAGGTGCCGCGTCGAACCGCAAGTCAGGAAACCTGGCCTACCGGGGGCGTCCTTGTTCGGCGCGCGAGACGCCGAAAGGAGCATCGATGCGATCCTTCGACCCCCGCGGCGGGGTGTGTACCCCCCGTGTCACTCACGCTGTCCTCCTGTACATCCTGGCGCTCCTTCTTGGCCCGTCCCCGGCGTCTGCCGCGGACCTCGGCGGCGTGGTCGTCGACCCCGACGGGCGCCCGCTCCCGCGAGTTGTCCTTCGCGTGACCGGCCAGGCCGGCGATACGGATGTGTTCACCGACGAGGCCGGCCGCTTCCGCGTCCAGGCCGACGCCCCCTGCACCATCGAGGCGTCGCTCGCCGGCTTCCGCCCCGCCGCGGTGCCCTGCGCCAGCACGCCCCTCCGCATCGAGCTGCGCCTGGCGCCGGTCGAGGAGACGGTCGTGGTCACCGCCACGCGCACCGAGGCGCCCGCAAGCCAGGTCGGGGTCGCCACGAGCACAATCGGACCCGAGGAGATCGCACGGCGACAGCACCCGCGCGTCGCCGACCTCCTGCGCTCAACGCCAGGCGCCATGGTCGTGCAGACCGGCGCCCCGGGCGGCGTCACCGGACTGTTCGTGCGCGGCGGCGAAAGCACCTACAACAAGGTGCTGCTCGACGGCATCCCCTTGAACGAACCGGGCGGCACGTTCAACTTCAACAACCTCAGTGCGGAGAACCTGGAGCGCGTCGAGGTCGTGCGCGGCGCGAACTCGTCGCTGTTCGGTTCGGACGCGATGTCGAGCGTGGTGCAGTTGTTCACGCGGCGGGCGGCGCCGGGCCAGAAGCCAGCGGCATCCGCGCAGATCGAAGGCGGCAGCTACGGCACCCTGCGCGCCTCGGCCACGGCCGGCGGTGTCGCACGAGGCTGGGACTACACGATCGCCGCCGCCCGGTTGTCGAGCGAGAACCGGGTGCCCAACAGCAACTTCGAGAACACCACGCTGTCCGCCAACGTCGGCACGACCATCGGCACACGGACCAGCGTGCGCGCCGTCACGCGAGCGGAAATCGGCCGCACCGGCACGCCTGGCCAGACCGCGTACGGCCGTCCGGACCTGGACGCCTACTTCGACCAGCATCAGGTGACCGGCGGGGTGTCGTTCGACCAGCAGACGTCGCGGGCGCTCCGGCAGCGGGCCACCTACTCGCTGGCCGCCACGAACCAGGCCTCCGTGAACCTCGTGGCCGACCCCCCGTTCACGCCGTCCTTCGGCGGACGCCGCTCCGCGTTCGAATGGGCCGACTTCCCGTACGACACGCGCAACCGCCTGCGCCGCCATTTCGCAAGCTACCAGGCGGACTGGCGCGTGGCCGGCAGCGGGCGCCGCGGCGCTCACCTGCTCACGCTGCTCGCCGACTGGAACGGCGAGCGTGCGACGTTGTCCAATCGCACGTCCGGTGAGGCGACCGAAGCCGCGCGCGACAACGTGGGGGCCTCGATACAGCACCAGATGGTGTGGCGCCGCCTTTCCGCCTCGGTCGGCGGCCGCCTGGAGCGCAACTCGAGCTTCGGCGTCGCCGCCGTCCCGCGCGTCTCCGCCGTGTACACGGTCCGCCAGCACGCCGGACGCGTCGGCGACACTCGCGTCCGCGCGGCGACCGGCCTCGGGATCAAGGAGCCGACGATCCTGCAGTCGTTCAGCCTCTCGCCCTTCTTCCGTGGCAATCCGGACCTCCGGCCCGAACGCTCCCGCTCGGTGGAGGCCGGTATCGAGCAGCGCCTCCTGGCCGACCGGGTGAAGCTCGAGGCGACGTGGTTCGACAACCGCTACCGCAACATCATCGGCCTCCGGACGACGCGCGGCTTCGAAGCCGAGTACGCCAACATCGGCCTGACGCGCGCACGGGGCATCGAGGTGGCGGCCGAGGCCGCGCCTCATGACACCGTGCGGGTCCGCGGCGGGTACACGCTCGTCGACTCGGCGATCGTCGAGAGCACTTCGTCGTTCAGCCGCGTGTTCGCCGCGGGCAACTGGGCGTTCCGCCGGCCCCGTCACTCCGGATACGTGCAGGGTGCGTGGACGTGGGCGCGCCTGTCCACCGACCTCACCGGCACGTTCGTCGGCCGGTTCGTCGACAGCGACTTCGCGTCGTTCACCGATCCGCTCCTCGAGAACCCGGGCTGGTCGCTCTGGGATGCGCGTGCCTCCTGGCAAACGACGTCCCGACTCACCACGTTCCTGGCGATCGACAACCTGACCGGCCGCGACTTCCAGCAGCCCCTCGGGTATCTTGCGCTGCGCCGCGCGACGCGCGTCGGTGTCCGCGTCGCCTTCTGACCCGTGATGACCGCCCCACTGCTGGCCGCGCGGGATCTCTCCTTCAGCTACGGCCGCGGCGCGGATGCACCACCCGTCGTGGACCGTGTCTCGATGGAGATCGCCCGCGGCGCAGTGGTGGGGTTGCTCGGCCCGAACGGCTCGGGCAAGACGACGCTCCTGCGTCTGCTGGCCGGCGTGCTCCACCCCCGCTCGGGCAGCGTCCTTCTTGATGGCGCACCGATCGCGAGCACCCCGCGCCGCGCGCTGGCCCGCCGTCTCGCAATGGTGCCGCAGGAGACGCGCGCGACCTTCGACTTCTCGGTCCTCGAGATGGTGATGATGGGCCGCTATCCGCACCTCGGCCCGCTTGCCCTCGAGGGCCCGGACGACCTGGAGATCGCCCGCGCCGCCCTGCGCGCCACGGGCACCGCCGCCTTCGAATCGCGCGCGTTCGCCACCCTGAGCGGCGGGGAAAAGCAGCGCGTCGTCATCGCCGGCGCGCTCGCACAGGCGTCCGATGCCCTGCTGCTCGACGAGCCGACGAGCGCGCTCGACCTCCACTACCAGCTCGACATCGCGAGCCTGCTCCGCTCGCTGAACCGCGAACGCGGGACGACGCTGGTGGTGTCCACGCACGACCTCAACCTGGCCGCCTCCCTCTGCAGGCATGTGGTGCTGCTGCGCAGCGGGCGCGTGCTCGCGCAGGGCCCGACCGCCGACACCCTCACGTCGGCCAACATCCGGGCCCTGTACAATGTCGACGCCGACGTGCACGTCCACGAACGCACCGGCCACGTGACGGTGATCCCCCTTGCCACGTACGACTGACACCGTCCTCGCCCAGGCGGTCCCGCGAACGCTGCGGCGGCGGCTGGCGTGGACGCTCGCCGGGTTCGGGGCGCTGGCCGCGGCCGCCATCGTGCTGGCGCCCCTGGTCGGCAGCACCTCGATCAGCCTGGCCGCCGTCTTCGACCGGACGCAGCCCTACGCCACCAACACGGACGCGCAGATCTTCTTCATCGCCCGTCTGCCGCGGGTCCTCGCGGCGGCGCTGGTCGGCAGCGCGCTGGCGCTCGCCGGGGTGGTGTTCCAGGCGCTGCTCCGCAACCCGCTCGCCTCCCCCGACACGCTCGGCGTCTCGGCGGGCGCCTCGCTTGGCGCGATGCTGGCGATCACCTTCGACGGGCGTTTCGGCGTGCTCGACGTGCCGGCGCTGCCCATTGCGAGCTTCGCCGGCTCACTCGGCGCGCTGGCGATCGTCTACGGCCTCTCCGTCGTCCGCCGCTCCGGCACCTCGACGATGGTGCTGCTGCTCGGGGGTGTCACCCTCACGGCGCTGCTCTCGGCCGTGATGGGGTTCATCCAGTTCATGGCGGACTTCTCGCAGACGCTGCGCAACGTGCGGTGGCTGATGGGCTCCCTCGATGTGGCGTCCTATGCCCCGATCGTGGCGGCGCTGGTGCCGATGGCCGCCGCATGGGCGGGCTTCGCCACGCTGCCGCGGGTGCTCGACCTCGTGAGCGTCGGCAGCGAGTCGGCTGCGGCACGCGGCGTCGATGTCGAACGGACCGAACGGATCGCCTTGGTGAGCGCGTCGCTCGCCACCGGCGCGGCCGTCTCGCTCGCTGGCCCTGTCGCGTTCATCGGCATCATCGTCCCGCACCTGGTCCGGCTCGTCGTCGGCGCGGACCATCGCCTGGTGATGCCGGGCTCCGCCCTCTTCGGAGCGGCGCTCCTCATCGCCTGCGATCTGGCCGCACGGACGGTGATGGCACCCCTGGAACTGCCGGTGGGCATCGTCACCTCGATTGTGGGCGGGCCGGTGTTCCTCTGGCTGCTCCTGCGGAGGGGCCGATGAACCGGCGGCGCGTTCTGACGTGCCTGGTGGCGATCGCCCTGGGCACGCCGTGGCTGGCACCCGCCTCGGCCCAACCTGCCGGCGCGCCGCAGCGCATCGTCTCCCTCGTGCCCGCGACCACGGAGATGCTCTTCGACATGGGCGCGGGCGCGCGCGTGGTCGGCGTGGGCAGTTACGACCGTTTTCCCGCGGCCGTGGAGCGGTTGCCGAAGCTGGGCGGCCTGCTGGACCCCAACGTCGAGCGGGTGCTCGCGCTCAAGCCCGACCTCGCCATCGTGTACGACACGCAGACCGAACTTCGTCGCCAGCTCGAACGGGCAGGCATCCCGATGTTCCCGTACAGCCTCAGGGGTCTCGCCGACGTCACGGCCACCATGCGCTCGCTCGGTGCCCGCATCGGCGCTGCGGCCGACGGGAACGCCGCGGCGGCGCGGCTCGAGGCGCAACTCGAGGCGATTCGCGGCCGAGTGGCAGGACGTCCCCGGCCCCGGACCCTGCTCGTGTTCGGCCGCGAACCCGGCTCGCTGCGTGGCATCAACGCGAGCGGCGGCTACGGCTTCCTGCACGACCTCCTCGAACTGGCGGGCGGCACCGACGTCCTCGCCGACATCCGGCAACCCGCCGTCGCGATGGGTAGCGAGATGATCCTGGCTCGCGCTCCCGAGGTGATTGTCGAGGTGCACTACGGCGATGCGCTCAAGCGCATACGCCTCGATCAGGAGCGGCGCGTGTGGGAGGCGCTGCCCGCGGTCCCTGCGGTTCGCGGCGGCCGTATCCACCTGCTGTCCGGAGACGAGTTCGTGGTGCCGGGTCCGCGCGTGGTGGCCGCGGCGCAGGCTCTCGCGCGGGCTATCCACCCCGACGCGTTTCGCTGACGACGTGGCGGGCGGCTGATGGCAAGGAAGGTCCCGGGCAGTGGGGCGGTGTGGTCCGGTGTGTTGGCGCTGGCGACAGTCGCGCTGGTTCTCGCGTACGCGCGCGGCGGCACGTTCAGCACCGTGCGTCGGGACGCGGCCCCTGCTCACCAGGCAGGCACCGCGGCCCAGAGCAGCGACGCACCGCCTCCGGACGTCGAGGCCTCGCAGCCGGACGCGCACGCCCTGCAGGCGTTCATCGAGTCCCCCGCCTTCGGGCAGCTGACACGGGACAGGACGGCGATGTCGGCCCTCGCAAGTCCGGCGTTCGCGCAGGTGCTGAGCGTGCCGGCGCTGCGCGCCGCGCTCGCGACCGACTCGTTCCGGACACTCGTCGCTGACGACCGGGTACAGGAGGTGCTGCTCAGCCCGGTGCAGGCGGCGGTGCTCGGCTCGCCGCTCGTTCAGCAGAAGCTCGCGTCGAGCCAGGCAGGCCAGGCGCTCGATGCCCGGGCGCTCGAAGCCATCCTCGCCGCTCCGGATTACGGTGCCCTGCTCGCATCCGCGCAGCTCACGAGCGCGGCTGCGGCGGAGCAGGTGTCCCGTTCACTGGCGTCCCCGCTGGTGCGGCAGGCCCTGGCGTCCCCGATGTTTCAGGCGGTGCTGGCGAGCACGGAGCTTCGCGAGGCACTGGCGTCACCCGACGTCACGCAGGCGCTGCGAAGCGAGCCCTTCGCGGCACTGCTGTCCAATCCGCAGCTGACCGCCAGCCTCGCCACTCCAGGGGCGCTCGCCGAAGTGCTGGCTGCCGCCGACCAGCGCCGGGCGCGGGGGAGCGCCAGGCGGCCCGCGGCGCGCTAGTCCGGGACGAAGGCGCCAGTCGCCCCGGCGGCCGCCACGGCCGCGGCGCCGACGAGGCCGATGAGCAGCCCGTAACCCACGCGAGCCGGTGGCACGGATTGCACCGGCAGGTTGTCCACGATCGCGATGGCCTCGGCGTGGGCGGTCGCGCGATCGGTGATCCGCGCCGGACCTGTCCACCACACCATTCCTAATGTCGTCATTGCCGCGAGCCCGGCCAGGATCAATGCCTGGCGCATCTCGCGCCGCAGCAGCCAGCCCGCCAGCGACAGTACCGCCGCCACGGCCCCCACCCCGACGACGAAGTAGCCGGCGGGGTCTGGCACTCCCGCGAGTCCGACGCTGCCCATGCGCAGCCACGGCAGGAAGGGCGACACGATCAATGCGGCGGCGCCGGCGAGCGAGAGCAGGTACGGGAGCGGCATGACTCAGGCCGCTGCCTCGAGGAAGAGCGGCGCGCTCGATGGCGGCACCAGTCCGAGTGCGCCAGCCTTGTCGAAGAGCGATTCCACCGCACGGCGCCCCTCGGCGCCGAGGTCCACGGAGAAGTGATTGACGTAGAGATCGATGTGCTTGTACATGACCTCGTCGCTCATTTCCTGCGCATGTTTCCTGACGTAGGGGAGGCTGGCGTCGCGATTGGCGATTGCGAACGCGACACTCCGCCGCACGATGCGGTTGAGGGCCTGCTTCACGCCGGCCGGCAGGGACCGGCGAACGGCAATCGCGCCGAGGGGAATGGGCATGCCCGTCTGCGCCTCCCAGAATTCGCCGAGGTCCACGATCTTGTGCAGCCCCTTCGCCTCGTAGGTGAAGCGGTTCTCGTGGATGATGAGGCCGGCATCGAAGCGCCCGTCGAGCAGCGCACCTTCGATCTCGGAGAACACGAGCGGCGTGCGGTCGCGGGCCTCCGGGAAGGCGAGCCCGAGGAGGAAATTGGCCGTGGTGTAGACGCCGGGAATGGCGATCCGCAGATTGCCGGCCCGCACGTCGGCGGCCGTGAGCGGCCGCTTCGAGATGAGGAGCGGCCCGCAGTTGCGACCGAGCGCGCTGCCCGCATCGAGCAGCACATACCGCTCGCGACAGTGCGCGTAGGCGTGATAGCTCAGCTTCGTCACGTCGGCTCGGCCGTCGAAGGCTTCTCGGTTCAGCGCCTCGACGTCGGCGAGGTGCTCGGTGAACGTCAGGCCCTCGAGATCGATCCGCCCGTGGACGATCGCATCGAACATGAAGCAGTCGTTCGGACAGGGCGAGAAGCCGAGCGAGAGGGTCATGCGGCCTCCAGGAGGCGCAGGGACACGCGGCCCAGTTGCTCGATGGCACCGGCCAGGTCCCAGGCAGCGCGGTTCCGCCGCTCGACGATGTTGGAGACCGCACGGACCTGGGCGAATCGGACACCGGCCACGAGGCACGCGTAGGCGAACGCCGCGCCCTCCATCGATTCCACGTCAGGCGCCCATCGCGCCCGGACGGCCTCGATCGAGGGTTCGTGGCCGTGCGCGGTGTTCACGGTGATGCCGGCAGCCGCCGGGAGTTCGGCGAGCCCGGCGAGCGGCACTGGCTCGGTGTTCATCAGCCGTCCATCAGACCACGGAAACTCGTCCTGCGCCAGCAGGCCGAGGTCCGCCAGCGTCAGGAACGCCGGGCCGTCCTCCGCCCCCAGTTCGGGCAGGTGCTCGCTGGTGACGTGGACGACCGTGCCCACCGGGTACGCTGGGTTGAAGCTGCCGCAGACGCCGAGGTTGAGGGCCGCGTCGTAGCCCCCGATCGCCAGCGCACGTGTGCACCAGACGGCCGTGGCCACCATGCCGACCCCGGTGAGGAGGACATCGGCCCGGTGCGTGCCCAGCGTGCCGGTCAGCACCCGGTTGTGCGCGACGGGATTGTGGATGCGGGCGATGAGCGGCGCCACCTCGAACCGGGTGGCCGCCACGACGAGCAGGCGCACGGGAGGTGGCGGTCCTTACTGGTTGTCCTTGAACTCCTCGTACCACGCCATCTGGATCGCCTCGAGCTTCGGCTCGTTCGATCCCTTCGGATCGTCGTCGAAGTCGTCGAGCGCGATGACGCGTTCGCGGAGGTCGGTGAAGCGCACGGTGAGGGGATCCTCCCCGGGGAACTTCTCGCAGAGCGCGATGCCGATGTCCTCGGCGTCAGTCCACTTCATCGCGCCACCTCCTCGGCCTTCTTGCGGTCGGACTTGCCAAGCTGGATCCCGCCGCCTTCCTGCACGTAGTTGCGGGTGTACATCGGCAGTTCGGCCACGACGTCGCCGCTGATGATCGCCTGGCATCCCAGTCGCGAGTGCGGGGTGAGGTCCCACGCCGTGTCGAGCCGGTCGGCTTCATCGTCCAGCATCTCGCTCAGGTGCTGGGCACCCTGCTTGATGATGACGTGGCAGGTCGTGCAGGCGCAGCTCCCGCCGCACGCATGCTCGAGGTGCACCCCGAGGTTCATGGCCACGTCGAGGAACGACTCGGGCTTGCCGTGGTGCGAGTATTCGAGCTTGCCGTGTTCGAATTCGACAGTCGTCGGTTCGCCGTCGATGATGAAGGTGACTTTGGGCATATCAGGTCTCGGTTCGGCCCTCCGGCGACAGGCGCGCGGGGGTGGGGCTTCAGGGATTCGGACTGGACGATCCTAGAGCCCGTCGATGTTCTTCCCCGCCAGCGCGGCCTTCACGCTGCGGTTCATCATGACTTCCGCCAGGTGCTGCGTGGCGTCGTTCAGCACCTTGGTCCACTGGAGGATCGCCTCGCGGTCCTCCGACTTGATGACGTGCTTCAGGCCGGCCAGGGCCTGCTCGATGCGGCGCTGTTCGCCGGGCTGCAGTTCCTCCGCAGCGACCGCGGGGAACTCGGGCGACCGCAGCGTCTTCTCGGTCGCCGTAATGACCGACTCGGCCTCGTTGCGCGCCTCGACGAGGAGCCGCGCGGCGAAATCCGCCTCAGCGTGCTCGAACGAGTCGATCAGCATCTGCTCGACCTGCTCGTCGGTGAGGCCGTACGACGGCTTCACTTCGATCGACTGCTCGACCCCGGTGCGCAGTTCCGAGGCGGTGACGCTGAGGATGCCGTTCGCATCGATCTGGAACTGCACCTGCACGCGAGGCATCCCCGCGGGCATCGGCGGGATGCCCCGGAGGCGGAACCGCGCGAGCGAGCGGTTGTCGGCCACGAGTTCGCGTTCGCCCTGCAGCACGTGGATGTCCACGGCCGTCTGGTTGTCCACGCCGGTCGTGAACATCTCGCTGCCGGTCGCCGGGATCGTCGAGTTGCGCAGGATGATCTTGGACACCACCCCGCCCATCGTCTCGATCCCGAGCGACAGTGGCGTGACGTCGAGCAGCAGCATCTCGCGATTGCCGGTGACCAGGATGTCCGCCTGCACCGCCGCGCCCAGCGCGACGACCTCGTCCGGGTTGAGTTCGGCGTGCGGCGTCCGGCCGAACAGCTCGCCGACCCGCCGGCGGACCAGCGGGATGCGCGTCGAACCGCCCACGAGCACGACCTCGTCCACCTGCGCCGGCTCCAGGCCTGCATCGGCCAGCGCCTGCCGGCACGGTCCGAGCGTACGCTCGACGATTGGGACGATCAGCTCCTCGAACTCCGCGCGCGTCAGCGTGCGGCCCAGGAGGACGGTCTCGTCGCGGTCGGACAGATCCCACTTCGTCTGGATGACCGCCTTGCGGATCCGCTGCACGGCTTCGGGCGTACGCTCGAAGCCGCCGCTGGCGGCACCGGTCTCATCGTGCGGGACGTCGTACGAGGGGGCGGCCGACTCGAGATTCGCGAGGACCCGTTCGACGAGCAGCAGATCGATGTCGTCGCCGCCGAGGTGTGTGTCGCCATTGGTCGACAACACCTGGAACACGCCGTCCTCGACCCGCAGGATGGAGATGTCGAAGGTGCCGCCGCCAAGGTCGTACACGGCGATCACACCGTGGTTCTTCTTGTCGAGCCCGTAGGCAAGCGAGGCCGCTGTCGGCTCGTTGACGATGCGCAGCACCTCGAGCCCGGCGATGCGGCCCGCGTCGCGGGTGGCCGTGCGCTGCGCGTCGTTGAAGTAGGCCGGGACCGTGATGACCGCGCGGTCCACCTCGGGGTCGATGTCCCCCTGCGACGCGAAGTACTCCTCGGCGCGGCGCTTCAGCTCGCGGAGGACGAAAGCGGAAACCTCGGGCGGCGTGAACTCCTTGCCGCCGAGCCCGATGCGCACGACCCCGCCGGGCTCACCCGACACCACGAAGGGCAGCAGCTTGGCCTCGTCCTGCACGTCGTCGATGCCCTTGCCCATGAACCGCTTCACCGAGTACACGGTGCGCCGGGCGTCGGTGAGCAGGCGCCGCTGCGCCTCGCGGCCGACGAAGACCGTGCCGTCGAGAGCGACGGAGACGACGGAGGGGACCAGCGCGTCGCCACCTTTGTCGCGGATGACGAACGGCTGGCCATCCTGCACGATGGCGACCAGGCTGTTCGTGGTTCCGAGATCGATGCCGACGACTTTGGACATGGCTGGGTTCAGGCTCCGGGCTTGCGGCGGATGTGTCGCTACAGCTGGGGGCCGCCCCTGCCGGCGGCCTCACGCTCGATCGTCGCGAGCAGGTTGTTGATGTAATTGCGCTCCAGCACCCGTTCGCGCAGCGCCTCGAGGACCGCCGTGCGCCCCGCGGCGTCGCCGTCCGCCAGCGCGTCCCAGCGGCTGGCGAGCTCAGTCAGCTGGCGCTCGTGTTCATCGCGCTTCCGCTCGATCGGGGCCGCCGCGGCAGACAGGCGCGCGCGCCAGGCGTCGGCAGGCGCACCGGCATCACGCAGGCCGCGGACCTCGTCCAGTTCCTCGTTCAGGGCGAACACCTCCTCGAGCAGCGACGCCGGCACCTTCTTGCCGGCCTCGTGGTCCGAGGGTTTCAGCACCCCCTCGATCTCGAGCAGGTACGCAATCCGCGACGCAGGCTGCTTGAGCGTCCGGTACGCGTCATTCAGGTACGACGACCGCTCCAGGCTGGCCCGCCGTTCGTTGGGCGTCGAGTTGTAGAAGTAGTCCGGGTGGAACTGGCGGCTGAGGGCGCGGAAGCGCTGCTCGATCTCGGACGGGTCGAGCGCCAGCTTGCGCGGGAGCCCGAGGAACGAGAAGTAGTCGCCCTGCCGGCCGAGCGTGAGGATCCTGGTGCACTGCGGGCAGAAGTGCACGTCGACCGGCGCGCCGCCGCCGCACGTGCGGCAGACCTGGAGCAGATGCGTATGGCTATCGGCAGTCATGGTGTGGTGCGCCGTGGCCGGGCGTACGCCGGATCAGGCGCCGAAGGAACTCCCGCAGCCGCAGGTGGTCTTGGCGTTCGGGTTGTTGAACACGAAGCCCTTGCTGATCAGGCTCGTGTCGTAGTCGAGCACGGTGCCGTTCAGGTACAGCAGGCTCTTCTTGTCCACGAACAGCTTCGCGCCGTCCGGCCCCTCGAACACCTGGTCGCCGAAGCGCGCTTCCTTCTCCCATGCGAAGGTGTAGCTGAGGCCGGAACAACCGCCTCCCTTCACCCCGACGCGCAGGCCACCGTCGCTGATGCCCTGCTTGGCCATCAGGTTCCGGATCTTCCGCGCCGCCGTGTCGCTGATTTCGATTGCCATGGCGTTGCGCCGGGAAGGCCAGGAAAGCCGGGAGCGTCAGGAATGGCTCCTGATCTCTTCCAGACTTTCCGGGCCGTCCCGGCCCTCCTGACCTCTGCGTCAGACCGTCGGCTGCGCGCTCGCCGAGGCGGTCGCGCCGGTTGCGGCCTGCTTCTTCTTGTAGTCGGTGATCGCGGCCTTGATGGCGTCCTCGGCCAGCACCGAGCAGTGAATCTTCACCGGCGGCAGCGCCAGCTCGGTCACGATGTCGGTGTTCTTGATCGCCAGGGCCTCGTCGACGGTCTTGCCCTTCAGCCACTCGGTCGCCAGGCTCGAACTCGCGATGGCCGAGCCGCAGCCGAACGTCTTGAACTTCGCGTCGTCGATGATCCCCGTTTCCGGGTTCACCTTGACCTGCAGCTTCATGACGTCGCCGCACTCCGGCGCGCCCACGAGGCCCGTGCCCACGTTCGGATCTTCCTTGGGCAGCGACCCGACGTTGCGGGGGTTCTCGTAGTGATCGATCACCTTGTTCGAGTAAGCCATTTCTCAGTCTCTCCTGAATCGCGAATCGCGAATCGTCAATTGCGAAAGTGGACCGCGTTCATGCTGCAATCGCCGCGGCCGGCGGGTGCCGATTGCAGATTGGCGATTAGTGAACTTCCCACTGCATCGTCGACAGGTCGACGCCTTCCTTCGCCAGCTCGTAGAGCGGCGACATCTCGCGCAGACGCGACACCACGGTGATGAGCTTGTCGGCGACGTAGTCCACCTCCTCCTCGGTCGTCCATCGTCCGAGACCGAAGCGGATGGAGGAGTGCGCGAGGTCGTCGCCGGCGCCGAGCGCCTTCAGCACGTAGGACGGCTCCAGGCTGGCCGACGTGCAGGCCGAGCCCGACGACACCGCCACGTCGTTGATGCCCATCAGCAGCGACTCGCCTTCGACGTACGCGAACGAGATGTTCAGGCTGTGCGGCAGCCGGTGCTCGATCGAGCCGTTGATGAAGATCTCGTCGAGGCCCTTGTGCAGCTTCTCGTTGAGGCGATCGCGGAGCGCGCGCAGGCGCTCACCTTCCGCCGCCATCTCCGCCTTGGCGATTGCGGCGGCCTTGCCGAACCCGACGATAGCCGGCACGTTCAGCGTGCCCGAGCGCATGCCGCGCTCGTGGCCGCCGCCGTCGATCTGCGCCGACAGCAGGACGCGGGGATTACGGCGGCGCACGTACAACGCACCGACGCCCTTCGGGCCGTACATCTTGTGCGCCGTGAGCGACACCAGGTCCACCTTCAGCTCGGTGACGTCGAACGGGATCTTGCCCGCTGCCTGCACCGCGTCGGTGTGGAAGAGAATGCCCTTCTCCTTCGCGATCGCACCGATTTCCGCGATCGGCTGGATGACGCCGATCTCGTTGTTCGCGGTCATGATCGAGATGAGGATGGTCTGGTCAGAGATCGCCGCGCGCAGCTCGTCGAGGCTGATCCGGCCGTCCTTCTGCACGGGCAGGTAGGTGACGCGGTAGCCGTCCTTCTCGAGGCGCTTGCAGGTATCGATGACCGCCTTGTGCTCGGTCACCGCCGTGATGATGTGGTTGCCCTTCTCCCGGTACATCTCGGCGACGCCCTTGATCGCCAGGTTGTTCGACTCGGTCGCGCCGCTGGTGAAGACGATCTCCTTGGCGTTGGCGCCGATCAGGTCGGCCACCTGCTTGCGGGCCTTGTCCACGGCCTCCTCGGCTTCCCAGCCGAACGGGTGATTGCGGCTCGCGGCATTGCCGAAGTGCTCGGTGAAGTACGGCAGCATCGCCTCGACCACCCGGGGATCGGTCGGGGTCGTGGCGTGGTAGTCCATGTAAATCGGAAGCTTGATGGCCATAGTCTCTTCTTTGCTCTATCGCTCGGGCCCGGCTCGCGACCGGACGGTTCGTCAGAAGTGCGTGTGCAGCACCATGGTCTGGGGCGAAGGTGGCGCAGCGTCCGGCTGGTCGGCCGCAAGCTCCGCGATCGTGCACTCACCCAGCGCCGAGAGAATCCGCTCGCGCACGCGCCACAGCGGGTCGCGGACATTGCACTTGGCGAACTGCTCGCAGTTCCCGCCCTCGGTGGTCGAGCAGGCGGTCACCGTCACGGGGCCGTCGATCGCCTGAATCACGTCGGCCACGGAGATGAGCGCCGGCACCCGCGCCAGCTGATAGCCGCCGCGCGTCCCCTGCTGCGACGCCAGAAGGCCGCGCCGGACCAGCTTCTGCAGGATCTTCGCGAGCAGCTCGATCGGGATGTCGTAGAGGCTCGCAATCTCCCGGGCACTCGACGACCCGTCCCCGCGCAGCGCGAGGTGCTTCATCGCGATCAGCGCGTAGTCCGCCTTCTTCGACAGCCTCAACATGACGTGACCAAATACGACCTCTGGAGTCCGATCGAATCCGACCGTGTAGGTCCTACATTAGCACCGAAAAGGGGGCAGGCAGAACCGGCAGGGCTGCCCGGACCGAAAAGTTTCGACCCCCGCCTCCCCGCCCGCCCCACCTGCCCGTCAGCCGCTAGTACTTGGGCTGGCTGGGATCGACCTTGTCGACCCAGTCCAGGATGCCGCCCCTGAGGTTCAGCACCCGCTTGAACCCGACGGTCCGCAGGTAGTCGGCCGCCTTGGCACTCCGACCGCCCATCTTGCAGTGCACGATGATCTCTTCTTCCTCGTCGAGTTCCGCGTACCGGCGCGGCACTTCCCCGAGCGGGATGAGCTGCGAGCCTGGAATCCGGTTGATCTGGTACTCGTTGGGCTCGCGCACGTCGACGATCGTCAGGCGGTCGCCACGATCGAGGCGCTGCTTCAGTTCCACGGCGGAAATTTCGGTCTGGGTCACGGCTCCTGCGTTAGACGCCGCCGCTGCGGCTTCCGCCTCAACATTTGGACGAAGGCCGCAGAACTCCTCGTAATCGATCAGCGCCGTCACCGTCGGGTGCGTGCCGCACACGGGGCAGTCCGGATCCTTCCGGAGCTTGAGCTCGCGGAACTTCATGCGCAGGGCGTCGTAGATCATGAACCGGCCGATGAGCGGTTCGCCGATCCCGGTAATCAGCTTGATCGCCTCGGTCGCCTGGATGACGCCGATCACGCCGGGCAGCACGCCGAGCACGCCCCCTTCGGCGCAGCTTGGCACCAGCCCGGGCGGGGGCGGCTCCGGGTACAGGCACCGATAGCACGGGCCGTCCGCGGTTGCGAACACCGACGCCTGCCCCTCGAACCGGAAGATCGACCCATACGCGTTCGGCTTGCCCAGCAGCACGCACGCGTCGTTGGTCAGGTAGCGTGTCGGGAAGTTGTCGGTGCCGTCCAGGATGACGTCGTAGGGCTCGAACAGCTCCAGGGCGTTCTCCGAGGACAGCGCGGTCTCGTAGGTGTCCACCTGGATGTTCGGGTTGATGTCGAGCAGCCGCTCCTTCGCCGACTGCAGCTTCGTCTTCCCCACCGAGGAGGTCCCGTGGATGATCTGCCGCTGCAGGTTGCTGAAGTCGACGACGTCGAAGTCCACGACGCCGATGCGCCCCACGCCGGCCGCGGCCAGATACATCGCGGCGGGCGACCCGAGCCCGCCCGCGCCGATACACAGCACGCTTCCGGCCTTCAGCCGCCGCTGCCCGTCGACGCCGAGCTCCGGCATGATCAGGTGGCGGCTGTAACGCTTGATCTCGTCGTTGGTCAGCTGCGGAAGCGCGTCTACGTGTACTGACATGTCCCGTCCTTCAGGTTGGCAGCCGTGTCGGCGGCGTGATTACCGTACGCCGCCCGCGACCGACGGAATGATGCTCACCGTGTCGCTGGCCGTGACCGGCGTCTGGTCCTTCTGCAGATACCGGATGTCTTCGTCGTTGATGTAGATGTTCACGAAGCTGCGCAGCTTGCCCTGCTCGTTGTACAGGTGGGCCTTCAGCCCGGCGTACTTCGTCGTGAGATCGGCGAGCAGCTCGCCAATCGTGGCCCCGGAGGCTTCAACCGCCTCCTGCTTATCCGTGTACGGCCGGAGCGGGGTTGGAATCAGGATTCTCGTCGCCATGCAGCTCGCCCTCATCGAATCGGGATCGATCGTCTTGCAGAAACCACACGGTCATGTCACGGGCCGTGCCCGCCATGACCGACACAATCACGTACGCGAACGTCGGCCACGCGTGGTCCAGGTCGAACTGGGACGGACGCGCGGGGTGATCCGGGTGCGAATGATAGAACCCAAGCAGTTCGCCCCCCAGTTCGCTGGCGCGCTGCTCCGCAGTCCGGTAGTCGGAGGGACGCACCAGGAAGCGGCGCCGCGGCCCTTCTTCCGTCGTGTTCGGCAGCGGCACGGCCGCCGTGACGCGGTCGCCGGTGCCGATCAGCGCGCCGCAGCACTCGTGCGGAAACGTTTCCTCGCCGTGCCGGCGGATCACCGCCGCCACGCCGGCGTCGAGCACGCACCTGCGCGGTATGGTCATCGCCTACTCGGCCGTCCAGAAGGTTTCGCTCAGGTACTTCTCGGCGCCGTCGGGAAAGACGGTGACAACGACGCCGTGATCGAGGCTGCGCGCCACCTGCAGCATGGCCGCCAGTGCCGCACCGGCCGAAATGCCCACGAGCAGGCCGGCCTCCCGCGCGAGTCGGCGCACGCACCGGTGCGCGTCTTCCGTGCTGACGCGCAGGTCCGCGTCCGCCATCGACGCGTCGTAGATCGCCGGGACCATCGCCGTCTCCATGTGCTTCAGCCCCTCGAGGCCGTGGAACGGCGAATCGGGCTGGAACGACATCACGCGGACCGACGGGTTGAAGTTGCGCAGGGCCCGGCTCGTTCCCATGAATGTGCCGCTCGTGCCGAGCCCCGCCACGAAGTGCGTGACGCGGCCGCCGGTCTGCTCGATGATCTCGGGCCCCGTGGTCTCGTAGTGGGCGCGCCAGTTCGCGTCGTTGCTGTACTGGTCCGGGTAGAAGTAGCGCTCGGGGTGCTCCGACACCAGTTTCCGCACGGCGCGGATCGAGCCGTCGGTGCCTTCGAGCGGGCTGGTGAGCACCAGTTCCGCGCCGAACGCGCGCAGGATCAGCTTGCGCTCGGGGCTCGCGTTCTCGGGCAGGAACAGCTTGACCTTGTAGCCCTTGGCCGCTCCGATCATCGCGTAGGCGATGCCCGTGTTCCCGGAGGTGGCATCGACGATCGTCAGGCCGGGCCGGAGCCGCCCGAGGCGCTCGCCTTCGAGGATCATGCGCGCGGCGGCCCGGTCCTTCACGGAACCGCCGGGATTGTGCCACTCCGCCTTCGCGTACAGCTCCACACCCGGTGTCTCCTGCTCGAACCGGGCGAGCCGGATGAGCGGGGTACGACCGATCATCTCGAGCACGGACGAGATCGGCCGGTCGGCGACGGTGGGAAATGGCGACGAAGAAGACATTGGGCGAACTGCGACCTTAGAAGTCCGAATTATAACAAACTGACCCTACGCTATACTCCCTGAGGCCGTGCACTCCTCCTCGACGACACAACCCCAGTCCACACAGCAGGATCCGGACACCCTCTCGCGGATCGGCGGGTGGCTCTTCAAGCACCGGTCGTCGATCCCCCTCCCGCTCGTACTGGTGCTGCTGCTGGTGCCGGCGCCGGTCACCGGCCTCGAAGCCTGGCAGGAGTGGGCGGCGGCCGGCCTGGCCGTGGTCGTCCTGGGCGAGGCCCTTCGGGCCTGGGGGGTCCATCACATCGGGGTGATCTCGCGGACGCGCAGCGACCGTCTGGGACCGCTCGTGGACTCGGGCCCGTTCGCCCTCGTCCGCAACCCGCTGTACCTCGGCAACATCCTGATTTGGCTCGGGTTCGCCATCAGCGCTCGGCTGCTGTGGCTGGCCCCCGCCGTCATCGGCCTGCTCGCCCTGGAGTACCACGCGATCGTCCGGTGGGAAGAGCGCCTGCTCGAATCCCGCATGGGCGAGCGTTACCGCGAGTACATGGCCCGCGTGCCTCGATGGCTGCCGAACCTGGTCGCCGGGCGCGCCGGCGGGCACCCGTCTGCCCCGTTCTCCTGGGGCGATACCTTTCACAGCGAGCGCGGGACGCTGACGGCCATCGTCGCCGGGTACATGCTCCTGGGCATGAAGGCGCTGCTGGCCTGACTCCCAGGCCGTCCCAAACTCTCAGGCCTTCATCGACAGCGACTGCCAGAGATACCAGCTGGCCACGCTGCGGTACGGACGCCAGGCCTCGCCGAGGCGATACAGCTTCTTCGCATCCGGGCGCGTGCGCAGCCGGTACAGCCGCTGCACCGCGGTGACGATCCCGAGGTCGTCCACGGGCAGCACGTCGGGTCGATGCAGGCGGAACATCAGGAACATCTCCGCCGTCCATCGCCCGAACCCCTTCACCTCGGTCAGCGTGGCGATGACACGGTCGTCGTCGAGCGCGTCGAGCGACTCGAGACGCAGGCGCCCGTCCGCCACACGCTCGCACAGGTCGCGGATGTAGCGGGTCTTCTGCCCGCTCAGCCCCACCCCGCGCAGCACGGCATCGTCGTGCGCCAGCACCGCGTCCGCGCGCAGCGGCGGCGCCTCGGGGAACAGCGCCATGAAGCGGCCGAAGATGGTGGCCGCGGCCTTCGTCGACAGCTGCTGGCTGACGATCGACCCGGCGAGCGCGGTCAGGTGATCGTTCCGCTGGCGCTCGGCCATCCGGCACGGGCCGATCGCCCGGATCACCGGGGCGAGCACGGGGTCGCGCCGCATGAGCACGCGCCTCGCCCGCGCGTAGTCGTCAGGCGACAATGCGGATGGAACGACCACGTTCAGCGCAGCGCCGCGGTGAGTTCGACCACCGCGTGAATCTCGATCAGGCCGGCCTGGATCGGCGTCGCTTCGGGCGACGCTGCGGCGGCGGCGACTCTCAGCATCGGCCGGTCGAACATCGGCTCGGGACCGCGCCGCGGCGCGTCGCTGATGCGCAGCACCCGGTCGACGGTGCGACCCGCCCCGGCGGCCAGGGCCTCGGCGCGCCCGCGGGCGTCGACCACCGCCAACCGGAGCGCCTCGCGTTCGGCGGCGGCCCGCTCCTTGAGGTCGAAACGGACGCCGGTCACCGTCGTTGCGCCCGCCTCGACGACCGCGTCGAGGAGATCGCCGACACGCTCCACGGCGTCCACCCGCACCTCGATGCCGTTGCGCGCGACGTAGCCGCGCGGGACGCGGCGACCGTTGGTGAAGTCGAACTCCTGCTCGATCGCGTAGCCGGTCGTCCTCATCGCGTCGCGGGGAAGTCCGGATTGTGCGAGCCGCTGCTGGACCGAGGCCATCGCCTCCGCGTTCTGACGCTGCGCATCGCGAGGCGCGCGAGCGCGCGTCTCGACGGCCAGCGTGACAAACGCCTGATCCGGCGCCCGCGTGATCCGGGCCTCGCCGGTGGTGACGACGCTGGGCACGGGCGGGGGTGGACCGGGTGGATCCTGTGCCGCCGCTCCGCTCGTCATGCACATCATCACCAGCACTGCCGCCACTCGATGCATGGGCTCCTCCGAACCGCTTCGCCGTCATCGGTCATACTAGTCGGACTCTATGACAGCGCTGCAGGGTATTACGGTGCTGGACCTGACGCGGGTCCTGTCGGGTCCTTACTGCACGATGATGCTCGCCGATCTCGGGGCGCGCGTCATCAAGGTCGAACAGCCGGGCAAGGGCGATGACACGCGCGGATGGGGACCTCCGTTCATCAATGGAGAGAGCGCGTACTTCCTGAGCATCAACCGCAACAAGGAAAGCGTGACGCTCGACTTCAAGCACCCGGACGGACGCGCCATTCTCGACGCGCTGCTGGACCGTGCGGATGTGCTGGTCGAGAACTTCCGCCCGGGCACGCTGACGAAACTGGGGCTCGACTACGGCACGCTCTCGAGCAAGTATCCGCGCCTGGTCTACTGCTCCGTCTCGGGCTTCGGCCACACAGGGCCTCGCTGGAAGGAAGCGGGCTATGACGCCGTCATGCAGGCCGAGGGCGGACTGATGAGCATCACGGGGTCGGCCGATGGCCCGCCGTACCGCCTGGGCGTCGCCATCGCGGACATCGTCTCCGGCATGTTTGCCGCGCAGGCCATCACGGCCGCGCTGTTTGCGCGGGAACGGACCGGCCGCGGACAGGAGGTCGACATCTCGATGCTGGATTCGGTGGTGGCCCTGCTGACCTACCAGGCCGGCATCTACTTCGCCCATGGCGAGGCGCCGCCGCGCCTGGGCAACCGGCATCCCACCATCGTCCCCTACGAGACTTTCCGGGCGGCCGACGGAGACTTCGTGATCGCGGTCGGCAATGACGACCAGTGGGTCCGCTTCTGCGGCGCGACCGGCTTCCCGGCCGATCCACGCTTCACCACCAACCGGGATCGGGTGGCGAACTACACCACGCTGAAGCCGCTGCTGGATCGCTGCCTGTCCGGGCAGACACGTGCGCACTGGATCGAGGTGCTGAAGGGGGTCGGTGTTCCCTGCGGGTCGGTGCGGGACCTCGACGAGGTATTTTCCGATCCGCAGGTCCGTGCCAGGGACATGCTGGTCGAACTCGAGCATGCGGTAGCCGGCACGCTGAAGATGACCGGCACGCCCATGAAGTTCTCGGACACGCCCGGGTCCGTGCGCACGCCGCCTCCGCTCCTCGGCGAGCACACGCGGGCCGTGCTCACCGCGGACCTTGGATTGACTGACGCGCAGGTCGGGGACCTGCGGGCACGAGGTGTTATCTGATGGAGACGTCGGTTGTCAGGAAGCGGCTGAACGACACGATTGAACGGGCGAAGCGGACGGCGACCGAGCGGCGCCAGCGCGCCGACGACGCCGCACGCGCGTGGTCGCACTTCCTCGACGCCACCGCCGTGCCGCTGATGCGGCAGGTCGCGGGTGCGCTCAAGGCAAGCGGCTATCCGTTCAGCGTGTACACACCGTCGGGAGGCGTCCGGCTGGCATCCGAGCGGACGAGCGAAGACTACATCGAACTGTCGCTGGATGCGTCGGGTGAGGAACCGATGGTGCTGGGTCGGTCGAGCCGAGCGCGGGGCCGCCGCGTCATCGAGAACGAACGGCCGATCGCGGAAATCTCGCTGGCGCACCTCACCGAGGAGCACCTCCTGCAGTACCTGCTGGAGGAACTCGAACCGCACGTCGAGCGCTAGTCAGGCGAAGCGCTCGACCACCGAGATGTCGATGCCCTGGCGCTGCAGGAGCGCCAGGAGACCCGGCTTGTCCGGCGTGCTGCGGTACGCTTCGCGCACATCGACGGCCCCGCTCTGCACGAACCCCGCGATGGCATCGTTGAGCGGCACCATGCCGTGCTTGCGGCCTCCCTCGATTGCCAGCGGCAGCTGAGACGTCTTTCCATCGGCGAGCAGCCCTGCGACCGCCGGGGTGTTGAGGAGCAGTTCCCGGGCGGCGAGCCGCCCGCCTCCGCTCTTCTTCAACAGGACCTGCGCCACGACGCCGCGAAGGTGCTGGGCCATCCACAGCTGAATCCGGCCGCGTTCATGACGCGGGTAGAGATCCAGGATGCCGTCGAGTGCGGCCGTGGCGCTGCGGGCCGTGAAGCCGCTGATTACCAGGCGGCCCGAGGACGCCGCCTCGAGCGCGACATCGATCAGGTCAGCGCTGCGGACGTCTTCGATGATGAGGATGTCCGGATCCTCACGCAGCGCCTGCCGCGTGATCACTTCCATGGACTCGGTGCCGTAGGCCTCCCGCTGGCTGATCACCGAGCCGATCCGTTCGTGCACGATGGTGATCTCGCGCTCGACGGTGACGACGTGGACATGCCGGGTGCGGTTGATGTGATCCACGAACGCGGACATCAGCGTGCGCTTGCCGCTCAGGCGGGGTCCCGTCACCAGCAGCAGGCCGTCGGGCTCGCCCGCCAGCGCCTGGATCTCCTTCGCGAGGCCCAGTTGCTCGGTGGTGACCACCCGCTGCGGCATCATCCGGAATACCCCCCCGGGTCCGCGGTGATCACGAAAACTGATGCAGCGGACGCGCCCGAGATCGTTGAACTCGGCGATCCACTCGCTCGCGTCGGCAGTTCGCAGGGCCTCGGCGCTGCGCTCCGGCATGAGCGTCATCAGCAGCGATTCGACCTCGTTGGGCTCGAGCACGGCGGTGCCGTCGAGCGCGCGCACCTCGCCGTCCACCCGGATCGAGGGCCGGGCCCCCGACGACAGGTACAAGGTGGAGGCCCCGCGCGCAGCCGCGAGTCGAAGCAGCCGATCCAGGCCGGACAGGGCGGTCTCCGCCAGCGGCGGCGGCACGTCGGGCCGAAGCGGCGTCCGCGACAGCGGGAGGACGACGGCCGGCGGCGTCTCGGGCCTGTTCCCGTCTCCATGTTCGGCGGTGCGCCCGGCCAGCACATCGTCCGGCGGGTTGCTGCCGTGGGCATCGGTCGCGCGGCGTCGCGGCGGGGTGGATGCGTCAGTCCCCTCTGGCACCGGCACGGGGGAGGACTGCCGACGGCGGATCTCGACCCAGATGTCGTCACCGCCCCGGGCCGCGACGATGCTGAAGTGTTCAACGGGGAACTGCGGCAGCCCGCTGACGACACACTGCGTGGCGCCGACATCCTCCAGGGCCCGCAGCGCATCTGCCGGCAGCAGCTCGTGGAGCAGCTGGGTTATGGACTCGGCGCTCATCCCTGCGTTCGACAGGTTGACCTGTCCCGCCTCGGACACCACGTACGGCCGGTCGCCGACGTGGAGGACGAGCGCTTCCCCGTCCATGAGGACGATCGCCTGGAGAAGTGACGGAACGAGACTCATCGTGGATGAACGTCAGGGCCGGTGACGGACGCGCGGTGCCTTCCCGCAATTTCGGGAGAAGGCGGCCCTGTCATTAGCGGCGGGGCGCGTGGCCGACATGGTACAGCCGGACCAACTCGACCATTTTATATCCCCGTGTCTGATACGGCGGCACAATCCTTTGCGTGCGCAGGTACTGCACCATGCCCTCGTCCCGGTAGTCCGCCGCACCGATGGCATCCTCGAGCGCGAGCAGATCGGCGAGCGACGCCAGGTCCAGGGCGGGTGCGGAACGGCGGCCGCGCCCCCACTGCCTGCGCAGCCACCCCACGCCGGGTTCGGGATCGCCGGCGAAACCGAGGAACAGCTCGTTGCTGATGAAGCTGTAGTCAGCCTCGGCGCGCGTGGACGGCGCATCCTCGACCCGCACGTAGGTGATGCGGGGCTCCTGCTGCAGCCGCGCCAGCAGGGCCTGCGTGAACTCGCCCTCCCCCGACCACAGGTCGCGTTCGAGCCGCACCTCACGTACGCGCGTCATGGATCGTCATGAACCCGCCGAGGACCGGACGGTGTGAGGCCTCGCGGAATCCCCGCTCGCGCAGCAGCGCGGCCACGCCCCGCGCGCCCGGATAGGTGCGGATCGACGCGGGAATATAGCGGTAGGTATCCGGATCGCGGTGCAGGAGCCATCCCAGCGCACCGCCGACCACCTGCAGGTACGCGAGGTGGGCCAGGCGGACGGGACGGGAGGACGGCCGGTTGAAATCCAGCGAGAGCAGCCGGCCGCCAGGCCGAAGCACACGCGCGATTTCGTCCAGCGCGCCAGGCAGGTCCGGTACATTGCGCAGGCCGTAGCCGGTCGTCACCACGTCGAAGGAGCGCGACGCAAAGGGCAGCGCCATCATGTCGCCGACCAGGAACGCCGGGGAGTTCGCGGTGCCGCGCTTATCGCACGCGATCTCGATCATGCGCCGCGTCAGGTCGAGCCCCACCACGCTGGCGCCGGACTCCCGCGCGAGGAACGCGATGTCGCCGGTGCCGGTGGCCAGGTCGAGCACACGATCGCGCGGCGACAGCGCGGCCATCCTGACCAGCCGACGCTTCCACGCACGGTCGCGGCCGAACGACAACAGGACGGTGATGAGGTCGTACCGATCCGCGATCGTCGCGAACAGCACGCGCACGTAGCGGCGCTTTCCGTCGGGTGTGGCCAGGCGGTCGCCGAGGGACATCCGGGGGATAATAGCGCCTGCGATGCTGCCGTCGAGCACGGTCGAGAACTACCTCAAGGCGATCTACCAGGGGCAGACGACGCTGACGGAACCGGCGCGGCTGGTGCCCATGGGCCAGGTGGCCGCGGCGCTGGGCGTCACGCCCGGCACGGCCACCACGATGGTGAAGACACTCGCCGAATCGGGGCTGGCCGAGTACGAACCGTACAGCGGCGTGCGGCTGACCGCCGCCGGCGAACGGCTCGCCGGCCTGGTGCTTCGTCGCCATCGCCTCGTCGAACTGTTCCTCGTCCAGGTCATGGGCATGAGCTGGGACGAAGTGCACGACGACGCGGAGCAGCTCGAGCATGTCGTATCGGACCGGCTGATTGCCAGGATCGACGAGATGCTGGGGCGCCCGACGCACGACCCGCACGGCGACCCGATCCCGACGCCGGAAGGGACGATGCCGGCACATCAGCACGAGAGCCTTCTGACCTGCCCGGTCGCGACGCCCCTTCGCGTGATGCGTATCACCGACCAGGATCCGGCATTCCTGCGTTTCGTGGAGCGGAACGACCTCAAGCCGGGCCAGGTCGTGGAGGTGGACTCCCGCGACATGGCGGCCGACGCCGTGCGGCTGGTCGGGCGCAATGGGGTCGCGATCACCATCGGTGCACGCGCAGCCTCCAAGCTCCTGGTCGAAGTCCGATCAACCTGAGCCCGGCGGGCGGACCACTCGATGCGCCGCGAGGCCGTGAGCGCCCGCGGATCCGCAGGCGGCTCTGCGCGCCCATGCGATGCTCGGGTGCGTGCCGGCGCCAGTTGCGCCGGGCTCCTCTCCACCCCGGATCAGCCGTGTCGCGCGTGACGCCGGTCGCCCGGTCCGCCGAGCACCTTCTGGATTTCGCGGACCAGATCCTCCGGCAGGCATGGCTTGGTGACGAACGCGTCGCAGCCGGCCTGGCGAGCCCCTTCCGAGATCCCGGCGAGCGCGTGGCCGGTCAGGGCCACCACGGGAATCTCCGCGGTGCGCTCGTCCGCCTTCAGGCGCCGCGTGGCTTCCCACCCGTCCATCACCGGCAGGGACAGGTCCATCAGGATGATGTCGGGGGTGGCGTCGACGGCCCGTTCGAGCGCCTCCATCCCGTTCGCGGCCTCGACGACGTCGAAGCCGGAGAACTGAAGGTATTCGCTGTACATCTCGCGTGCGTCGGGATAATCGTCCACGAGCAGGACGGTCGGCCGCTCTTTTCTGCTTCTGGTCATCTCATTCCCCGTGTCGGCAAGGTCAGCGTGAAGGTGGAACCGGAACCGAGGCGACTGTCCACCGCGATCGTTCCGTCGAGCATGCGGGCGAGGCGGCGGCAGATCGCCAGGCCGAGGCCCGTTCCGCCGTACGCACGTGTGGGTGAGTTGTCGAGTTGCCGGAAGTCCTCGAAGATCCGTTCCAGGTCGTGCGGGGCGATGCCGATTCCGGTATCTGCCACCGACAGCTCGAGCGCCCCGTCCCGCGGCCGCTGGCGCGCGCGGATGGTGACCGAACCGGCGTGCGTGAACTTCAGGGCGTTGCCGAGCAGGTTCATCAGGATCTGCTTGAGCTTCTGCCGGTCGCTGGCAACCGGCTTCAGGTTGCGCGCGATATCCAGGTGCACCGCCAGGCGGGACCGCAGGATGAGCGGCTCGAGCTCGGCCCGCACCTCCTGCAGCAGTTGGGCGACATTGATGCGCGACAGCTGGAGCGGCATCTGCCCCGCCTCGATCCGCGAAATGTCGAGGATCTCGTTGATGATCGTGAGCAGGTGCCGTCCGTTCGATTCGATGCGCCCCAGCTGACGCCGTGCGGGGGGCGCGAGCTCTCCGGCCACGCCCTGCAGCAGCATCGACGTGTAGCCCAGGATGGCATTGAGGGGCGTCCGGAACTCGTGCGACATGTTGGCGAGGAACTGCGACTTCAGCATCGAGGCCTGCTCGAGTTCGACCGCCTGGCGGCGAAGCAGCTCGTTCTGCTGGGCGATGTCGGCAGTCGCCGCGTGGATCTTGCGCTCCAGTTCGTCGGAAGCGTCCTTCAGCTGCTCGTACAGCCGCGCCTTCTCCAGCGCCTCCCGCCGGTCGTGCAGAATCGTCACGACAGCCGTCAGCTCGCCGCGTTCGGACACGACCTTGCCCGCGATGGCCTCCACCGGCATGGGCTCCCCGGTGCCCGGTTCGAGCAGCCCAAGCTCGCCGATGCGGCGCTGATCCGCTCCGGCCAGCATGCCTGCGATGAACGACGAGAACCCCGCGGTGTTCGATCGCACCGCCCGCCGCTGTACGGCCGGTGCGCCCGGCAGCAGCCTGAAGAGGCGCTCTGCCGGGTGGTTCATCAGGGAAATCGCGCCGGCTGCATCGGTCACCACGATGGGGTCGGCCACCGAGTCGATGATCAGGTTCAGGCGATCGTGCTCGGCACGCGCCTGCGCCTCCGCCATCCGCGCGCGACGGTAGCTGTCCTCCACCGCCCGCCCGGGTGTGTCGACGGGCAGCAGGGGCGCGTGGCGCGGCGACGGCTCGGGTTCCGGCCTTCGGCCGGCGTGGCCGGCCGCCACCGCCGCGATGAACGGCTGCCCAGCGACGGCGCCGAGCGTCCGGCCGAGCACGTCCGCAAACCAGCCGAGACGCTCAGGGACAAGGCGCGGCTCCTCGCACAGGAGCAACCCCACGAGTTGCGTCGGCTCGCGTGCCTGGAGCGGCAGGGCATGGAACGCCGCATCGCGGAATGGCGTGGCCGGCCGACGACGCCCGGCCGCGCGCGGGAAAAAAGCCCGTTCCTGGTTGCGCGCGACGGCTCCCAGCGGATCGTTCAGGTCGTCGAGGTCGAGGAGATAGGCGCCGGCCCGTGTGTGGGTGAAGCCGTGCCACGCGATGGGAACGAGCCTTCGTTCGCCGGCTCTCTGGACCACACAGATCGCCCGCGCGACGCCAAGAACTTCCGAGAGCCAGCGAAGCGCATGCGCGGCACAATCCTCGGGCCTGGTCCTGCCGATGAGCCCCTCGAGCAGGCGGAGCCTGGCGTTCTCGTCGCCCTCGCCTGCCGCAGCGTCCGGTCCGCCAGCGCGGTCCGCGCGGGAACGGCGAGACACGTCCCGCAGGGCCGGCTCACCGTGGGTATCGTGTGCCCGCCGGGCGGATCGCAGCCGCTGCACACCAGTGGTGCGTGCGGAGCGAGGCGATCTCGGCGAGGGCTTCGGCATACAGCTTCGTTTCGAGCGAGGGCCTCCCGAGGCAGGCGGGGCCTGTCCGACGCGGTCCAGCACATCGACACGGCCCTCGGACCGGCCGTTTCCGAATGAAGGTGGCGGCATGGGGTCGGTACGGGCGCGACTCGATGTCAGCCTCGGGTCATACACGTGTGGCCAGACTGAGGAGCCGGAGCAACGTGGGTGCCAAGGAAGCAGGGATTTCCGATGCCTCTAGGACATGGTCGTGCATCGAAGCCCGACAGAGGGTTCCGGCGCACGCAGCGAAAGGCTACAGCAGGGTCAGCAGGTCGAGCGGGCGATCGATCAGCCGATCCTCCGGTGCCAGGGCGTCCGGAGGGATCGACGCAAAGCCGAACCCGTAGCGTGCGAGGCACGCATGTGCGCCGGCGGACCTGGCCGTGAGCGCGTCCACCAGCGAGTCCCCCACCATCAGCGATGTACGAGGCGCTGCGCCTGCGGCGGTCATCAACTGGAACAGTCCCGCTGGGTCAGGCTTTCGAGGAATGGGCCCATCGCCGCCCAGCACCCGCGGCCCGAAGAACGGAGCCAGTGACAGCCCCTCGAGGATGTCCCGTGTGGCCCCAAGCGGCTTGTTGGTGAGCAGCGCGAGCGTGACCCGGGATGCCAGGGTGTCGAGCAACTCGACGACCCCGTCGTACGGGCGGGTCCATCGCAGGGGGCGCCGGTCGTAGATGGCGAGGAAGCGCGCGAGCGCGTCGGGCGGTGCCGGGACGCCTGCCGCCGCGAAGGCGCGCGCCACGAGCGTGGCCGCACCCTCGCCCACCATTCGCCCCACGGCGTCCTGCGAATGCGGCGCGCCACCACACTCCACGATCAGTTCGTTGACCGACTCTGCCAAATCGCGCAGCGAGTCGACGAGCGTCCCGTCGAGATCGAAGACGACGAGCGCCAGAGCGTTGAGATGAAGACCAGCCACGTGTGACAACGAACTCGCGGTGGATCCCGCCGTTCGGGAGGGTCGAAGGACGCGCCGGTCAGGCCTCGCGATACTCGGCAAACGAGGTCGGCGTCTCCCATACGGTGACACGCACCACCGGCAGATCCTGGCTCGCTGCGTAGTCGTAGATCAGTTTGGCGAGGCGCTCGACCGTCGGGTTGCTGTCCACGAGGAAGATCGGCTCGCCCAGGGCGCGCAGGGGCGCGACGAGCGGATCGTCGTGCCGCAGCACCATCTTGTGATCCAGCTCGCGATCGATCCAGCCCTTGACGATGCGCTTGATGTCGCTGAAGTCGCAGACCATGTTGCGCGTGTCGAGCGTGTCGGTGCGGACCTCGATCTCGGCGACGGCGTTGTGCCCGTGCGGATGCTTGCAGACGCCGTCGTAGTCCAGGAGCCGGTGACCGTAGCAGAACTCGATACGCTTGGTGACGGAATACATGTGGTCAAGATTATCATCCCAGGGAGGCGCGGCTCGGCCGGCGCCGCCATCGATCATGCCGACAGCCGTACTGCTTTCAGGTGGCCTCGACAGCGCGGTGCTGCTCGCCGACGAGGCCGGGCGCGACGAGGTCCAGCCGGTCTACATCAGCGTCGGTCTCGCGTGGGAGCGGGACGAACGCCTTGCGGTCGACGCCTTCCTCGCCCGGGGCCTGCCCGACTCCTCGCGTGTGCGCCCGCTCGTGTCGCTGTCGGTGGACATGACCGACGTGTACCCGGCGGCACATTGGGCGCGCCGGGGAGCGGCCCCGGCGTACCACACGCCGGATGAAGACGTCTACCTGCCTGGGCGCAACATCGTGCTGCTGGGAAAGGCGGGGGTGTTCTGCGCGGCTGCGGGCATCGGCCGCCTCGTGATAGGCACGCTCGACCACAACCCCTTCCCGGACGCGACACCCGAATTCCGCGACGCCATGCAGCGGGCGCTGTCCCTCGGCCTGGCCCATCCGCTGGATATCGCCGCGCCGTATGCCCGGTCGTCGAAGGCCGCCGTCATTGCGCGCGGTTACGAGCTGGGTGTGCGACTGGAGTTGACCCTGTCCTGCATGCAGCCGGCGAACGTCGGCACCGGCGCACCCCGCCACTGCGGGCTCTGCAGCAAGTGCCGGGAGCGGCACGACGCGTTCGTCGAGGCGGGCGTGCCGGACACGACCGGGTACGCCGACCCGACCTACACCGGCTGACGGGAGAGCCGGACGCGACAGGACAGGCGTCAGCTCTGGCTGCCCGCCTGCTTGATGAGGATGACGCCGTCGCCGCTGCGGACGCGGAGCGTGGGCCCGCCAGACCCGATGCGGCCCTGCGCTGAACGCCGGCGGTCGGACTCCGCGTCGCTGGTGAACGGGACGTTCACCATCACGCGTCCGTCGCCGGTGGTGGCGTCGAGATTCGCATTGAAGCCGTCGGGCAGTTCCAGGGAGACGGCTCCGTCTCCCGTCGAGATGCTCCACTCCCCGGTCGGCACGGTACCCGCGGCTGCCCGCACCGACACACGGCCGTCACCCGAACGGCTGTTCACCCGCGTGAGCACGCCTTCGATCTGGATGCTGCCATCACCGGACGCGACGTCCACCGCGCCGGCGACGTCGGTCAGCGCAATCGACCCGTCTCCCGTGCGCACCGAGATGTCGCCGTTCAGCCGCCGCACGCTCACGCGTCCGTCTCCGGTGCCCGCCTCGATCCGAGCCTTCACAGGAACGGTGACCTTGAGGTGCGCCGAATAGGAGCCGATGGTGATGTTGAGGCCGCCCGTGGACTGCGGTCGATCGCGGCGCACGGAAACCTCGACCGCGTCGCCGTCCTGCACCGCGGTGATGTGCATCGTCTCGGCCGCGGACTTGTCGACGGCGCGCCGCTCGATGGTGACCTTCACGTCGGACCGGTCCCACGTGTCCACCTCGATGCTGCCGTCGAAGGTGCTCAATTTCACCGTCGGCGGCCCTGACACCGCAAACTGTTTCTCGACCGTGTCCACGTACCGGGACTCACCGGCGTCGATCTGCACGCAGGCGACGGTGCCGGAGAGGGCGAAGGCCGACATGAGCAGCGCGACCGGGACGGGTGATGCGAACGGCATGTGGACCTCCAGCGGGTACTCCCGCCTTGCAGCTTAGACGGAGCGCCCGCCGGTCCGGTTCACGCGTGCGCGCCCCGCGCGTAGACCAGGCGGCCGCCGACCCACGTCTGGGCCACCGCGCCGGCGGGGCTCAGGACCACGACATCAGCGGCCGCACCCTCCGCGATGTAGCCGTAGTTGGACAGCCCAAGCGCGCGTGCCGGTGTGGTCGCACACATCGCGGCGGCATCGACCGGCGAGAACCCCAGTGGCCCGACCAGCCTCGCGAACGCCGCGTCCATGGTCAGGGCGCTGCCGGCCAGGGTGCCGTCGGCCAGACGCGCCGCGCCATCACGGCTCTCGATCACCTGCGCCCCGAGCGTGCCCCCCGCCCCTGATGGAAGGCCGGCGATCGCCGTCCCGTCGCTGATCGCCGCCACGTGCGCGGGTCCCTTGGCAGCGACGGTCACCCGGACGAGTGCGTCGTGGACGTGACACCCGTCGCAGATGAGTTCAACCACGACATCGGTACGCTGGAGCGCGGCGCCCGCCAGGCCTGGGGCGCGATGGTGCAGCGGCGGCATTCGGTTGAACAGATGCGTCGCGTGGCGCGCCCCCGCGTCGAAGGCGCTCATGGCTTCGTCGTACGACGCCGCGGAGTGGCCGAGCGACACGCGGATGCCCGCCTGCGCGAACCGGCGCACCAGGTCGAGCCCTCCTTCGATCTCCGGGGCAAGCGTGACGATGGCGATGTCGGGGGCGTAATCGTCGATGACGGCGAGGATATCCGCTGCGGAGAACGGATCGGGCGCGGGCGCGACACCAGCCGCCGCGCGGGCCCTGGGTCCAGCCGCCGGTGCCGCGTTGCGGATGCAGCCACGCGGCTGCGCGCCGGAGTACGCGGGGTTGATGAAGTTGCTTTCGAGATGCGCGGGCAGCACGCGTGCCCCACCCGCTGGGGGTTCAGCGCGAAGGCGCCGCACCTGCTGGAGGATGCGCGCCAGGTCGGCCGGCGCGCAGGCAATGGTGGTCGGGCAGAATGCCGTGACACCGGACTGCGGCAGCGCCCCGGCAAGGCGCGCCACCCCCTCGTCGCCATCCAGCAGGTCGATCCCGCTGGCGCCATGTATGTGGATGTCGACGAAGCCCGGGACGATCAGATGCCCCGTCAACGGCCCGTTCGGCGTTGATCCGGCGCGCACCTCCGCGATACGGCCGTCCCGCACCACGAGGGTGCCGCTCGACACGATCCCGTCCCGCCCTACGATGTCGGCGCCGGACAGGACAGTCACCGGACGTCCCGGCCCCAGTCGGTGTGTACTTCGAGCTTGCGGCCCGCGAGCGGCAGGGCCGGCCGGCTGCCGTCCACCTGGAACAGCGCACGGTGCACGCGCGTCAGCAGCGCGGAAAACTGCCGATCATCCGGGGCGCTCACCACGAGGACGCCGGCGCTCTCGGACGGAGGAAAGCGGCGATCGTCGAGATAGTCGCGATCGAGCGTCACGAGCGTGCGCCGGAGCTGCTGCGCCAGGCGGAAGTGCCGCAGGTCGGATGCGCGTCGGAGGTCGGGCTCTTCCATCACGAAGAGCACGTCCCAGTCGAGCACGAGGCGCATGTGGTTCACGAGGCGCGCGGGGATATTCGCGTCCACGTACACGCGGGGCCTGGCCGTGCGTTCAGCGTGCGGCGCAAGCTCGGAGGCCAGCGTGCCCACGGCCCGTCAGCCCTGCGACTCCGCCTTCCGCTTCTCGTCCGCCGCCCGCGCCTCCGTGACGAGCGCGGCGACCAGCGCCTCCCGCTGGTGCACGAGCGCCTTGCGCGGACGCCGCGCGTAGGCCGAGGCGAGCGCGTACTCGCAGAACAGCGGGAACGCGATGGTGGAATCGACGTATGCCACCACCGTGTCCGGCAGCACGCCGGGATTGACCTTGCCCCAGCTCACGGCTTCGGCGGGTGTCGCCCCGGAGAGTCCGCCCCACACCACCTGGTCGGTCGTGATCTGGATGAAGTAGTCGTTGCCGCCCTTGGGGATGCCGTAGACCTCCCACAGCGTCGGCTGTGCCTGCAGGTAGAAGTTTTTCGGCGATCCGCCACCGAGGATGATGCAGCCGTTCTGCCTGCCCGCGAGGACCATGGCGCAGACCTCGTTCACGTCGCGGTTGGGATCGATCATCAGGCGGCTGCCGTTCATCAGCTCGTGATAGGCGACGTTCATGCCGATCGAGCTGTCGCCGGGCGACGAGGTGTAGATCGGGACGCCGGCCATCGCCGCGCGCGCGAGCACCGAGTGCTCCTCACACCCCGGGTAGCGTTCGAGCAGGTCCAGGCCGAGGCGGTAGTGCAGCTCGGACGTCGCAATCGGCTCGTCCATCCCGGACCGCACAAGGAAGTCGCGGATGTACGAGTCGGTTTCGAGCAGCACCGTAGCCGGGAACAGGACGTCGTAGATCCGGATCACGCCCTCTTCGTACAGGGCCACGTCGTCGAGGAACGGGGAGCCGCGTCGAAGCGTGAAGTTCAGGGCATAGTGCAGGTCGTGATACAGGTTGGCACCGGTCGAGATGACGAAGTCCACCAGTCCGCGGTCCATCAGCTCGATGACGCACCCGCCGAGCCCGGCCGGCGTCAGCGCGCCCGCCACGGTCAGGCCGATCGTCGTCTCGTTGTCGGGTGCGAGCATCTTCTCGGTGAAGATCTGGCAGGCCTCGGAGAGGCGGCCGGCGTTGAAGGCCTGGAAGCCCTCGTCGATGAGGTGCTTGATCTGCGGGCTGCCCGTCGGGCGGTAGTACTTGATTGGCTTGCCGGAGAGAAAGGGCTTCTTCGACAGCCCCGGCGAACCGGGAGCGCGGTGCGGCACGAGGGTCTCCTTGACTGGAAAAAGTAGCTTAACATCCTCCCTGTGAACTCCGTGGAACTTCACCTGTCGCCCGGGGTGCAATGGGCGCTCGCGGCCGCCGCCCTGGTGCTCGTCCTCTTCGCCGTCCTGGTCTGGCTGAAGGGGCGGCCGTTCGCGCCGGGCTCGGTGTTCCGCGCCAGCCGGCTGAGCCGCGGAAACCGGCTGCTGCCGACACAGGTGCTGATCACGCCGACGGCGGTGGTCCACTTCACGCCGGGCTGGGTCGGACGCGAGGAGGCGAGCATTCACATCGCTCATGTCGCGATGGTGAAGATCCAGACCGGCCTCCTGCTGTCCGACGTGTTCATCGAGACCAGCGGCGGCGAGCAGCCGATCCGGTGTCATGGGCACCGGAAGGGCGATGCCGTCGAGATGAAGCAGCTGATCGAGCGGTACCAGAACCAGTACTACCGAAGCAGCGGTCCGGCGCCGGCCGGCGCCCCTGCGGCCTCGGCCTCGACCGGCCGATAACCCGGTCGCAGATGGACGACCTGGTGTTCAGCTCGCGGCGCCCCGGCGCCGCTGCGCCCGCTCGTGGCGTGGAGGGCGGCACCGCCGACACCCGTTTCCGTTCGCTCGTCCAGTCGCCGCTGCGTGCCGGCATCCTCCGCCTGCTGAACTCGCGCGCAGACGAGGCGTTCGACGTGGACGCCCTGATGCAGGCCTTCGGGCGCCTCCGCCTCGACGTGGAAAACTGCATCCGTGAACTTGCCGACTACGGGGTGGCCCGCGCCGTCGCCACGCCGGGGTTCGCGACCCGCTACGTGGCGGCACGTCCGGCGGACGTCGAGACTGCGGCCCTGCTCGATGCGTTTCTCGACAGGCGCGCCGCCGTCAGCACCGAGGACCAGTCCCCGTCGGTGCAGCGCTTCCGCGAGATGATCGGCCGCGACGAGAAGATGCTCATCGTCTTCGAGTGGATTCGCACCGCGGCGAAGTCGGACATCTCGGTGCTCATCCTCGGACCGACCGGCTCGGGCAAGGAGGTCGTCGCACGGATGATCCACGAGCTGAGCCGTCGCTCGGCGGCGCGAATCCAGGCGGTGAACTGCGCCGCGCTGCCCGACTCGCTCTTCGAGTCGGAGATCTTCGGCTACGAAAAAGGCGCGTTCACGGGCGCGCACGACCGCAAGCCGGGCCGCCTCGAACTGGCCAACGACGGCACCCTGTTCCTCGACGAGATCGGCGACACCTCGCTCATCGCGCAGGCCAAGCTGCTGCGCGTGCTCGAAGAGCGCCGCTTCGAGCGCCTCGGCGGTCAACGCTCCATCGCGGTCGACTTCCGCCTCATCTCGGCCACCAACCGCCCCCTCGAGCAGTTCGTCCGCGATGGACGATTCCGCGAGGATCTCTTTTACCGCGTGAACGCCTTCGCCATCCGTCTGCCGTCGCTGCGCGAACGCCAGGTGGACATCCCCGTCCTGGCCCAGCGTTTCCTCGCGCGCTACTGCGCGTCGCAGGGCCTGCCGGTGGACGCCAAGTCGTTCACGCGTGAGGCGCTCGATGCGCTGACGCTCTACCCGTGGCCGGGCAACATCCGCGAACTGGAGAGCACCGTCTCGCGAGCCGCGCTCTCGGCACCCGGCCGGACGATCCGTGCACAGGACATCGAGTTCCTGCACACGCTGCCCGAGTCGAAAGCGGCGTCGCCAGAACGCCTTCCGTCGCTCGCCGAAGCCGAGCGCGCGCACATCGTCCGCGTCCTCGAGGCGGTCCAGTGGAACAAGAAGGAAGCCGCGCGGGTGCTCGACATCAGCCGCGGCACGTTGTACCGGAAGATCGCCGAGTACGCGCTCGAACCCGAGGCGGCGCGGACAGCCGACAGCCTCGAGTAGCCGCGCGAGCGGCCCGCCGCACCACGCACCCGAACCAGGGCCACGCCCGCACGAACGCCCGCATCCGCACCATCGCCACGCCCGGCCAGAGCCACGCCCGCACCAGCGCCCGCGTCCGCAGCTTCGGCGCCAGCCCCTGCGCTAGCATAGACAGACGTGCTGCTCACCCGCCCCATCAAGGACATCCGCACCGCGACACCACGCGCGCGGATTATCCGAATCGACCTGGAGGGAACCCCCTTCGACTTCATCCCGGGGCAGGCAATCTGGGTCGGCGTTCCGGGCGACGCGGGTCGCAAGCCGTACTCGATCGCGTCGTCTCCCGAGGATGTGGCGCGCGATGGCTGCCTGGAACTGCTCGTTGGCGTGGATGCTGCCGGCGAGGCCGGGCCGCACCTTCCGCTGGTCCCCGGCACGCTCGTGAATGTGGACGGACCGGCGGGGCGTTTCACGTTCCCGGAAGCGCCAGCCGAGCGGCGCTTCCTGTTCATCGCGGGCGGCACCGGGATCGCCCCGCTGCGCTCGATGCTTCGCCACGCGGTCAACGTGCCGCACGACGTGATTGGCCTGATGTACAGCGCGCGGCTGCCGGAGGAGTTCGCCTACGCGACGGAACTCCGGACGATGGAGTCGCAGGGCACGATCGAACTGCGGATGACGGTCACGCGCGATGTCGGGCCGGGTAATTGGACGGGCAGGCGGGGCAGGATCTCGCGCGCCGACCTTGCGCCGCTCGTGCACGACGGCCACACGCTCTGTTTCGTCTGCGGCCCGCCAGCCCTGGTGGAAGAGATGCCCCGCGTGCTCGAGGCGCTGGGCGTCTCGCGCGACCGCGTGCGTATCGAGGAATGGGGCTAATCCGTCCTCAGGTCGGACTCGACTCCACGCACCTCATCCACCGAGCGCACGATGGCCAGGACGCGTGAGGCCTCGTCCTCGGACGCGAGGGCGCCAGACAGGTGAACCACGCCGGCGGACGTCCGCACATCCACCTTGGCGCCGTCGACGGACGTGTCGTTCAAGAGCGCCGTCTGGACGGCCGCGGTGATCGCCGCGTCCTGGATCGTGGTGTCGATCGTTCTGGCACACGAGGCCGACGCGGCACCCGACGCGAGAGCGAGCAGCAGCAGGAGGCGCAGAGCCATCATGCTGCCGTCATGCAACCTAGATACCGACGACGTGATACCCGCCGTCGACCATCAGGACCTCGCCGGTCACTGCCCGCGAGGCACTGCTGAGGAGGAACACGGCGGCGTCGCCGATCTCGCCGAGTTCCATACCCCGGCGAAGCGGCGCACGTTCCCGCTGCGCCTGCAGCATCGTCGAAAGCCCCGGGATGCCGGCCGCGGCGAGCGTCTTGATCGGACCAGCCGACAGACCGTTGACGCGGATGTTCTGCGGCCCGAGATCGGCCGCCAGGTATCGGACCGCCGACTCGAGCGCCGCCTTGGCCACGCCCATGACGTTGTAGTTCGGGAAGACGCGGTCGCTGCCGATGTGGGTCAGGGTCAGCACAGCCCCCGCACCCCGCTTCTCGAACAGCGGCAGGCACGTCCGCGCCAGGGCGATGAGCGAGTACGCGCTGACGTCGAGCGCCGTGCGGAAGCCGTCGCGGGTGGTCGACACGAAGCGATTCGAGAGTTCGGCGGCGGGCGCGAATGCCGCGCCGTGCACCAGAAAGTCCAGCCCGCCGAACTCCGCGTCGAGGGAGGCGCCGAGCGCCGTCACCTGGTCGTCACTGCTCACGTCGCACGGCAGGATGACCGGATTGTCGAGGCTGGCGGCCAGTTCACGAACGTTCTCCTCCAGTCGGGCGGAGGGATAGGTCAGCGCGAGACGGGCGCCCGCGGCGGCCGCTGCCTGGGCGATCGCCCAGGAGATCGACCGCTTGTTGGCCACGCCCACGACGAGGCCGAGCTTGCCGGAGAGATCGGACATAGGTGTTCAGTATCGCTGATGCGGCCGACGCCGGCTGGCACGAGCGCGGAGGGGATCGCTACTTGGAGCGATTACGGCCGGAGCCGTGGCGCTGGCCATGACGGCCGCCACCCTGCTGGGGGCGTCCTCCCTGGCGCTGGCCCCCGCCACCGCGGTTGCCGTTGACGTTGCCGTCGCGGTTGCCATGGAACTGGGCGCCGCGGGCCTGAGACTGCTGGTGCTGCTGCGGCGGGCGCTGCCGGAAGCGATTCGGGCGGCCCGCGGGAGCGGGTTGGCGGATGGTGAAGTCGGCTTCCTTCCGCGCGATCACCACCTGCCCCTCATGCCTCGGCAGCTGGGCGCGAATCAGCCGACGGTGGAGTGGCCCCTCTTCGGGAGTCGGCTCGGCGTCCGGATCGTCGTCTTCAGTGGCCTCGCCCTCCCCGGCATCGCCTTCGCCGGCATCGCCTTCGCCCATGACGTCGGCCGTCGGCACCTGGGCCTCGTCCGAGACGGCGGCCGTCAGTTCCTCGTCGATGTCGATGGGCTCCTCGAGGTCGGCCTGGGTCGTCGTCTCGAACGCGGGCGTGACCTTCTTGGGCGCGACCGCGGCGAGCACCTGCGAGTACAGCGCAGCCTGCTCAGGCTTCTTGCGCGCCCGCGGCAGCTTGGCGTGCTTGTATTCGTGCTCCGAGTCGCACGTCGTACAACGCGTCTGCTTGACCTCGTCGCCAACCATCGCGACCACGGCGTGGTTGGTCAGCCGCCGTTCACGCGGACAGTAGTCGTCGAGGATGTCACCGAGCCGAGGCTGGCGCTGCTGCATCAAACAGAACTCCCGAAGGATCCTCTCACGGGCGGGGAAGACGTGGCGAAAGGCGAGGGGAATGGTAACAGAGCACGTTTTCCGCTGACAATAGCGCCGAGGTTTCCCGCCTACCGCCCGTGAGCCCGGGGCATCACCCGGGCGACCCAGGCCTCCGACTCGCCGAGGGCATCGGCCACCGCTGCCGGCGCCGTGGACTGCGGGGTCCGCTTGGCCGCGACCGACGCCGCGGGTGTCACCCGGTCCACCACGTCCGCCTCGAATCGGTCGCTCGCCACGCGCCACTCGTCGAGCGACAGCGATCCCCATTCCCGCTGCTCGGCGATGAGTTTCCGCACGAGCGCTCCGACGATCTCGTGCGCACTCCGGAATGGAACGCCCCGTCCCACGAGGTAATCGGCAACGTCGGTGGCCAGCAGCAAGCCGGATGCCGCTGCGCCCGCTCGCGCACGGTTCAAGGTCAGCCCTTCGATGACCGACTTCACCACGGCCGCACAGCCAGCAAGGGTGTCCTCGGCGTCGAACACGGCGTGCTTGTCTTCCTGGAGGTCCTTGTTGTACCCGCTCGGAAGCCCCTTCATGGTCGTGAGCAGCGCCATCAGGTCGCCGATGGCGCGGCCCGTCTTGCCGCGAACCAGCTCGAGCGGATCGGGGTTCTTCTTCTGCGGCATCATGCTGCTTCCAGTGCTCAGCGCGTCGGAGAACTCGAAGAACCGATGCTCATCGCCGCACAGGATGATCAGGTCCTCGGAGAGGCGGCTCAGGTGCACCATGGTCATCGCGCACGCGTACAGGAAGGTCGCCGCGAAGTCGCGATCCGATGAGGCGTCGATGCTGTTGGCGACGACCCGATCGAACTCGAGATCGCGCGCGAGCGCCGCCGTGTCGATGGCGTAGCTGGTGCCGGCGATGGCACCGGACCCGAGCGTCAGGGCGCCGGCCTCCGACCGCGCCAGCGCCAGCCGATCGAAGTCGCGGCGCAGCGGTGCCGCATGCGCGAGCAGGAAGTGCGCGACGAGGACCGGCTGTGCGGGTCGGAAGTGCGTATAGGAGGGCATCAGCGCGTCGCCCGCGGCGCGCGCCTGCGCCGTCAGTGCCCCCACGATGGCGGCGACGGCCCCCTGCAGCGCCGGGATCCGCCGGCGCAGGTACAGGCGGAGGTCCAGTGACACCTGTTCGTTGCGGGAGCGTCCGGTGTGCAGGCGTTTCCCCGTGTCGCCGAGCCGCGCGATGAGCAGGCGCTCGACGAAGCTGTGCACGTCCTCATCGTCGCCGGCGACGAACGCCGGGTCGCGGCGCCCCTGCTCGAGGATCTCCGCGAGGGCCGACTGGATGGCGGCGGACTCCTCGGCCCTGAGCACTCCCGCCCCTTCCAGGGCGCGTGCGTACGCGAGGCTGCCCGTGACGTCATCCTCGAACAGCCGGCGGTCGAAGCTGAAGGACGATCCCCATTCGAAAGCCGCCGCGTCCGGCGCCTGGTCAAACCGACCCGACCACAGTGTTGCCATCAGTGTTTCCTGGATAAGAGTGGAGTGACCGCCGCGCTGGTGCGCGGCGGCTGTGACAGTTCGACGCCGATTGTCTCGTGCGTCCCCCTGAAGAGCGACAGGCGTACGCAACCGCTGACCGGCGCCTGCGCCGCCTGGACGAAGGCGTCGAGCGCCGGACGCAGCGGCGAGAACCAGCGCCCCTCGTCTATGAGAGAGGCGTACTCGGCGCCGAGGATGTCGCCGAGGCGAAGCACGTCCGGCGCCGCCGCTGCGCGCGTGAGCGCACGATGCGAGGCGTGCAGCAGCACGGCCGCCGGGGCATCGCACAACAGGCCTTCGTGAACGGCGCGGCCGACTCCGTGCGTGCTGGCGAGGGTGTTGAGCGCGGCGACCAGTTCGATCAGGGGCAGTGCAATGCCGTTCAGCGACGTTGGCACACCGCGCTCGAACGCGATGTCCACCGAGGCGGCTTCGCTGGGACAGTCGGCAGCTGGCCGGACCCCCGTGAAGAAGGACGCGACGGCCTTGCCAGCCTCGGCCGGGTCGCACGAACGCGACCGTCCCCAGAACGTGACCTCGCCGCGGGCAGCCAGGGTGGGACCTGCCAGCAGGCCGTGGCGGCGGCCGAACGCGGCGAGATCGTCCGCCGACAGCCGCCATTCCTGAACAGGTGCGAGGATGGCAGTTGCAGGGGCGATGCTGCGCAGCAGGCGGTGCAGCCGTGACGCCTCGCCGGCGAGGCCGGCGTGTGCAACCGCGTCGGCCCGCTCGACCGCGGCCATCTCGACGAGTTTCTCCGCGATGATCGGCCTGCTGAGTGCCAGGGACATCGGCACGGTTCCGGCGTGCATGGCATCGGCCAACAGCGCCGGGAGCACGAATCGCCGGCCGAACTCCTCGCGGGCGTCGAGCACGTGCGCACGCCTGGCACCGAGCGCCAGCGCACGATCCCGGACGGCCTCGAGCTGGCGTCCCTGGCCGAGGTCGAGCGTGACCGCGACCACGTCCAGGTGACGTGTCTCGCGCAGCCAGGCGATCGCGGCGGACCCGGCCAGGCTTCCCGCGTAGGCGAGGACGACACGCATCAGAGGCCCGCCAGGCGCGCGAGCCGCTTCACGACGCTCGCCGCCCGCCGGCTGTCCCTGGTGATGATGAGCACCGTGTCGTCGCCCGCGATCGTGCCGACCGTCTCCGGCAGCCGGGCGCCGTCGACGGCGAGCGCGAGCGCCTGGGCCTGGCCCGCGCCTGTGCGGACGACGACGAGCTGCTGCACGCGGTCGACGCGGCGCACGAACTCGGACGAGGCGTGCGCGAGTGCGCTCATCGCCATCTCGGGGCTGGCGGTGGTGACGCCGGGGCGCTGGTACGCGCCGTCGCCGGCACGCTTCACCAGACCGAGCTCCTTGATGTCCCGCGAGATGGTCGCCTGCGTCGCCGCGAAGCCTACACGGGCCAGGCGGCGCCGGAGCTGCTCCTGGCTGGAGAGCGGCTCGCGATCGATGATCTCGAGGATGGCGCCCTGGCGGCGGGGTTTCATGGTGTCGGCGTGTCTGCGCGTGTCGGCGAGGCGGCGCGCGAAGCCCACACAGGATACACGAATCGGAGAGCCGCGGAGGCCCGCAGCGGGAGATTATGCAGCGATTTTCATTGATAAGACCACACCCCTCCTGTATATCTATTCTTTCCGATGCATACGCTTACGGGCACAGAGGGAGCACGCGCGACGCAAGCCGGGGCGCACCCGGTCCGGGTGGCGGTGGCTGGCGCCACGGGCTTCACCGGGCAGGAACTGCTGCGTATCCTCTCGCGGCACCCGCATGTGTCGATCGCGGCGGCCACGTCCTCGGGCGCGACCGCGGCACGGCGTCTGCCCGCCCTGGGCCGTATCTGGAACGGCACCATCGTGCCGCTCGAGCCCGAGTCGCTCGCGCGGGAAGCCGACGTCGTCTTCCTGGCACTGCCCGACACTGCCGCGGCTGAACTCGCGGGCCGGTTCGCCGACGCCGGGGTGCGCGTGATCGACCTGTCGGGGGCGTTCAGGCTGCGGGATGCGGCGCTGCGGGCCCGCTGGTATCCCGAGACCCACACGCTGCCCGCCTCGCTTGCCTACGGACTCACGGAATGGGCGCGTGAGGAGGTGCGGCAGGCGCAGGTCGTGGCCAACCCCGGCTGCTACCCGACCGCGGCGCTCCTGGCCCTGAAGCCGCTCGTGACGGCGGGCGTCCTGCGTCCGGGAGCGGACGTGATCATCGACGCCAAGTCGGGCGTCTCCGGCGCGGGCAAGACCCCGTCCGAGCGCACACACTTCTCCGAGGTGTACGCCAGCCTCTCGGCGTACGGCGTGCTCAACCACCGCCATGGGGCGGAGATCGAACAGGGCGTTGGCGGTGAGGTCACGTTCACGCCGCACCTGCTCCCGATCGACCGCGGCATCCTCGAGACGATCTACGTGCGCGTCGCCCCGGGCACCTCCGAGGAAGCCATCGGCGACATCTACGAGACCGCCTATCGGGACGCGACGTTCGTCCGTATCGTCGGCTCCGCGCTGCCCGAGATCAAGCACGTGGCGCACACGAACTTCTGCGACATCGGCTGGCGCGTCGACGCGTCGGGCCGCCTGGTCATCGTTTCGGTGATCGACAACCTCGTGAAGGGCGCGTCCGGCCAGGCCGTCCAGAACATGAACGTCATGATCGGCGCCCCCGAAACGGCGGGCCTGCTGTGAGCGCCCCCCTGGTCGTCAAGTTCGGCGGCGAGCTGCTCGAGGACCCGTCCAGGCTGGCCACCGTCGTCGCTGGGCTCTCCCGCATCGCAGCAGCCGGGAGCCCGCTCGTGGTCGTCCACGGCGGCGGCAAGGAGATCGACGCCGCCCTGAAGGTGGCCGGTATCGAGAAGCGCCAGGTCGACGGGTTGCGGATTACCGACGAGGCGACACTCGACGTGGTGGTCGCCGTGCTGGCGGGCACGGTCAACACGCGGTTCGTGGCCGCCCTCAACACGGCGGGCGTACGCGCCGTCGGGCTCACCGGGGCGGACGGCCGCTGCGGGCTCAGCGACGCGGCACCGCCGCACATGGCGGTAGACGGCCGGGTGGTGGATCTCGGCCGTGTAGGCACGCCCGTGCCGTCCGCCGACGTGTCGCTGCTGCGAACGCTGACGGACGCGGGCTTCGTTCCGGTGCTGGCGTGCATCGGCATCGGCGCGGACGGCCGGCTGTTCAACGTCAATGCCGACACCTTTGCCGGCCACCTCGCGTCGCGCCTGCGTGCCCGCCGTCTCGTCATCGCGGGCACGACGCCTGGCGTGCTCGACGGCGCCGGAAGCACGATCGGTCAGGTCGACCCGGCCGGCATCGCCGCCCTGATCGGCAGCGGCACCGCAACGGCGGGCATGATCGCCAAACTGCGCGCCTGCGACGACGCGCTGGCAAGCGGGGTGGGCGACGTCCTCATCGTGGACGGCCGCGACGCGGCCGTCCTGGAGGCCGCGGCAACGCACCCGGCCCCGCCGAAAGCGACGCGCCTGGTGCCGGCCGTCGCGCCGGCACGCCCGTAGCACATCGATCCCGAACGACACGACCGAGAACCCGGCTGCGTGGCCGGAGGTGCTGGCAGAGAAACCCGGTGAGAACCGGAGGCAGCGAGCGAGAACATGACGATGGTGGCTGACGACATTCGGGTGTTGGAATCGCGGCACGTGCTCCAGACGTACCGGCGGCAGCCGGTGACGTTCGTCCGCGGCAAGGGTGTCCGCCTGTACGACGCCGAGGGCCGCGAGTACATCGACCTGCTCTCGGGCATCGGCGTGACCTCGCTCGGCCACGCCCATGAGGGGCTGACACGCGCCATTCGCGAGCAGGCCGAGACGCTCCTGCACACGTCGAACCTGTTCTACCACCCGCTGCAGGGACAGCTGGCCGAGCGGCTCACTGCCCTCTCGGGTCTCGAGCGCGCCTTCTTCTGCAACAGCGGCGCGGAGGCCGTGGAGGCGTGCCTGAAGTTCGCGCGGCGCTACTGGCACACGCTCGGCGAGACCCGCACGGAGATCATCGCGCTCGAGGAGTCGTTCCACGGCCGCACGATGGGGGCCCTGTCGGTGACCTCCGACGAGCACTACCGGACGCCGTTCGAGCCGCTGCTGTCCGGCGTCCGCTGGATCTCGGCCCGTCCGAGCGAGGTGCTGCAGGCGGTCACCCGGAACACCGCGGCCATCATTCTCGAGCCGATCCAGGGGGAAGGCGGCATCCGCCCGCTGACCCCGGCGTTTGCCGCGGCCGTCAACGAAGCCTGCGAGCGAACCGGCGCGCTGCTCATCGCCGACGAAGTGCAGTCCGGCAGCGGCCGGACGGGGTATCCCTTCTACTCGGCGGCGATCGGGCTGCGGCCGCACCTGATGTCGCTCGGCAAGGCGCTCGGGGGCGGCGTGCCGGTAGGGGCGGCGCTCATCAGCAGTGAGGTGGCCGCGAAGATCTCCGCCGGTGATCACGGGACGACCTACGGTGGCAACCTGCTCGCGTGCCGTGCGGCGATCTGCGTGCTCGAGGAACTGGTGGGCGGCGGCCTGCTGACGCACGTCGGCCGGGTCGGGCAGCACTTCGAGCGCAGGCTCCAGGAGATGGCCGCCCGCCACCCCGAGATCCGGGAGGTGCGGGGCGCAGGCGTCATGCGCGGCATCGAGCTGAACATGGACGCGGCAGCCATCGTGCCGGCGGGCCTGAAGCACGGCGTGGTCGTGAACCGGACGGCGGAGAACGTCATCCGCCTGCTGCCGCCCTTCGTGATCACCGAAGCGGAACTCGACGAAGGCCTCTCGCGGCTCGAGGCGGCGCTGCGGGACATCACCGGGAAGGGCAGTCCCGAGTGACGCCGAGGCCCGCCCGCGTCACCCTGCGCTCGGGGGCTGCCGCAGACGCCGCCCGCCTCCACGCCCTGATCGCCGCCAACCAGGCGGAGGGCCGCCTGCTGCCCCGCACGCTCGGGGAGGTGACCGATCGCGCCGCGCGGTTCGTCGTCGCGGTACGCAGCCGCCGCATCGTCGGCTGCGCGGAGCTTGCCCGGCTCGGCGCGCAGGTAGCCGAGGTGCGGTCGCTGGCCGTGGACCGCTCGGCGCGCGGCCTGGGCATCGGGACGATGATCGTCAGCGAACTCCGGATGCGCGCCAGGCGCGAGGGCTTCGATCGGCTGTGCGCGTTCACCCACGCGCCCGGCTATTTCGCACCCATGGGGTTCTCGATCGTGCCGCACCTGTGGCTGACCGAGAAGGTGTACGCCGACTGCGTGAAGTGTCCGCAGTTCCGCCACTGCGGACAGTACGCGATGGTGCTGCCGCTCGAGACGGTCGTCGATGCCCACGACCCCGATGAACTCTTCGCCGCCAGACACGCATGACGACACACCCAGTCCCTACCATCGAATCGTTCGACGGCGGTGTAGCCACGCCGTCCGGGTTCCGCGCCGCCGGACTCTACGTCGGCATCAAGGCCGAAGGGCGGGGTCCCGACCTTGCCCTGATCGTCTCCGACGCGCCGGCAACGGCCGCCGCCGTGTTCACGACCAACAAGGCGCAGGCCGCCCCGGTCCTCGTCTCGCGCGAGCACCTCGAGCAGACCGGCGGGCGGGCACGGGCGGTCGTTGCGAACAGCGGGTGCGCGAACGCCTGCACCGGCGCGGCCGGCATGGAGCACGCCCGCGAGATGACGGCGCTCACGGCCGCCCTCGTCGGCTGCCCGCCGGGCGAAGTGCTCGTGGCGTCCACGGGCGTCATCGGGGTGAACCTGAAGATGGACCGGATCCGCGAGGGCCTGCCGAAGGCGGTGGCGGCGCTGGGCACCGATCAGGGCGCGGCGGCCGCGAGGGCGATCATGACGACCGACCCGTTTCCGAAGGAGGCCGCGGCCCGGCTGATCCTCGACGGCCGCACCGTCCTCGTGGGCGGCACGGCGAAGGGGTCGGGCATGATCGAGCCGATGATGGCCACGATGCTCGGCTTCATCACCACGGATGCGGCGGTCGCCCCCGCCCTGCTGCATCGCGCCTTGCGCGACGTGGTCGACGACACCTTCAACGCCATCACCGTGGACGGCGAGTGCTCCACGAACGACTGCGTGATGCTGCTTGCCAACGGTGCCAGCGGCGTGACGATCGACGACGCGTCCTACGATCTGTTCGTCGAGGCGCTGCGCGCAGTCTGCCTGCCGCTCGCGATCGGGATCGTGCGGGGCGGCGAGGGCGCCACCAAGCTCGTCACCGTCTCGGTCACCGGGGCGGCCAGCGTCGAGGACGCCCGCCGCTGCGCGAAGGCGATCGGCAACTCGCCGCTGGTCAAGACCGCGATCCACGGCGGCGACCCGAACTGGGGCCGCCTGATCGCGGTCGCCGGCCGCGCAGGTGTCGGCTTCGACCTCGAGAAGGCGGCCGTCGAGATTGGACCGGTACGGCTGTTCGTCAACGGCCGGCCCCACGACGAACTGGCCCCCGAGGCCGCCGATTACCTGAAGCGCAACACCGAAATCTCGGTGGCCGTTCATCTCGGCGCCGGCACGGCCTCGGCTACCGTGTGGACGTGCGATCTCAGCGCCGACTACGTCCGCATCAACGCGGAATACCGGACCTAGGCCCATGACACCGACTGCCGTGCCTGCACGGAAGGACTTCCTGTCCGTGCTCGACTTCGACCCGGCCGAACTCGACCGATGCCTCGAGATCGCCGCCCACGTGAAGGCCGACCGGCCGCTGGGCCGGCAGGCGCCCACCGCAGGCGTGCTCGAAGGACGGCACGTCGCCATGCTGTTCGAGAAGGCCTCGCTGCGGACGCGGTCGACCTTCGAGATCGCCATCGTGGAACTCGGCGGCAACGTGGTGTCGCTCCAGCCCGATGCCGCGCTGGGCCGTCGCGAGCCCGTGTCAGACGTCGCGCGCAACCTCGAACGCTGGGTGAGCGGCATCGTGATCCGCACGTTTTCCCAGAAAGTGCTCGAGGAGTTCGCTGCGGCCGCGCCGAAGCTGCACGTCATCAACGCACTGACCGACGACCAGCACCCCTGCCAGGCACTCGCGGACGTGATGACGCTTCGCGAACAGTGGGGCAACGTGCGGGGCAGGACCGTGGCCTATGTCGGCGACGGCAACAACGTGGCCGTCTCGCTGGTGCACGCCGCGCTGATGCTGGGCGTCCACGTGCACGTCGCGAGCCCCAAGGGGTACCAGCTCTCCGATCCGGTCGTGCAGGAGGCCACGACGGCTTCGCGTCACGGGGCGCGCCTGCGGCTGTTCTCCGACCCGGGCGACGCCGTTGCCGGCGTGGACGCCGTCTATACCGACACGTGGACATCCATGGGACAGGAGGCGGAAGCCGAGCGGCGGCGCGAGGTGTTCGCGCGCTACCAGGTGAACGACGCGCTGATGGGGCACGCCAAGCCGGGTGCGCTCTTCATGCACTGCCTGCCCGCCCACCGGGGGGAGGAAGTCACGGCGGAGGTCTTCGAGTCGCCGGCATCCGTCGTCTTCGATCAGGCCGAAAACCGCCTGCACGTGCAGAAGGCGCTGCTCTCGATGCTGCTCACCGGCCGGCAGGGGTAGGACGACCGTCGTATAATCCCGCCCGACATGGCCCTGCGCGCGCCCTGGCTCGAACGCTACGACGCGGACGTCCCACGGACGCTGGCGCCGTACCCCGCGACCACGCTGCTGGACTACGTCGCGGGCTGGGCGCGCACACACCCGGCCGACCCGGCCCTGCTCTTCAAGGGCGCCACGGTCACCTGGGCCCAGCTGGAACGCGACAGCGACGCGTTCGCCGCGTCGCTGCAGGACATCGGCGTCTCGCGCGGCGATCGCATCGCCCTGCTCCTGCCCAACTGTCCCCAGTTCTTCGTCGCCGAACTCGCCGCCTGGAAGCTGGGCGCGATTGTCTCCCCGCTCAACCCGATCTACACGGACAACGAGCTCGAACAGCCCATTCGCGACAACGGCATCGAGACGATCGTCACCTTGAGCCGCTTCTACGATCGGGTGCAGCGCATCCGGCCCAGGACGCCCCTGAAGCGGGTGATCGTCACCAACATCAAGGAGTACTTCCCGGCGCTGCTGCGGATCCTCTTCACCCTGGTGCGCGAGAAGAAGGACGGCGACCGCGTGACCCTGCGCCGCGGCGACTACGCCTTCAACAACCTGGTGGGCCGTGCGCTGTCACGCAAGCCGCAGCGTGCGCGGCTCACGCCCGATGACCCCGCGGTGCTGCTCATGAGCGGCGGCACCACCGGCACGCCCAAGGGGGTCCTCGGCCGGCACGCCGCGTACACCATCACCGGCCTGCAGATCCAGGCCTGGACGCGCTCGGTGCTCGGCTTCGGCGACCGCCTGCTGCTTCCACTGCCGATGTTCCACGTCTACGCGAACGTCGGCGTGCAGGCCCTGTCGTTCGTCTCGGGCGCTCCGCTCGCCCTCGTCCCGAACCCTCGCGACCTCGCCGACCTGCTGGCGACCATCCGCCGCGTGAAGCCGTCGTTCTTCGTCGGCGTGCCGACCCTGTACACCGGTCTCCTCAATCACCCGGATGTCCAGTCCGGCAAGGTGGACTTCAAGTCGATCAAGATCTGCTTCAGCGGGGCGGCGGCGCTGCTCGCAGAAACCAAGCACCGCTTCGAAAGCATCACGGGCGGCCGCATCGTCGAGGGCTACTCGCTGACCGAGGCGATGATGGCGCTCTGCGTGAACCCGGTGCAGGGCGAGAACAAGATCGGCTCGGTGGGGATGCCGCTGCCCGACGTCGCGGTCCGCATCTACGACGCCGACGCGGGCACCACCGAGATGCCCATCGGGGAGACCGGAGAAATCTGCTTCACGGGCGGCCAGCTGATGATCGGCTTCTGGAACAGGCCTGACGAAACGTCCGGCGTGCTGCGCGATCACGTGGACGAGGACGGCACCCGGCGCTGGCTCCACACCGGCGACCTGGGCTATCTCGACGAGGACGGCTTCCTCTTCATCGTCGACCGCAAGAAGGACCTGATCAAGACCAGCGGCTACCAGGTGTGGCCGCGGGAGATCGAGGAAGTGCTGGCGGCGCACCCCTCCGTGGCCGAGGTCGGGGTGGCGGGCATGCCCGACCCGGTTCGCGGTGAGGTGGTACACGGGTGGGTCGTCCTCCGCTCCGGCCACGAGGCTGTCACGGAAGCGGACCTCCGGGCCTACTGCCGGGAACACCTCGCCCCGTACAAGGTGCCCGCGAAGATTCTGTTCAGCAGGGATCTGCCCAAGACCATGGTCGGCAAGATCCTGCGCCGCGCCCTGAAGGACCTTCCCGCCGGCCGGTGAGCCCAAAGACGAGCGCTTTCCGCATTCCCGTGTGGAGGCGTATCGGACATGGGCACTGCACACGCGGCGGTTCACACACGCAGCAATACGGGTCTCACCGCGGACGCCGAGCGGCGTCTGCTGATCTGGCTGGCACACCGGCTGCCGCCACGGGTCGGCTCGGACCACCTGTCGGCGCTCGGACTCGGCTCCATGATGCTGGCGGGCCTGGCCTTCGCGGCCTTTCGCGTCAACCCGTGGGCGGGGGCAGCGGGGGTCGTCGTGGCCCTCGTCCTGAACTGGTTCGGCGACAGCCTGGACGGGACGGTCGCACGCGTGCGCGGGCAGCAGCGCCCGCGGTACGGCTACTACGTGGATCACATCATCGACCTGGCAGGCACGGCCTTCCTGTTTGGCGGCCTGGCTGCCTCCGGCCTGATGCACCCACTGGTAGCGGTGACGGTTCTGGCCGGCTACCTCCTGGTCTCAGCGGAGTCCTACCTGGCCACGCATGCCGCCGGCGTGTTCCGCATGTCCTTCGTGGGCTTCGGGCCCACTGAACTGCGACTCGTCCTCATCGCGGGTGCGATCAAGGCAGCGGCGTCCCCGATGGTGACGCCGTTCGGCTTTGCAGAAATGCGCCTGTTCGATCTCGGCGGCCTGCTCGGGTGCGTCGGGTTGCTCGTCGCCTTCCTGGTCTCCGCGGCGCGCAATACACGCGACCTGTACGTCGCCGAGCCGCTTCCCGGCCATGGGCGCGACACGACGGTGCGCTGATGCCGCGCCTGTCTGCTTTCATTGTCGTCGGCGTCGCCGGGTTCGGCCTGCAGGTGCTCACGCTGTCCTGGCTGACCGGCCGCAACGTGGGGCTGCCGGTGCCCCTCGCGACACTCCTGTCGGTCGAGGCGGCCGTTCTTCACAACTTCGCCTGGCACGAACGCTGGACCTGGGCGGAGCGGAACGGCAGGCGCGGGCGCCTGGGACGCCTGCTGCGGTTCCATGCCGGCGCAGGCCTCACCTCGTTGTTCGGCAACGTGACGATCACGACGGCGCTGGTCACGCTGTATGCCTGGCCCGTCGCCGTCGCCAACCTCGCGGCCGTCGCTGCGATGAGTGCGGTGAATTTCCTGATTGCCGATCGCTGGATCTTCGCGGGCCGACGACTGGCCGCGGCAGTCGCGATCATCCTGGCTGGGGTCGGGCCGGTGGCGGCCGAGCCTCCAGCAGCGACACTCGAGGCATGGTCCCGGTACGTTGCCCAGGCCGAATCCCGGGGGACCTCCGCCGTGCCTCGCCCGCCCCTGGCAGCCCCCGCCGGCCGCGCCGTGGACGTCCCAGGGGGCACCATTCACGAATGGCGCGGATCGCTGCGTGTCGACGGCCTCACCGTACGCGATCTCGTGCACGCACTGACCGACCCGGGCCTGCCGCCCCCTTCACCCGAGGTCATCGAGGCACGGGTGCTGCATCGCGATGGCGACGTGCTGTCGGTCTACCTCAAGGTGACCCGGTCTGCGCTGATCACGGTGACCTACGACACCGAGCACGACGTGAGCTTCACCCGCCATGCACCCGGCTTCGCCACGAGCCGAAGCGTCGCCCGACGGATTGCCGAGACCGATGGCGGAGACCGCGGGTTTCTCTGGCGGCTGAACTCCTACTGGAGCTACCGGCAGGTTGGAGAGGCCGTGCAGATTGACGTGCTGTCGTTGTCGTTGAGTCGCGGGGTCCCGGCAGTCCTCAAGCCCGTCGCCGGGCCGATCATCACCCGCGTCGCACGTGAATCGCTGCGGAACACCCTCGACGCGATGGAGCGTTTTGCGAGCGGCCTTCAGGCCAGGGCGGTCACGTCGATCCCTGCCGACCCCAGTCCGGCGCGCAGCCACGCTGCGAGCGACGGGGCGCCCGGCGTGTCGCCGTGGACGCAGATCGTGTCGATCTCCAGCGGCAGCACAGAACCGTCGATGCAGACGACGCGGCGTTCCGTCGCCATGCCGATGGCGCGGGTGACGACGTCTTCCACTCCCACGATCATCGCGCCGGGCACGTGTCGCGGCACGAGCGAACCGTCTGGCTGGTATGCGCGATCGGCGAAGCCTTCGCGCGCCACGCGCAGCCCCGCGTCCAGGGCCGCTCGCTCCATGACCGATCCGGGCGGCGCACACATGCGGAGCGAAGGCGAGAAGGCCCGCGCGGCGCGTGCGATCGCGTCGGCTGTGGCACGGTCGTGCACGGCCATGTTGTAAAGCGCCCCGTGGGCCTTGACGTGGTGCAGGGCAACCCCTTCGCTGGCCGCCACGCCGGCGACGGCGGCGATCTGGTAGAGAACGAGGTCCTCGAGTTCCGGTGCCGGGATCGTCATGTTGCGGCGGCCGAAACCCGCGAGGTCCGGGAATCCCGGGTGTGCGCCAACCGCAACGCCCGCGTCGCGCGCCAGGCGCACCGTACGCCGCAGCACCGTCGGGTCGCCCGCGTGGAACCCGGCCGCGATGCTGACGGAGGTCACGCTCCGCATCAGCGCGGCATCGTCGCCGATCGCGTAGGCGCCGAGCGACTCGCCGACGTCGGCATTCAGGTCGATGCGCATGGCGGACTACCGAGTGTACAGACAAAAGGGCACCGCGTCATTGCGGTGCCCCCCTGCCACGCCGATCTGGCTCCCCCAGCAATTCACGGCGCCCTGCCGTAACAGACCGACGATGGCTTTCCTTATCGCAAGCGGCATGCCCGAGGCGCCGTGCAGAAAATCGGCCTGTTTTCGCGGGAGTCCTGGACGCCGCGCCGGGCGGGACGCACGGAAACGTGCGTGTGATTACAGTTCTGTCCCGCGAAAGATCGGCAACCGGTCGAACGCGTCAGCGAGAAGGGGATTCTGTCGATCGCGGGTGGAGAGGATCGGTGCGTCCACGCCCCACGGGATCGCCAGCACCGGGTCGTTCCAGGCGAGCCCGATCTGACTCTCGGGGTCGTAGACGTCCGTGCACTTGTACTCCACTTCGGCATACGGGCTGAGCACGCTGAACCCGTGGGCGAACCCGCAGGGCACGTAGCACTGGCGGAAGGACTCCGCCGTGAGGACGATCCCCACCCACTTTCCGAACGTGGGCGAACCGCGCCGGACGTCGACCGCGACGTCGAAGATTTCGCCCGAGAGGACGCGCACCAGCTTGGCCTGTGGACGCGTGACCTGCAGGTGAAGGCCCCGAACCGTCCCGTGAACCGAGCGCGAATGGTTGTCCTGCACGAACGGCCCCCGGATGCCGAACGCCTCGTAGCGCTCCGCGTGGTAGGTCTCCAGGAAGAACCCGCGTTCGTCGCCGTGGACGTCGGGTTCGATCAGCAGCACTTCAGGCAGTTCGGTTGGGACAACGCGCATCACTGCCCCTGCTCGAGCTGCAGCATGAGATAGCGGGCGTAGGCACTGGCCCCCATCCGTCCGGCAAGGCTCGCCAGCTGCGCGGCCGTGATGTATCCCATGTGGAAGGCGATCTCCTCGATGCAGGCAACCATGAGCCCCTGCCGCTCCTCGATGGCCTGGATGTAGTTCGAGGCCTGCACGAGCGCTTCGTGCGTGCCGGTGTCGAGCCACGCGACCCCTCGCGGCAGCTTCTCCACGTGCAGCCGGCCGCGTTCCAGGTAGGTGCGGTTGACGTCCGTGATCTCGAGCTCGCCGCGGGCGGAAGGCCGGAGCGACGCGGCGATGTCGAGGACCTCGTTGTCGTAGAAGTACAGCCCGGTCACCGCGTAGTTCGACTTCGGACGCGCCGGCTTCTCCTCGAGGCTGACCGCCCGCCCTCCCGCGTCGAACTCCACGACGCCGTAGCGTTCAGGATCGCGCACCCAGTATCCGAAGACGACTGCGCCGGTCTCCCGCGCGATGGCCCCCCGGATGTAGTCGGAGAAGTGCGCGCCGTAGAAGATGTTGTCGCCCAGTGCGAGCGCCACACGGTCCTGCCCGACGAAGTCGCGGCCGATGATGAACGCCTGGGCCAGTCCTTCCGGCCGCGGCTGCGCGGCATACTGCAGCCGCAGGCCGATCTGCGACCCATCACCGAGCAGGCGGTGGAAGTCTTCCTGGTCCCTCGGCGTCGTGATGATGAGAATGTCGCGAATCCCCGCCAGCATCAGCGTCGACAGCGGGTAGTACACCATCGGCTTGTTGTAGACCGGAAGCAGCTGCTTGCTGACGGCGACGGTCAGGGGGTGCAGGCGTGTGCCGGCGCCGCCGGCGAGAATGATGCCCTTCATCGTGTCATGTGAGGCCGAGCCGTTCGCGGTCGTACCGTCCGGCCTGGACCTGCTCGCACCAGTCCCGGTGGGTGATGTACCACTCGACGGTGGCGCGGAGGCCGCTCTCGAAGTCGTGGCGGGGCTGCCAGCCGAGTTCCGTGCGGATCCTGGTCGCGTCGATCGCGTAGCGCCGATCGTGGCCTGGACGGTCGGCCACGAACGTCTTCAGCGTGGCGTGGCGTCGACCATCCGCGGCGGGCCGCAGGTCGTCCAGCGCGGCGCAGATCCCGTCAACGACCTGCAGGTTCGTGCGCTCGGCACCGCCGCCGATGTTGTATTTCTCGCCCGCACGGCCGCGTTCGAGCGCCAGCAGGATGCCGGCGCAGTGATCCTCCACGTGCAGCCAGTCGCGGACGTTGCCGCCATCGCCGTAGATGGGCAGCGGACGTCCGTCGAGGGCATTCAGGATCATCAGCGGAATCAGCTTCTCCGGAAACTGATAGGGGCCGTAGTTGTTCGAACAGTTCGTGATGATGGTCGCCAGCCCGAAGGTGTGGTGATAGGCGCGCACCAGGTGGTCGGCCGCCGCCTTGCTCGCCGCATACGGGGAGTTCGGTGCGTAGGCCGTTTCCTCGCGGAACAGGCCGGTGTCGCCCAGCGTGCCGTACACCTCGTCGGTCGAGACGTGCAGGAACCTGAACGCGCGCCGGTCCGTTTCCCCGGCACCGCGCACCAGCGCCAGAGCCGCTTCCAGCAGCGTGAACGTGCCGACGATGTTGGTGTCGATGAAAGGCGCCGGGCCTTCGATGGAACGGTCGACGTGCGTCTCGGCCGCCAGGTTCACCACGGCGCCCGGGCGATGTTCCGCGAAGATGCGCGCCATCGCGTCGCGACTGGCGATGTCCGCCCGGATGAACGAGACCCGCCCATCGTCGAGGGCGCCCGCGAGGTTGAGCAGGCTTCCGGCGTACGTCAGCTTGTCGACGACGATGATGCGCGCCGTCGTGTGCGCGAGCAGGTGGCGGACGAAGTTCGAGCCGATGAAGCCGGCGCCGCCGGTGACGAGAATGGTGCGCGAACTAGACAGCGGCTCCCTCCGGGTATTGCAGCGCGAGCTTCAGTTCCTTGGCGAGCGAGTCCACGGTCGTGCCCGACCCCTTCCAGGCACCGTCGGACGCGAACCGTCGATCACCGATCCGGTAACCCCACGGGGCGATGACGCGCCCAATCGCGCGGAAGTCGGTGCGTTCGGCCCGCTCCTGATCGAGGCGCCGGAGCACCTCTGGCGCCACGCGGATGAAGGCGCGCAGGGCCGTGGCCGACCGGATGGCGTACTTGCGGCCGTTCCAGGCCGCGCCGAACACGACCGCCACCTGCTTGAAGTAGTTGACGAAGAAGCGCCGCGCGTCCTCGTGCGGATCGTCCGACCGCCGGCCCCCGAACACGTCGTCGGCGAACAGGCGCTTGAGCTCCTGCGCCAGAGGCGCCTGTGCGACCCGGCCCCGGCCCACCCCGAGGAGCTTGATGTCGCCGCTCAGCGGCGAGTCCTCACGCTCGTTGAGGGCGCGGACGACGTCGTGTGCGGTGGCAAGGGCTTCGTCACGATACAGCTGCCGCCCGGACAGGCTCACCAGGTGCGATGCATTCAGCCGCGTGTGCTTCGCGTTGATTGTGACGAACATCTGCACCACGTGGTCCTCGGCGAGCCGGTCGAAGATGATCGCCGGCACCGTGAACTCCTCGCCGGCGAAGCGCTCGATGTCCGCGTGGAGCGCGAGCAGGCGGTGCTGGCCATCGATGGCGCGGAGGATGCCCTCCCGTTCAGGCACCTTGAGTACGCCGACGCGGGGATCCCCGCTCGCCGCCGAGAACGACAGCTTCTCGTCGCAGCTGATGATCACCGCCCCGGGAATGGACGGCAGGTCGCGCGCCTGTCGGCACTGTTCGTAGTACTGCACGAGCTCGTCGATCTTCCGCCTGATGATCTGGCGCTGGTAGGCCCGGTCGTTGGCGGCGATGCGCCGCTCGAGCAGATCCCAGTTCACCTTGGAGCCCCCCGCCGGTCCTCCACGGGCACGGCCGCCGCGTACCCCGCGGGCCGAGTCGCCGTAGCTGAGGACCTCGAAACGGACGAGCTTGTCGATGTCCTTGGCCGTCAGCGACGCCTGGTAGAACTGCACCCCGAACTGCTGCATCCGGATAGCGGCTACGTTGATCATAGGCGTCCCGTCGAGCGCCGGCGGCCGTCACACTGGCGGCCTGCCCGGCGGAGAGGCCTGCACTTTATCTCATCGATTCCATGTCGCCAACCGCTTCAGGCCTGGACGGGGTGCGGCGCCGCCCCTCCGGTCTGCCGGCCTCGCCAGGCGGCGACCACCCGATCCCTCAGTTCGATCGCGGTATACATCAACGCCGTAAAAACGACGTATGCCACCGCGGTCCCCCACAGGGGAAGGCGATGGTGGAGCAACAGCGAGGCGTAGCCATACACCAGCTCCACGTGGATCCAGTAGACGAACAGGGAGCGGCAGCCGAACCGCTGCAGCACGCTGAAGGGCGCCTGAGGAAGGTGAGGCATCCGCGCCAGCTCGGCGAGCAGCGCCAGCACCACCATCAGCAGCCCCACACGGGCCCCGAAGTAGGTTGGCGACGTCGTCCAGAACGAGGAACTGCGGTAAATGGTGGGCAACGTCGCAGCAAAGAGGCTGGCGGCGCCCAGCACGACACCCGCCAGGCCAAGCACGCGGGTGGCGACCGGGGCGCGGCGCCTCGAGGGCGTCGCGCCGTGGTCCACCTCGTCGAAGGCCAGCCAGCCGCCGCACGCCGCTCCGGCGAACACGAAGCCCACCCAGGGAAACAGCGTGAACGTCGAGTGGTTTCCGGCCGGCGACACGTACCACTGGAGGAAGGGCGGCAGCTGGGCGAGCCATGCGGCAGTGCGCACGAGAGGCGTGGCGAACGCGAGACCCGCCGCAATGCCCGCGCAGGCGAGGGCCGCGGTGCGCCGGCGCGGCAGTGCCCACCAGACGGTGGCGGCAGCCGCGATCCCCGGCCCCATGATGTTCAGGATGTCGACGCGGAGGAGAGAGACCAGCGGGTTCCCCGGGCTGACGATGAACGCCTGCAGCCGAAACAGGAACGCCAGCGCGTAGATCTGCAGGCCTCGACGGCACACCTGGAGGGCGGCCGCCCGGCGGTCGCCGGTACGCGCCGCTCCGCGTTCCACCGCCAACGCCAGTCCGATGCCCGCGAGCCACAGGAACAGCGGGGCGGCGAGCCCGCCGATGAACGTCAGGTAGCCGTAGGCAGGAGCCCCGCGTTCCGCACGCAGCGTCCAGGAGTCGAGCACGTGCGCGTGGATCATCACCAGCACGGCGACCCCGCGTGCCCAGTCGATGTACGGACGGCGCGCGACCGCACGGCGTTCGTCAGGGAGTGACGTCAAACGTCACCTGGAGGTCGATGTCCTGGCGCATCGAGTGCCAGACCGAACAGTACTTCTCCCGCGACAGGGTGATGGCGCGCCGCACCGCGTCCGCGGGTGCCGGGCCCTCGATGACGAAGTGGAGCGCGACCGCCGTGATGCGGTGGGGCTCGCTGTCGGAGCGCTGCGCCGTGAGCCGGGATGTGAGGCTGCGGAAATGGTGGTGTCCCCGCGTCAGGATGTAGGCGAGGTCGATGGCCATGCATCCGGCCAGCCCGGTCGCGAGCAGCTGGACCGGCGAGGGGCCGGCCGCACCACCGCTGTCGACCGTGAGGGTGGTGTTCGGCAGCGTCGCCGTGAATTCGAGACGGTCGTTCCAGGCGAGATCGACCACAGTGGGAGGCTTGGCGGCCACGGCTTGATTCTACCCGTCGAATCGCACAGCCGGCCGCCCGCCGCCCCGGCGCTTACCGGGCGGGTGAGCCCTGCGGCATCGTCGCGCCCCGATCCGACATCCGCGGCACGAGAATCGACCGCGTGAAGAACGCGGACTTGAACGTCAGCCAGGCCAGCGGCGCGAGGACCAGCAGGTATGTGAGCAGGTGGCCGAAGGCACTATCCGGGCCCCACGACTCCGTCGCTTCGTGGACCGCCTCGGCGAACGGCACCATGCCCTGTTCCGACATCTCGTGTACGCCGTAGATGAGCAGCTGGAACACGAACACGAACAGGAAGATGGCCGTGGTCTGGAAGAACAGGCCCAGGTTGATCCGGTGACCGAGACGCGACCAGAAATACGCGAAGATGCCGGCGCCGACGAACCCCGCGGCCGCCCCGACGACGAGCTGCAGCGTGTCTCGGAGCTGCATGAGGAGGAGAGCCGTCTCCATGCCTTCGCGCCCGATCATCAGCACGGTGAAGAGCAGCACGCCCACGAAGGCGGCGACTCCATCCTTGGTCGTGGACGTCTGCAGCCGGCCCTCGATATCGCCCTTCATGTGGCGGCCCGCACGCCACATGTGCACCACCATCCAGCTCACCGAGACGGCGGCCACGAGCGCCAGCGGCCCTTCCAGCCATTCCTGGTTCGCCGCGTTGAAGAGCAGGTAGCCTCCGGCCGCGCTCACGAGCAGGGCGAGGCCGATGCCCCAGTGGACGGCGGCGGTCAGGCTCGTTCGCCCGGTCTTCCGAAGGTAGGCGAGGCTGATGGCAACGATGAGGAAGGCCTCGAGGCCCTCACGCAGAGTGATGACGAATGCCTGAACCATACCGGTTGACACCTTCGGAGACGAAAACGAGATTCAATCTCAAAATGTATCCGCAGTCTACTGCTCTCAAATACGACCGGTCAAGTCGGGAATGAGTTCCTGTAAGCTTTTTGTATGGACTGCTCCGCTCCTCGCCGACACCGTCGCCAGATCCTAGCGGGCGTCCTGGCCGCCATCGCCGCGGGCGTTATTCCGCTGGTGGCTCAGCAGCCGACGTTCCGGTCGTCCACCAACGTGGTGTCGCTGTTTGCCACCGTCACGGACGCGCAGAACCGCCTCGTCCCGGACCTCACGCAGGCCGACTTTCAGGTGTTCGACAACGACAAGCCGCAGGAACTGCTGCTCTTCCAGAGCGAGACGCAGCCCATCACGGTGGTCGTGATGCTGGACACCAGCGCAAGCATGACCGGCTCGATTGCCTTGCTGAAGGCCGCGGCCGAACAGTTCATCATTCGCCTGCTGCCGGAGGACAAGGCGGCCGTCGGCGCGTTCAACGACAAGATCGAGGTTTCGACGCAGTTCACGAACAGCCGCGACACGCTCATCACCGAGGTGAAGGACCTCGACTTCGGCAATGGCACGCGGCTGTTCGACGCCATCAACGAAAGTCTCGACATGCTGCAGGGCGTGGACGGACGGAAGGTGATCCTGGTGTTCACCGACGGCGACGACACGTCGAGCCGAGTGGGGCGCGGCAAGATCCTGGATCGGGCACGGGCAGAAGAGGTGATGGTGTACGCGATCGGCCTCGAGGCCGAGTTCTTCGACGGCGTACGCGTGGTACGGTCGAAGCCGGACTCGAGCCTGAGGCGCATCGCCGACGAGACAGGCGGCGGGTATTTCGAGCTGAAGAAGACGGCGGACCTGGGTCCGACCTTCTCACGCGTCGCGCAGGAGCTGCACAGCCAGTACGTGCTTGGCTTCGAACCCCAGCAGCTTGATGGAAAGGTGCACCGACTCTCGGTGAAGATGAAGCAGCCGGGGATGACGGCGCGCGCGCGTCGCAGCTATGTGGCGACGACGGCGCAGGCGCCATCAGGGCGGTAAAGCGACGATCCTAGACGAACACGAGCACGACGACCGCAATCGCGAGCGCGGCACCAATCACCGCCTCCGCCGTCGCCGAGAATGACCACTCATACATAACCTGGCCCTCCTTCCTCTTCATTAGACGGGGGTAAGCCGGGAAAGGTTTACAGAACGCGATGTCGACACTCTCCGACCAGGAATTCCGCGTGAGAAGCGACGAGGCCCTACAGGCCGCGCTGCAGGCGTTGATGCCGCTTGCCGACGAGCACGAATTCGAGGTGGAGCTCCAGAACGGCGTGCTTCACGTGATCTTCGAGGAACCCCACGAGGCGAAGTTCGTGGTCTCGCCCAACGCGCCGGTCCGTCAGATCTGGGTGTCCGCGATGGCCAGGAGCTACAAGCTGTCCTGGGATTCCGACCGGGCCGCCTTCGCCCTGAACGGTGAGTCACTCACCGATCTGCTTGCCCGCCTGAGCGGCGAATTCGTCGAGGCTTAACCCAGCCTGAACCCTTCGCCCAGCGGATCGTCCTCGGCGACGAAGAACGTGTGCTCGCCGGTGAGCCACACCGGCGCAGTCAGGCTCGGCACGATGGCCGTCACGTCGCCCACTCGTGTCAGGCGCTCAATCCGGCTGTCGACGACGGTGCCCACGATCCCTTCCGGCGTGAAAGGCAGGTTCACGTCGAGCAGGCCCATCGCATGCAGTACGGCCATGATGGCCGGGGTCGCCCCGCAGGCCGGCGAACGGTCCACGACGCCGGCGGCCGAGACCGCCGCGAGGCGGAGGTCGGCGCCGACCGCCTGCGGTGGGGCGGTGAAGACGACTCCATGAAGCCCGTGACGCGCGGGGTCGACCGGGTGCTCGATCGCCATCGCCGCCTCGAGCGCCCGGACGATGTCGCGGCCAACCCGCCGGAGATCGCCAAGCCGACCACCATCGACGGGCACTCCCGCTGACTCGGCGTCGACGATGGCATAGAACGCGCCGCTGAACGCCACGTCCGCTCGCACTCGCCGGCCCGGCAGCGGCACGTCCACGCCGGCATGCAGGACGAACGACGGCACGCCTGTCATCGTGACCACGCCGGCACCCTCACCGCGGGGGGCCGCCACCGAGACCCGCACGGCCCCGGCGCTGGTGTCGAAAACGAGCGGCGCGTCGTCAGCGACGACGAGCAGGCCGCGGGCGCGCGCGATCGCGGCCACGCCGAGCACGGCGTGGACCGCGAAGGCCGGAAAGCTTTCACTGTCCATGAACAGCACGCCTGCATGCGAGCCCGGCTGGGTAGGCTCGGTCAGCACCGCACCAGCCATGTCGATGTGCCCGCGCGGCTCGAGGATCACGGCGCGGCGGCGCTGGTCGGCGGAGCGGGCCGCCCATCGCCTGCGCGCCTCCATCGAACGTCCCGGTGGTGAGGGAAATCCTTCCACGATGAGGCGGACCGGCCCCCCGGCGACATGGGCGTCGATGCAGCGGATAGTGATCACTAGAATAGAAATGTAGCCGATGCCTCGCACGACGCCAGGGTGGTCCGCATGAAGGCCTTCTACTCCGACACCTTCGTGCTGCCGCTGCCGGAGGGCCACCGGTTTCCGATGGCCAAGTACCGCCGCCTGCGCGAGCGCATCATCGGCGAGGGTGTGGTCGCGCCCGACGACCTCGTCGTGCCCGAGGCGGCGCCCTGGGACGCCATTCGCCTTGCGCACGCCCCGGAGTACGTCGATGCCGTCGCGTCCGGTACCCTCTCGCCGGCGGAGCAGCGACGCATCGGCTTTCCCTGGACGCCGGCCATGGTGGAACGATCGCGCCGTTCGGTCGGGGCGACCCTCGCGGCAGCCGCCGAGGTGATGTCGGGAGCCCGTGTCTCGGTCAACCTCGCCGGGGGCACGCACCACGCCTTCCGCGACCGCGGCGAAGGATACTGCGTGTTCAACGACGTGGCGGTGGCCGCGCTTGACCTCCTCCGTCGCCGCGACATCCGGCGCGCGGCGGTCGTGGATTGCGACGTCCACCAGGGGAACGGCACGGCAGCCATCTTCAGTGGCGATCCGCGCGTCTATACGATGTCGCTGCACGGCGCGAACAACTTTCCGTTCCGCAAGGAGGTCGGCGATCTCGACCTGACCTTCGCCGACGGCACGGGTGACGACGAGTATCTGGCAGCGCTGGCGGAGCACCTGCCGCGGGCGCTGGACGCGTCGGCGCCCGACGTCGTCTTCTACCTGGCCGGTGCGGACCCCTACGAGGGGGATCGGCTCGGGAAGCTGGCCCTCACCATCGAAGGGCTGCGCCAGCGTGACGCCTTCGTCCTCGCCCAGTGCCGGGCGCGGAGCCTGCCGGTCATCGTGGCGATGAGCGGCGGTTACGCACCCGACATCGAAGCCATCGTCTCGATACACGTGAACACGGTCAAGGAAGCCGTGAGGAGCGCCGCATGCCGCTGATCGACCCCGGAAAGAAAGCCCCCGCATTCACCCTGAAGGACCAGGACGGCAAGACGCACAAGCTGGGCGACTACGCCGGACGTGCCCTCGTGCTCTACTTCTACCCGAAGGACGACACGCCGGGCTGCACGGCGGAAACCTGCGCGTTCCGCGACAACCTGCCCAGGTTCACCGCTGGCAAGGCGGCCATTCTCGGCGTCAGCATCCTCGACGAGAAGAGCAAGGCCAAGTTCGCGGCGAAGTACGACGTGAACTTCCCGCTGCTGGCCGACGCGGATCACGACGTGGCGGAGAAGTATGGTGCCTGGCAGGAGCGGTCGATGTACGGCAAGAAGTACATGGGCGTCGCGCGCACGACGTACCTCATCGGCCCGGACGGCAAGGTCGCGCAGCGGTGGGACAAGGTGAAGGTGGAGGGGCACGCGGAGGAAGTCCTCGCGGCCGTCCAGGCGCTCTAGCGCAGCTCAGCGCGTCAGGGACCGGGCCTCCTCGGCAAGGAAGGCCCGGTAGTCGTCACCGGTGAGCACGTTCACGAAGCCCCGCATGCGGTAGTGGCCCAGCCCGCAGAGCTGCGAGCACGCAATCTCGTACTCGAAGTCCTGGCGGCCGAGGCGCGCGCGCATGTCCGCGGTCGTCACGGTCGGCGTGAACCACACTGGCGTGTCGGTTCCCGGGATGGCGTCCTGCTTCACCCGCATCTCGTAGATCCCGAAGCTGTGGATCACGTCCTTGCTGGTGAGGTGGACGAGCACGGGCCGGTTCACGGGAACGGTGAGCTGGTTGACGGCGGTGATATCGTCCCTGGCCCATGGGTCCGAACGGTCGAGGCCCAGCGGATTGTCCGCCGCGATGAGGCCGACGTCGGTGCGGCCGAACCGACCGTCCGCACCGGGGTAGTGCACGTTCCACGCAAACTGCTCCCCGACCACGCGCACGACGGTGGCCTCTTCCGGAGACGGCAGGTTGAGCATCCGGTCGCGCCACGCCGGCATCTCGTAGGCCACGAGCAGCACACCTTCGGCGAGCGCAATGGCCAGGACGACGTAGACGGACCAGTAGCTCCTCATGCCTTCGTAGCTGGCACGGGGATGGGCGCCCGCGCGGAAGCGCCACAGGACCAGCACGAAGTACGCGAAGAAGAACACGAAGAGCCCGAGGATCATCCAGTGCTCGAGGCGCAGCACGAAATCGATCTCGTGCGCGTGGGCGGATGCCTGCGGCGGCAGCGGTGGAAAGTTCACCGGGTGTGCCCTCCCTGCAGGTGCGCCACGTCCACGACCCGCTCGTCGCGCTCGAACGCCGCGGCCCTGCGGCGCAGGTGCAGGAAGAAGGCGCCGAAGGCACCGAACATGCCGAGCGTCACGACGAGCAGCGCCAGGATGCCCATGCTGCTGCCGCGCAGGAGCGGGCCGTCCGACGCGCCGAAGCACACCGGGCAGGCCCACGCGTCCACGGGCAGCAGCACGAGGCCCAGCAGCGCCGCCGGCAGAATGAGGTGCTTCACCGGATCCCTCGTTCCTGGCAGCGGCGCAGGAAGCCGGCCTCGTACCGCACCAGCGTCACCGCCGCAGCAGTGCAGGCAGCGAGGACCGCGAACCCGGTCCCCGACACACCGTCCCGCATCGTCTGTACCGCCACGGCGGCACAGAACAGCGCCAGCAGCACCGCCACCGAGATGAACAGCAGGTGGAACATCTTCAAGGACATGGTCAGGGAGACCTCACGCGATCGTACAACCCCCAGGCCGGCCACACGAGCAGCAGGCCCGAGGTGATGAGCACCACGGCTCCGACGATGTAGACGGGCCCCCACTGCCGGCGCAGCCCAAGCGCCGACCACGCCACCAGAGCGCCGTTGGCGAGCGCGAGCCCGACGATGACAACCGTCGACGCGCGGCCGATGCCGGGCAGGCGCGCAATGGCCACCGACATGAGCACGAGCGTCATCTGCACGGCGGCGATGGCGGCATGCGATCGCGAGGCGGGCCGGGCGTCAGGAGGCATGGAACATCACAGCAGGTACAGCACGGGAAAGAGGAGCATCCACACCAGGTCGACGAAGTGCCAATACAGTCCGGTCGCTTCGATCCGGTTGGTGAACTGCCGCGGACGCCGCTGCCAGAGCGCGGCGCCAGGGCCCAGGAAATAGAGCAGGACGACGAGGCCGCCGAGGATGTGCAGCGCGTGAAGACCCGTCAGTGTCCAGTAGAGCGCGAAGTACACGTCGTGGGAGGGCAATTCTCCTGTCGCCACGTGGCCGGCGTACTCGTAGCCCTTGATGCCGAGAAAAAGCGTGCCGAGGGCGGCGGTCAGGGCCAGCGCGCGCCGATGGGCGCCCCAGTCCTGCTCCTGCAGCGCGGTCCAGGCTCGCACCATCGAGATCGACGACGCGATCAGGACCGCCGTGTTGATGGTTGCGAGCACCACCGGCCTGTCGTGCTGTGGCCAGGAGGCGGCACCGGTCCTGATCAGCACGTATGCGGAGAACAGTCCCGCAAAGAGCATGACCTCGGAGGCAATGAACAGCCACACGCCAAGCCGGGCGTTGTGGAGCCCGGTATCCGGCCGGGCGTCGACGGCGTACGGAATCTCGAGATCGTCAGCGGCCATCGGGTTCGAACTGAGGCAGGAAGTCACGCGAGGCGCCGGGGACGCTGTATTCGTAGGGTCCGCGGTACGCCACCGGCTCGGTGAGGAAGTTCCCGTGGCCGGGGGGGGACGGGGCGGCCCATTCGAGGGTCGTCGCCTGCCACGGGTTGGCGTCCGCGCGGGCGCCCCACCGGATGCTGGTGAAGAAGTTGATGATGAACGGAATCTGGAAGAGGCCGAGTGCCCAGGCGGCATAGGCGATCGGGATGTTCCACTGCAGGAGCTCCGCGTTGTGCAGGTACTGCAGGCCGCCGTCATAGAGTCGGCGGTTCATGCCGCCGAGGCCCTGGATGAACATCGGCATGAAGATCACGTTCATGCAGACGAGCGACCCCCAGAAGTGCACGCGGCCCAGCAGGTCGTTCATCCGGCGGCCGGTCGCCTTGGGGAACCAGTGATAGACACCCGCGAAGAGCGCGAAAATCGTTCCCGGCGCCACGATGTAGTGGAAGTGGCCGATGACGTAGTAGGTGTCGTGCAGGTGGATGTCCGAAGGCGCCAGCCCCAGCGGGAGCCCGGTCAGCCCGCCGATGCCGAACATCGGCAGAAAGGCGAGCGCGAACAGCATGGGGGTGGTGAAGCGGATCGACGCGCCCCACATCGACATCAGCAGCGACGTGAGCACGATGATCGAGGGCACGGAGATGATCATCGTGGTCGTCTGGAAGAAGGCGGCCAGCGACGTCCCCATGCCGGTGAGGTACATGTGGTGCGCCCAGACGACCATCGACAGGAAACCGAGCACCATGATGGCGTAGACCATCGCGCGGTAACCCCAGAGCGGGCGGCGCGTGTTGTTCGCGATGACCTCGGCGACGATGCCCATGGCCGGCAGGATGAGCACGTACACTTCCGGGTGCGCGAGGAACCAGAAGAGGTGCTGCCAGAGCAGCGGGTTGCCGCCCCCGGACGCGAGCGTGCCGTCGGCCGTGCCGCCCATCGCCGTGAGCATGCGTCCGCTCACCACCAGGCCGCTCGGCAGGAAGAAACTGGTACCCGCCACCCGGTCCATCAACTGCAGGATGCCGGCCGCTTCGAGCGGCGGGAACGCCAGCAGCAGCAGGAATGCGGTCACCAGCTGGGCCCACACGAGGAACGGCAGGCGCATCCAGCCGAGCCCCTTCGTCCGCAGCTGCACGATCGTGACGATCGTGTTCAGCGAGCCGAGCAGCGACGAGGTGATGAGCAGCACCATGCCGATCAGCCACCAGGACTGGCCGCTCGACGCGATCACCGAGAGCGGCGGGTAGGAGGTCCACCCGGACTGTGCGCTGCCGCCGGGCACGAAGAAGCTCGCCATCATGACGACGCCGCCGCAGAAGTACGTCCAGTAGCTCAGCATGTTGAGCTTCGGGAACGCCATGTCCGAGGCGCCGATCTGCAGCGGCACGAGGTAGTTGCCGAACCCGCCGACGGCCAGGGGCACGACGCCGAGGAAAATCATCACCGTGCCGTGCATCGCACCCAGCTGGTTGTAGAACTCGGGCAGCATGATGCCACCGGCGGCATTGGCCGGGCTGAGCAGGCCGCCGATGAACGGGATGGGGGTCATGGGGTACGCAAGCTGGTACCGCATGATCATCATCAGCGAGAAGCCGAACAGCAGGAACAGCAGGCCGGTGACGGCGTACTGGATGCCGACCACCTTGTGGTCGACTGAGAAGACGTAGGTCCGGACGAACCCGCGACCGTGGGTCTGCGCCTCGTGCAACGCCACTCCTTCCGCGGCGTCGCGCACGCTGCGGCATCTTCGGGGATTGTAGAGGCAAGGCACAACCTCTGCAACCGAGCATGCGCGTAATATCCGGTGATGCTCCTGCGGCTTCTGCTCGTGACCGTCCTCATCGTTGCTGGCGGCCGTGTCGGTGCCGTCGCCAGTGAGGCATCGCGGGCACTGCGCGACCGTGCGACCATTGCCCTCTTCAACCTCGACGACGACCAGGCGATCGACGCGTTCCGTGCGGCCACCGTGGCCGACCCGCGGGATGCGGCCGCGTTCCGTGGGCTGGCGAGCGCCCTGCTGGTGCGCATCGCAATGGATCGGGGAACGATGACCATCGACAGCTATCTCGGCAGCGTCGCTCGTGCCGATGTCGCCCTCGCACCGCCGCCCCCGGAGCTCGCGCGGGAGTTCCATGCCGCGATCGACCGGTCGATCGCCCTTGCTCGCCAGTCGGTCGCCGAGCGCCCACGCGACCCGCAGGCGCACTACGAACTCGGTGCCGCCGTTGGCGTGCGGGCCTCCTACCTTGCCACCGTGGACGGTGGCGTGCTGGCAGCGCTCCGGGCCGCTCGCGAATCGTTCAACGAACACGAACGGGTCCTCTCCACGGCGCCCGCCCGGCACGATGCCGGCCTGATCGTCGGGATGTACCGCTACGTGGTGTCGGTGATGTCCGCGCCCGTGCGGTGGATGGCATACGTGGCCGGGTTCGGCGGCGGCCGCGACCTCGGCATCAGCCTCGTCGAGCGGGCGGCCGGTTACGAGGGCGAGAACCGCTCGGATGCCCAGCTCGCGCTGGTGCTGCTCTACACGCGGGAGCGTCGCTACGATCAGGCGCTGCGCCAGGTCGACGACCTGCGCGCGAAGTACCCGCGGAACCGGCTGCTCGTGCTCGAACGCGGCTCGACGCTGCTGCGCGCGGGCCGCGCAGCCGAAGCCGAACAGAGCCTGAGCGCCGGCATCGCCGGCCTCACGCGCGACGCCCGGCGGCGGATGTTCGGCGAGGAAGCCCTCTGGTATTACCGGCGCGGCACGGCGCGGGCACTGCTCGGTCGCGAGACGGACGCACGGGGAGACCTGCAGCATGCGCTCGACTCCCAGGGGCGCAGCTGGGTGCACGGACGCGCACACTTCGAACTCGGTGCGCTTGCGGCGAAGTCCGGGGACGCCGGTGCGGCGCGCGAACACTTCCAGACCGCTGCCCGCCTCGGCGATGTGGATCACGACGGCGCCGCCGCCGAACGCGCCCGCACCCGACTCCGTGAGGTCAGCGCGCGGCGCTGACCGTCCGCCGCAGGAGACGGCCGGCTCGTCGCGGCTTCGGATTTCCGCAGGAATCCACGCCCTCCGTGTGGCACACCGCTTGATCCTCCGCACTGGTGCCAGTGCCGGAGGAACCCATGACCAGGTCGACAGGCGTGCTGCCCCTGCTGATGCTTGCCACGGTGCTCGTCGCCGCGCCGGCGTGCGCGTCAGGCGGCATCTATCCACAGCGTTATCCGGGCGGAGCCCGCGTGCTCGCCGATCGCGAGTACGACCGCGGCCTCCGCGACGGTGTCCGGCGCGGCGAGCAGGATGCGCGCCGCGGACGCGCGTACGATCCCTGGCGTCACGGCGAGTATCGCAACGCGGACAATCGCAGGGGCGTGCTCGATACGCGCATCGCCGTGAACGCGTTCCGCACCGGGTTCGAGGCAGGCTACGACCAGGGATACCGCCGGTACGCGCGGGGCGGTTACGGGTATCCGCCCGCCGCACGAGGGCGCACGCCGGGGTATCCCCCCGTGGTGGGCCGCGGTCCCTCGTATCCGCCCACCCGCCAGGGATTGGCCTCGCCTGCGTTCGACAACGGATACCGCGATGGCTACGAGCAGGGTGTCCGCGACGAGCGTGACGGGGATCGGTCCGATCCGGTACGTGCGCGACGCTATCGCGACGGCGACCACGACTACGACCGGCGATTCGGGTCGCGCGACGACTACAAGCGCGACTACCGTGCAGGCTTCGTCCGGGGGTACGAAGACGGCTACCGCCGGCGGTAGCGTCGGCGCCTAGTCGAGCGCGAGGCCGAGGAAGTGCCGCATGCGGTCGATGAACCCCTGCGGCGCTTCCGGCGAGGTGTCCACCGTGGCCTCGCTGCGGTGCTGATCGAGTTCTGCCTGTCGTCGCGCGACCGCGGCGCCGACGTGCTCGACGGCGCGGGGATTCGCGAGCACGAACGCCCGGAACGCATCGGCCGTGATCTCGAGCACCTCGGAGTCCACGATCGTCCGGACCGTCGCGGTGCGCGGCGCACCCGTGAGCAGCGACATCTCGCCGAAGAAGCCGCCAGCCCCGATACGTGCCACCTCCTCGTTACTCGGTGCGAGCAGCACCGCGGCCTCTCCGCTGACGAGCACGAACATCGAGTTGCCCGCCTCGCTCTGGCGGACGATCGCCTCCCCGGCTGCGTACAGGCGCCGACGAGCCGTCGCCGCCAGCTCGGCGCGTTCAGCGTCCTCCAGGGTGGCGAAGATCGCCACGCGCTTGAGCAGGGTCTCCACCGCGGCGCGGTCGACCACCGCCTGCTGGGTTTCCTTGAGCACGACGGTCTGCGTCGGGAATGGAATGCTGATCCCGTTTCGGGCAAACGCGTAGTAGATGCCGCTGCGGATACGGTCCTTGATCGGATCGTCCCTGCCGAACTCGCGCGTCCACACCCGCACGCGGTAGGTGATGCGCGACGGTGCGTAGTCGACCAGCAGCACGTCTGGCGCCGGGTCCTTCGCAACCAGCGCTTCGTCGTGCACCACGCCGAGGATCGTCTTCTTCACCAGGTTCGGCGGCACGTCGTAGCTCACGCCCAGTTCGAACTCGATGCGCGTCTCCGGAATCGGTTCGGAGTAGTTGACGATCACGTCGCGCGACAGGACGCTGTTGGGGACGACGACGAAGTTGCCGGCCTTCGTGCGCAGCTTGGTGGCGCGCCACGTGATCTGGTTCACCATGCCGACTTCACCGCGGACGCCGACCCAGTCGCCCACGCGGAACGGCTTCTCGATCTGGATGGCCAGCCCGGCGAACAGGTTGCCCAGGGTGTCCTGCAGGGCGAGGCCGAGCACCACCGCGCTGACGGCCGTCGCCGCGAAGACCCGCTCCTGCAGCACCGCGCCCGCGGCCACCGCGAACAGGGCGATGACAATCGCGTCCTGGACGATGGTCGGAAACCGGTCTGGCAGCCGGTCGCCTTTCCAGGGATTGATCGCCAGGGCCACGAGCGCGTTGATCGCGCCGAAGGCAATCAGGAGCGGCTTGACGAGTTCGACCTGCGCCGCAAACCCGGGTGGCAGGTTGCCGAAAACGGCCGCACCCACCAGCGCGGCGCAGGCGCCAAAGGTGAAGGCCGAAACCAGCAGCCGCCCGCGGATGTGCCGGTTGGTGGTCGCGCTACGGGCCAGCGCGGCGGCGATGAACAGCGCAAGAGGCAGGAGCATCTACGGCGCGGATGCAAAAAAGCCCCGCGCGTGGCGCGGGGCTGGGGTCGATAGGGAATCTATGAAGAATGGTACCGGTACGGGGATTCGAACCCCGGTCCCGTGGCTGAGAACCACGTGTCCTGACCCCTAGACGATACCGGCACTCGCCGTTTAGGAAGTCCTGATACTAGCAAACCTCTTATCATGGTGTCTATGTTTCGTTGGCTCGCCTTCTTCGTCTTCCTGCTGTGCGCAATGGCTGCCGGCGCGTACTGGGCCGCAGGCCAGACCGCACTTGCCACGGTGACGATCGAGAAGCCAGACGGACCCGTCGGCCAGCAGGGCACGCTCGAGTTCGTCGCCGGCGCGCCCCGCGGCCGCTTCACGACACTGGAGGCGCGGATCGAGCAGAACGGCCAGTCGTTCCCGGTGTTCGCGCTCAACGCGCCCGCCGGCGCGACGGTCGCCCGGGTCGACGAGGATCACCTCCGCATCACGCGCGCGATCGGCAAGACGGCGCTGCCCGACCTGCAACAGGGCCCCGCGCGCGTCGTGGTCACGGCCACGCGCACGTCGTTTCTGCGGATCCGCGACGTCTTCACGACGGTCTCGAAGGACTTTCAGGTCCGGCTCGAGCCGCCGCGTATCCAGGTGCTGTCCACGAAGCACTACCTCAACCAGGGCGGCTCGGAGATGGTGGTCTACCGGGCCACGCCCGCCGACATCGAGTCGGGTGTGCGGGTCGGGATCTCGGAGTACCGCGGCTTCCCCGCCGCCGGCATCGGCCTGTCGGGCGCCGACCTGCACGTGGCCTTCTTCGCCCTGCCGTTCGATCAACCCGTGGACACGCCCATCGTCGCCTTCGCTCGCGACGGCGCCGGCAACGAGGCCCGGGCCTCGTTCATCGACAACGTCTTCCCGAAGCGATTCCGCGCGAGCCGTATTCCAATCGACGATCGGTTCCTCGGCCGCGTGGTACCGGAGATCCTCGCGCAGGCGCCGCAGCTGAAGGTGGCCGACCCGAACGACCTGCTGGCGTCGTTCCTCGCGATCAACGGCGAACTCCGCCGCGCCAACGCTGCGCAGATCGCCTCGTTGACCGCCGCGTCGCCGGCCGAGCGGCTCTGGAAGGGCCCCTTCCAGCAGCTCGGCAACTCGCAGGTGGAAGCCGGCTTTGCCGATCGCCGCACCTACTTCTACAAGGACAAGGAGATCGACCAGCAGGTCCACCTGGGGTTCGACCTCGCCGTCACCGCCGCGGTGCCCATTGTCGCGGCGAACGACGGCCGCGTGGTCAACGCGGGGTGGCTCGGCATCTATGGAAACTGCGTGATCATCGATCATGGCTACGGCGTGGCCTCGCTGTACGGGCACCTGTCGTCGGTGGACGTCAAGGTGGGCGACAGCGTGACGAAGGGCCAGACGCTCGGCCGGAGTGGCATGACCGGGCTCGCTGGCGGCGATCACCTGCACTTCACGATGCTGGTCGGCGGGCGCCCGGTGAACCCGGTGGAGTGGTGGGACCCGCACTGGATGCAGGACCGCGTCGAACGCAAGCTCGCGGAGGCCGGCAGCACGGCGGCGGCGTCCCCGGGCACGCGCTAGGTGTGGGGTAAAATGAGGCAGATAACGGAGAGTGCAATGCGCCTACGACACGTGTGGCTGTACGGGATCGGTGTGGTCGTCGCGGCATCGGTGGCCGCCTGCGGCGGCGGGAGCCAGCAAACCGAATCGACAACGTCGTCGGCCGCGCCCGCGGCGTCGGCTCCTGCCGGTTCCAGTCCCGTCGACGCGGCCACGGCGGCCGAGGTGAAGGGCGTCGTCTCCGTGGACGGCAGCGTGCCGGCCAACGAGCAGATCAAGATGAACGCCGACCCCATCTGCCTGCGCCAGGCCAGCGGACCGCAGTCGATGGAAACCTATGTCGTGGGGGCGGACGGCAAGACGCTCGGCAACGTCTTCGTTTACGTGAAGGACGGCCTCGGCAATTACGTCTTCGACGCGCCGACGGAGCCGGCCAGGATCGACCAGCGCGAGTGCCGGTACCGCCCGCACGTCTTCGGAATCCGCGTCGGCCAGCCGCTCGAGATCACCAACAGCGACCCGACGCTGCACAACATCCACGCCATGGCCAAGTCGAACCGCGAGTTCAACAACGGCCAGCCGATCCAGGGCATGAAGACCACCCACACCTTCACCCAGAAGGAAGTGATGGTGCCCTTCAAGTGCGACGTGCACGGCTGGATGAACGCCTATGTCGGCGTGCTCGACCATCCCTTCTTCGCCGTCACGGACGCCAGCGGCACGTTCAGCCTCAAGTCGCTGCCTCCCGGCACCTACACCGTCGAAGCGTGGCACGAGAAGCTCGGCACCGTGAGCCAGAGTGTCACGGTGGGCGCACGGGAAACCAAGGACATCACGTTCACCTTCAAGGCGCCCGCCGCCGCCGCGGACTAGGGGTCGGAGCGCCCGTGAAGAACGCCCGCGCGCACGTCGTGAACGGACCGATCGCCGAACCGCGGCGGTCGGCCGTCGCGGACTACGTGTCCCTCACGAAGCCGCGCCTGAACCTCCTCGTGGTGTTGACGAGCGCCGCGGGCTACTACCTCGGGGTGGTCGGCACGATCGACCTGCTGCAGATGGCGAAGGCGGTGCTGGGCACCGCTCTGGTCGCCGGCGGTTCGGCCGTCCTCAACCAGGTCTACGAGCGTGATACCGACGCCCGGATGCGCCGGACACGACTGCGCCCCCTGCCCGACCAGCGCGTCGCGTCGATGGACGCGGCGATCTTCGGTCTCCTTCTCGCGGCCGCGGGACTGGCGGTGCTCGCGCTGTCCACCACCTGGGTCGCCGGGATCCTGGCCTTCGCCACGCTCGTCATTTATCTCGTGGTCTACACGCCGATGAAGCGCACGTCGCAGCTCTCCACGCTGGTGGGGGCGGTGCCTGGCGCGCTGCCGGCCGTCATCGGGTGGTCGGCGGCGCGGGGCGACATCGCGCTCGGCGGATGGACGTTGTTCGCGATTGTGTTCCTGTGGCAGATCCCGCACTTCATGGCCATTGCGTGGATGTATCGCGACGACTACCGGAGCGCCGGGTTCCCGATGCTGCCGGTGGTCGAACCCGACGGGCTGCGGACGGGCCAGCAGGCGCTGCTCTACTCAATCGCCCTGCTGCCCGTCAGCATCGGGCCGTCGGTCGTGGGGCTCGCAGGCTGGGCGTATTTCTGGGTCGCGCTCGTCCTTGGGGTGGCGATGCTCGGGCTCGCCGCGAGGTTCGCGGCCGCACGAACCGATCGTGCGGCGCGTGCGCTCTTCTTCGGGTCGATCATCTACCTGCCGCTCATCTGGGCCGCCATGGTGCTCGATCACTAGGGCTTGGATGACCGTCCACGACCTGCCAGCCGTCAACGCCTCCCTCAACGCGATCTCCGGAATCCTCCTGCTGCTCGGCTACGGCCTGATCCGATCGGGCCGAACCGCGCAGCATCGCGCGGCCATGATCGCGGCGTTCACCACATCGTCGCTGTTCCTCATCAGTTACCTGGTCTACCACTGGCAGGTGGGCTCGGTGCCGTTCCAGCGTCAGGGATTGGTGCGGCCGCTCTACTTCACCATCCTGATTACGCACGTGGTGCTCGCTGCCGCGGTCGTGCCGATGGTCCTGCTGTCGCTGAACCACGGGCTGAAGGGCCGGTTCGTCCGGCACCGCGCGATCGCCCGCTGGACCTTCCCCGTCTGGCTGTACGTCTCAGTGACGGGCGTGCTCGTGTACGTGCTGCTGTACCAGCCAACCTGGCTGCTGTGAGCGGTATACTGGCGCGGTTCGCCTGGGAGCGCTGCCAGATGCTGCATCATCTTTCACGCCGGGCCGCCTTCACCCTCCTGCTGCTCGCGTTCGCCACCGCGGCGTCTGCGCAGATGGGGCGCGTGAGCGGTGTCGTGAAGGGCGAGGACGGCCAGGCCATCAAGGGCGCCACCGTCACCGCCGAGAACCGCGACATCGCGATGAGCCTGACGGCGACGACCGACGACAAGGGCCGGTTCGCCATGATCGGCCTTCGCGGGGGAGAATGGCGCTTCATCGCCATGGCCCCGGGGTTCGCGCCGCAAGGCGGCGCCATGTTCGTGAGGACGGGCTCCCAGAATCCGCCGCTGACCTTCCAGCTGCCGCGTAGCGGCGTGGCCTACTTCGGCGCACTCGGAGGCGTCGCCGCCGCAGACCTGCAGGACAAGATCGGCGAGGCGGACCGGCTGTTCACGGACCGGAAGTGGGACGAAGCCATCGCGGCGTACCGCGCGATCCTGAACCGCTCACCCGTGCTCACCGCGTTGTACCTGCAGATTGCGGCCGCACAACGCCACAAGAAGGACTACGACGCGGCGCTGGGCACCTACAAGGACATGCTCGTCGCGGAGCCCGGCAACAAGGTGGCGCCGGTTGAGGTGGCACGGCTGTGGGTCGACCGGGGCGATCTGGTGCGCGCAGAGGAATCCCTCCGGCCGCTCGCCCAGGAACCGACGGCGACGCGCGAAATCTACTACACCCTCGGTGAAATCAAGGCGGCACAGCAGGACGCAGCCGGAGCCGCCGCCTGGTTCCGAAAGGCGGCCGACGCGGACCCGAACTGGGCGAAGCCGCTGGTGCAGCTGGGCCAGGCCGCACTCGCCAGCGGCAATCGCGCCGAGGCCTCACGCCTGCTGTCCCGGGCCATCGAGGTGGACCCCTCGGCTCCGGAGGCTGCCGCCGCCCGGACGGCGCTGGCGACGCTGAAATAGCCAGTGTCTCGGTCCCTGCGGCACGCGGTCATCCTGGTCATCGTGGCGCTGTGCGGCGTGGTCGCCGCGGCCAGCGGCTGGTGGTTCGCCCGCGCCTCGGCGCCCGTGAACGGCCCCATTGTCCTGGTCTCGATCGACGCCCTGCGGGCCGATCGGCTGCGCGCGTATGGCTACAGCGACGCACGGACCCCGGCGATCGACACCCTCGCCGCTGACGGCATCGTCTTCGAACACGCCTACTCCCACGTCCCGCAGACCCTTCCGGCCCATGTAGCGATGCTGACGGGCCGCCTGCCATTCGAAACCGGCGTTCGCGACGCGGCAGGCCCCGCCCTGCCGGACGGTGTTCGTACTGTCGCCGAGATGCTCCGAGACCGCGGCTATGCGACGGGCGGCGTCGTGAGTTCATGGCTGCTTCGGCGCGAGACTGGCGTAGACCGCGGTTTTACATTCTTCGACGGTGACCGCCCGAACCCGTCCGGCGACGGATCGGACCCGCCGCTCGAACGTGACGGCTCCGCATCGGAGCAGGTCGCTGAGACGTGGCTCGACTCCACGGGAACCTCACGCGCGTTCCTGTTCCTGCACCTCGCGGAGCCGCACGCGCCCCACGCTCCACCGGAGCGGTTCGCGGAGCTGGCGGCATATGACGGTGAGGTGGCTCATGCCGACGAGGCGGTGGGCCGGCTGGTGCGCTACCTCAAGTCCCACCAGCTGTACGACCGCGCAACGATCATCCTCGTCGCCGACCACGGGGAGGGACTCGGCGAGCACGGTGAGCAGGGGCACGGGCTCCTTGCGTATGACGACGTGCTGCGCGTGCCGTTCATCGTGAAGCTGCCCGGGGGCGAGCAGGCAGGCCGCAGGGTCTCGGCCCCGGTACAGCACATCGACATCGTGCCCACGATCCTCGATCTCGCCAAGGCGCCCTGGCCGGGTGGCCTCGCCGGTCGCTCCGTCGCTCCACTGATTCATGGCGATACGCTCGCGCCGCAGCCGATCTACGCCGAGAGTCGGTTTGGCGAGCTGCGATTCGGTTGGGCGCCGGTCGTGTCCCTGCTCGAGGGCAACTACCGGCTGATCAGCAGCGGCAACGCTTATGCGCTGTTCGATACGGAGGCCGACCCGCTGCAGCAGCACGACCTGGCCCAGCAGCACCCCGATATCGTCTCGCGGCTGCGCGACCGGCTCGCCTCGCTCGGTGCCAGGCCGTCTCCGATGCCGGCCCTTTTCGTGACGCCTCGGGATCAGGAACGGCTGGAGGCGTTCGGCTACGTCGGGCGCCCGGACGCGCCGAGCCCAGCCAGCCCCAGCGATGCGACGGCGGAAGAGCCTGAGGCCGAGCGCGTGGCGTTCGTCGAGCGCTATCGAGAGGCGGTGCGTCTGGCAATCAGGCGCGACTGGGACGCGGCCATTGCGGCCTACAGGGGGCTGACGGCGCACGGGTCGCCGTCCACGGCACTGTGGCTCGAGTTTGCGCTGGCAGCGGCCCGCGGAGAACGGCACGATGTAGCCCTGGAAGCGTACGGCAGGGCGCTGGGCCTCGAGTCCGGCAGCATCGCCGCACACCTTGGCGCAGGGGCATCGTCGCTGCGCGTCCGGAAGACCGACGATGCGGCAGCGCATGCGCGTGCAGTGCTGGACGCGCCTGGGGCCACGGGCATCCAGAGGGCTGAAGCCCACGAATTGCTGGCGCGTGTCGCGTTCGGCCGCCGCGCCTTCGAAGATGCGCGCACGGAAGCCGCCCTTGCGGAGGGGGAGGATCCCGCGCGGCCGGTCGTTGCCCTGATCGACGGACGCATCGCGATGGACCAGGCGGACTGGGCCGGCGCATCCGCTGCGCTCACACGTGCGTTGACGGCGACCCAGGCCGCCGGCAGGGCGCCGCTCACAGACGTGCGCGTGTTTGCGGCGGAGGCGCTGATGAAGCTCGGCAGGCGTGACGAGGCAGAAGCGCTGCTGACCGCCGAACTCAAGGTGTTCCCCGCCAACCCTCGCGCCCGCTCCGTACTTCAGTCCTTGTACCGCGCGACCGGCCGCATGTCAGACGCGTCCGCGCTCGCGCCGCACTGAGCGCCGCGCCGCACTGCGCCCAGCGCGGGGATGAGCCACCCGCAACTATCTCGGTCTTACCGACGAACACTCCGCCGCGAGTGGCTGTGCCGTTCCGTGAGTGCCTGTGTCGACGCTGACACGGGAAATACACGAAAGCCGGCCCCGCGTCTGCGGTGAGCCTGCCCAACGTCTCCGACGCATTGAGCACGCGTAGCCCGATGTCACAGGGGCGCGCAGGGCGCGCTGTCGGGGGCCGCCTCGCCCTCGCGGACGCGCGCCACGCACTGTCGGGCCGCCTCGCCCTCGCGGACGCGCGCCACGCACTGTCGGGGCCGCCTCGCCCCCGAGGACGCGCGTCACGCACACCTCGATCGGCAGCGTCACCACTCGCGCTTCCCCGGCACCACGTTCGGTTCCGACGTTTCGGTGCGGGTCCGTACCCGGGGCGGGGAGCCCGCGTGGTTAGCTTGCCAGCGGTGATTCAGAAAAAGAGAGGGGGACGCCTTTCGGCGTCCCCCTCTTGTCGTGTCGGGCTGTGGGCTGTGCGCCGGATCAGAAGCTGAGGCGCATCCCGATCAGGGCACGGCGCGGGTTCAGCCAGGCGATCTCGCTCAGGAACGGGTTGGTGCCGGTGCCGGCCACCAGGTCCTGGATGCGCGTGGCGTTCTGGTTGTCCGTGATGTTGAACACGTCGAAGGTGAACTCCGCCGTCATGCGCTGGATGCGGCGCAGGTAGCGGGCGCGGAGGTCGAGCTTGCCCCACGACGGGTTCTGCACGGTGCCGATGGCATCCGGCGCGACCCAGTCCTCGAGCAGGCCACCGTACAGGAACGGCGTGGTGACCTGGATGGGCAGCCGGCGGTTCGACGCGAGCTGCGTCTTGTTCACGATGCTGCCCGAGTTCCACGCGTAGGTGGCGCCCAGCTCGATACCCCAGCGCGTGGTGTAAGAGCCGGTAGCCTTGAACAGGTGACGGATGGTGCCCGGGACCGTGCCGTACATGTTGGGCGCGCGCGGGTCGAGCCAGAACACGTCGCCGGCGAAGTCGGCGTTGCCGTCCGACACGCTGTTGCCCTTCGCGTCGAGGTAGTTGTACGAGACGAGACCCTGCCAGTTATCCGCGTAACGCTTGCGGTAGACCAGTTCGAGCCCGTTGTAGTTCCGCTCGCCGCCCTTGAGGGTGCCCAGGAAGAAGTTCGCCGCCGGCGGGTTGTTCGGGTCGAACCCAAGGTACGCCCAGCCAAGGAAGAGCGAATCCGGAGCGGTCGGGTTGCCGCGGCCATCGAGGCCGACGTACTGCGACGGCACGGTGTAGATGCCCGGATCGAAGTCCTCGAAGATGTCGCGGGTGCGCCGGTTGTAGTAGGTGACCGAGGCGCCCTGGTTGTTCCCGAGGTCGACTTCGTACTGGAGCTGGAGTTCGTCCGTGTACGGCGTCTTCGTGCTCGGGGCGAACAGGCCGTCCGGAATGGGCGAGAAGCCGCGAACGCGATAGGTCACCCACTGGTTGTTGATGAACACCTGCTCTTCACGGGTCGACCCGCTGGTCGTGCCGGCGAAGTTCGACATGTCCATGCGGATCGGGTCGTAGTAGCGGCCCCAGTAGGCCGACGCCTTCTGCCGGCCGTCGCCGCGGACGTCGTAGGCCGCGCTCAGGCGAGGCGACCAGGTCCACGGGAACTTGTAGATGCTCTGGTTCGTGGTCGAGAAGTGCTCGTACACCTCGGCGCGAAGGCCAAGGTTGAAGGCGAGCTTCGCGCCGACGCGGAAGTCGTCCTGGACGTAGAAGCCGTTGGCGCGGAACTTCTGGTTCTGCTCGCCCGTGCGCGACATGAAGATGCGGTAGTAGTTCAGCGCGCTGTTCGGGTTGCCGGCGGTGCTGCTGAACACCAGCGACTGCCCGAGTTCCGCGGCCGTGATCGCGCCGTCGCCGTTCGTGTCGTACTGCTGATAGAACGAGGCGCGGTTCGGCAGCCCGTTGATGCGGGTGATCAGGCCGTTGAAGTCGCTCGCGTTGTTCACGTTGAACTGGCGGGTGGACCACAGCGTGCTGTTGGCAATGCTTGCCGCGGTCACTCCGCCGTAAATCGGCGAGATCGACGTGTACTGGGCGGGGTCTGATGCCGGCACGTACTGCAGGTCGCGCAGGTTCTCGCGCTGCTGCCACTCGTAGCCGCCCTTGATGCGGTGGCTGCCGATCTGGTAGCTGGCGGTGATGCGGGCCTGCTTGGTGGGACGGAACTCAGGGAAGTTCTGCCCGAAGCCGCCGAGCTGCTCGTCGGCGATGGTGCGCGTGGTCGCCCGCTGGAAGGCAATCGTGTTGCGGGCAGCGGCGTTGACGGCGCGGTCGGTCAGCTCGGCCTGGTGATCGTTGTAGGCCGCATCGAGGAGCAGGGTGCTCCAGACGCGGTTGTACGTGGCCGAGTAGCGGTTGCCGCCCTGCTTGCGCTCGCGCACGCGGCTGTTGGCCACCGAGGGGTCGATGTCACCGTTGCGCGTCTGCGGGTCGTTCATGAACAGGACGCTCACCAGGTCGCGCGACGTGGGGGCGTAGGTGCCCTTCGCGAACGTCTGGTGGGTGGTGGTGTCCACCGACCGGAGCAGGGCGCGCGTGTCCTGCGCGTTCACGTCCTGGGTGTTCTTGATGTAGCGGTAGCTGCCGAACGCCCACAGGCTGTTCTTCAGGATCGGCCCGCCCAGCGTGTACGCGGTGTCGTTCGAGCTGAACGTGTTGTTCGGGTTGTTCTTGTTGTCGGCAACCAGGTTCTGGTTCTGGAAGAAGTAGTTGCCCGACCCCGAATAGGTGTTCGAGCCCGACTTCGTGATGACCGTCGAGATGAGGCCCGCGGCACCAACGTACTCGGCCGGGATGCCGCCCGTCACCACCTTCTGCTCCTGAATGATCTCGACGTTCAGGTTCGCGCCGAACGTGCCCGACACCGGGTCGGTGACGTTGATGCCTTCGAAGTAGTACTGGTTGTCCGTCGACAGGCCGAGGTTGTCACCCGTGGTGACGTCCTTCCAGTTCATCCCCGAGCGCGACGAGGGGTTGCCGCTCGAGTTCTGGCTGTCCGGCATGACGCCCGGGACGAGCTGCAGGTAAGCCTGGTAGGACCGGCCCGTCGGCAGCGACTCCGTGAGGCGCAGGGTGAGGTCGGTGCCCGATACGGCCCGCGTCACGTCCACGATGGGCGTGCTCTGCGCCTGCACCGTCACCTGCTCGGAGACCGTGGAGAGGCCGAGTTCGACCCGCAGCGTCGTGACCTGGCCCGACCGCACGAGGATGTCCGTGCGCTCCAGGTCGCGGAAGCCGGACAGCTGCGCCTTGACCACGTAACGGGCCGACGGCGCCAGCGCCTCCAGCGTGGCGATGCCTTCCGCGTCGGTCACGGCTGTGCGCGTGGTGACCACGTCCGGCGCGGATGCGGTGACGGAGACGCCCGGCAGGCGGCCTCCCTGAGGATCTTCGACGATGACCTGCATGGATCCGGTAACGCTCACCTGGGCCCACGCAGTGCTTCCGCCTGTCAGCAACAGGGTGAACAAGGCGAGAACAACACTACGAAGTCGCATGACTTCAGCTCCTTGAAAGGGAAGGCACGTCTCCGCCGCATCTCATTGCGGCGGCGCGTGCCTTCGGTCGACCGGGGCCGGACTCTCGATCCGACCCGTCGACGTTGGGGTATGCCCTCATTCTAGGGAACACGTCCCGGCGGGACCGTGGTTCGTCACTGGTTTTCGCAGCCCGTCCCATTCATCCATGCTTTTGGATCCGTCGTATTCATCGATGTGGAGGAATCATAAACATGGCGTAAGTGGGCTCCGCGGCCAGGACCCTTCGCGCTTGCCGACGCGGCACAGCCGTCATCGCCGGCTTGCCTGAGGGTGCCCCCATCGCCACGCGACGCCGACTCGCAGGGGCGGGCTGTGGTCTAATGCCCTCGTGATCCGGCTCCGCTGGGCCTTACTGCTCGTGGTGGCGCTCGTGGATCCGGCCGCGCGTGCCCGCGCACAACCCGCCATCACGGGTGCCGCGCGCACGGTGCTGGCGGGCGTCGTACTGCCCGACGGCCGACCGATGGTCGACCTCGACGTTGACGACTTCGTCGTGACCGAGGGTGGTGCGCCACGCGACGTGCTGGATGTGCACGTGGCCGATTACCCGGTGGCGCTGGTCATCGACGACCGCGCGGCGGCTGCGCAGGCGCTGCCGTCGATCACGCGCGCCGCGCACCGCTTTGTCGAACGTATCGGCGATCGGCCGGTCGCGCTTGTCCGGCTCTCCGCGCGCGGCAGCGTGGTGGTGCCGCTCGAGGCTCCGCGGGCCGAACTCCTCGCAGGCATCGATGGGCTTTCTCCGGGGCCTGCGGACGGGGCGGCGGATGAGCCCCTCGCCGCCGTCTCCGCCGCCGCCACCCTGCTGCGCGACCTCTCAGGCGGTTTTTCGGCGGTGGTGATCGTCGCTGCGGGGACGGTGGACGCGTCGACACCCGTTCGGGGGGACCTCCTGCCCGGCATCATCGACAGCGGGACGACGGTCCACGTCGTCCAGGCGTCGGCGGATACGGGCAGCGACGCTGGGGCCGACCTGCTGAAGGTGCTCGCGGACCAGACGCGCGGCCAGTTCACGTCGATCTTCTCGAGCGCCTCCTACGGCGTGGCGCTCGATCGGCTTGCCGACCGGTTGTCCGTCGAGATGATGGTCGAGTACCTCGTGCCGGAGGGTCCGCGACGAGGCGACGTGCAGGTGGGTGTCCGGAAGCCTGGTGCCCGCGTCGTCGGCCTGGGCGTACGCTGACGCGAACCGGCGGCCACTGAGACCCGACCGACGAGCCGCCTCGCGCGCATTTCCAGCGGATGCGCGCCCGTTCCCACGCCGCAGAGCCCAACAAAAAAGGCAGGAAGCCTGGCGGCCTCCTGCCTGATGCGCGGGCATTCGCGGACGAGGGGGACCTTAGTGGCTGATCCCCTCGACCTGCTTGAGCGCGTCCTGGATGAGCCGCTCGTTGTCTTCCTTGCTGATGTTGCGCTGGATGATCTTGGACGCGATCATCACCGACAGGTCGACGGCCTCAGACCGGATCTGCTGAAGCGCACGGCCGGTCTCGAGCTGGATCTGCCGCTCGGCGTTGCGCATGATGCCGTCCGCTTCGGCCTTGGCCTTCTCGCGCATTTCCTCGCGCAGGCGCTCGGCGTCTGCCCGGCTCTGGCTGATGATGGCCTCCGCCTCGGCCCGCGCCTTGCGCAGGATCTGGGTGGACTCCTGCTCGAGCCGCTCCAGCTCCTGCTTGGCCTGCTGCGCATCGTCGAGCGCCTTGCGGATGCCCTGCTGACGGCTGTCGAGCGCCTCGAGGAGCGGCTTCCAGGCGAACTTGGCGAGCAGGAACAGCAGGACGAGGAACGTGAGGATGGTCCAGATGAAGAGCCCCGGATCGGGCTGGACCAATGGGTTGTCCATCGCGTGCGTCCTTTACGGGAAATAGACCGGGCCTCGCGGCGAGCCGCGACGTTCGCGGCTCCCGGACGGCTCGAGCCCTGTTACTTCAGCAGCACCACGAGCAGGGCGAACACCTCGGCCAGAATCGCCACGCCTTCGAGCAGGAACAGCGGCAGGTTCACAGCGCCGGTGATCTTGTCGGTGGCGCTGGGCTGCCGGGCGATGCCCTCGGCGGCGGCGGCCGCCAGCCGGCCGATGCCAAGGCCGGCCCCGATGACGATCAGGCCCAGGCCGAGCGCGGCCCCAAAATACGCAAGTGCCAATCCTTCCATGACGTCTCTCTCTCCTCTGTAGGTGAAGGCCCGGCGGACCGGGCCATCCGGTCTAGTGATGCACGTGAATGGCCATGCCGATGAACACGGCCGACAGCAGGGTGAACACGTACGCCTGCACCAGCACGACGATGATCTCCAGCATCGAGATCAGCGACGCGAGCGGCACCGAGACGGCGACGCCCACCCCCACGCCGGCAATGGCGCGGCCGAACATCTCGGTGAACAGGAACACGAAGGACAGGATCGCCAGGATGGCGATGTGCCCGCCGGTCATGTTCGCCGCGAGTCGCATCGTGAGCGCGAACGGCCGCACCAGCATGCCCATCAGTTCGATCGGGATGAGCAGGATGTACAGCGGCCAGGCGAGCCCGTGGGGAACGAGATTGATCCAGTGCTGCACGAAGCCGTGCGCCCGGGATCCGGCGATGATGATCGAGGTGAACGTGATGGTGGCGAGAGCGGCCGTCACGTTGAAGTTGGCCGTCGCGGTGGTGCCACCGTGCAGCAGCTGCTTGACGAAGGAATGTTCGCCGGTGCGGAGCACGAAGTGGTCGACCAGGCCCAGCAGGTCGAACACCGGAATGAGCCCGATCGCGTTCGCGCTGAAGATGAAGACGAAGAACGTGAGGAGCAGCGGGGTGTAGGTATTCACCCACTTGCGGCCCACGTTGGGCAACGCGATCGAGTCGCGGATGAATTCGACGACCGCCTCCAGCGCGTTCATGAAGCCGGACGGCACGCGGCGGTCCTGCGCGAGGTAGCGCCGGACCGTCGGAATCACGATGAGGAGCACCGCCGCCGCGACCAGCCAGAGCATGAGCACGTGCTTGGTGACCGAGAGGTCGATGCCTGCCACGGTCGGCAGGTGGAAGAGCGGCTCCTCGATGCTGCTGTTGGAGACGTGGTGGATGATGGTCTCGCCGGCGTTGAACTTCTCCGCCGCGGCGGCCGCGTGTTCCTGGACGTGCTCTTGACCCAACATCATGGTGCTATGCGCGCGGACTCGCGAAGAGGCGCCGGAGGAGCAGGGCCTCGACGAAGTGCAGCGCGATGAAGTAACTGCTGAAACTGACCACGAACGGCACCGGACGCACGCTGACGACCCGCAGCATCACGGCGACATACCCGCCAAAGAACACCAGCTTGAACGCGAAGCCCGCGATCATCAGGCCCGTCAGCGCCCCGGGGTCGCGCGCGTATGTCCGCTCGGCGAGCACCCACGTCGCGCAGGCCACGACGAGCGGGCCCAGCATTCCGAGCAGGACGTCCATCCGGGCTTCCCGCACCAGCGCACCGGCCGCCAGCCACGCCCCGACGCTCGCCGCCGCCATCCAGACGACCCCTTTCATCGCCGGAACACCGTCTTGGCGAGCTCGTAGAACCCGACAATGATCCCCAGCAGCAGGCCACCGAGCAGGAACCAGGGCGACGTGCCCCGCCACGTATCGATGGCGTAGCCGATCCCGCCGAGCAGGATGATCGCCCCGATCAGCGCGTAGCTGCCACTGGCCGCCGGCCCCGACTTCCGGACCGTCTCCTGGAACGCTTCCAGCGAGCGCTCGAGCGGCGTCCTGCGGTCGTCATCGGGCATGCTGCAAACACGCCATTATGTCGTACGCAGACGGGTGAGTATACCGTAACTTGTGAAAAAGTTCACCAGCTCGGACGAGCCGCCTCGACGCACGCCGGCCGCCCCCACCGCCCCGTCACCACCTCTTGTCTTGTGCGAGCCGCCCGCCGGATCGGGCAGCACGCCGTCGCGCCTGCCGTGCCGCCCCGCTCGGCTGGCGTGCCCGCCCGACGTGCCGCCGATGAGGAGTTCCCAGACGCGAAGGCCGTCGGCCCTGGACCCCACGTGGGCTTTGCGACGGGCGCGCGCTCGACTCGCCGCGCCGCTCACGTCGCGCCGTACCTCACGGCAGCGCCATGCCGAGCAGGGGCTGGAACAGTCGCGCCGAACGATCCGCGGCCTCGAACACGAGCGTCGGGTAGAGGCCAAGCAGCAGTGTGGCCGCCGCGGCCGTAGCCATCGCGACGCGCAGCATGGGAGGCACCACCACCCCCTCCACCGCAGCGGGCACCGCGGGTCGGACGTACATGAACATCACCACGCGCATGTAGTAATAGAGCGACAGCACGCTGTTCAGCACGCCGGCAACGGCCAGCGCCACGTGTCCCGCGTCGATGGCGGCGCCGAACAGCCGGAATTTCCCCATGAAACCAGCGGTTGGCGGCATGCCCCCGAGCGACAGCAGGCAGACCAGCATCGCGAACGCGGCCAGCGGCTGGCGCGCGTGCAGTCCGGACAGGTCCCGGAGTTCGTCGCCGACGACGTCGGCCCGCCGCAACAGCACGACGACGGCAAACGCCCCCAGTTGCATCGCCGCATACGCCGCCAGGTAGAACAGCACCGCCGCAATCCCCCGGGGCGTTCCGGCCGTGACGCCGATGAGCAGGTAGCCGGCATGCGCCACCGAGGAATAGGCCAGCATGCGCTTGGTGTTCGACTGCGTCAGGGCCGCGATGTTCCCCGCGGTCATGGTCAGGAACGCCAGCACCTGGAAGATCACGGACCAGTCCGCACGCGCTGCCGCCAGGCCTTCCGCGAAGAGTCGCAGGATCAGCGCGAACGCTGCGGCCTTCGAGCCGACCGACAGGAAGGCGGCGACCGGAGTCGGAGCCCCCTCGTACACGTCCGGTGCCCACAGGTGGAACGGGACGGCCGCGATCTTGAAGCCAAGGCCGGCCACCAGCAGGACGATCGACAGGGTGAGGCGCGGATCGCCGGACTGTCCCGTGACGAGCGCGCCGATGCGCGCCAGCTCCGTCTCGCCGGTCACTCCGTAGAGCAGCGACATCCCGTACAGCAGCATGGCCAGCGAGAACGCCCCGAGCAGGAAGTACTTCACGGCGGCCTCGTTCGACCGCGGGTTGGGCTTGATGTATCCCGTGAGGATGTAGAAGCACACCGCCATCGTCTCGAGGCCGATGAACGCGGTGACGAGTTCTGCGGCGCTCGCCATCACCATCATCCCCAGCGTCGCGCACAGGAGAAGGAAGCAGTACTCCCCGCGTGGGACCTGTTCGACCTCCAGATAACGATGCGACATCAGCACGGTGACGATCGCGGCGGCGAGAAACAGCAGCTTCATGAACCAGGCAAAGGTGTCGATCGCCAGGAACCCGTTGGCGATCCGGAGGTCGAGATCCCGCATCGGCGCGACCAGCATCAGCGTCACGCCCAGTACCACGAGCGTCGCGGCCGTTGGCAGCGCACGCAACCGCGGGAGGACGACGTCGAGCAGCAGCAGGCCGAGCGCACCGAGGGTGAGGACGGTCTCCGGCAGCAGGTAGGCGAACTCCCGCGCCGACAGGCCGGGCGGCATCAGCGTCCTCCGTCCGCGGGCGCGGTTCCGATCAACGGCGTGCCGTCGGGGCCGCAGGGCGCGGCGGCGAGAAACTGATTCGCGGGCGACGCCGCCGCCAGCTCGGGCGTCACCGTGGTGTCGCAGGCGGCGGCGAACGCGGCCCCGTAGGCCGCGGGGTCGACGCGGGCCGCGATCTTCAGCACCGACAGGTTGATGCGGTCCAGGAAGGGTGCCGGGTACAACCCGATCCACACGGCCAGCGTCAGCAGCGGCACGAAGGTCGCCCACTCGCGTGCGCCCAGGTCCACGAGGGTCTGGTTCTGCGGGTTGTCCACGGGGCCGAACATCGTGCGCTGGTAGAGGAACAGCATGTACGCGGCCCCGAGCACGATGCCGCTGGCTGCCACGGCAGCCCAGGCGCGACTGTGCTGGAAGACGCCCTGCAGGATCAGGAACTCGCCGATGAAGCCGTTCAACGTCGGCAGCCCGATCGACGACATCGTCATCACCAGGAACACGGCGGCAAACGCGGGCATCACCTTCGACAGCCCGCCGAACTCGGCGATCTCGCGCGTGTGCCGCCGTTCGTAGACCACGCCCACCAGCAGGAACAGCGCGCCGGTCGAGATCCCGTGGTTGATCTGCTGCAGGACGCTGCCACTCAACCCGACCGGGTTCAGCGCGAACATGCCGAGCATCACCATCGCCATGTGCGACACGGACGAATAGGCGACGAGCCGCTTCCAGTCCTTCTGAGCGAGTGCCACCAGCGCGCCGTAGACAATCCCGACGATGGACAGCGCGGCGATCGCCGGCACGAACGCCCGCGTCGCCTCCGGGAGCATCGGCAGGCTGAAGCGCAGGAAGCCGTAGGTGCCCATCTTCAGCAGCACCGCCGCCAGGATCACGCTGCCGGCGGTCGGTGCGTCCGTGTGGGCATCCGGCAGCCAGGTGTGAAACGGGAACATCGGCACCTTGACGGCGAAGCCGAAGAAGAAGGCAAGGAAGATCCACCACTGGAGACCCGGGGGGATGCTCACCTGCTGCAGCCGCACGATGTCGAACGTGTAGGTGCCGGTCGCGCCCTGGTGGTGGAAGTACAGCGCCAGGATGCCGAGCAGCATCACCACGCTCCCGGCGAGCGTATAGAGGAAGAACTTGATCGCGGAGTACAGCCGGTTCGTGCTCCCCCAGATGCCGATGAGGAAGTACATCGGCACGAGCATCACTTCCCAGAACAGGAAGAAGAGCAGGAGGTCGAGCGCCATGAACGCGCCGAGCATGCCGGTCTGCAGCACCAGCAGGCAGACGTAGTACTCCTTCACACGATCGGTGATGGCCGACCACGACGCAAGGGTGGCAATCGCGCCAACGAGCGCGGTGAGCAGGATCAGCAGCGTGCTGATCCCGTCGATGCCCAGGTGGAACTCCGCGCCGATGGACGGGATCCACGGCACGCGCTCGACCAGCTGGAAATCGGGGTTGCGCGGGTTGTACCAGAACCAGAGCGGTGTCGCGAGCAGGAATCCGAGCGCCGCCACCGCGTTCGCGAGCCAGCGGATCGCGTTCGCGTGCCGTCGGGGGACGCCCAGCAGGAGCAGCGCGCCCGCCAGCGGCAGGAACAGCACGAGCGACAGGTAGTGGCCCATAGTCATCGCAGGACGAGATAGAGACTCACGAACACGAATACGCCGGCCAGCATCAGCGCCGCATAGCTCTGCACGAGCCCGGTCTGCAGACGGCGGAGCGCGTAACTGGCCGCCTCGAGCCGGCGCCCCACGCCGTTCACCACACCGTCCACGACCGCACGATCGGTACGGCCTGAAATCCACGACCCAGCCAGCGTCACCCAGCTCGAGCCGTTGACGACGCCGTCCACGATGCGGCGGTCCACGACCCACAGCACCCGCGCCGTGGACCACAGCCCTCGGATGACGGTGGCGCCGTACAACTCGTCCACGAAGTACCGGCCGGACAGGACGCGATATGCCGGCGCGAACCGCGTGGCCACACGCGCGGAGGCCGGCGGGTCGACGACGTACATGCGCCAGGCGAACGCGATCCCCACCGCAGCCACCGTCACCGATACGCCCATGAGCGCGAGTTCGAGCGCGCGCGAGGCATGGACGGCCGGCTCCGCCGGGAGGGGACCGAAGGCTGGCTCCAGGAAGTGGCCGAGGACGTCACCGCCGCCAAGCGCGTCCGGCACGCCCACGAACCCCGCCAGCACGGTGCCGACCGCAAGGGCGATCAGCGGTAGCGTCATCGCCCGCGGCGATTCGTGGGGAGGAGGGGCCGCGTGCGGACCGGCCACCGACCCCGCGGCCGGGCGTCCATCGCTGCCCGGCGCCGGCTCTCCACGGGACGCGCCGAAAAAGGTGAGCGCGACGAGCCGCGTCATGTAGAACGCCGTGAGCCCGGCCGTCGCCAGCGCGACCCCGTACACCATCTTGTTCGCGACGAACGCGCGGAACAGGATGTCGTCCTTGCTGAAGAATCCCGACAGTGGCGGCACGCCGGCAATAGCCAGCGCGGCGACGAGCATGGTCGCGAACGTCACAGGCAGCCTGCGGCGCAGCCCGCCCATCTGCCGCAGGTCCTGCTCTCCCGCCAGGGCATGAATGACCGACCCGCTCCCGAGGAACAGGAGTGCCTTGAAGAATGCGTGGGTCATCAGGTGGAACGCACCGGCCCCGAACGCGCCCACGCCGACGGCCGTGAACATGTACCCCAGCTGCGACACCGTAGAGTACGCGAGCACGCGCTTGATGTCGGTCTGCACCAGGGCGACCGTCGCCGCGAGGAATGCCGTGCACACGCCGACCACCGCGACGAGCTGGAGCACCAGCGGCGCGTGCGAGAAGATCACGGCGTTGCGCACGATCATGTACACGCCCGCCGTCACCATCGTTGCCGCGTGAATCAGCGCCGAGACCGGCGTCGGCCCTTCCATGGCGTCGGGCAGCCAGACGTGCAGCGGGATCTGCGCGCTCTTCCCGGTCGCACCGACGAAGAGCAGGAGGGCAACGGCGGTCAGCACCCCGGCCCGGCCGGCCTCGACCGGCATGGAGGCCGCGGAGGCCGCGACGGCGCGGAAGTCGAGGGTGCCGAAGGTCCAGAACGCGAGCAGGATACCCAGGAGGAAACCCCAGTCCCCGACCCTGTTGGTCAGGAACGCCTTGCGGCCCGCGTCCGCCGCACGTGGCCGCTCGAACCAGTAGCCGATGAGCAGGTACGAGGAGAGGCCAACGCCCTCCCAGCCGACGAACATCACGAGGAAGTTGCTGCCCAGCACCAGCAGCAGCATGAAGAAGCAGAACAGGTTCAGATACGCGAAGAACCGCGCGACCGCGGGCCTCGGTTCGTCGTGCATGTACGCGGTCGCGTAGACGTGAATCAGCGTCCCGATGCCGGTCACGACCAGCACCATCAGCGCAGCGAGGGGGTCGAGCCTCAGTGCCCACGGAACGGCCAGGCGAACTCCCACTCCGTCACGGCTGACCGCGGCCATGGCTGGAATCCAGTCGGCCAGGACCACATCGATGATGCGAGCGTCCGCCGGCAACGCCAGCAACCGCCGGAACGCCAGCAGCGACACCCCGAGCGAGCCTGCCATCGCCGCGCACCCGACAACCCCGGCTACGCGCTTCGGGAACAGGCGGATCCCCGCAAGACCGTTCAGCGCCGCCCCGATGCCCGGCAGCAGCGGGATGGCCCAGAGGTACCAGGTCACCACTTCATCACGCTCATCTCGTCCACGTTGACCGTTTCCTTGTTCCGGTACAACGCGAGCGTGATGCCCAGTCCGACGGCGGCCTCGGCGGCGGCAACGGCGATGACGAACAGCGCGAAGACCTGGCCCGAGAGGTTCCCCGCGTCACGCGAGAACGCCACCAGGTTGATGTTCACCGCGTTGAGCATCAACTCGATCGACATGAAGACGACGATGATGTTGCGACGCATCATCACGCCCACCAGGCCGATGCTGAACAGCGCCGCCGACAGCACCAAGTAATGTGTCGCCGTGATCATCGGTCCCGCTTCGCCAGGATGATCGCGCCCACCATGGCCACCAGCAGCAGCATCGACGCCACCTCGAAGGGCACCAGATAGCGCGTGTAGAGCAGCCAGCCGACCTGCTCGGTGTTGCCTTCGAACGGCGGTGCCGGCGCCCCCGGCGCATGCGGCACGGGGAGGCCGCTCCACAGGACGGCGGCAACGACCTCGACAAGGATGCCAATCGCCAGCGCCACGCCGAGAGCCGTCCGGCGTTCCGGCGCGCGGAAGGCCTCGGCGGGGCGCTTCAGGTTCACGAGCATCACCACGAACAGGTACAGGACCACGATGCCCCCCGCGTAGACCAGCACCTGGATGGCTGCCACAAACGGGGCCTCGAGCACCACGTAGAGCGCGGCCACGCTGAGGAAGTCGAGCACGAGGACGATGACGCCGTGCACGATGTCTCGCGTCGTGACCACCAGCACCGCGAAGCCGAGGATGCAGGCCGCGAGCACGTAGAACGCAACGGCCTCCCCCGTCACGCCAGCACCACACGCACGGCCGCCGTGACGAGCAGGTTCGCGATCGCGACCGGGATCAGCACCTTCCACCCGAGCCGCATCAGCTGGTCGTACCGGTAACGCGGCAGGGTTGCGCGGACCCACACGAACACGTAGAGGAACACGAACGACTTCATGAGGAACCAGCACCAGCCGGGCACGACGTCGAGGAACGCCAGCCCCCCCACGCCGGGGAACGGGCGCAGCCACCCGCCCATGAAGAGCGTGGTCGCCACCGACGAAACGACGATCATGTTGGCGTATTCGGCCAGGAAGAACAGCGCGAAGCGCATGCCGCTGTACTCGGTGTGAAACCCGCCGGTCAGTTCCTGTTCGGCCTCGGGCAGGTCGAACGGCGCACGGTTCGTCTCGGCGAGCCCGCCGATGAAGAAGATGACGAACGCCACCGGCTGCACGAAACCGAACCAGAGGCCCGCCTGCTCCTGCGCCCGCACGATGCCGACCAGGCTCAGCGTGCCCGACATGAGCACGACGCTGACCAGCGTCAGCGTCACCGCAACTTCATAGGAGATCAGCTGCGCGGACGCCCGGAGGCTCGCGATCAGTGGGTACTTGCTGTTCGAGGCGTAGCCCGCGAGGATGATGCCGTACACGCCAACCGAGGCCACCGAGACGATGTAGAGCAGCCCGACGTTGACGTCGGTCACGTAGGCCGACACGCGCCGTCCGAACAGCACCACCTCGTCGTCGAACGGGATCACGGCGTAGACGGCGAGGGCCGGGACCATGGCCAGGACGGGCGCCAGCGTGAAGACCCACCGGTCCGCGCGAACCGGGGTGATGTCCTCCTTGATCATCAGCTTCAGGGCGTCCGCGATCGGCTGGAGCACCCCGTACGGCCCGACCCGCATCGGCCCGAGTCGCGACTGCGCCCAGGCAATCACCTTCCGCTCGAGGAGCACCATGTAGGTGACACCCGCCAATGTCGCCGCCAGGACGACCACGATCTTGAGCAGCGGAACGACGAGGAGGTCGAGCATCAGCGGTCCACCTCCCCGAGCACGACGTCGAGCGAACCGATCAGCGCGACCACGTCGGCGACGAGATGGCCACGCACCAGGCGCGGCAGCGCCTGCAGGTTGCAGAACGAGGGTGGCCTGACCCGCAGGCGGTAGGGACTCGTGGATTTGCCGTCGCTGACGATGAAGAAGCCGAGTTCGCCCTTGGGCGACTCGATGGCGTGATAGGTCTCCCCGGCCGGCGGCTTCAACAGGCGCGGCACCTTGCCGATGATCGGCCCCTCGGGAATTCCCTCGATCGCCTGGCGGATGATGCGGAGCGATTGCCGGAACTCCTGCATCCGCACGCGGTACCGGTCGTAGGTGTCGCCGGCGCCGCCCACCGGCACCTCGAACCGCATCTCGTCGTAGGCGGCGTACGGTTCGTCGCGGCGGACGTCACGAGACACCCCCGACCCGCGCAGGGGCGGCCCCGACAGGCCCAGCGCGATGGCCTCCGGGCCGCTGATGACGCCGACGTGCCGGGTGCGTTCCAGCCAGATCCGGTTCTGCGTCAGCAGGTCCTCGTACTCGTCGAGCTTCCCTTCCATGATCCGGCAGAACTCGAGCACCTTGCGGCCCCAGGCCGGCGGAAGGTCCTGCGGCAGACCGCCGATGCGCATCGAGTTGTACGTCAGGCGGGCCCCGCAGTATTCCTCGAAGAGATCCAGGATCAGTTCCCGTTCACGGAAGGCGTAGAGGAATACCGTCATGGCGCCCGCATCCATGGCGTGCGTCCCGAGCCACAGGCAATGACTCGCGATGCGCTGCAGTTCGCAGAGGATCGTGCGGACGTAGCGCGCGCGGCGCGGCACCTCAATCGACAGCAGTTTTTCGACCGTCTCGCAGTAGCCCACGTTGCTGGTGGCCGCCGACACGTAATCCAGACGGTCCGTGAGCAGCACGATCTGGGCGTAACTGCGGTGCTCACTCAACTTCTCGACGCCCCGGTGCAGGTAGCCGATGACGACGTCCGCATCGACCACGCGCTCGCCATCCAGGCGCAGCACCAGCCGCAGCACGCCGTGCGTGCTGGGATGCTGCGGGCCCATGTTGATGACCAGTTCGTCGGTGTCGAACATGGGGCCGGGCCCGGGCACGGGGCTACTCAATGTCGGCCTCGTCCCGCGCCTGGCGCAGCTTCAGCCAGTCGAGCGGGTTCTCGAGCAGGAGTTCACCGGGCCCCTCGAGCGGGTAGTCCTTCCGCTGCGGATGTCCCTGCCACTCCTCGGGCATCAGGATGCGACGCAGATCAGGATGACCCTCGAAGCGCACGCCGAACATGTCGAAGACCTCGCGCTCGAGCCACCCCGCCGCCGGCCACACGCCGGTGACCGAGTCGATGGGCGCGCCGTCGGCCCGCCGCACCTTCAGGCGAATCCGATGCCGGTGAACGGTGGAGTAGAGGCAATAGACGACGTCGAACCGTTCCGCACGGGGAGGCCAGTCGGTGGCGGTGATATCCGCGCAGGCGTCGAACCGGGCATCGTCGGCGTCGCGCAGGTGTTGGGCCACCGCCAGCAGGGCTGGCGCGGCCACAATCAGCGTCCAGTCGCCGACCCAGTAGCTGGTGGCCAGCACCGCGTCGGGACACGCGGCGATCAGCGTCGACACGAACGCCGGGGGTGTCCGGTCGGCCGGAGGTGCCGGGTCGGGCGGCCCCTGGGGCGGGGCGACGCGGACGACGTGTTCGTCAGCAGGCATCTAGGCCCATTCCAGCGCGCCCTTCCGCCAGGCGTACACGTACCCCACGACCAGAATGGAGATGAAGATGACCATCTCGACGAGACCGAAGAGCAGCAGCCGGTCGAAGATCACGGCCCAGGGGAACATGAAGACCGTCTCGACATCGAAGATCACGAACAGCATCGCGATGAGGTAATAGCGGATGCTGTAGCGGTCGCGGGCATCGGTCAGGGGTTCGATGCCGCACTCGTACGGCTCGAGCTTCACCGCGCTGTAACGGGACGGGTGGATGAGCGAGGCCAGCAACAGTGTGAACACGGCGAACCCGGTCGCCACCAGAACGAACAGCGCGATCGGGATGTACGCAGCAGCCATGGCGTGGGACGAGGTGGTGCCGGAGAGCGTCTGGTTTATAGCACGCGCGGGCGGCGAGGTGTCAAGGCGGGTCGCAACGTCGAGCTGTGTCCGCAAACATCAGAAAAAAAAGCACTTCGTTCAACCGATCCCGTTTGACCCTGCCCTACCCGGCGCCTATACTGGACCCCATGGCGACACGTCGCTGGTCGGCGGCCGCGGCTCTCGTTGCACTGTCCGTCCTCTGGGTTCCGGCGCTGCTGGCCCAGGCCGAGCAGCGGATCCTGTACGCCAGCGCCCTCGACCAGAGCGGCGCTCCGGCCGAGAACCTCGGGCCGGCGGACTTCGTGGTCCGCGAGGACCGCACGTCCCGTGAGATTCTCACGGTTGTATCGGCAGCGGACCCGATGGAGGTGGCGCTGCTGGTGGACAACAGCCAGGCCGCCGAGCCCCTCATCCGCGACCTGCGGGCCGGGGTCACCGCGTTCATCCGTACGCTGGGCGCCGACGCGACCGGGGCAGCGCACCGCGTGGCCGTCATCACGATTGGCGAGCGGCCGACCATCAACACCGACTACACCAGGGATCTCGACGTCGCGGTGCAGGGCGCCAATCGCATCTTCGCGCAGCCCAACAGCGGCGCCTACATGCTGGACGGCATCATCGAGACCACGCAGGGCATCCGCAAGCGTGAAGCGTCTCGCGCCGTCATCGTCGGCATCACCACGGCGAACGGTCCGGATCTGAGCAACCGCTTCTACCAGGCCGTCGTCGAAGCGCTGCGTACGTCAGGCGCCGCCCTGCACATCTTCGTGGTCGGCTCCCCCCGCGGACTGGACCAGGAGCGGCAGCTGGCTTTCGACATGGGCACGCGTGAAACCGGGGGCCGCTTCGAGAACGTCCTGACGGGCATGGGCCTCGCACCGCGGCTCACCCAGTTCGCCAAGGAACTGACGCATCAGTACAAGATCACCTACGCACGCCCGCAGACGCTGATCCCGCCCGAGCGCGTCACGGTCAGCGCCGCGCGTCCCGGACTGACGGTGCGCGGGTTGCCGGCGCGAAACCAGCCGGAGCGAGGGGGGCGCTGATGCGTGTTCGCTCGCTGGTGCTCGCCGCGGCTGTCGCGGCGGTGATTGCCGTCCCGCTCCGCACGGCTGGGCGGGCCCAGGCGCCCGCTGCCGGCACCCAGCCGCAGGCGGCGCAGCGGTCGGGTTCGCCGTCGCAGCCCGAGCCGGCGCCGCAGCAGCCGGTTCCACCGCAGCAGCCACCGCCGGCGCCCTCTCAGCAGGCGCCCTCGTTCCGTGCGGGCGTCGAGCTGGTTTCAATGAATGTGACCGTCACCGACTCCACGTCGCGCTTCATCACGGATCTCGAGCAGGACGACTTCAGCGTGTACGAGGACGGCGTGAAGCAGGACGTCACGCTGTTCAACCGGACCAACCTGCCGATCGCCCTGGCCCTGCTCGTGGACACCAGCGCCAGCATGGAGATGCGCCTCCCGGTCGCACAGGAGGCGGCAATCGGGTTCGCGCGCAAGCTGCGCTCGCAGGACCTCGCCGAGGTCGTCGACTTCGACAGCCGCGTCGTGATCCTGCAGAATTTCACGAACAGCGTGCAGGAACTCGAGACCGCCATCCGCCGGACCTCGGCCGGGGGATCGACCTCGATGTACAACGCGATCTACATCGCGCTCAAGGACCTCAAGAAGATCGTCGCGACCAGCGCGGACGAGATCCGGCGCCAGGCCATCGTCGTGCTCTCCGACGGCGAGGACACCTCGAGCCTCCTCCCGTTCGAGGAGGTGCTCGACCTCGCGAAGCGCTCGGAAACCGCCATCTACACGATCGGCCTGCGGAACAACGAAGGCCTGCTCTCGCAGGGGAGCCGCGGGTTCAAGGAGGCGGAGTTCGTGCTCCGGCAGCTTTCGCAGGAGACGGGGGGACGCGCCTTCTTCCCGAACCAGGTGTCGGAGCTGAACAACATCTACACGCTGATTGCGGAGGAGCTGTCCAGCCAGTACACCGTCGGGTACACGTCACGCAACGCGAAACGCGACGGGGCCTGGCGCCGCATCGTTGTCCGCGTGAACCGCCCGAGCACGCAGGCCCGAACCAAGCAGGGATACTTCGCGCCCACACGCTGAACATGGATACCGTTCCGCTGGCGCTCTATGCCGCCGCCCTCATCCTCTACGTGGTGCACTTCGCCCGCCGGCAATCGGCCGTTGGGCGCGCCGCGACGACGCTGCTGGTCGGCGGCGTGCTGGCACACACGTTCGTCGTCGGCATGCGCACCATGGAGGTGCAGCACATCCCGGTGACCGACAGCTCGTCGGCGATCTCGACTTTCGTCCTGCTTCTCGTGCTGGCGTACCTGTACACGGAGATGACGACCGAGGAGCGCGCGATGGGTGCGTTCATCCTGCCGCTCGCCGTGGCGTTGCAGACCATCCCCGCGCTGCACCCCGGAGTGGAGGAGCGATCGGAGCTGCTGCGTGGGCCACTCTTTGGGATCCACGTGTCGACACTGATGTTCGCGTATGCCAGCTTCGCCCTGGCCTGCGTGATCGGCATCACCTACGTGCTCCTGTTCAAGGAGATCAAGGCCAAGCACCTCGGTTTCTTCTATTCCCGGCTGCCCTCGCTCCAGGTGCTCGACACCATGAACCAGCGAGCGATCGCGGTCGGCTGGGTGTGCCTGACGGTCGGGCTGTCCGCCGGGGCGGTCTGGGCTGGCCAGGTGGCGGCCGAGGACGCGCGCGTCCGGGCCATGTCGCTGCAGGACCCGAAGATCGCGGTGGCAGTGCTCTGCTGGGCGATCTACTCGTTCGAGGTGTTCGCCGCACGGCGTATCGGGTGGGGAGGACGTCGCACGGCGTACCTGTCCGCGGTCGGGTTCGCATTCGTGCTGCTGAACTTCGTGCCGATCAGCTACTTCCTGACGAACAGTCACGACTACTTCTGATCGCGTGCATCTCCTACTGGTCGGCATCAGTCACCGGACGGCGCCCCTTGAATTGCGGGAGCGGCTCGACTTCCACGCTCGCGGCCTCGACAAGGCGCTGCGGGCGCTGTGCGAGTCGCGCAGCGCGGTCCGCGAAACGGCGATCCTGTCCACCTGCAACCGCGCCGAGATGTACGCGGCGGCCGAAGACGTGCCCGCCGCGAAGGCCGAACTGCTCCGTTTCTTCAGCGACTATCACGGCATCGACGCGAAGGCCGTCTCGCCTCACGCCTACGACCAGCTCGACCTCGACGCGGCGCGGCACCTGTTCCGCGTGGCTGCGGGGCTGGATTCGCTGGTCGTCGGGGAGCCGCAGATCCTCGGCCAGGTGAAGGACGCGCACACGGCCGCCACCAGCGTCCAATCGGCTGGCCCGCTCCTCAACCGGCTGTTTCACAGCTCCTTTGCGGTCGGCAAGCGCGTGCGTTCGGAGACGGCGCTCGGGTCCGGTGCGGTCTCGGTCAGCTTCGCGGCAGTCGCACTGGCCAAGAAGATCTTCGGCGATCTCAAGGGCCGCAGCGTGCTGGTCATCGGCGCCGGCGAGATGGGCAAGCTGACCGCGCTGCACATGAAGTCCCAGGGCGCGCAGAAGGTGACGATCATCAGCCGCACCATGGCCAACGCGGCGCGGACGGCCGAAGCCATCGGCGGTGCGTCTGCGGCGCCGTGGGAGGAGATGGACGCGCAGCTTGGCGCGGCGGACATCGTCATCACGGCAACGGGGGCGGTCGGCGCGATCCTGACCAAGGCCCACGTCGAGGCGGTGATGCGGCCGCGCCGCAGCCGGCCGCTGTTCATCATCGACATCGCGATGCCGCGCGACGTCGAGGCGGCGGCCGGGGAAATCGACGAAGTGTTCCTCTACAACATCGACGACCTGCAGGCAACGGTGCGCGAGAACCTGGCGCGCCGCGCCAGCGAGGTGTCGCGTGCCGAGGTGATCGTCGGCGAGGAGGTCGAGAAGTTCGGGCAGTGGCTCCGCTCGCGCGGGGCCATCCCCACCGTCGTGGCGCTGCGTCAGCGGTTCGAGGCGATCCGGCGGAGCGAACTCGATCGGCTCGCGTCCACCCTGCCGTCCGAGTCGCGCGCCCGCGTCGACGACATCACGCGCCTGATCGTCGAGAAGCTGCTGCTGACGCCGACCGAACAGCTCAAGTCGGCCGGCGACCCCGACACGATGGCCTCGTACTCCGAGGCGCTGACGCGCCTCTTCGGCCTCGACCGCGCCACCGATTCTCCGGAGGGGAGCGCGGACAGCCCTCGCCGCGAGCGCAAGGTCGAACCCTTCGTGCGGCCGGGGTCGAGATAGCCGCACCATCTGACATGACATCGACTGCACCCCTGCGCCTCGGAACCCGGGGCAGCCAACTCGCCCTCTTCCAGGCGAACACCGTTGCGCATCTCATCACCGACAGCGGGGGCCCGCCCTGCGAACTGGTGGTGATAAAGACCTCGGGGGACCGCCTGCAGGAGGTGCCGCTTTCCGAGGTCGGCGGCAAACGTCTGTTCGTCAAGGAAATCGAGGACGCGCTGCTGAGGGGCGACATCGACCTCGCGGTTCACAGCAGCAAGGACATGCCGGCCCTGCTGCCGGACGGCCTGGCGATTGCCGGCGTGCTGCCGCGCGAGGACCCACACGACGCGGTCGTGCTGCCCGCCGGGCAGCGGGCGCCAACGACCACGCTCGAGGAACTCCTGACGGTGCTCGGCCAGTCACCCGCGATCGGAACGTCGAGCATCCGCCGTATCGCGCAACTCACGCGCCTCTTCCCTGGGGCGCGGTTCACCCCGATCCGCGGCAACCTCGACACCCGGCTACGCAAGCTGGACGCCGGGGAGCACGACGCGCTGGTACTGGCCGCGGCCGGCCTGCGCCGGCTGCAGTTCGCCGCGCGCATCTCGCTCGCGCTGCCGGTGAGCGCCTGCGTGCCGGCACCCGGGCAGGGGATCATCGCGATCGAAATCCGCGACGGCGACGCACCCGTGGTCCAGGCCGTCGCGCGCATCACCGACGCGGCGGCGGGGGTGGCGCTCGAGGCCGAACGTGCCGTCGTGGACGGGCTTGGCGGCGGCTGCCAGACGCCGATCGGTGCCCTTGCTACGCCGCTGCGCGATGGACAACTGGAACTGGTCGCCTCGGTCGTCGCCCTCGACGGCAGCCGTGCCGTGCGCACCGTCGTGCACGGCCGCCGTGCGGAGGCGCGAGCCCTCGGCGCGCGGGCGGCGGAACACCTCCTGTCGGAGGGTGCTGGCGACATCCTCGAGGAAGCCCGTCGGGCGCAGGCACAGAACGACACAAGAACGCCGTAGAATTCCCTAGCCGTGGCTGAATCCATCGTCTACCTCGTCGGAACCGGACCGGGCAATCCGGACCTCATGACCGCGCGCGGGTACCAGTGCCTCGCGCTGGCCGATGTCGTGCTCTACGACCGGCTCGTGCATCCGCGCCTGCTGAGGGCCGCGCCCCCCTCGGCCGAGAAGATCGACGTCGGCATGCCGGCGCCGACGCCCCTGGAACAGGAGGCGATCTGCTACCTGCTGGCCGAGAAGGCTCGCGAGGGCAAGGTGGTGGTGCGGCTCAAGTGGGGCGATCCGTTCATCTGGGACAGCGGCGGCTCCGAGGCGCTCTTCCTGCACGAGCAGCGCATCCGCTTCGAAGTGGTGCCTGGCATCCCCGCCGCGATCGGCGCGGCGAGCTACTCGGGCGTGCCACTCACCTATCCAGGCGGCGGCGACACCCTCACATTCGTCCGCGGCAACGAAGGGGCGGCCAACACCCTGCCCGACGTCGACTGGAACAGCCTCGCCAACCTCGATGGCACGATCGTCTGCTACGCGGGTCCCGATCAGTTGCCGGACATGCTGCAGGCGCTGCTCTCGCACGGCCGTCCCGAGGACGACACTGCCGCCTTGATTTACGACGGGACGCTTCCGACGCAGCAGACGACGCTCGGGACCCTCGCCGAGATCGCGCGGCTGGTGACCGGCAGCACGGAACGCCGCCCCGCCATCCTCGTGGTCGGGCGCGTCGCAGCGCTGCGCGAGCACCTGCGCTGGTTCGATGCCCGGCCCCTGTTCGGGAAGCGGATCCTCATCACCCGCCCGCGCGAACAGGCCGCGGAGTTCGTGAGCCTCCTGCAGTCGCTCGGCGCGGACCCGATCGAGGCACCGATGATCCGCATCGCGCCACCGGCCGACTACACGGGGCTTGACGACGCCTGCGCCCGGCTGGACGAGTTCGACTGGATCGTCTTCACCAGCGGCAATGCCGTGGAAGCCTTCATGGGCCGGCTGCTGGCATCGCCGGCTGACGTGCGCGCGCTGCGGCACGTTCGCCTGTGCGCCATCGGCGCGGGCACGTCGGATCGGCTGGCACGCTACGGCATCAAGGTGGACCTCGTGCCGGCGGAGTCCCGGGCCGAGAGCGTCGTCCAGGCCCTGCTGTCGGTGCAAGACGTGAACGGCATCCGGTTCCTGCTGCCCCGCGCCGACATCGGCCGCGAAGTCATCGGAGAGGAGTTGCGCAAGCGCGGCGCCGCCGTCACCGAGGTCGTCGCCTACCGCACCATGACCATCGATCCGGAACGTGAAGGCGAGCCGGACGTCTACCGCATGCTGCTCGACGGCCGCATCGACGTCGTCACCTTCACCAGCCCGTCGGCCGTACGCAGCTTCGTGGACCTGTACGGCGCCGAAGCAGCAGCCGACCTGCTGGCGCGCACCACGGTCGCGTCCATCGGCCCCGTGACGGCGGAGGCCGCCCTGCAGTACGGCATCAGCTCGGCGATCGTGCCGGCACAGTACACGATCGCCGCACTCTGCGCCGCCGTCGTACGCCACTTTGAAACGGAGCGTGTGGCGGGCGCGGAACCCGCCTAGATCGGTGCTCATGTCCGTACATGGTTCATCGAAGCTGACACTCACCCGCCGGCCGCGCCGGCTGCGCACCTCGGAAGCGATCCGCGCCATGGTGCGCGAGACGCGCCTGTCCCCCGACAACTTCGTGCTACCGCTCTTCGTCTGCGAAGGCGAGGGAGTGCGCCGCGAGGTCGCGTCGATGCCCGGCGTGTTCAACCTGTCCGTGGACGAAGCCGTCCGGGAGTCCTCGCTGGCGAAGGCGGATGGCGTACGCGCGGTGCTGCTGTTCGGGCTGCCTGAGCGAAAGGACAGCGTCGGCTCGGCTGCCTACGACCCGGAGGCGCCGGTGCAGCGGGCGGTGCGGGCGATCAAGCGGGAGGTGCCGGGCCTCCTTGTGATCACCGACGTGTGCCTCTGCGAGTACACGGACCACGGGCACTGCGGCCTGGTGATCGGCGACGAGATCGCCAACGATCCCACCGTGGAACTGCTGGCGAAGGCCGCGGCGTCGCACGCGGTCGCTGGAGCCGACATCGTCGCCCCGTCGGACATGATGGACGGGCGCGTCGGCGCCATCCGCGACGCGCTCGATCAGCGAGGCCTCGAGCGCGTGGCGATCATGTCGTATGCGGCCAAGTACTCGTCGGCGTTCTACGGCCCATTCCGCGACGCCGCTGGATCGACACCGCAGTTCGGCGACCGCCGGTCCCACCAGATGGACCCGGCGAACGTAGCCGAGGCGCTGCGGGAGGTCGAGCTCGACATCGAGGAGGGCGCCGACATCGTGATGGTGAAGCCCGCGATCACCTATCTCGATGTGATCACGAGGGTCAAGGACACGTTCGGCTACCCGACGGCGGCCTACCATGTCAGCGGCGAGTACGCGATGCTCAAGGCAGCGGCCCGCAACGGCTGGATCGACGAGCCACGTGCGATGCTCGAGACGCTGACCGCGATCCGGCGTGCGGGCGCGGACATCATCATCACGTACTACGCACGCGACGCCGCCCGAGCGCTCGCGTAAGCCAGGACGCCCGGCCGCCGGCCGCTGAACGGCCACCCGGGCCACGGTGCCACCAGCCATGAAAACGACCAAGTCTGCGCGCCTCTTCTCGCGCGCCGTCGGCCTGCTGCCCGGCGGCGTCGACAGCCCCGTCCGGGCCTTCAAGTCGGTGGGCGGTTCGCCCCTGTTCATCAAGCGCGCCACCGGTGCGCGCATCGAGGACGTGGACGGCAACGTCTTCATCGACTACGTGATGTCGTGGGGCCCGCTCATCCACGGTCATGCACCGCGGGGCCTGGTGCGGGCGATCTCGGCGGCGGCAAAGAACGGCACGAGCTACGGGGCTCCGAGCCCGCTCGAATCGGAACTCGCCGCCCGCGTGCGGCGGCTGATGCCCGCACTCGAACGCGTGCGGTTCGTCAGCTCCGGCACCGAGGCCGCGATGAGCGCTGTCCGCGTCGCACGCGCCGCGACCGGCCGCGACAAGATCCTCAAGTTCGAAGGGTGCTACCACGGTCACGCGGACGCGTTCCTGGTCCAGGCCGGATCCGGCGCGCTGACGCTGGGCACGCCCACGAGCCCCGGCGTGGCCAGGGCGGCGGCGGCGGATACGCTGCTCGCCACCTACAACGATCTCGATTCGGTCGAACGCGTGTTCAACGCCAACCGCGGCGCGGTGGCGGCGCTCTGTGTCGAGCCGGTTGCAGGCAACATGGGGGTGGTACCGCCCGCCAGCGGGTTCCTCGGCGCCCTGCGCGAGATCTGCGACGCGCACGGGGCGATGCTGCTGTTCGACGAGGTGATCTCGGGCTTTCGCGCTGCGCCGGGCGGTGCCCAGCAGGTGTATGGGGTCAGGCCCGATCTCACCTGCCTGGGCAAGATCATCGGTGGCGGGCTGCCGGTGGGCGCCTACGGTGGCAGGGCCGACGTCATGGAACTCGTGTCGCCGGCCGGACCGGTCTACCAGGCCGGCACACTGTCGGGAAATCCGCTCGCCATGACCGCAGGCATCTGGTGCCTCGATCAGCTCAAGCCGTCACTCTACAAGCAGCTCGCGGCTCTTGGATCCCGCCTCGCTGCCGGGTTCGCCGAGGCGGCACGCGACGCGGGGGTCGCGCTGCAGGTGAACGCGTTCGGGTCGGTGCTGACGCCGTTCTTCACCAACCAGCCGGTGCGCGATTACCGGTCGGCCACGTCGGCCGACACCGCGCAGTACGCACGGTTCTTCAACGCGATGCTGAAGCGCGGCATCTACCCGCCGCCGTCGCAGTTCGAAGGCTGGTTTCTGTCGGCCGCACACACCGCACGGGACGTGGACCGGACGATTGCGGCGGCACGCGATGCGATGAAGGACGTCGCGCGCGGATGAGCGGCGGCGCGGGGCGTGCCGAAGGCGGGCGCAGCACGGAACGGGCCGGATGGTCCGGCCCGGCCGTGCTCCGTTCCTTACCGCAGTGACAACGGCGCGTCCAGCCGGACGCGCAGCACGGTACCGACCGGCAGTTCGACGTCCTTGCCTTCCGTGGCGGCGATCGTACCGCCGCCCCCGATCAGGATGCCGGCAATGGCTCCTTTGAGGCCGCCCAGGATGCCGCCGAGGATGGCGCCGACACCAGCCCCGGCGCCGATGCGACCGGCCTCACCGCGCACCCCCTCACTCTCGAGCGCCTGCGTCACCGTGCCACGCATCGGGTAGGCACGTCCGCCGATCGTCACCTGATCGAACGCCACCGTCATCTTGCCCGTCCGCTCGATGCGGCCCGCCTTCGTCACGGAGCTCACCACGCCCCGCATCACCGACCCGGCCGGGACGATGACGCGGTCCCCTTCCCGCAGGTCTACGAGCGTGGTGGCCTCGAAGCGGTCCTCCACCAGGCTGGTAGAGGAGCTCAGCGACTGCTGCAGGCGCACGTCGAACTCCGTGCCCGACGGAATCTCGCGGCCCCCGGCACCGGACGGGGCGGGCCTGGACGCCGGCGGTGTCGCCGCGCCGCCGCCAGCAGGCTGCGAGGCGCTGCTGCTGCCGCGCGCCCGCGATCGCAGGGCGTCGATGCGGTCGCGCAGGTCGAAATAGTCGGTCCGCGGGACCGGCTCGTTCTTGCGCAGCTTCACGCGCAGGTAGGCCGTTTCGTCACTGAGCTGATCGAGCTCGGATTCGAGCCGGGAGGCCAGCGCGGCGTCGCGCGTCCGTGCCGTGCTGACGTCGCGGCCCGCGTCGAGCAGGGCGTCCTGCAGGCGCTCGATGTCCGTGGCGGTGACGTTCTGCGGCGATTGGGCGGCCAGCGGGCCGGGCGAGGCCGCCGCCAATGCGAGTGCGAGCACGAACAGACCACACTGCCTGAGTAGCGTCACGTTCCCTCCTGATCCCGCGCGAGGAAGACGGTCGCGCGGCTGCCGCAGCCGGTCGGGGTGGCGCCGGTCAGCGCCAGGGCATCAACCGTTCGATCCAGCTGATTCGCGTGAGGTCGTTGTAGATCACCGTGACCATCAAGGTCATCAGGACCACGAAGCCGGCGAGGAGCATCTTCTCCTTCATCCGCGTGCTGAAGTCGCGGCGCGCCACACCCTCCATGGCCATGATGAAGATATGGCCACCGTCGAGCACGGGGATCGGCAGCAGGTTCAGCAGCCCGAGGTTGAGGCTGATCTGCGCCATCAGGCTGAAGAGCGCAATCCAGCCGAGCTGCGCCGACTCGCCCGAGAGCTGGGCGATCGCGACAGGCCCCATCAGCTGCTTGGGGGAGGTTTCGGCGGTGATCAGCCCCCAGATCGTCTGGAAGATGAGCCCCGAGTACTGGACGTTCTTCTCGACGCTCATGCGCACTGCACCCGCGAACCCCGGCTTCACGCTGACCGTCTCATCGGCGATGCCGACTCCCAGCAGGCCCGTGTCGCCGCTGCGCTTCGGTGTCGCCGTGATCGACAGGGGCTGCCCGTTTCGCAGGATCGACAGCGTGATCTGCTGTTCGGGCCGCTTCGAGATCGCTTCCTTCAGGTGTGTGGAGAACGTGATCGTCTCGCCGTTCACCGCGACCACGACATCGTCGGGCTTCAGCCCGGCCTTGTCGGCGGGATCGCCGGGATTGACTGAGCGGATGTGCGGGTGCACGTTGGGCAGCACGCCGATCTCGCCCACTTCGAAGCGGGTGTCCTTCGAGGCCACCGGCGTGATCGTGACGGTGTTGGGGCTGCCGTTGCGGACGTAGCCGAGGCTGACCTCACGACCGGGCCTCGTGCCGACCGCGATGTAGAAGTCCTCCCACGTCTCGGTGTCGCGCCCGGCCACCGACGCGATGCGGTCGCCCGGCTGGAGGCCGACGCGCGCCGCCGGCGAATCCGCCGCCACGGCGCCAACCACGACCGGCTGGTCCTCGTAGGCCAGGCGCTCCGCGCCCTGGTAGAGGACCACGGCGGTCAGGATCAACGCGAGGCCGAGGTTCATCAGCGGCCCCATGATGAGCACCTGGAAGCGTTCCCACTTGCTGCGCGAGAGGAACTCTTCGGGCCCGCCGCTCTGTGGCTCGTCCGGATTCTCGCCGGCCATCTTGACGTAGCCGCCGAGCGGCAGCGCGCCGATGCTGTACTCGGTGTCACCCCGCCGGACGCTGACGATCGTCGGGTTGAAGCCCAGCTGGAACTTCAGCACCTTGATGCCGATGCGCTTTGCGGCGAGAAAATGCCCGAGTTCGTGCACGAACACGAGCACCCCGAGCACGAACACGAACGCGACGAACGTGGTCAGTGATCCAGCCACCGGAACCTCAGACTTTCAATTGTAGCCCGCGTGCTGTCTCCCGTGCGTAGTCGCGGGCCCACGCGTCCACGGCCCGTACCTGCGCGAGGGTGCCTACCTCGGCAGGTGCATGCGCGTCCATGGTCTGCTCGATCACGCGCGCGATCCCGACAAAGGACAGCGCCCCCTCGAGGAACTTCGCCACTGCGATCTCGTTCGCGGCATTCAGCACGACCGCCAGGCTCCCCGGTGCACGGAGCGCCCGGTAGGCCAGCCCGAGGCACGGGAACACCCCGACATCCGGTTCGTGAAACTCGAGCCTCCCGGCGCGGGCGAGATCCAGCGACGGCACCGGCGCCGACCATCGCTCGGGATAGGAGAACGCGTACTGGATGGGCAGCCGCATGTCGGTGACGCCAAGCTGCGCGATCATCGAGCCGTCCACGAGTTCCACCAGCGAGTGCACGACCGACTGTGGATGGACGACCACCTCGATCTGATCGGCTTGGACGTCGAACAGCCAGCGCGCCTCGATGACTTCGAGCCCCTTGTTCATCAGCGTCGCCGAGTCGATCGTGATTTTGCGTCCCATCTGCCACGTCGGATGCCGAAGGGCGTCGGCCGCGGTCACGTGTTCCAGTTCGGACGCCGTGCGGCCGCGGAACGGTCCTCCCGACGCGGTCAGCACGACACGCTTCAGCTCCGCCGGGGCCCGACCGTGCAGGCACTGGTGGATGGCATTGTGCTCGCTGTCCACCGGCAGGATCGCCACACCGTGGCGGCGGGCCGCGGCCGTCACGACGGCGCCGGCCATCACCAGGACTTCCTTGTTCGCGAGCGCGATCGTCTTTCCCTGCTCGATCGCCGCCAGCACGGCTTCGAGCGCGTCCGTGCCCGACGAGGCGCAGAGCACGATGTCGACGTCGGGATGGGTGGCGACGGCTACCAGCCCCTCGCGCCCGGTCCCCGCGAGCCGTACCGCGGAGGACCATGCCGGCGAGGCCCGCAGGCGATCGGCCGCGCCCGCCGAGCCGACCGCGACAAGGCGGGGCGTGTAGCGGGCCGCCTGCTCGGCGAGCAGTCCGGCGTTCTCTCCCGCAGCCAGCGCGACGACCTCCAGCCGGTTCGGGTGCGTGTCCACCACCGACAGCGCGCTGCCGCCGATCGAACCGGTGGAGCCGAGGATGGCGATCCGTTTCCGTTCGACGGCGTGCCGCTCAGACATGCGTGATGACGACGTAGTACACGGGCGCGGTGAAGAGCAGCGCGTCGATGCGATCGAGCACGCCGCCGTGTCCCGGAATCAGGGCCGAGCTGTCTTTTACGCCCGCGCTGCGCTTCAGCATCGACTCGAACAGGTCGCCGGCGATGCCGAGCGCCACGAGGGTGGCGCCGAGCAGGACCCGCAGCAGGACGGGGACGGAGGGCAGCCACCAGTGGCCCACGACGGCAAGCAGCGCCGTGCCGCACACGAATCCGCCGTAGGCGCCCTCCAGGGTCTTCTTCGGGCTCACGCGCGGGGCGAGCGGCCGCCGGCCGAAGGCCCGGCCGACGAAGTACTGCGATGAATCGCTCACCATCACCGTGAGCATCAGCAGGAACAGGCCCTGGGGCCCAGCCTGCTCGCGGATGCCGACCATGGCGCCGACCGGGAGTCCCACGTAGAGCACCGGCATCAGCGCGGCCGACGCACTTGCCACCGCGTCGCGGCCGCCGCTCCAGGAGGCGAGCGACAGCGAGCCGAGCACCACCAGTGCGGACATCAGCGCCAGATCGAGCGGGATTCCGAACGAGGCGCGGGAGAACGCCGCACAGGTCAGCGCCGTGGCGATGGTGGCCAGCACTCCGGGGATGTGGAGATCGCTCGCGCGCGCCAGCGCCGCGAACTCTCGGCAGGCCAGGGCGGCGAGCAGGATGGCGATCAGCAGGAAGAGCCAGCCCGGTGCGAACCACACCGCGCCGATGCTCATCGCGATCAGCACCGAACCGCTGATGACGCGGGTGATCACTTGGCGCCGAGGGCGACGGCGGAATCCTTGATGCCGCCGTAGCGTCGCTCGCGCTTCTGGTAGGCGATGATGGCGTCGAGGAGGTCGCGCCGCCGGAAGTCCGGCCAGAGCGTGTCGGTCACCCAGATCTCGGCGTACGCAATCTGCCAGAGCAGGAAGTTGCTGACGCGCATCTCGCCGCTGGTCCGGATGAGCAGGTCGGGGTCGGGCTGCCCTGCCGTGTAGAGGAACTCGCTGAAGCGCGCCTCGTCGAGTTCGTCGGGCCGGATGCCCGAGGCAATCGCGCGTCGCGCCGCATCCACGATTTCCGCCCGGCCACCGTAGTTCAGCGCGATGTTGAACAGCATGCCGGTGTTCGCCTCGGTCTTGCGGACGCCGAGCTGCAGCTCGGCCTGGACGTCCGGCGCGAGATCCTCGATGCGGCCGACCACGCGGAACCGGATGTTGTGCCGCAGCAGGGTGCCGAGTTCGAGCCTGATGTACCGCTTGAGCAGCATCATCAGCATGTTCACTTCGGTGCGCGGCCGCTTCCAGTTCTCGACCGAGAACGCGTAGAGGGTGAGCACCTCGATGCCCAGGCGCGCCGATGTCTCCACGACGTCGCGGACCGAGTCGATGCCGGCCCGGTGTCCCTCGACACGCGGCAGGTGGCGCTGCGCGGCCCAGCGTCCGTTGCCGTCCATGATGATGGCGACGTGCGCGGGGAGCTGGTCCTCGACCACCTGGCGGGCGAGCGCTTCGTCAGGCGACCCCGGCGGAATCCAGGCGAGGAGCTGCTCAAGCGACATGCCGCCCCATTATAAGTCGCCTACTCGTAGTCGACCCCGACCAGAAACAGCCCCGATGGCGGCGCGGTCCTCGCCGCCGCTGCACGCTGCTTCGCGGCGAGCACCTCGGCCACCCAGGCTGGCGGCCGCCGGCCGCGCCCGACCTCGACCAGCGTGCCCACGATCGCGCGGACCATGTGGCGCAGGAACCCATCGCCCCGGACGTCGTAGATGATGAGCCGCTCGTCCGGCCGCGGCGCGTCGGCGCGGACGGTCGAGGACACGATCGTCCGGACGGAGGTGGTCGCGTCGCTGCCGGCGCCCTGAAAGGCCGCGAAGTCGTGCCGCCCGACCAGCCGGGCGGCCGCGTCCGCCATCGCGTCCACCGCCAGCGGCGGGTGCGCCACGTGCCACACGAACGGGCGGTCGAACGGACTGACCACCGGCCCGTTCCAGATGCGGTACCGATAGGTCTTCGCCACGGCGCTGAAACGGGCGTGAAACGAAGGGCTCACGGGCTCCGCCCCGAGCACCCGCACGGCCGGAGGCAACCGGACATTCAGGGCTCGCACCAGTGCTGCGGGCGCAATCCTCCGGTGGAGCGTCACCGACGCTACCTGCCCCAGGGCGTGGACCCCCGCGTCCGTGCGGCCCGCACCGGACACCACCACGCCGCCTGGTTCGAGCGGCAGGAACGCCTCTTCGAGCAGCGCCTGCACCGAGGTGCCCGACGCCTGACGCTGCCACCCCACGAGGCCGGTGCCGACGTAGGCCAGCGTCAGCTTGAAGTGCGGCACTGAGGCACTCAGGCGACCATGGGACGCGAGCCGGGCTTGGTGACGGGCAGACCCTGCGCGCACAGCGGGCACGCGTCCGGCTGGTACGTCGGCAGGTCCACGCTCAGGAGCGCCTGGAACGGGACGTCGAAGGCGGCCTTGCCGCCGCTGCGATCGACGATCGCTGCCGCGCCGACCACGCGCCCGCCGGCCGCCGTCGCGACCTGCATCGTCTCCCGGGTGGAACCGCCCGTCGTGCACACGTCCTCGATGACCAGCACGCGGTCCGACTCCGAGAGCACGAACCCGCGCCGCAGCATCAGCACGCCGTCCTGGCGTTCGGCAAACAGGGCGCGTACGCCGAGGGCACGTCCGACCTCGTGGCCGATCACCACTCCACCAAGGGCAGGTGACAGCACGACCGTCGCCCGCAGGTCGCGCATCCGCTCGGCGATGGCGCGCCCGAGCGCCTCGGCCGAGGTGGGATGCTGCAGCACGAGGGCGCACTGCAGGTACCCGGTGCTGTGGAGCCCGGAACTCAGGCGGAAGTGCCCCTCGAGCAGGGCGCCGGATTTCCGGAACAGATCGAGCAGGTCGTCTCGTGTAGCCATGGGACTGGGTAGTATACGATTTTGTTTTTCTGAACCGAACGTCCCCTCTCCGCGTCTACTAGTCAGAACCATTCGCTAGCCGCCTCGATGGAGCCGTCGTCCATGCGTCATCAGATGAAGTGTGTCTCGTTGTGCCTTGCCCTCGCGGCCGTGGCCCTCACGGCGGGCAGCGCCGCCGCACAGGGGTCGTCGGTTCGCCGCCTGTCGGTCGACGAAGCCGTCCAGCTCGCCCTCGAGCAGAACCTCGGGATCGCCATCGAGCGCCTCAACCCGCAGATCCAGGACACGTCGGTCGCCCAGGCGCGCAGCTTCTGGGTGCCCACGTTCACGACCGGATTGACCGGGAACCTGCAGGACAGCCCGGTGACGAACGCGCTGGCGGGCGGCCAGAACAAGATCACGGATCGCCGCGTCACCAGCCAGCTCGGGGTGTCGCAGGTGCTGCCCTTCGGCACCAACTACCAGTTCTCGTGGAACGGGCAGCGGTCCACCACCAACAACTTCTTCACCAACTTCAACCCGCTCCTGAACTCCAACGTTGCGTTCAGCCTCACGCAGCCGCTGCTCCGCAACCGGACGATCGACAGCTTCCGCCAGCAGCTCGAGGTGGTGCGCAAGGACCGCGCGGCGGCCGATGTCTCGCTGCGCGCGACCACGGCGCTCACGACGCGGAACGTGAAGAACGCCTACTGGGACCTCGCCTTCGCGCGCGAGAACCTGCGCACGCAGCAGCAGTCGCTCGACCTCGCGAAGCGCGCGCTCGCTGACAACGAGAAGCGCGTGCAGATCGGCACGATGGCGCCGATCGACATCGTCGAGGCGCAGTCCGAGGTGGCACGGAACGAAGAGGCGGTGATCGTGGCCGAGGCGGCCATCAAGCAGGCCGAAGACCGCCTGCGCGCCCTCATCTTCGACCCCTCCACGCCGGACTTCTGGACCCTCACCATCGAACCGAGCCAGGCCATGCCCTTCGCCCCGGTGGCCGTCGACGCCGACGCCGCAACCCGGCGCGCGATCGACGCGCGCACCGACGTGCAGCTCGCCAAGAACAGCATCGAGCGCAGCGAAGTGAACCTGAAGTTCTTCAAGGGCCAGACGCTGCCGGAGGTGAACGCCACGCTCAACTACAACGCCGTGGGCGTCGGCGGCTCCACGCTGACCCCCATCACGTCCTTCCCGCCGACGAACGTGAACCGGCCGGTGCTGTCGCAGCGCAGCTTCGGCTCGGTCCTGGGCGACGTGTTCAGCAACCAGTTCCCCACCTGGACCTTCGGCCTCACGGTCTCGTATCCCATCGGCGCGAGCACCCAGGAGGCCAACTACTCGCGCGCCACCCTGCAGTATCAGCAGGCACAGAAGCAGCTCAAGAACCTGGAGCTGCAGATTGCCACGCAGGTGCGCGACGCCGCGCGTCAGGTGGTCACCAACCAGAAGCGCGTCGACAGCGCGCGCGCGGCACGCGACCTCGCCGAGCAGCGCCTGGCTGCCGAGGAGAAGAAGTTCGCCGCCGGAATCCAGACCAGCTTCTTCGTCTTCCAGGCCCAGCGCGATCTCGCCCAGGCCCGGACCAACGAGGTGCGGGCGATCGCCGACTTCAACAAGTCTGTCGTGGACTTCGAGGCAATCCAGGAGACGTCGCTGACCGGTGCTGCCGCCATCACATCGGCGGCGCAGGGGGCCGTCGGCACCGGCGTCGGCGGGGCGAACGCCGCGACGACCGCCGCGGGAGCCGCAGGCGCAGCCGGCGGCGGCACCTTCCGCTGATCCGCGCGCACCCCGATAGCGGGGCGGCCCGCGTCACCGCGGCCGCCCCTCGCCCGGCCTTCCGGAGCCCCGCGTTCCGGCACCTCCCCGCTCTCCGCCGCGGCCGTGCGTTGTACACTCCCCCCGTGCCGAAGGTGTCGGTCACGATCATCACCAGGAACGAGGCGTCGAACATCGCCGACGCGCTGGCGTCCGTCGCATGGGCCGACGAGATCGTCGTGGTCGACTCGCACAGCGCCGACGGGACTGCCGACATCGCGCGGGCGGCCACCCCCCACGTGTTCGTTCGGGACTGGCCGGGATACATCGAGCAGAAGAACTTCGCCGCGGCGCAGGCGTCGCACGACTGGATCTTCTCCATGGATGCGGACGAGCGCGTGACCCCCGAACTGGCCGCCGAACTGCGGTCGGCACTCGACGCGCCCGCCCACGCGGCCTACCGCATGCCGCGCGTCACCTGGCACCTCGGCCGGTGGATCCGCGGGACTGATTGGTACCCCGACTACCAGACGCGCCTGTACGATCGCCGCCGTGCACGCTGGACCGGACGCTACGTGCACGAAGCCGTCGCCGTGGAAGGCCCGGTGGGGCAGCTCCGGGGCGAGCTGCAGCACTTCGCCTACCGCGACATCTCCGAGCACCTCGAGACCATCGATCGCTACACGGCCCTCGCGGCGATGCAGATGTTCGAGAGCGGCCGCCGCACATCGGCGCTCGAACTGGCCCTGCACGCGCCCTTCGCCTTCGTCCGCAACTTCGTGCTGAAGGGGGGCATGTGGCTGGGCACACCCGGGCTGATCGTGTCCTGCCTGAACGCGCACTACGTCTTCCTCAAGTTCGCCAAGCTGTGGCAGCTGCAGGCGCGGCCGGCCTCCCATCCTGGCGCCTCGCGCCCGACCAACTCGGCCTGATTCTCCTCCCGTGTTCTCGCTGCACATCGACACCGCGCGCACGTGGCGAGGCGGCCAGAACCAGGTCCTCCTGACCGTGAACGGCCTGCGCGCACGGGGCGATCGCGCCGCTCTCGTGGCCCATCCCGACGGCGAGTTGCGGCGTCGTGCGCAGGAAGGGCTGGAACTCTACCCGCTGGCCCCGCGAAACGAGGTGGACCTCACGGCCGGCTGGCGCCTCGCGCGGCTGATCCGCCGCCTCCAGCCCGACATCGTGCACGCGCACGACCCGCACGGCGTGGCGATGGCCGGCCTGGCCCTGTCGCTCGGCGCCGGGGCCCGGCACCACGACGGCCGCCGTGCGCCCGCGCTGATCGCGTCACGCCGCGTCGACTTCCATCTGAAGTCGAACTCGTTCTCCCGGTGGAAGTACCGCCAGGTCGACCTGTTCATCTCCGCCTCGAACGCCATCCGCGACATGCTGATCGGCGACGGCATCGACGCGGACCGGGTCGTCACCGTGCACGAAGGCATCGATGTGGATCGGATCGATGCCGTGCCGGCGGTGAACGTGCACGAGGCCTACTGGCTGCCCCACCATGCACCGCTGGTCGGCAATGTCGCCGCGCTGGTCCCGCACAAGGGCCAGCGGTATCTGATCGAGGCGGCACACCTCGTCGTCCAGCGCGTGCCGGATGCCCGGTTCGTGATCCTCGGCGAGGGCGAACTCGAGGAGCATCTCAAGCACCTGGTGCACGAGCACGGCCTCGGGAAGCACGTCCTGCTTCCGGGGTTCCGCACCGACATCATCGGCTGCATCAAGGGCTTCGACCTGTTCGTGATGAGTTCGATCACCGAGGGCCTCGGGACGTCCATCCTCGACGCGATGGCGTGCCGCAAGGCCGTCATCGGCACGCGCGCCGGCGGCATTCCGGAGGTCGTGGACGATCGGCGCACCGGCCTTCTCGTCGACCCGCGAGCCCCCGCGCAGCTCGCCGACGCGATCGTTCGCCTGCTCCAGGACCCCTCCGCGCGAAGCCGCATGGCCGACGCCGGGTACGAACGCGTGCGGACCCGGTTCACCGTCGACCGGATGGTGGCAGCCACCGCCGGCCACTACCGGCGCATCGCCCGGGCTCCGCACGTAGCCGACCTCGACGAAGGGACGCGCCCAGACCCGGCGTCGTAGAGGCTCAGGAACGCCGCACGCGAGGCGGGCGGCAGACGCCCTTCAGCGGACACTGCGCGCTGCCCCGCGGCGTCCCGAACCCACAGGCGTTCATCATGCCGAGATGGCAGACCGAGAAGTCGTACTTCACGGGATCGTGCGGGTCGAGGGCGCGGAGTGCCCGCGTGATATCGGCGGCCATGCGCCAGCCCGGGCTCGCGTAGCGCGTCAGCCGGAGGCACCGTCCGACGCGAATCACGTGCGTATCGAGCGGCACGATCAGTCGTGACGGCGACACCTGGCTCCACACACCGAGGTCCTGCGCGTCGCGCCGGACCATCCACCGCATGAAGAGGTTGAGCCGTTTGCAGCCCGAGCCGGCCGACGGCCGCGGGAAGAAGTAGCACACGCCCGGGCGTGCGGGCACGCGGCCATACGCGCGGCGCAGGTCCAGGCGCAGCGCCCGATCGGAGAAGCTGTCGAGGGCCCCCCCGACATCGTCACCCCCTGGATCGCCCGCGAGGAAGAACGCCTCGATCGATCCGCTCTGCTCCAGCATCTGCCGCAGCACCCACAGCAGCGCGACGATGTCGACACCGCGCGTCCAGCGATGCACGAAGTCCTGCAGCGGCGCGGCATCGCGAGCCGGATCGAAACCGCGCACGAACGTGGCGGGAGCCCGGCCCGCCACCGCCAGCACGCGCTCGATCGACTGCAGCACGCTGGAGACCCGCCCGAATGCGAGGCCGGCCGCGATGAATCCCACCACCTCGCGGTCGTCCGCAGCCTCATAGCGCCGGACGATCTGGATCGGATCGGTGGCGGCGTCGGGGATGTTGAAGCTGTCGTAGAGCCGATCCAGCGTCGGCTTCAGCACGGCACGACGCGCGTCAGCAGGCATTTCGCTATGATTTTCGCATGCGACGCATCCTCGTCCGGCTCCTCTTCGCCCTCGTCGGCCTGGCGGTCGTCGTGACGGGCTCCGGCTACCTGTATCTCAGGCAGTCGCTGCCGGAGTACGACGGGGAGGCGGAGGTCGCGGGGCTTTCGGGTCCGATCGATATCGTGCGCGATGCGGACGCGATTCCGCACGTGTTCGCTGCCTCGGAACTCGACGGGCTCTTCGGCCTCGGCTACGTCCACGCGCAGGACCGGCTCTGGCAGATGGAGTTCCAGCGGCGCGTGGGTTTCGGCCGCCTCTCCGAAATCTTCGGCAGCGCCACCATCCCCCAGGATCGGTTCCTTCGTACGGTCGGTTTCGGGCGGGCGGCACTCGCCGCCTGGGACCGCCTGCCCGCTGAGGCGCGCGAGCGGGTGGACGCGTACGTGGCCGGCGTGAATGCCTTCATCGCGAGCCACGGGGGACGGCGCCTGCCTCCCGAGTTCACGCTGCTGCGGTTCTCGCCCGAGCCGTTCACGGGGCCGGACGTCGTCGTGTGGGTGAAGATGATGGCCTGGGACCTGAGCGCGAACTACTCCTCCGAGCTGATGCGGCTGGACATACTGCAGCGGATCGGAGAGGAGCGGATGGCTCAGATACTTCCGCCGTATCCGGCCGACGGCCTGAGCATCCTGAACGACCAGCCGCAGGTCCCGCCCGTGCAGGAATCCACGCGTGGACCAAGTGCAGCGCCGGCCGAATCGGCGCCAGGGGCGCTGTGGTCGGCGCTCGCGCGCACCCTCGCATCCGGCCATCCGGCCGTCGCGGACCTGCTGCTCGGAGGCGCGACGCATGAGGCCATCGGCTCGAACAACTGGGTCGTCGACGGCACGCTCACGGCCACGGGCCGTCCCCTCCTCGCCAACGATCCGCACCTGAGCACCCGCGTCCCGTCGATCTGGTACCTCGCTCACGTCTCGGCGGGCGACCTGGACATCATCGGCGCCACCTTGCCAGGCACGCCAGCGGTTGCCCTCGGCCGCAACCGCCATCTCGCGTGGGGGGCGACCAACGTGGCAGCCGACGTCCAGGATCTCTACCGCGAGAAGCTCGATCCGAGCGGCCGCGTCGCCGAGTTCGCGGGCGGGCAGGAACCCGTGCGCGTGCTCCAGGAAACGATCGCCGTGAAAGGTGGTGCGCCGGTCTCGGTGACGGTCCGGATCACGCGGCATGGACCGCTCGTCTCAGACGCCATCAACGCCAACAATCAGGGGACCGACACGCCGGCGCTCGAGCCGCTCGCGTTCCGCTGGACCGCCCTCGATGACGAGGACCTGACGCTGCACGCATTCCTGCGGCTCAACAAGGCCCGCAACTGGACCGACGTGACGGCCGCGCTGCGCGACTACGCGACGCCCATGCAGAACTTCGTGTTCGCCGACGTCGAGGGGCACATCGGGTACTACGCACCGGGCCACATCCCGGTGCGGGCGTCGGGAGACGGCTCGCGCCCGGCGGAGGGGTGGAGCGGGCAGGCCGAGTGGACCGGCTACGTGCCCTTCGATCAGCTGCCGCACGCGTACGACCCACCCGAGCACTTCATCGTGACGGCGAACAACCGGCCGTCGGGTGCCCCGGGTGCGCCGCTCGTGGGCCTGGAGTACCCGAACCCCTACCGCGCCCAGCGTATCGTCGATTTGCTCAGGGAGGCGATCGCCCACCGCAAGCTGACGCCGGACGACTTCCGCGCCATCCAGGCGGACACGGTGTCCCTGCACGCCCGCGCGCTGTTGCCGCGCCTGCTCGCGCACGCGGTCCCCACCGAGCCGCAGGACCGCGCCGCAGTCGAGCGCCTGCGCGCGTGGACCGACGACGCACGCGGCGACCTGGCGGCGCCGGCCCTCTTCCAGGCGTGGTTTCTCCAGCTCGCGCCCACCATCGTCGGCGACGAACTGGGCCCGTCGCTGGACAGCTACCGCGGCCGGTTCTCGTCGATCACGCGCTTCATCGAGCTGTCGATCGACGCCCATCCGGAGTGGTGCGACACCGTGGGGACGCCCGCTCGCGAGACGTGCGACCAGGCGGTGACGGCGGCGCTGCACGCGGCGGTGGCGCAGTTGACCGGCCGCCTCGGGCCCGAGATGTCCCGGTGGCGGTGGGACAGCGTGCATCCGGCCGTGTTCCCGCACCAGGGGCTCGATGCCGTGGGAGCACTGCGGCCGCTGCTCAGCCGATCCGTGCCGAATGGCGGCGATTGGAGCACCGTCAATGTCGGACCCGTGGCCGCAGATGCGCCGTTCGAGCAGCGGTCCGTGCCAGGCTACCGGGAGATCATCGATCTGTCGCCGGCCAACGACAGCCGCTTCCTCGACGCAGTCGGCATGTCCGGGCATTTCCTGTCGCGGCATTACGACGACTTCCTGCCCGACTGGAAGGCAGCACGTCACCGGAAGATGCGCATGGACCGCCTCGATATCGAGACGGGCGCGGTCGGGCGCCTGACGCTGCGGCCCGCGCGCTAGCCGCGCCGGGCCTGTACTTCGCCGGCGGGGCGAACACGTTCTCTCCGCCGCCTCGAGGTCAGACGGCGAGCGCCACGGCAGGGTTTGCGTATACGGTGCGCCCGCCGACGATGGTCGCCGCAACGCCGCCACGGAGGGTCCAACCCCCGAACGGCGTGTTCCTGCTCCGCGACTTCATCGCCTTCACGTCGATCGTCACCACGAGCTCCGGCGCGAGAATCGAGATGTCGGCCGGGGCGCCCTCGGATAACGCTCCGCCCGGCACCCGCAGGATGCGGGCCGGATTCACGGAGAGCAGCTCGATCAGACGCGTGATGGTGATCAGCCCCGGGTGTACCAGCCGATCCAGGCACAGCGACACACACGTCTCGAGCCCGGTGATCCCGAACGGCGCGCGATCGAACTCGACGTGCTTCTCGTCGTAATGGTGAGGCGCGTGGTCGGTTGCGATCACGTCCACGCTGCCGTCGACGATGCCCTGCAGCATCGCATCCCGATCGGCGGCCTCGCGCAGCGGCGGGTTCATCTTGGTGTTCGTGTCGTAGGCGACCGGTGCAGCCAGCATCTCGTCCGTCAGGATGAAATGGTGGGGCGCCACCTCGCAGGTGACCCGGGCGCCGCGGGACTTCCCCACCCGCACGGCGTCGAGCGTCTGGCGCGCGCTCATGTGCGCAATGTGGACGCGCCCCCCGGTCAGCTCGGCGAGCGCGATGTCGCGCTGCGCCATGATCGACTCCGCTTCCCCGGGGATGCCGCGCAGGCCCAGCCGGGAGGCCACGAGGCCCTCGTGCGCGACGCCGTCGCCCTTCAGCGAGGGTTCCTCGCAGTGCTCGATCACCGGCATGTCGAACATGCGCGTGTACTCGAGCGCGCGGCGGGCCAGCAGCGCGGTCCTGATCGGGTGCCCGTCGTCGGTCACGGCGACGCAGCCGGCCTCCTTCAGCTCGCCGAGTTCGGCCAGCTCCTCCCCCTTCTGGCCGCGTGACACGGCGCCGATCGGGTAGACGCGCGCGAGGTTCGCCTCCGCGGCCTTCTTCAGGATGTACTGCGTCACGCCCGCGTTGTCGTTGACCGGCGTCGTGTTGGGCATGCACGCGACGGCGGTGAAGCCGCCCGTCACGGCGGCCAGCGTCCCCGTTGCGACCGTCTCCTTGTGCTCCTGGCCTGGCTCCCGCAGGTGCACGTGCATGTCGATCAGGCCTGGCGCGATCACGAGGCCCGCCGGGATCGTCACCACCTCGGTCGCGCCGTCGGCCTGCTGGCCCGGCGCGACGCGCACGATGCGGCCGTCCTCGATCAGGATGTCGAAGATGCCGTCACGTCCATGGGCCGGGTCGACGACCCGCCCGCCCTTAAGCAGCCGTTTCATGTTCCACTCCGCCGGCCAGGAGATACAGCACCGCCATCCGGACGGCCACGCCGTTGGCGACCTGCTCGAGGATCACCGAGTAGGGGCCGTCGGCCACCTCTGACGCAATCTCGACGCCCCGGTTCATGGGGCCGGGATGCATGATGATCACGTTCGGGCGGGCCAGGCGCACGCGCTCCTCGGTCATGCCGAACAGGTTGAAGTACTCGCGTAGTGAGGGGAAGTACGCGCCCTGCATCCGCTCCTGCTGGATGCGCAGCATCATGACGACGTCCGCGTCGCGCACCGCGTCCTCGACGGAGCGGGCGACGATGACGCCGAGCTGCTCGATGCCGCGCGGCACCAGGGTGGGCGGACCGCTCACCCAGACGCGCGCCCCCAGCTTGGTCAGCAGCAGCACGTTCGACCGCAGCACGCGGCTGTGCAGCAGGTCGCCGACGATGGCCACCTTCAGGCCCTCGATCGTCCCCTTGTGCTTGCGGATGGTGAAGGCGTCGAGCAGCGCCTGCGTCGGGTGTTCGTGCAGCCCGTCGCCCGCGTTGATGATGCGGGACCGACAGATGCGCGCGAGCAGGTGGCACGCACCCGACGAGGCGTGGCGCAGCACGATCACGTCGGGCGCCATCGCCTCGATGTTCAGGGCCGTGTCGGCCAGCGTCTCCCCCTTCAGCACGCTGGACGCCGCGACGGCGATGTTCAGCGTGTCAGCGCTCAGCCGCTTCTCCGCAATCTCGAACGAGGTCCGCGTGCGGGTGCTGGGCTCATAGAACAGGTTCACCACCGTCTTGCCGCGGAGCGTCGGCACCTTCTTGATGGGCCGCTCGCCGATCTCGCGCATCGCGTCCGCGGTGTCGAGCACGCGGTAGATCTCGTCGCGTGTCAGGTCGTCGATGCCGAGCAGATCCTTCTTCATTCCTGGATCTCCACCAGGTCCTGCCCGTCCACCTCGGTGAGCCGGACCTGCACGCTCTGGGTCGCGGAGGTCGGCAGGTTCTTGCCGACATAGTCCGCCTTGATGGGCAGCTCGCGGTGCCCGCGGTCCACGAGCACGACGAGCTGGATCGACTTCGGGCGTCCGAACTCGAGCAGCGCATCGAGCGCCGCGCGGATGGTCCGCCCGGTGTAGAGGACGTCGTCCACGAGCAGGATGCGCTTGTCGTCGATGGAGAACGTGATGTTCGTCAGCCCGACAACGGGCTGCGCCCCGAGCGGGTGGCGCATCAGGTCGTCGCGATAGAGCGTGATATCCAGCGCGCCCACGGACAGCTCCGCGCCGGCGATCGCACCGACCAGCCCCGCCAGCCGTCGCGCCAGCGGTACGCCGCGACGCTGGATGCCGACGAAGGCCAGTTCTTCCGCCCCACGATTGCGCTCGACGATCTCGTGCGCGATCCGGGTGAGCGTACGATCCATCCGGTCCGAATCAAGCACTACCGGCATGAGGACACCAGCCCTTCACAGCTGTCGTGTGGCGGTCGAGGGTGAATCGGGTCGGGCGGGATCGGACCGCGCCGGGCGCGGCACAGGCAGGGACACACAGGCATCGGGACCTCTTCGCAGCCTCACAGGGCCGCATTTAAAGAGACGCAGGCCCCTGAGTATACCGCGTCCGCCACGCGGCCCGAACACTGGCGCCGGCGGTGCGCGGCATGGTCGTGGCCCGCGCGCAGGGGGCGGGCGCGGTCACGGGCAGGCGGCGACGATTTGCTACACTGCCCTGATGCCCCTCGACGTGTCGGCGACGGTCCTCGCCAACACCGCGCTGTCGGACGACTACAACGTGCTCGCGCTCGCCGCACCCGACGTTGCGCGGGGCGTGACGCCTGGCCAGTTCGTGATGGTGAAGCCGGCTACCGGCCACGATCCGCTGCTGCGGCGGCCGTTTTCCGTCTTCGAGATCCTGCACGGGGCGGACGGCGAACCCGCCGGCGTGTCCATCCTCGTCAAGCGCATCGGACCGACGACGCGGCTGCTCTACGACGCCCGTGTCGGGGACCGCGTCGCCTGCCTGGGTCCGCTCGGACGCCCGTTCACGCTGGTCGCGCCGCCCGCCGAAGGCTGGATGGTCGCCGGAGGGGTCGGGCTGGCCCCGTTCTGGACGGTCGCGCGCGCACTCGCTGCACGGGGCGTCCGGACCACCCTCTTCTACGGCGCCCGCAGGGGCGCCGAGCTGTTCTACCTGGATTACTTCCGCGACCTCGGCGTCACCCTCGTGCTCACGACCGAAGACGGCAGCGCCGGCGAACCGGGTCGTGTCATCGCCCCGCTGCGCCGCGCCCTCGAGGCCCGGGCACCGGAACACGAGGTCATCGTCTACGCCTGCGGACCCGAGGGCATGCTCGAGGCGACCGCGCGCGCCGCCGCGGACCACGGGCGCCCCTGCGAGGTCTCGGTGGAGCGCATCATGGGATGCGGGATGGGCGGCTGCTACAGCTGCATCGTCCCCATGAAAACCGAGGGCGGCCGGCCCCACAACGTCCGCTCGTGCCTGGCGGGCCCGGTGCTCGACGCGGCACAGATCGTCTGGGATTGAGATGAGCATGGACACTGCAGCCGACGCCGGCAGCGGGGGCGCCGTGGACACGAAGGCGCGCGACCTGCGGGTGCGCATCGGGTCGTGGACCCTGCGCAACCCGGTGATGTCGGCCAGCGGCTGCTTCGGCTACGGCGTCGAGTACGCGGACATGGTGGACCTCTCGGCCCTGGGCGGTGTCGTGGTCAAGGGGCTGTTCCTGGCCGAGCGCGAGGGACACCCCGCGCCGCGCATCGTCGAGACCCCGGCCGGCATGATCAACGCGATCGGCCTGCAGGGCATCGGCGTGCACCGCTTCGTGAGTGAAAAGCTGCCGGAACTGCGAGCGCGCGGTGCCGCAACCGTCGTCAACGTGTGCGGGACGACGGTGGAGGAGTATGCGGAGGTCTCACGCATCCTCTCGGACGCCGAGGGGGTGGCCGCGATCGAGCTGAACATCTCCTGCCCGAACATCAAGGAAGGCGGCATCCAGTTCGGCTGCAGCCTGCATGGCACGCACGACGTGGTCAGCGCGGTTCGCAAGGTGACGCCGCTGCCGCTCATTCCCAAGCTGACGCCCAACGTTACTGATCCGGCATCGTTTGCACGCGCGGCCGAGGAGGCCGGGGCCGATGCGGTGTCGCTCGTGAACACGTTCTTGGCCCTGGCCATCGACGTGGACACGCGGCGTCCGAAGATCTCGAACGGCATGGGCGGACTGAGCGGGCCTGCCATCCGCCCGATCGCCGTCCGCATGGTCTACGAGTGCCGCCAGGCCGTGAAGATCCCGGTGGTGGGGATGGGCGGGATCACCGACGCACGCGACGCCCTGGAATTCATCATTGCCGGGGCGACGGCCGTGCAGGTCGGCACGCAGAACTTCGTGGATCCGCTGATCTGGTCGAAGGTCATCGACGGCATCGGCGGCTACCTGTCCCGTCACGGCATCGACAGCGTCGAGCACCTCGTGGGGTCGGTGGACATGTCGTCTCCCAGGAAGCACTGACACCAATGGACCCACTGCTCGTCGCCCTCGACGTCGACACGATCGACGCGGCCCGGACACTCGCTGCACACCTGCGGGGGGTGGTCGGCGGCTTCAAGATCGGCAGCCGCCTGTTCACTGCCCATGGCCCGGGATTCGTGCAGGAACTGGTCGCCAGCGGCGACCGGGTGTTCCTCGACCTGAAGTTCCACGACATCCCGAATACGGTGGCTGGCGCCGTCGCAGCGGCGACGCGGCTTGGTGTCTGGATGGTGAACGTGCACGCCGGAGGCGGCGCGGACATGATGCGCGCGGCCCGCAGGGCCGCCGACGACGAGGCAGCCGCGATGGCCCTGGCTCCGCCGCTGGTCATCGCCGTGACGGTGCTCACGAGCTTCAGCGACGACGGCCTCGCGGCCACCGGAGTCACCTCGCCCATCCCCGACCAGGTGAAGCGGCTGGCGCTGCTCACCCAGGAGTCCGGGCTTGACGGCGTCGTCGCCTCACCGCAGGAAATCGCCCTCATCCGGGAGGCCTGCAACCCCCGGTTCGCCATTGTCACTCCCGGCATCCGCGGGGCTGGAGACGCGAAAGGCGACCAGACGCGCACGGCGTCGGCGGCCGGTGCCCTCGAGGCGGGGGCACACTTCATCGTCGTCGGCCGGCCGATCATCGCCGCACCGGATCCCCGCGCAGCCGCGATCCGTATCGCGGAGGAGTGCCGCGCGGCGCGGCGGCCGGAGGGCGGCCAGGGGCGGCAGGTGGAGTAGGTCAGGGCGGTCGGGTAGGTCGCGTAGGTCGGGTCGGTTGGGAGCGAGCGGGTTGGGCAGGTAGGGCGGGCCGGTCCCTGGGCGAGGCGGTACCCGCACGACATCGCCAGGCGGACGGCCAGCCTGACTGCTGCCGGCGCCCCGGCAACGCGCGCCTCGACAGTTTGCGTACAAAAGAAGGCCCGGGAGCGGGCGTCGACGCCCACCCCCGGACCTGCCGTCTGGAGACGTGACCCTTACTTCGCGGTGATGATGAAGTGCCCGCGACGGTTCTGCGACCAGCAGGACTCGTCCTCGGTCGTGCAGAACGGCTGTTCCTTCCCCTTGCTGATCACCGTGACGCGACCCGCCGGCACTCCCAGGTTCACCAGGTAGTCCTTGACGGCGTTCGCGCGGCGGGTGCCGAGGGCGAGGTTGTACTCGGAGCTGCCGCGCGAGTCACAGTGGCCTTCCACCGTGATCTGCGTGCTGGTCCAGCGCTTCATCCAGTCGGCGTTGCGCTGCAGCGACCCCCGAGCGTCGTCGCGGATCGTCGACTCGTCGAGGTCGAAGAACACGTCGGCGAGCGGGCGCTCCGCGTTCAGCTGATCGAGAGACTTCTGCGCGAAGATCTCGTCCTCCGTGAGCTGCCGTGGGGGCGGCGGCGGTGGCGGAGGAGGCGGCGGCGGTGGCGGTGGTGGCGGCGCCGGTGCGGCCGGCGGCGGCGGTGGCGGCGCGGGCGCCGGCGGTGGAACCTTCTTCGCACAGGCGCCCACGGTCATCACCGTCGTCAGCGCAAGCGCGGTCATCCAGACATGCGTGCGGGTCATCGTCACACTCCTAGTGGAGAGTCGCAGCTTACAAAGCGTACACGCGCGGTGTCAATTCTTCGCACGTACAATGGCGCTGAATGGATCACCTGCTCCGCGCGACGGCAGCGGCCGAAACGCGCCATTTCTGGTTCCACGGCTTCCGTCATTTCGTCACGCCGCTCCTCGAACGCGCCTCCGGCGGGCGCCGCGATCTTCGCCTCCTCGACTGCGGATGCGGCACGGGCAACAACCTCGAACTGCTCGGACGCTTCGGCCGGGCCTACGGGTTCGATCTCACCTTCAGCGGACTGCAATTCGGGCGCGAATGCGGCCGTACCAGGCTGGCGCGGGCGTCGGTGGGCGACATGCCGTTTCCCGGCGCGGCCTTCGACATTGCCACTTCGTTCGACGTCCTGTACTCGCTGCCGGATCCGGTCGAGCAGGCGGCGGTGCGCGAGATGTTCAGGGTGCTCCGGCCCGGCGGCTGGGCGATCATCAACACGGCCGCCATGGACATGCTGAAGGGCGACCACTCGGTGCTCGGGCACGAGGTTCGGCGGTACAGCCGCGCGCGCCTGGCATCGCTGGTAGCGGGCGCGGGGTTCACGATCGATCGGCTGACCTACACCAACGCCGTGCTGTTCCCGGCGATCGCGACGGTGCGCGCCTACCAGCGGTGGCGAGGCCTGTCCGAGGAAGGCGAGGCCGACAAGGACTTCTCCGTCCCGCCGGCGCCGGTCAACGGCCTGCTGAAAGCGGCCCTGCGGATGGAGAGCCTGTGGGTGAACGCCGGCATCGACAACCCGTTCGGCAGTTCGCTCCTCTGTCTGGCTAGGAAGCCGGGGTAACGCGGCACTCGACCAGCTTGAGCCCGAGGCGGCGGCGATCCTGCGAACGCCACTGCGTCTCGGCAGGCACGTAGGACGCGCTGCTCTCGATCGTCAGCGTCGTCTCGCGTCCCTGGACGCGGTCGGCGGCAATCACGACCGTGCGCGAGAAGGTCGGGCCCACGTCGAACTCGGCCACCACCGTGGTCCCGGCGCGGACCGTGACGTGCGAGGACGAGGCCTCCTCGATCTCGCCGCGCAGCGTGAGCGCCACGGCGTGCCCTTCCGCCCGCAGCCGGATCACCGATCGGTCCGACGACCATCGCCACGACACACCTGTCCGCGGGTTGTACTCCTGCTCATTCCAGCCTTCGCCGAAACCGTAGATCACCCGGCCAGCCGGTTGGGCGTCGAACTGCTCGATCGCCAGTTCGGGATTATCGGCACGGACGGTCACCATGGCGTACTCGGTTGCTCCCTCCAGCGTCTCCAACGGGATCATGCGCAGGAAGAACCCGGGCGGGATGGACTCGTCGAGCACCACTCGGCCATCCACCTCCACGGCGACGTGTGCGGGAGGACCCGACAGAGTCCGGCCGCCGATCATCAGCGTCACCGGTCCCGCATGGCGGCGGATCCACCCGGTGATGGGCGCATAGCCCGGCCCCTTCCGGTCCTCGCGCGCCGTCCCTGCCGTCTCGGGGGTCATCGCCCACCCTTCGCCGAGATACCAGTCCGGCGACTCGATGACGTGCCAGTCCATCTCGTTCGGACGGGCGCCGCCGAGCAGCACCGTGGGCGAGAACGGCCAGCGGTACAGCGTGGGCCTCTTCGCATAGCGGAACAGTGCCAGGTCGCTGCGCAGGGGGTCCGCGACGAACCACACGGGATCGCGTCCCCCGCGGTTCCAGTACTTCACGACCTCGAGCCACTCGTGTTTCGGCGGCGTGGCCAGGCGTTCCGAGAAGGGCGGCAGCCGATCCCCGACCCACTGGAACGGCCTGCGGAAGTCGAAGTATTCGCGGCGGTGCATGGCGAGCACGGGTGTGGTGGGCACGGCGGCGCCCTCCGGCTGCACGGCCCCGTGCATGTCCGCCAGCATGCGAAACGCGGGGGCGTCCATCGTGGAGTACCCGTACGCAGCGCGATCACTGATGTAGGCCCCGCCAAGCACCACGGCCACGCCGACGCCTGCGCCGACGACCGGGATCGCCGCCGCGCCCCGCGCAGCGAGGTACGCCACCGGGATCACGAACGGCAGCGCATACCGCGTGGTGATGGGCTCCTGGAACAGCAGGTCGAAGCAGAGGTAGGGACCGAAAGCAGCAGCGAGCCACACGAGCGTCGCGGGCGCCCGCCGCGCCGTCACGAGCAATCCGCCCGCCGCCAGCAGCAGCACCACCACGGCCAGCCACCACTCGCCCCACGGGGACACGAGCGCCTGCTGGATGGCCGTCACGGCCAGCCTCGGCGACGGATTCGTGGCCAGCATCGCCACGCCGGTCAGATCCTCGGCGCCCTGGCTGGACAGGGCCTTCAGGTAGGCGGCGGGGCCGCCGCTGAGGACGATGAGCGGCACGAACCACGCCATCACGCCCGCGGTGTACGCAACTCCCGCGCGCAGTGCCGCACCGACTCTCACCACGGTTGGCTGCCGCCAGGCCGCGAGCACCACGAGCGGCAGCGTGAGCCACACGACCTGCGACCGGATACCGGCCGCAGCGCCCGCAGCAAACGCCGAGACGGAAAGCGTGGCCGGCCCCGACGCCGAGACGAGGAGCGCCTGCACGAGCAGCGAGGCGCCGAGCCCCACGCTGTCGCTCAGTGGCCTGGCAGCCGTCAACCAGTACAGCGGCGATGCGGCGACGACCAGCGTGGCCAGCCACCCCTGCGACCCGCGGGCGCGGTCGCGGTCGAGCGCCGCAAACAGGGCGGTGCACGCAAAGACGCCCAGCGCGCCCCCCAGCGCGGCGAGGAGGCTCAGGGCCCTCACCTCCGACAGCCCGAGCGCTTGGAGCAGGACCGCGCCGGCGACGAACAGCGGGTATCCAGGCGGGTGGGGCTGGTGCCGGGAGACGTCGAAGTCGTGCAGGGCGAGCGCGAAATTGATCGAGTCGAGGTCCTCGAGCGTCGGGGGGAGGAAAGGCAGGTGCAGCGCGAGGAACACCGCGCCGAGCACACCGCCGGTCAGCGTCGCCGTGCGCGTCACGCGGGTCGCAGCAGCAGCCCCTCGTTAAGGCTGCCCGTGCGGTAGCCCTGGAGGTCGATCGTCACGTACCGGTAGCCGATCGCCTTCAGCTCCCGCACGATCGTCGCACTCGTCTCGGGCTCGAGCGCACGCGCCAGGTCGGCGCGACCGAGCTCGATGCGGGCCAGGTCGTCGTGGTGGCGGACGCGGCAGACGCGGAAGCCCAGGCCCTGCAGCACGCGTTCGGCACGCTCGATGGTCCGCAGTTTCTCGTCGGTGACCTCGGAGTTGTACGGGATGCGGGACGACAGGCACGCCGACGCGGGTTCGTCCCACACCGGAAGTCCCGCCTGCCGTGCAAGGTCCCTGATTTCGTCCTTGCCCAGGCCCACTTCGTCGAGTGGACTGCGGACCCCGAACTCGCGCGCGGCCTGCCGGCCGGGCCGGTAGTCGCCGCGATCGTCCGCGTTGTTGCCGTCCACGACCACGGCGCGGCGGTCCGCCGCAAGGCGGACGAGGTGCGTATAGAGCTCGTGCTTGCAGTAGTAGCAGCGGTTGGCCGGGTTGGCGCGGTACTCGGGCCGTTCGAGCTCACTCGTGTGGATGATCTCGTGGCGCAGGCCGAACTGCCTCGCGACCTGCACCGCCATCTGGCGATGGCGCTCGGGGTAACTGGGGCTGTCGGCGGTGATGGCCACCGCGCGGGATCCGAGCGTCTCGTGAGCGACCCAGGCGAGATAGGCGCTGTCCACGCCGCCGCTGTACGCGACGACGACCGAGCCGAGCGAAGAGAGGGTCTCCCGCAGGGCGCGCTCCTTACCGCTCATTCCTCTTCCCAGTTGCCCTCGTCCTCGCCGTCGCCGTCCTCATCGAGGTCGTCGTCGTCGAGTTCGTCGTCGTCCTCCTCCTCGTCCTCGTCCTCGTCGTCGTCGGTCGCGAAGTCGAGTTCGAGCGGATCGACCCCGCTGACCACGAGCTCCGATCCGCACTCGGCGCAGCTCACTTCATCGCCGAGTTCGACATCGGTTTCGTCCACATCGACTTCGGCATCGCATTCAGGGCAGGTGGCCATAGACTCCTCGCGGGGAACGTGCCTGTCGGCTTGGCAACGGCCATGGGACGTGCCAGAATCCGCCACACACGTTCGCGGTAAGAAAAAAGTATAGCGACTTCGGACGCGCGTTCGCAACGCGACGACGGCGGCTGAGACAGCACACTACACACTCCACGATGCCCACCGCAGGCGCTGCCTCGAAGACCATTGTCGTCGCCGACGACACCGCATTCGTCCGCGATCGCTTCAAGTCGGCCCTCGAGCAGGCAGGACACCAGGTGGTGCCCGTTCGCAGCGCCGCTGAGCTCCTCGCCCGCGTGCGTGCGCACGGCGCCACCCTCGATCTGCTGCTGCTCGACCTGCGGCTCTCGAACGCGACGGGCACCGAACTCGTGTCCAGCATCCGCAAGCTCGACGACGGTCGCCTGCCGATTCTCGTGTTCAGCGGGACCATCGGCAGCGCCGAGGAAGTCCGGGCGCTGGCGTCGATGGGCATTGCGGGGTACATCAACGAGTACAGCGCGACGCAGCACATCCTGCCCTCGCTCGCCCCGCATCTGTTCCCCGACAGCTTCAACCGGCGCGGAAGCCCGCGGATGGTGCTCGGCATCCCGATCCAGTACCGGGTCGCGAACACGATCGCCGCGGCGCTCACGCTCAACCTGAGTCACGGGGGCGTCGGCATCCGGACCACCAGCCCGATCGAAGCCGGGACGCGGCTGCGCCTGCGTTTCCGCCTGCCCGGTACGAATGCGGATCTCGAAGCCGAGGGCCGCGTCGCGTGGAGCCACCCGCGCGTGGGAATGGGCGTCCAGTTCGAGACCGTGGACGCGGCCGCCCAGATGCAGATCGACAACTTCGTCGACGCACACTTCTTCTCCAATCGAAAAGCGTAGGATCGGCGCATGGAGCATTCGCTCACCGAGATCCTGTGGCGCCTCGCAGGCGTCCTGGCGCTCGTCTTCGCCAACGGGTTCTTCGTGGCAGCCGAGTTCGCGATCATCGCCGTCCGGAAGACGCGCATCGACCAGATGATCGCGGAGGGGCACACGGGCGCGAAGGCCGTGCGGCGCGCCATCTCGGATCCGGACAGCTACATCGCCGCGACGCAGCTCGGAATCACGATGGCCAGCATCGGCCTCGGCTGGATTGGCGAACCGGCGTTGGCCGAACTCGTGAACCCCGCGGTGACGTTCCTGCCGACGGGCATCGCCGAGGCCACCTCGCACAGCATCGCCGTCGCCATCGCGTTCGCGGTCATCACGGCGCTGCACATCACCGTGGGTGAACTCGCCCCGAAGACGATCGCGCTCGAACGCTCGGAGTCGACGGCGCTGCTGGTGGTGAAGCCGACCGAAATCTTCATGCGCGTGTTCTGGCCGTTCATCCGGCTGCTGAACGGCATCGGCCGCGCGATGGTGAACATGCTCGGCCTGCGGGGGTCCGGCGGGCACGCGATGGTCCACTCCGAGGAAGAGCTCAAGATGCTCGTCACCGCCAGCCAGGAGGCGGGCGTGCTCGAGGAGGACGAGGAGCAGATGCTGCACCGCGTGTTCGGCTTCGCCGACCTGACGGCGGGACAGGTGATGGTGCCGCGCACGGAACTGGCGGCGGTCGCTGCCGATGCCTCCGGCGAGGCGCTCCTCCGCGCCGTGGCCGACGCGGGCTACGCCACCCTGCCGGTCTACCGCGACTCGCTCGACAACGTGGTCGGCATGCTGCACGCGATCGACGTGGTGAAGGCCATGGCGTCCGGCCGGCATGACGTGGCGGCTGGCGCGATTGCCCACGAGAGCCTGAACGTGCCCGAGACAATGACGGCGGACGACCTGCTCGCGGTGCTCCGCCAGCGCGGCGTGCGGGAGGCCATCGTCATCGACGAACACGGAGGCACGGCGGGACTGGTGACCTTCGAGTGGCTGATGGAGCGGATCGTGGGCGCCGCCGGCGCCGCGCGCACGGTCCTGCACGCCGACGGGTCAACCGACGTGGATGGGCTCATGCTCGTCGGGGACGTCAACGAGCAGTTCGGCCTCCACATCGACGAGGACACCTACACGACCGTCGGCGGATACATGCTGGGCCGCATCGGCCGACGCGCCAGGCTGGGCGACACGGTGGAGGTCGAAGGGCGGCGCATGCGAGTGGCCGCACTCGATGGCCTCCGCGTCGCGCGCGTGTGGATCTCGGTGGCGCAGGACACGCCCGACTGACGGGTGCCGCGCGGCGTCAGTCGGCGCGCAGGAGCCGGAGCGCGTTGGCCACGACGATCACCGTCGCGCCGGTGTCGGCGAGCACCGCCATCCACAAGGTCGCGACACCGGCGACGGCCGCCACGACGAACGCCGCCTTGAGGACCAGCGAGATCGCCAGGTTCGCCTTGATGTTCGCGACGGCCGTACGGCTCAGGCGCAGCGCGAACGGGATCTTCATCAGCTCGTCCGCCATCAACGCGACGTCTGCCGTCTCGAGCGCCGCATCGCTGCCAGCCGCGCCCATCGCGATGCCGAGGTCCGCGGTGGCGAGCGCCGGTGCGTCGTTGATGCCGTCGCCCACCATCGCCACGCAGCCGTACTGGGCCTTGAGCTGACGGATCGCCGTGACCTTGTCTTCCGGCATCAGTTCGGCACGCACGTCGTCCACGCCGAGATCGGCGGCGATCGTGCGGGCGGTCCCCTCGGCGTCGCCGGTGAGCATCACCACGCGGTCGACGCCCTGGGCCCGCAGCATGGCGACCGCGTCGCGGCTCGCTTCACGCGGCCGATCGGCAACCGCGATGATCCCGATCGGTTCCTCGTCGCGCGCCACGATGACAGCCGTGCGTCCGGCAGCGCCCAGCGCCTCGACGCGCGCGTGCATCTCCGGGAAGCACCACGCGCGCTCCTCGAACAGCCGATGATTGCCGACCACCACCGCATGGCCATCGACCCGCCCCTGCGCGCCTCGGCCGGTCAGGGCCTCGACTGCCGACCCCGGCGTGAGATCCACGCGCTCGCGGGCGGCGTGATCGAGAATCGCCGCCGCGATGGGGTGCTCGGATCGCTGCTCGACCGCTGCCGCGAGCCGGAGCACCGTGGCCGGGGCGGCACCGTTGAGGGGAACGACGTCCAGCACTTCTGGCGTGCCGCGCGTGAGCGTGCCCGTCTTGTCGAAAGCGACGCAGCGAATGCGGCCGGCGCGCTCGAGGTGCGCGCCGCCTTTGATGAGCACCCCCTTGCGCGCCGCGGCCGCGAGAGCCGAGACCACCGACACCGGCGTCGAGATCACCAGCGCACACGGGCACGAGACCACCAGGAGGACGAGTGCGCGGTAGGTCCAGGTTGCCCAGTCGCCTCCGGCCACCAGCGGCGGCACGACGGCAAGCAGTCCCGCCAGCGCGAGGACCGACGGCGTATAGATGCGGGCGAAGCGCTCGACGAAGGTCTGCGACGGCGCGCGCTGCGCCTGTGCCTGCTCGACCAGGTGGATGATGCGCGCCAGCGTGGTATCTCGGCGATGGCGGGTCACGCGCACATCGAGCGCGCCGCGGCCATTGATGCTCCCCGCGAACACTTCGTCGCCCGGTCCCTTGTCCACCGGGATCGACTCGCCCGTGACGGGCGCCTGATTCACGCTGCTGCGGCCCTCCACGACGGCGCCGTCGATGGCCAGCTTCTCGCCCGGCCTGATCAGGACGATCGTCCCGGGGGTGGCACGATCGACGGGGACGCGGCGCTCCTCGCCACCCTCGCGCACCGTCACTTCGGCCGGCGCGAGGTCCATGAGGGCCCGCACGGCCAGCCTCGCCCGCTCGAGGGTGTGCGCCTCGAGCATCTGGGCCACGGCGAAGAGCACGACGACGGCAGCGGCCTCCGACCACTCCCCGAGGACGATGGCGCCCGTGGCAGCGACGAGCATCAGCACGTTGATGTCGAGGGAGCGGTGCCGGACGGCCAGCCAGGCCTTGCGCGCCGTGAGCGGGACGGCGGACGCAAGTGACCCGGCGTAGCAGGCCGCGACCACGAGCGGGTGCGCACCGAGCCAGCCCGCAGCGAGCCCGCCCGCGTACCAGCCCACGGCGCTGGCCAGCAGGAGGCGGCGGGTTCGCCGGGCGCGGTCGTCCCCCGCAATCGGCTCCTCATGCTCGAGCCAGGCGCGCATTCCGGTATCGGCCACGGCCGATGTGATGTCCGCGGCGCTGATCTTCGAGGCGTCATACGTGACGTGCAGCCGTTGACCCATCACGTCGGCGCGGAACCCCTCCAGCCCCTGCAGGGAGCCGAAGCGGCGTTCGAGCAGCGCCACCTCCTCGCGGCAGTCCATGCCCTCGATGCGGAAGGTGGACTCGGCGTGGAGTTCGCAGACCGTGCAGGTGGCCGCCATCAGCGCTCCTCACCCGCCGGCGCCGAGGCTGGCGCCCAGGTGCGGCCGTGGCCATCCAGCGGCTGCTGGCCGGTGCGCTCGCGCACGTGCTCGAGGCCCTGGGCGAACAGGCGCACGATGTGAAGGTCGTCGAGCGCATAGAAGACGAGCTGCCCGGCACGCCGTGGGCGCACGAGGCGCATGCCGCGGAGGAGGCGCAACTGGTGCGAGACGGCCGATTCAGACATCCCGAGCAGGGCGGCGAGGTCGCCGACGTTGCACTCGCCGTGCGAGAGGGCGTCGAGGATGCGGACGCGCGTGGGATCGCCCAGCACTTTGAAGGTGTCGGCGAGGGCCGCGACGGCGTGAGCGTCAAGCAGGTCCGCGGGACCAATCTGAATATGTGAGCAGTTGCTCATATGTTCAGTATAGCCGAACTCCTCGTCGGCCCCGCCCCGCCACCATTCTCAACCATGGCTTCCCAGTGAACGGGCCGCCTCACCGCCGGACCCGCTGGAGTCGGGAGGATTTCGGGAGGAGTTCGGAGTCGCCCCTGTTGAGTTGCGGCCGAATGGGCGGCGTTCGGGACGGCGCCTGACTCCGGAAGGATGGGCCCGGGCGGGACGCTCGCACGCGGCTGCGCCCCGCCCCGGGACCCCTAAAGCGAACCGAGCGCGGCGAACACCGCGTCGTAGTCCGGCTCGTTCCGCGCATCCTCGACGACTTCCTTGTGGCGAACCACCCCGGCCCCGTCGATCACGAACACCGCCCGCTTCGCCAGGCCTTTCAGCCCGATCATGTTCTCGAAGAACACGTCGTACAGGCGGATGACCTCCTTGTTGAAGTCGCTCAACAGGGGAAAGGTGTACTGCTGGCTGTCGCGGAAAGCCTTCAGGGTGAAGAACGTGTCGACGCTGATGCCGAGCACCTGCGCCTGCGCGGCGTTGAGCCGCGCCATCGAGTCCCGGAACCGGCACAGCTCGGCCGTGCAGGTCGAGCTGAACGCGCCCGGAAAGAACACGAGCACCACGGGGCGTCCCCGGAACGAATGGAGCGCGACCTCCTGCCGGTCCTGATCCACCAGCGTGAAGTCCGGAGCGGCCGATCCAACGTCTACAGACATGTATCCTCCAGGGCAGGCGCGGCCTGCCGTCGGTGTAGGTTCAAGACAATTCGACGCCGTCGACGCGGAGCCGATGCACCGCCTCGGCGGCTACCCATTTTTCCATGCTTCGGGTAGCATCTCCTGTTGGCGCGGCGCCCGCCGGCGCCGTCATTCATCAAACACTTAGGAGTTCCTCGT
>CAYLTD010000005.1:0-198232 GCA_964386715.1 uncultured Bifidobacterium sp.
TGCGGCTGTTCTCGAACTCGTCGAACTCGTACACCGGCAGCAGCTCGATGCAGTTGACGCCAAGCTCCTTCAGGTACGGAATCTTGCTGCGGATGGCCGCGAAGGTGCCCGGCGCCTTGACGCCCGACGAGGGGTGGGCGGTGAAGCTGCGGACGTGCGTCTCGTAGATGATCAGGTCCTCGGCCGGCGTTTCGAGCGGGCGCTCGTTCTCCCAGTCGAAGTCGTCGAGCACCAGCCGCGAGCGATGCGGGAACACATCGTCCCAGTTCGGCGGCACGCGCCAGCTGTCACGCCCGCCGACCGCGCGGGCGTACGGGTCGAGGAGGATCTTCGACCGGTCGAAGCGGTGCCCCGCGGCGGGATCGAACGGGCCGTCCATCCGGTAGCCGTACTCGATGTTCTCGAAGTCGAGATCGAACACGATCATCGAGTAGACGTTGCCGATCCGGAAGGCATCGGGAAACGGGATCTCGACCTTCGGCTGCGGCGCCCCCTTGTCGAACAGCACCAGCGTGCAGGAGGTGGCGTGGCTCGAGAAGATCGAGAAGTTGACACCACCCGGCACGAAGGTGGCGCCGAAGGGAATCTGCTTGCCCGGCCGGAGCTTGTAGCCCTGGTACTCGAGCGTCGGCTGGATGTCGATGCGCTCCACGACGTCAGTTCCCCGCGGACAGGGCGGTCACGCCGGCGGCCGCATCGTCGTGAATCGTGAAGAAGGACAGGAAGCCGGTCATCGACATCGTGTCCTTGAGTTCCTCGGAGAGCCCCGCGAGGGCGACCGTGCCGCCCAGGCCCGACACCTGGCGGTAGGTGGAGAGGAGCAGCCGGAGTCCCGCGCTGGACATGAAGGAGACCCCGGTCATGTCGAGCAGGATCTTCGCGCCGCTCGTGGCGAGTGGCATGATTACCTGTTGTGCCGCGGGTGAGGTGTTGGCGTCGAGCTCACCTTTCAGCTCCACGACGTTGACCGCACCGACGACCCGAGTCGAACACTCCATACCGCTCCTCCGCTGGTCCGAACGACCGACACACCTCGCGCAGGTCGCGCGGCATGGTGCCCCCGCAATATACCAACAAACCCACCAAACCCTGACAGGCGGCGATCAGCCAGCCATCCGCAGCAGGACGATCAGGCTGGCGGCGGCCACGATCCGGCGGATGAGGGCCGGCCGCGTGTGCTTCCAGGCGTTCCAGTACCACGCCAGCAGCACCATCGACGCGATCAGTGCGAGCACCAGCGGGACGAGGGCGCCGGGTGCGAGCCGGTGGCTGAAGTAACGCGCCAGGCCCGGGTTCCAGACCGACCCGTAAACCAGACACAGGTGGACCACGTAGATGACCAGCGACTCCTGGGCGACCGCGCCGAAGACGTGCGGCAGCCGCGACATGCGCCGGCTCAGGTGTGCGACGACGCCGAGCAGGAGGAAACAGACGCCGGCCCTCGTGGTCATGTCTCCTGGCACGAACGTGTTCAAGCCATTTCCGAAGAGGGCGCGCTGTTGCGCGGTGAGCCACGCGCCCAGCACCAGCAGGCCGGCCCCGGGCAGGAGCAGCACGCGGTTGGCGTACGCGCCCAGGGCGTCGACCCCGCGGCGGGCATACCACTGCCCCAGCGCCGCGCCCGCGAGGATGAAGGCGCTCCACGGCGCGACGGGAAACAGCGACCCGGTGGCTGGCGAGAGGTACGCAGCGACCGGCAGCGGCAGATGGGCCTGCCAGTCGGTGTCCCACACCGCCGGCGTCGCGAGAATCAGGACCGCGGCGAGCAGGACGGACGCCGCGGCGAAGCGCCCGGCGCTGCGCGTGGCCATCACCAGCAGCTGCACCCCGATGAAGGTCACGCCGATGACGTGCAGCACGTCGACCGTGAACAAGGCCTGGCGCGCCGCGGCATCCGCTGCCAGCAGCCGCGAGAGCGGCGCCAGCGGGATGTGAATGACGTACCCGAGGAGGATGAAGAGGCCGAAGCGGCGCGCGCGGCGCAGGAGCGCGGGGCTGAAGGAGATCTGCGCCTGCCAGTGGCGCACGGTCGCCACGCTGAACGCAAACCCGGACAGGAGCAGGAACAGGCAGGAGGTCAAGCCGCGCTGGAACTGCCAGACCTCGTGCAGCACGCCGTGCCGATGCTCGGGCGCCAGCAGCGCGTCCACCGTGTGCCCGTACAGCATGAAGACGACGGCAATGGCCCGGGCCAGGTCGATGAAGATGACGCGCCGCGCGTGGACGCCCGTCGCCCGGCGTCCCGCCTCCTGGGCGGGCACCGCCGCCTCCACTGGAGGCACGGCGGGTGAACGCCCGGATCCACCCGGCGCGGGCTCGGCCATGCGGGCGATCCTACCTCGTTTGCCGCATCGAGCCGGGGCCACCACGGACGCCAGCGCGCACGCCGCAGCCGGCTGCGCAGTCGGACGCCGGAGGGCGCCCGCTCCGAGTATCCTCATGTTCCACACGCGGACACAGTTGCCTGCGGGCCCCACAGACCTGTCGGAGGTCACCCGTTCGCACCGCCCGCGTCGTCCGAGGTACCCGTGCCCGACCCGCTGCTGCCGGTTGATACCCGTTCGTGTTTCCGTCCGCTGTTCCACGCCTGCTCGCGCTGCCTCGCGGCCCTGCCGCCGGACGACTGGTCCCGCCCGACGGTGGCCGGCTCGTGGCAGGTCCGCGACGTCGTGGCCCACATGATCGACACCGGCCTCCGGCGCGTCTCGTTCGAACGGGACGGCGTGAGCCCCAGCCCGCCGGACGACCCCGACCTCGTCGTGTTCCTGTCCCGCCTGAATCAGCAATGGGTGGCGGCGGCGCGGCGGTTCAGCCCGATGGTGCTGCTTGGCCTGTTCGACCACATGGCGCGGGCGTATGCCGAGACGGTGGAGCGGATCCCACTCGACCGGCCGGCGCTGTTTCCGGTGTCGTGGGCGGGCGAACGTCAGTCGCTGGCGTGGTTCGACCTCGGACGCGACTTCACAGAGTACTGGCACCACCAGATGCAGATTCGCGACGCGGTCGGTGCCCCGCCCGAAACCGAGCCGAGATGGCTGCACCTCGTACTCGACGTCGGTCTGCGGGCCCTTCCCCACGCCCTGCGGACCGTGCCGGCGCGCAGCGGGACACTGCTACACGTGGAGGTCCTCGGGCCATCGGGAGGATCGTGGGTCGTCGCGCGCCAGGACACCGGGTGGGCGCTGCTGCTCGGCACGCCGGATCGTCCAGTGGCGACCCACCTGCGCATCCAGGACCGCGTCCTCGCCCGCAGCCTCTTCAACGCGCTGCCCTACGACGCCGCGCGCCGCGCGGCCCAGGTGCATGGCGACCTGGCGCTGGCGGAGGCCGTGCTGCGAACACGATCGGTCGTCGTGTAGGCCGCCGCACGCCCTGACGGCAGGTCCGTCGCTCATAGTTTCTACCTACACATACGATGATCACTATCTATTTGTTCTTGCAATAGCGGGTTCCTACACTGGGCCCTGAGCACCGCCGCCGGGCGGTGAGCACCAGGGAGGGACACTCGCCATGGGTTGGTCGCTTCACCTCGGCACGGTAAGGGGCATCGCCGTCAGGCTGCACCTCACGTTCCTGCTCGTCATCATCGCTGCGGCGGTCTCGTGGGCCGGCCAGGGCCCGGCCGGCATGGCCTACGGAGCCTCGCTCGTGGTGCTCCTCTTTGCCTGCGTCACGCTCCACGAGTTCGGGCACGCCTTCGCGGCCCGCCGCTACGGCCTGCCGATCCGCGACATCCTGCTGCTCCCGATCGGGGGCGTCGCCGTGCTCGGACGCCCGACGCGCGACGCGCGGCAGGAACTGGCGATCGCGGCGGCCGGTCCGGCGGTAACCGTCGCGATCGTGCTGCTCCTGGCAGCCGTCCTGGGCGCGCTCGGCGACCCGTCGCCCCTGACGGTGCGCCTGCCGGAACTGCGCGCGGACGGCGTATCGGTCGCCGGCGGTGTGCGATGGCTCCTCGGGGCGAACGTCGGCCTGCTCATCTTCAACCTCATTCCGGCATTCCCGCTCGACGGCGGCCGCATCCTGCGCGGGCTCCTCGGCCTGTGGATCGACTGGAGCAAGGCCACGCGGTGGTCCACGTCGATCGGACAGGGCCTCGCCGCCCTCATGGGCACCGCCGGGTTCGTCCGCGGCGACGTGATGCTGGTGGTCATTGCCGCGCTCGTGTTCTTCGCGGCAGGCGCCGCCAGGGCCGACGAGCGACGCGAGGGTGCGCTGGCCAGCCTGCCGGCAGGCGAGGCGTGCAATCGATTCGCGGTCTGCCTCGGCGAGACCGACCGCCTGAGCACCGTTGTCCAGTACCTGCTCACGAGTTACCAGCCCGACTTCGCGGTGCTGCGCGGGCCGCACCTGTCGGGTGTCGTGAGTCGCCGCGACGTGCTGCAGGCGTTGGCGCGATCGAGCGGTGACCTGCCGGTCTTCACCGTCATGAAGGCATGCCCGCGCGTCAGCGCCGGGACGGCGCTGGCCGACGTCCGCCGCACGCTCATCGATCGTGACGCGAGCGTCGCCGCCGTGTTCGACGAGGGCGGGTATGTCGGGCTGGTCAGCCTCGACGACATCGCGGAAGCCGAGTCGGTGCTCGCCCTGGCGGGCACGGGCGCGTTCGGCCCGTGGGCGCGGCGCTCCTCCGCGTGGCGGACGATGGCCGAAGCGTAGAGCCCGGCTGGCTGATAATGGATCGTGGCCCTCCGCCGACCAGCTGCAGCTCCCGCCGAGGGTCCGCTGAGGGCCGAGGATCGGGCCGACGCGGACGACGAGTTCGCACGGGCGATGTCGGGCGTCACGCCGCTGGCCCGCGACCCGCGCGGCCGCGTCCGGACCCGGGCAGCGGTCGCGCCTCCGGCGCCGGACGGCCACCAGCCAGAGGCACGGCCGACCGAACCGGCGGAACCCCCCGGCGACAGCTTCGTGGCGCCTGGCGTCGACCGCCGCGAACTGCGGCGGCTGCGGCGCGGCACCTATCCGGCAGCCCAGGTGCTCGACCTGCACGGCCAGACCGTCGCGGCCGCCGCCGCCAGCGTGGAGCGCTTCATCGCCGCGGCGCGGAGCCGCCATCGCTGCGTGGCCATCGTCCACGGCCGCGGGCTGCACTCGGGCGAGCGAGGAGCCGTCCTGAAGTCCCAGGTCCGCGCGCGACTCCGGACCCACCCGGCCGTGCTCGCCTTCGCCGATGCGCCGGTCCATGCCGGCGGCGACGGCGCCGTGTACGTGCTCCTCCGCGGCTGAATCGCGGACCCGGCTGAAGCGCGCCGCCCTTCCCCGGCGTCGAAACCGGCATGAGCCGCCGCACGTTCGTTCGCTCCACGACGGTCCAGACCTCGGCCGCGTCCCTCTTCGACTGGCATGAAGCCCCGGGCGCCTTCGAGCGGCTCACGCCGCCGTGGGAAGCGGTGCGTGTGCTCCGGCACGTCGGCGGGATCCGTGACGGCGCCCAGGTGGTCGTCGCGGTGGGTCCGTGGCCTGTGGCGCTGCGGTGGCATCTCGAGCACCGCGACTACCGTCCGGGCGAGTCCTTCACCGACGTGCAGGTCCGCGGTCCGTTCCGCTCCTGGCGCCACGTCCACCGGATGATCCCCGCCGGCCCGCACACCTGCGTCCTGGAGGACGCGATCGAGTACGAGCTGCCATTCGGCCCCCTCGGCGACCTGGTCGGCCGACTCTTCGTCGAGCGAAAGCTCGCGCGCCTGTTTGCTTACCGGCACGACGTCACCCGTCGAGCCTTCGCCCCGACCCCGGCCTCGCCGGCCAACCCCTGAGCGCGGGGGCGCGCCGCTGACGGTCGCGGCGCGCGCCGGTCCCCGTGCCTGCCGACACGCCGGCGCACGTCAGATCCGGGCCGTCACGCCGGGATCCTGCCGGATTCCCGGAACCCACGGCCGCATCCGGGCGAAACGCGCTCAAATCAGGCTCACCCCGGCCCGGCACGCCTGTCGCAAGACCTCCGGGCGGAACCATGGCCGCCCCGGTCGCCGCCCGCAATCCACCCGATAATCGCGCGAGGATGCTCGACGCCGCCATCAAGCGGCACCGCCAGCAGTCCGACGCGCTGATCGAAATTCTGCACACGGCGCAGGAACTCTACGGGTTTCTCGACCTCGCGACGCTGAAGTACGTGGGCCGCTGCCTGAAGGTGCCGCCCAGCCGCGTCTACGGCGTCGCGACCTTCTACAACTTCTTCACCCTCGCGCCGCGAGGCGCCCACACGTGCGTGGTCTGCATGGGAACCGCGTGCTACGTCAAGGGCACCGCGGCCATTCTCGCCGCGATCGAGCGGGCGCACGGCGTCACGCCGGGCGGCACCACAGACGATGGTCAGCTGTCGCTCGTGACCGCGCGGTGCTTCGGCGCGTGCGGTCTCGCCCCCGCGCTCATCTTCGACCACGACATCGCCGGCAACATGACCATCGACGGCGCGCTGGCGCGCCTCACGTCGTGGAGACCGTCCGATGGTCGCTGAAGACCTCGACGTCCTGCGCCAGCGTGAAGCCGACGCGCGCGACCGGCACGCGCACCGCTTTGCCGTCTGCACGGCGGCCGGCTGCCTGTCCGCCGGGAGTGCCGCAGTGCGCGACGCCATCGAAACGGCCGCGACGAATCAGGGCTTCGGATCCTCCGCGTGCGTGATGGGCACCGGCTGCCTCGGGCTCTGCCATGCGGCGCCGCTCGTGCGCGTCGAGAGCGCGGACGCTCCGCCCGTGCTCTTCACCCACGTGACGCAGGACCTGGCGCGGTCCCTCGTCGATGGCGCCGCGGCGGGGGCGCTGCCCGACGTCCAGCGCTTCGACCTCGCGCACCCCTTCTTCAGCCGACAGCACCGCGTCGTGCTCGCCAACTCCGGCGAGATCGACTCGGAGCGCGTCGAGGACTACATCGCGACCGGTGGGTACGCCGCGCTCACGCGCGCGCTGACCGACATGCGGCCGGAGGAGGTCATCCGCAACGTGACGGTGAGCGGCCTGCGCGGCCGTGGTGGTGCAGGCTATCCGACGGGCCTCAAGTGGAGCACCGTCGCGAAGGCTGCCGGCCCCGGACGCGTCGTCGTCTGCAACGCCGACGAAGGCGACCCCGGCGCCTTCATGGACCGCAGCGTGCTCGAAGGCGATCCCCACCGTGTGCTGGAGGGGATGGCGCTCGCTGGCTACGCCGTGGGCGCCGAACAGGGTTACATCTACGTGCGCGGCGAATACCCCCTGGCCATCGCGCGGCTGAAGACCGCGATCCGGCAGGCCGAGCGGATGCAGCTGCTGGGACACCGCGTCCTCGACACGCCCTTCAACTTCCGGATCGACCTGCGCATAGGCGCCGGCGCCTTCGTCTGCGGCGAGGAGACGGCGCTCATCGCCTCGATCGAGGGCCGCCGCGGGACCCCGAGGCCGCGCCCGCCGTTCCCTGCCGAATCGGGCCTGTGGGGCCGTCCGACGCTGATCAACAACGTGGAGACGTTCGCGAATGTGGCGCCGATCGTCCTGCACGGTGGCGACGCGTACGCGTCGGTCGGCACCGCGCGGAGCGCGGGCACCAAGGTCTTTGCCCTGGCCGGCCGCATCGTCCACACGGGGCTGGTCGAGGTCCCGATGGGCATGCCGCTGCGCGACATCATCTTCGAGATCGGTGGCGGCATCCCGGACGGGCGCCGCTTCAAGGCGGCGCAGACCGGAGGGCCATCTGGCGGCTGCATCCCCGCCGAACACCTCGACCTGCCCGTGGATTACGAGGCGCTGGCCGGCATCGGCTCCATCATGGGGTCGGGCGGGCTCATCGTGATGGACGACGGGTCGTGCATGGTGGACGTCGCCCGCTACTTCATGGAATTCTGCCGCGACGAGTCCTGCGGGAAGTGCGTGCCGTGCCGCGCGGGCACGGTGCAGATGCACCACCTGCTCACCCGGATGACGCACGGCGTGGCGACCGAGCGCGACCTGCTGCTGCTCGAACAGCTGGCCGAGCTGGTGACCCGCACGAGCCTCTGCGGACTTGGGCAGACCGCGGCCAACCCCGTGATGAGCACGCTGCGGCATTTCCGCGACGAGTACATGGCCCACATCCTCGACCGCCGCTGCCCGGCCGGCGTCTGCCCGATGGACGGCACGGAGGCGCCATGAGCGTCAGGACCCTGACCATCGACGGACAGCACGTCTCTGCAGCCGACAATGCCACCCTGCTCGACGTTGCGCGCGAGCACGGCATCCGCGTGCCGACGCTTTGTCACTTCGACGGGTTGTCGGAACACGGCGCCTGCCGCCTGTGTCTCGTGGAGGTCGCCGGGTCGTCGAAGCTGCACCCGGCGTGCATGACCACCGCTGGCGAGGGCATGATGGTCACCACCAACAGCGAGACGCTCCGCACCTATCGCCGGCAGATCGTCGAGCTGCTGCTCGCGGAGCGCACCCACGTGTGCTCGGTCTGCGTGGCGAACCGGCAGTGCGAGTTGCAGAATCTGGCCGTCGAGATGGGCCTGCACCACGTGCGCTACGAGCCACGGAACCCGCTGCTGCCGATCGACGCATCGCACCCGCGGTTCATGCTGGACCACAACCGCTGCGTCCTCTGCACGCGCTGCGTACGCGTGTGCGACGAGATCGAGGGCGCCCACACGTGGGACGTGATGGGCCGCGGTCAGCACGCCCTGATCATCAGCGACATGCACGAGCCCTGGGGACAGTCGGCCTCGTGCACCGGCTGCGGCAAGTGCGTGCGCGTGTGCCCGACCGGCGCGCTCGTGGAGAAGGGCACGATGGCGCCCAACAAGGATCCGCACCTGGTGGCCTACCTCAGGATGGCCCGGGAGCAGAAGCTGTGGAACCGATGACGCGCCCGCGTGTCGCCACGGTCTGGCTCGGCGGCTGCTCAGGGTGCCACATGTCGCTCCTCGACATGGACGAGCGGCTGCTGGACCTGGCCGGGTCGATGGACCTGGTGTTCAGCCCCTTCATGGACGTGAAGGAGTTCCCGAAGGACGTCGACATCGCGCTGGTCGAAGGAGCGGTGGCGAACACGGACCACCTCCGCATGCTGCAGATCGTCAGGGAACGATCGGACATCCTCGTGGCCTTCGGCGACTGCGCGGTCACGGGCAACGTCACTGCCCTGCGCAATCCGTTCGGCGGACCGTTGCCGGTGCTGCGGCGCTCGTATGGATCCGAGCCGGGCCGGTTCCCGGGTGAAGCCGGGTTCCGGGCGGTCGTGCCCGCGCTGACCGAGCGCGTCACGAGCCTGCGCGGACAGGTCCGCGTCGACTACTACCTGCCAGGCTGCCCGCCGCCGGCCGATCTCATCCATTTCGTGCTCACCGAACTCGTCGCCGGGCGGCCCCTCGACCTCCGCAGCCGCGCCACGCTGGGATGAGGGGAACGCCATGAGCCGGACCATCACCATCGACCCGGTCTCGCGCGTGGAGGGCCACGCGCGGATCACGATTCAGCTCGACGACCACGGGCAGGTGCAGGACGCCCGCTTCCACGTCGTCGAGTTCCGCGGCTTCGAGAAGTTCTGCGAAGGACGACACTTCCAGGAGATGCCGGCCATCACCTCCCGCGTCTGCGGGATCTGCCCGGTCAGCCACATGATCGCGTCGGCGGACGCCGGCGACCAGCTCCTGGCGGTGGAGCTGCCCGAGACCGCCGTCCTGCTGCGGCGCGTGGTGAACCTCGCTCAGCTGGTGCAGTCGCACGCCCTCAGCTTCTTCTATCTGTCGTCACCCGACCTCGTGCTCGGCTACGACAGCGACCCCACGGCCCGCAACATCCTCGGGGTCGCGCAGGCGGACCCTGAACTGGCGCGACGGGGCATCCGGCTGCGGCAGTTCGGCCAGACAATCCTCGACATCATCTGCGGGAAGCGTATCCACGCGTCCTGGGCGATCCCCGGCGGGGTCAACGGCCCACTCACCGCCGAGGGCCGCGCCGAGATCCGTGCCGGGATGCCAGAGGCGCTCGACACCGCGACGCGCACACTGGCGCGCTTCCGTGATGCCCTCGGGCCTGCGGCTCCCGAGGCGGCAACGTTCGGGCGATTTCCCTCGCTGTTCATGGGCATGGTCGCGCCCGACGGCTCGCTGCAGCACTACGGCGGTCGGATGCGGATCATCGATGCCGAGGGCCGGATCGTCGCCGACCAGCTCGACGCGCAGCGATGCCGTGCGCTGCTCGCGGAGATGGTGGAGCCCTGGAGCTACCTGAAGTCGCCGTACTACGCGCCCATGGGCTATCCGGGCGGCGCCTACCGCGTGGGCCCGCTGGCGCGACTCAACGTCGCGGAGCGTTGCGGCACGCCGCTGGCGGATGCCGAATTCGCGCGCTTTCGCGCCCTGGCTGCCGGCCCGGTGACGAGTTCGTTCCACTATCACTACGCCCGCCTGATCGAGATGCTCTACGCGCTCGAGCGCATCGCGCAGTACCTCGACGACCCACGCTGCACGGACCTGACGGTGCTGGCGCACGCCAGCCGCAACCGGCTGCGCGGAGTCGGCATGGCCGAAGCGCCTCGCGGCACGCTCTTCCACGACTACACCGTGGACGAACACGGTCTCCTCACCGCGGTGGACCTGCTCATCGCCACCGGGCAGAACAATCTCGCGATGAACCGCACGATCGTCGACATCGCGCGGGCGCACCTCGACGGCCAGCAGCTCACCGAGGGCCTGCTCAACCGGGTCGAGGCAGGCATCCGGGCGTTCGACCCGTGCCTCAGTTGCTCCACGCACGCGGCCGGGCGCATGCCCCTCGTCCTCGACCTGCTCGCACCGGACGGCGCCCTGATCTCGCGTCTGGGCCGCCCCACATGAACCTCGTCATCGGCTACGGCAATCCGCTGCGCGCCGACGACGGGGCGGGCCACGCGGTGGCCGAGGCGGTGCGCCTCCAGCGGCAAGACGTGCAGGTGCTGACCCCGACGCAGTTGCTGCCGGAGCATGCCGACGCCGTGGCGTCTGCGCACGTGGTGGTGTTCGTGGATGCCAGCGAGGGCCCCACGCCGGGCGTGGTGGACTGCCGATCCGTCCGCGCCGTTCACGGGCTGGTGCCCGACCACACGATGACGCCCGAACGCCTGCTCGCCCTCGCCCACAGTGCCTTCGGTGCCGACCCCGACGCCTGGCTGGTCACCATCCGGGGAGCCCGGTTCGGCCTCCATGAGGGCCTCTCCCACACCGTGGCGGCGGCCATCCCGGAGGCTGCCGCCCTCGTCATCGAGCGCCTCGCCCCCCGCCACGACGACTGAACCCGTCGGCAGGAGCCGACCCTGGTCTACGATCGATGGAACAAGGAGTGCTGCCGATGTTCGACGTTCGTCGTCGCCTGGTTCTGGCCGTTGCGCTTGCCGCCCTCGTTGCGCCGCCGATCGGCGCCCAGCTGGTAGCGCCCGATCGTGCCGATCTCGATGCCGTCTACCGGCTCAAGGACGAGGGCCTGCAACGATCGCAGGTGATGGAACTGGCGAGCTACCTGACCGACGTGTACGGCCCGAGGCTCACGGGCTCGCCCGAGATCCGGGAAGCCGCCGACTGGGCGCAGAAGACCATGCGCGACTGGGGGCTGGCCAACGTCCACCTCGAAACCTTCCCGTTCGGCCGCGGCTGGCAGAATCGACGCACGGTGGCGCAGGCGGTCACGCCCCGCGCGTACCCGCTCATCGCCTATCCCCGGGCGTGGACGCCCGGGACGAAGGGCGCCGTCACCGCCGAAGCCGTCAGGGTGGACATCGGCAGCGAGGCGGACTTCAGCAAGTACAAGGGCACGCTGAAGGGTCGGTTCGTGCTCCCCGTTGCCGCGCGCACCCTGGACGCCCGCACCGCGCCGATGGCCACCCGCTACTCCGCCGAGGAACTCGAGCGGCTGGCCAGGCAGCCGTCGGTCCGTCGCGGGCCCGGCGGTGGACCGAATGGCCAGTTCCGCCAGCGGCTGATGCAGTTCTGGGTGGACGAGGGCGTGGCCGCGGTGATCGAGCCGAGCGGGGACGGCGGAACCGTGTTCGTCCAGGGCGGGGGCTCGCGCAACGCCGGCGACCCGGTCGTCGCCCCGCAGGTCGTCGTCGCCGCCGAGCACTACGGCCGGATCGCGCGCACGCTGGAGAAGAAGATCCCGGTCTCGCTGATGCTGGACATCGACAACCAGTTCCTCGACACCGACCTGAATGCCTTCAACGTCATCGCCGAGATTCCCGGCACCGACAAGGCCGACGAGGTCGTCATGCTCGGCGCGCACTTCGACGGATGGCACACCGGCACGGGCGCGACCGACAACGCCGCCGGAACGGCGATCATGATGGAGGCCATGCGCATCCTGAAGGTCAGCGGCATCCCGTTGCGGCGCACGGTGCGTGTCGCCCTGTGGGGCGGCGAGGAGCAGGGGCTGCTCGGGTCGCGCGCCTATGTGAAGGAGCACTTCGGCGATCGCGCCACGATGCAGCTCAAGCCGGCTCACGCGAAGCTCGCCGGCTATTTCAATGTGGACAACGGCACCGGCCAGATCCGCGGCGTCTACCTGCAGGGCAACGAAGCCGTGGCGCCGGTCTTCACGCCGTGGATGGACCCGTTCCGGAACATGGGCATGACCACGTTGACCATACGCAATACCGGCGGCACCGACCATCTCGCGTTCGACGAGCTGGGGCTGCCGGGCTTCCAGTTCATCCAGGACGACGTCGAGTACGACACCCGCACCCACCACTCGAACATGGACACGTACGAACGCCTGCAGCCGCAGGACCTGATGCAGAACGCGGTGATCGTCGCGAGCTTCGTCGCCCATACAGCGAACCGCGACGACCGGTTGCCCCGCAAGCCGCTGCCCCGGCCGGCGTCGGCGGGACGGACGCAGCAGCAGTAGCGGCGGGCGAGCCTGGAACGGAGGCGTCGAAGCTACCCCTTCACGCGGTAGCCCTTGCGCAGCAGCCACTCGCGGACGCGTTCGCGCTGGTCGCCCTGCACTTCCACGGCCGTCTCCTGCACCGCGCCGCCCACGCCGCACGCCTTCTTCAACTCCGCCGCCAGCGCCTTGAGGAACACCGGGTGGCGCGGAAGGTCGTAGACGACCGTCACGGTCTTGCCCCCGCGACCCGCCTTCTCGATCCGCAGCTTCGCCGTCACGACGCCCGGGACCGTCTCGTCCTGGCCCGTCTTCGCGCAGTGGCAGGAGCCAGCGGCCGACCCACAGGTCGGGCATCGTCGGTCCGGTCCGGTGGAGTACACAAGGCGCGTGTTCGACTCGCCGGCCATGTCAGGACCTCGCGCCGAGATCCACGTGCCGTACGTCCTGATAGGCGCGCCGCAGGTCGCCGCGCATGTCGGGATGCGCGATCGCGATGAGGCGTTCGGCGCGCTCCCGCAGGCTTCGCCCGAACAGATTCACGGCCCCGTACTCGGTCGCCACCCAGTGGACGTGCCCGCGCGTGGTCACCACGCCAGCGCCGGGCCGGAGCGCCGGGACGATCCGCGAGATCGTGCCGGCAGCGGCCGTGGAGGGCAGCGCGATCACCGGCACCCCGCCGGCTGACAGCGCCGCACCCCGGATGAAGTCCATCTGGCCGCCGATCCCCGAGTAGATCCGGAAGCCGATCGAATCCGCGCACACCTGCCCCGACAGGTCCACCTCGAGCGCCGAGTTGATGGCCACCACGCGATCGTTGCGCCGGATGATGGCCGTGTCGTTGGTGCGGTCGCAGGGATGGAACTCGATGAACGGGTTGTCGTGCACGAAGTCGAACAGGTCGGCCGAGCCGGCGACGAAACTCGTGACGGTGCGGCCCTTGTGCACGTGCTTCAGCCGGTTGGTCACGGCGCCGGCCTTGATGAGCGCCATGACGCCGTCCGAGAACATCTCGGTGTGGATGCCGAGATCCTGCTTGCCGTGCAGTCGTGCGAGCACGGCGTCCGGAATGGCGCCGATGCCCATCTGCAGCGTCGCGCCGTCGGGCACGAGCCCGGCCACGTGTTCCCCGATCTGTTCCTCCACCGGCGAGGGCTGCGCCGGCGCATGGGCGTGCAGGGGCCGGTCGGTGCGAATGAAGGAGGACAGGCGCGAGAAGGGCACGAGGGTGTTGCCGTGCGTGCGCGGCGCCTGCTCGTTGATCTCCGCGACGACGTGGCGGGCGGCGCGCGAGGCGGCCAGCGCCGCGTCCACCGAGGTGCCGAGCGTGCAGTACCCGTGGCGGTCAGGCACCGACAGCTGCAGCAGGGCGACGTCGATCGGGATGAGCCCGCTCTCGAACAGCGACGGGATATCCGAGAGGAACACCGGGATGAAGTCGGCGCGGCCGTCGTTGACGGCCTCGCGCAGCGGCGGCCCCGTGAAGAGCGATACCGAGAACAGGCGCCCCGCCTGCGCCGGTTCGGCAAACGGTGCAGGCCCGTTCGTGTGCAGGTGATATACCGTCACCTGCTCGAGGTCGGTGCGGCGCGCGAGGGCTTCCACGAGCGGCGTCGGCGTGGCGGCGGCCCCGTGGATGAAGATCCGCATCCCGCTGCGGACGCACGCGACCGCCTCGTCGGCGCTCGTCGCGCCCTTCGCCCAGTCGGCTGCTGTCATGACGAGGCAGTGTACCAGCGTCGGGCCGCACCCGTGTCCGGCCGCATCCCCGTGCGGGCCGCGCCGCGCCGGGCCGCGCCTACGGCTCGAGCGTGCGCACCTGACGGACCTCGATGCTGCCTTCGCGTGCCGGAGGAATCTTCGCCGCCACAGCCAGCGCCTCGTCGAGCGAAGCCGCCTCCACCAGGTAGAAGCCAGCGAGCTGCTCCTTCGTCTCGGCAAAGGGGCCGTCGGTATAGGATGCCCGCCCGTTGCGCACGCGGACGGTGGTGGCGGTTGAGGCCGGCAGCAGCGCCTCGGCGGCGACGAGTGTTCCGCTGCCACGCAGCCCGTCACCACAGGCCATGCATTCGGCATCGGGCACCGCGCGCAGGCGATCGGTGGGCAGGTAAACCAGGCACAGGTACTTCATGGGTGGGTGTCAGCCGTGGAAGCCAGTGGTGAGCCGTACGAGGCGGCAGTCAGGTGGACGTCTCCAGTTCGGCAAGCCTCCGCCGCAGGAAACGCTGCTCCGGCTCCTGCCGCGTGAGCGCCAGTGCGCGCTCGTACGACGCGCGCGCCTCGTCGACGCGACCGAGACGGCGGCAGAGGTCGGCCCGCGCCGCGTGCGCGAGCCGGTAGTCCTTCAGTTCCCCGCGACCGAGGATGTCGTCCACGATCGCCAGGCCGGCGGCTGCCCCATCGCGCATGGCCACCGCCACCGCGCGGTTGAGCGCGATGACCGGCGACCCGTCCATGGCCGCCAGCACGTCGTAGAGGCCGACGATCTGCCGCCAGTCCGTGTCGGCGGCGGTGGGGGCCTCGGCGTGCACAGCCGCAATCGCGGCCTGCACGGTGTAGGGGCCCGCGCGTCGCGAGGCAAGTGCCCGCTCCACGAGCGCGATGCCCTCGCTCACCTGCGCGTGGTCCCACCGTGTGCGGTCCTGATCCTCGAGCAGCACCAGGTCGCCCTGAGGCGAGGTGCGTGCGGCGCGGCGTGACTCGTGCAGCAGCATCAGGGCCAGCAGGCCCTGTGCCTCCGGCTCGGGGAGCAGCTCGACGAGCAGCCGCCCCAGGCGGATCGCCTCCGCCGCGAGGTCGTGCCGCATCAGCGTATCGCCGGCCGATGCGGCATACCCTTCGTTGAACACCAGGTAGATCACCCGCAGCACGGCGTCCAGGCGTTCCTGCAGGTCCCCTCGCCCGGGTACCTGGTAGGGGATGCGGGCATCGCGGATTTTCGCCTTCGCGCGCACGATGCGCTGCGCCAGCGTGGACGCCGGCGTCAGGAACGCGCGGGCGATCTCCTCGGTGGTGAGTCCGCAGACCTCACGCAGCGTGAGCGCGACCTGCGCGTCGGCGGCCAGCGACGGGTGGCAGCAGGTGAAGATGAGCCGAAGCCGATCGTCCTCGACCGTTTCGGCGTCGGTCCACGGGGACGGCTCGCGGCTGGCGACGTCGAGCGGGTCGCCGAGGGTGTCGAGCGGCTGGAAGCGCCGCCGACGACGAAGGCCGTCGATCGCCTTGAACCGCCCGGTGGACACGAGCCACGCCCGGGGATTGGCCGGGACGCCTTCACGCGGCCACTGCTCCATCGCCGCGCGGAACGCGTCGTGGAGGGCCTCCTCGGCCGTATCGAAGTCGCCGAGCAGCCGGATGAGCGTGGCGAGCACCCGGCGCGACTCCGATTGGTACACCGCCTCGACCCGCTCGGCGAGGCTCACATCGATCGACGTCACGGGTGTCGATCACACAACATCGCGCGGGGCGATGCAAGCACCTCAGGCGTGTGGAGCAGCACGGTTGAGGCTCCAGCTCATTGGCGACGCACCGCGCCGCTTGGCTACGCTTGTTCCTGCCCTCACGGTACGGATCAGCCGGCGCTGACCGCCTTCCCCCACTCACGGAGCTGCGCATGGCGAAGAAGCAGGAACAGACACAGACCCAGGACGCCGACCGCACACTCACCACGAGGCAGGGCCACCCTGTCCCCGACAACCAGTCACAGCGCACGGTCGGCAGCCGCGGACCGGCGACCCTCGAGAACTACCACTTCCTCGAGAAGATCAGCCACTTCGATCGCGAGCGCATTCCCGAGCGGGTGGTGCACGCGCGCGGCTTCGTCTGCTACGGCGAGTTCGAGGCCGCCGGCACCATCGGCGACGAGCCGGCGTCCACCTACACCCGCGCGAAGCTGTTCCAGCAAGCGGGGAAGAAAACCGAGGTGGCCATCCGCTTCTCGACCGTGATTGGCGGCCGCGACTCGTCGGAGGTCGCACGCGACCCGCGCGGCTTCGCGGTGAAGTTCTACACCGAGGACGGCAACTGGGATCTCGTCGGGAACAACCTGGCGGTGTTCTTCATCCGCGATGCCATCAAGTTCCCCGACGTGATCCACGCCCTCAAGCCCGATCCGATCACGTTCCGGCAGGAACCGAACCGCATCTTCGACTTCATGAGCCAGACGCCCGAGTCGATGCACATGCTGATGCACCTGTTCAGCCCGCGCGGCATCCCGGCCAGCTACCGGCACATGGAAGGCTTCGGCGTGAACACGTACAAGATGGTGAACGCCGCAGGACGCACGGTGCTCGTCAAGTACCACTTCCACCCGCGCTGCGGCGTGGCGAGCCTGACCGCAGCGGAGGCCGCGACGGTGCAGGGCCAGGACCTCGGGTCGGCCTCGAAAGACCTGTACGAGGCGATCGAGCGCGGCGAGTACCCGCAGTGGGACATGTTCGTCCAGCTCATGGACGATGACGAGCACCCGGAACTGGACTGGGATCCCCTGGATGACACCAAGATCTGGCCCGAGGATCAGTTCCCCCTGCGCCGGCTGGGCGTCCTGACGCTGAACCGCAACGTGCAGGACCACCACAACGAGAACGAGCAGATCGCGATGGGCACCGGCGTGCTCGTGGACGGCCTCGACTTCTCCGACGACAAGATGCTGGTGGGCCGCACGTTCTCCTACTCGGACACGCAGCGCTACCGCGTGGGCCCGAACTACCTGCAGCTGCCGGTGAACGCGGCGAAGCACGCCCGCGTCCAGACCAACCAGCGCGGCGGGCAGATGTCGTACGGCGTGGACCTCGCGCCGGGCCAGAACCCGCACGTCAACTTCGAACCGTCGCTGCACCAGGGGCTGCACGAGGCGCAGCGGCCTGCGCCGGACCTGGCGCCCGAGATCCGTGGGCGCCTCACGCGCAGCGTGATCGAACGGCGCAACGACTACGTCCAGGCGCGCGCCCGATTCAGCACCATGCTGGACTGGGAGCGGGACGACCTGGTGAAGAACCTGGGCGACCTGCTCGGCCAGTGCGAACGAGACGTGCAGGAACGCATGCTGTGGCACTTCTTCCTCGTGCACGACCAGCTTGGCCGCCGTGTGGGCGAGGCGCTCGGCCTGTCGGCGCGCGACGTCCGTGGACTGACGCCCCTGCCAGGCCAGGTGCTCACCGACGACGACCGGGCGCGCCTCGCGAGTCTCGGCGACAACGGCGACGCAATCGATGCGGCGGCGTGGGGCCGGTGGACCAGCTCGGTGCCGAACCGGCAGGCCACAGCCGCGGATGTGCTGGGCGGCATGCGCGCGATGGCAGAACAGGAGGGATAGCGGCAGGGCGGGCGCGTCGAGTGGGTCAGGCGGGTCGGGTTGGTGGAATCGCAGCCGCGTCCGGCGAGCCCCACCCTCCCGGACAGCCCCACCCTCCCGGACAGCCCCGGCCTCCCAACCTGCCCCGCCGCTCAGCGGCCGCTCGCCCCGCGCACCACGTCCCGTCGCCCTGCGCGGCCGCACGGCTCCGGCCGCGCCAGCGGCGACTGCAGCGCGTGCCCCTGGGCCGCTCCCCGTGCCAGGGACCGCCTGCCTGCGCCGCGTCCGGTTATCGCGGCAGGTGGATCGACATCAGCACGAGCGTGCCGTCGATCTCGGTAAACCAGTGCGGGGTCTTCTCGGGCACCATCACCCAGTCGCCCGGGGCGAGCCGACGGCGGGTACCGCCGTCGATGCCGGTGCCCGACGAATTGTCCGCGTTGGTGCGCCGCTCGTTCTGCAGGGTGCCGCCGGTCACCACCGTGCCCGCGCCCTCGATCACGTAGAACATCTCCGCGTCCTTGTCGTGCACCGACGCTGGCGCAGCCACGCTGCCGACGCGGTATTCCAGGTTCGCGTTGTAGGGCGCCAGCGTCACGATGGGCTGCACCAAGTTCGCCTGATCCGGCTTGCGCTCGGCCCTCGCCTTCGCGATCAGCGCCTTCACCGCTGCCGCGTCCGTGAACAGCCGCGCCGCCGCGGGTCCCTGCGCCCTCATCGCGCTCACAGGCGCGAGCACCATCGCCGCCACCACCGTCGCCACGATTCGTCCCCTCAGCACGCCGCTGCCCTCCTGGTCATGACCGCCCATGAGCCGCCCGCATTGTAGCCGCGGCACGCCGCGCGCCGCTCCACCGACGTCGTCCGCCGGACGCCGCATCGTCTCCTGCAGGCCGGCGGCGCCCGGCCCTCCCACACGCCCACCGCGGCGGCGTGTGTCATGATGCTCGGATGTCCTCCACGCCAGACGCAGCCACCTTCCCGACCCTCGGCCTCCGCCCCGAACTCGCCGAGGCCGTCGCGGCGCTCGGGTACGAGGAGCCGACCCCGGTCCAGCGCGAAACGATTCCGCTCCTGCTCGAGGGTCGCGACCTGCTCGGCCAGGCCGCCACGGGCACGGGCAAGACCGCCGCCTTCGCCCTGCCGATGCTGCACCGCCTGGCGGAAGCACGCCCCCGCGCGCGCCAGACGTGCGGGCTCGTCCTGGTGCCCACGCGCGAGCTGGCCATGCAGGTGGCCGAGGCGATGCACAAGTACGCCAAGGGCAGCGGCCTCTCCGTGCTGCCGCTGTACGGCGGCGCACCGATGCACCAGCAGATCCGGGCGCTCGAACGCGGCGCCCAGATCGTCGTCGCCACGCCGGGGCGTGCCCTCGACCACATGCGGCGCGGCACGCTCAGTCTGGAGCCGCTCATCATGCTCGTGCTCGACGAGGCGGACGAGATGCTCGACATGGGCTTCGCCGACGACCTGGACGAGATCCTCAAGGCGACGCCAGCCGGGCGCCAGACGGCGCTCTTCTCCGCGACGATGCCCCCGCGAATCCTCGCGATCGCCGAGCGGCACCTGCAGTCGCCCGCGCGCATCACGATCGCCCGCGAGAAGCCCGCGGCTGGCGCGGTGCCACGCGTGCGCCAGGTCGCGTTCATCGTGCAACGCGCGCACAAGGCCGCGGCGCTCGCCCGCGTCCTCGACATGGAGGATCCGGCAGCCACGCTGGTCTTCTGCCGCACCCGGCTCGAGGTCGAGTCGCTCGTCGAGACGATCAACGCCCACGGCCAGCGTGCGGAGGCCCTGCACGGCGGGATGGTGCAGCGCCAGCGCGACAAGGTGATGGGGCTCTTCCGTGCGCAGAAAGCGGACCTGCTCGTCGCAACCGACGTCGCGGCACGGGGTCTCGACATCGAGCACCTGTCGCACGTCGTCAACTACGACGTGCCGGCATCCCCCGAGGTCTACCTGCACCGCATCGGCCGCACGGGACGCGCCGGGCGCGGCGGAACGGCCATCACGCTGGCCGAACCGCGCGAGCATCGCCTGCTCCGCGTGATCGAGCAGTTCACGAAGGCGCGGATCGAGGTGGCCACCGTGCCCACCATCGCCGACCTCCGGGCGCGGCAGCTCGACGTGACGCGCGCGACGTTGCGCGAGACGCTCGTAGCCGGCCGGTTCGACTCGGTGCGCGTGATCGTGGAATCGCTCGCCGAGGAGTTCGACATCGTCGACATCGCCTCAGCCGCCGTGCACATGGCGCATGCCGCCTCGGTCGGCGAGGGCGACGACCGGGAGATCCCGGTGATCGACGTGTCGCAGCGGCCCGCGCAACGCCCGCGCGTGGGCGAACGCCCTGGCCGTGACCGCCGCGACGACAGCGGGGCGCAGGGCGGAAGCCGCCACGAGAAGCCGCGGCGCCGGGTCGAGGCCGACGGCAAGATCGTGCGCCTCTTCGTCGGGGCGGGGCGCCTCGCCGGGGTGCGGCCAGGCGACCTGGTTGGCGCCATCACCGGCGAGGCGGGCATCGATTCGCGTTCGCTCGGCGCGATCGAGATCGGCGACCGGTTCTCGCTGGTCGAAGTACCCGAGTCGCTCGCCGACGACATCATCCAGGCGATGCGCTCGGCCACGATCCGCGGCAAGAAGGTGCAGTTCAGGCGCGAACGATTCGACTGACGGGACGCCGGCAGGCGCGCCCGGCGCCTGAGCCAGCGAGCCGCCCGTGGTCGAGGCTCACTGGCCGCCCGAGAGCTTCGCAAACGCGGCGGCCATCGACGTGGACGGCCGCTGCGGCGGCTGCGGCGCCTTCGATGCCTGGTCGCGGCCCTGCGGCACGCGCGGCGCCCGGTTGCGGGCGTTGTCTGCACCGGCTCCTTGGGGTGCACCCGCTCCCTGGCGCGCTGGCGCCGCCACCCCCTGCAGCTTCATCGTGAGACCGATACGCTTGCGCTTCAGGTCCACGTCCACCACTCTCACCCTGACGATGTCGCCCGCCTTGACGACGTCTCGGGGATCTTTCACGAAGCGATCGGCGAGCTGCGAGACGTGGACCAGGCCGTCCTGGTGGACGCCGATGTCCACGAAGGCGCCGAAGTTCGCGACGTTGGTCACCACGCCCTCGAGCAGCATCCCGGGCTGCAGGTCGCCAATCTGCTCGACGCCGTCCTTGAAGGACGCCGTTTTGAACTCCGGGCGCGGGTCGCGGCCCGGCTTCTCGAGTTCCGCCAGGATGTCCTTCACGGTCGGCACACCGAAACGATCGTCGGCGAAGTCCTCCGCGCGCAGCGTCCGCAGCACCCCGCCCTTCCCAATCAGGTCCTTCACCGGCACGCCGGTCCGCGCCACGATCCGTTCGACCACCGGATAGGCCTCCGGATGCACCGCGGACCCGTCGAGCGGGTTGTCGCCGTTGGTGATCCGCAGGAAGCCGGCCGCCTGCTGGAACGTCCGCTCACCCACCCGCGGCACGTCGAGCAGCTGCGTACGCCTGGCGAACGGGCCGTGCGCGTCGCGAAACGCGACGATGTTCTTGGCGATGGAGTCTGTCAGGCCGGAGATGCGCGACAGCAGCGGCGCGGACGCCGTGTTCACGTCGGCGCCGACGGCGTTGACGCAGTCCTCGACCACCGCGTCGAGCTTCCTCGCGAGCTGCAGCTGGCTGACGTCGTGCTGGTACTGGCCCACGCCGATGGCCTTCGGCTCGATGCGGACGAGTTCGGCCAGCGGGTCCTGCAGCCGGCGCGCGATCGAGACGGCGCCGCGCAGCGACACGTCGAGATCGGGGAATTCCTTTGCGGCCAGCTCTGAAGCGGAATAGACCGATGCGCCTGCCTCCGACACGACGACCTTGGTGAGCCGCAGGGCGGGAAACTCGCGCATGAGATCACCGGCCAGCCGGTCCGTCTCGCGTGAGGCCGTGCCGTTGCCGATCGAGATGAGCTGCACGCCGTGCTTCGCGCAGAGCCCGGCGAGCGTGCGGATGGAACCCGCCCAGTCGTTGCGCGGCTCATGCGGGTAGATGGTGGCCGTCTCGAGCAGCCGGCCGGTCCCGTCGACGACGGCCACCTTCACGCCGGTGCGGATTCCTGGATCGAGTCCCATCGTGACGCGCTGCCCCGCGGGTGCGGCGAGGAGCAGGTCGTGAAGGTTGCGGCCGAAGACGCGAATCGCCTCGGCTTCGGCCTGCTCGCGGAGGCGCTGCTCCACCTCCAGTTCGAGGTGCACCGACATCTTGAACTTCCAGGTCCAGCGCACCGTTTCCGCCAGCCACGCGTCGGCGGCCCGGCCGCGCGACTCGATGCCGAAGGTCGCGGCGATGCGGCGCTCGGGTTCGCCTGGGCCTGCCTGCCCTTCGGGCTCCGGCAGCACCACCGCGAGGCGGAGGATCTCCTCCTTGCGCCCCCTGAAGAGCGCCAGCGCACGGTGCGACGGTATCTGCCGGACCGGCTCGCTGGCGTTGAAGTAGTCCGCGAATTTCGCGCCGGCTTCCTCCTTGCCGGGAATGACGGTCGACACCCATTCACCGCGGCTCCACAGCAGCTCACGAAGCGTCCCGACCAGCGCGGCGTGCTCGGCAAAGGTCTCGACCAGGATCCAGCGGGCGCCCTCGAGCGCGGCGGCCACGTCGGCCACTCCCTTCTCCGGATCGACGAAGGCCGCGGCCTGCAGTTCGGGCACGAGCGTCGGATCGGCCAGCAGTGCCGAGGCCAGGGGTTCGAGGCCCGCCTCGCGCGCGACCTGCGCGCGCGTCCGGCGCTTCGGCTTGAACGGGAGGTAGAGGTCTTCCAGTTGCGCCTTCGTGTCAGCGTCGGTGATGGCCTGCTGCAGATCGGGCGTCAGCTTGCCCTGTTCCTCGATGCTCTTGAGGATGACGCCGCGGCGATCCTCAAGTTCGCGCAGGTAGGTCAGGCGTTCCTCGAGCGTGCGCAGCTGTGTGTCGTCGAGCCCGCCGGTGGCTTCCTTGCGGTAGCGGGCAATGAAAGGGACGGTCGCCTTGTCGTCCAGCAGGGCGACGGCAGCGGTCACCTGCGGCACACGGACGTTCAGCTCATCGGCAATACGTTCGGCAATCGACTTCATGCGGGTCGGGATCCTGGAAGCGTGCGGTCTCGGAGGAGAGCCTGGCAGGGGCGGCGAGTGCCGCCCGACCGGGGCATTGTAGCAGGAGGGGAACGCGCCGGGCCACGTCAACACGTCGCGTGTGTCGTGGTCGTGCTCCGCGCGCGTGTGTCGTGGGCGACTGCACGCCCGGGTGCCGCGACCGCCTGCGGTGCAAGGCAGCGGGCGCTGCCGTCAGTCCGAATCGCGGTGCGGCTCGAGGCGCTTGCGCGAGCCGAGCCCCCCGTGCTGGTCCTCGAGATAGTCCACGCCGTCGGCGGTGATGGACAGCTTCGACCCATCCTCGCGTGCCACCAGGTTCTTGCGCACGAGGTACCAGAGCGTGAACTCCAGGTGTTCACGCGGATGCCCGGTCAGTTGCTCGATATCGAGGATGAAGACTCCTGCGGACCCCGGCTCGGTGCGGCGCCGTTCGTACAGGACTTCCAGCACGCGGGTCCGGATCGACCGCTCGGCGTCGATGGGGTCCGGGCCGTCCGCCGTGTTCACGACAGGCCGCCACCGCTCCTGCCGCTGGCGCTGGTAGGCGACATCGTACTGCGCGCGGCGTTCCGGATCGCTGAGCACCTCGTAGGCATCCAACAGCGCCCGGAAACGGCCGTGGTCGCCCGTGTCCAAGTTGTCGGGATGGTAACGCTGCGCCAGCAGCCGGTAGACGCGGTGAATGGTCTCGGGCTCGGCGTTCGGGCTGATCTGCAGGAGCTCGTAGAAGTCGTGCTCCAAGTCCGCGGCCGGATGGGACATGCTGGGGGTGTTATCGGCCGGCGGCCGTGCGGGCTGCAGGACGGCGGCCCCGGAGCCCCGTCCCTCGCCCGCTGCGCCGACTCGACCCTCGCTGCGCCGAAGACCCTGCGATCAGCCGCGCAGGTTCCGGTTGAAGAAGTCCACCGTGCGCTGCCAGGCCAGCCTCGCGGCCGCCTCGTCGTAGCGGGGTGTCGTGTCGTTGTGGAACCCGTGCTGCGTGTTCGGATACGTGAAGGCCTCGTAGCGCTTGTTGTTCGCCTTGAGCGCGTCCTCGTACGCCGGCCAGCCGGCATTCACACCCTGGTCGTTCTGCGCGTAGTGGATCAGCAGCGGCGCGTTGATCCGGGCCGTGTCCTCGGCACTCGGCTGCCGGCCGTAGAAGGGCACGGCGCCCGCCAGGTCCGGCACCCGCACCGCCAGGGAGTTGGCGACGCCGCCGCCGAAACAGAAGCCCACCGCACCCACCTTTCCCGTCGACTCCGTGTGCGCCTTGAGCCATCCCGCCGCGGCAATGAAGTCCTGCAGCATTTTCGCGCCGTCCACCTGGCGGAACATCTGCCCCCCGCGCTCGTCGTCTCCGGGATAGCCGCCAACCGAGGTGAGCCCGTCCGGGGCGAGCGCGATGAAGTTCGCGGTGGCGAACCGTCGCGCGACGTCCTCGATGTACGGATTCAACCCGCGATTCTCGTGCACGACGAGAACCGCGGGCAGCCGGCCGTCCGCATTCGCCGGCCGCACGAAGTAGCCTCTGATGCTGCCGTTGCCCTGCGGCGACGACACGGTGACGTACTCGGCCTTGATGCGTCGGTCGTCCCTGGGCACCTGCTGCGCCCACGCGTAGTTCGGCTTCAGGCTCTCGTAGATTGCCGCCGCCGTCAGCCCGCCGACGGCGAACTTCTGCGCGCGATCGAGGAAGGTCCGGCGCGAGATGTCACCGTGCTGGTACTCGTGGAAGATGTCCAGCAGTTCCTGGGGAAAGTCCGATGCCTTCTTGCGTTCCATGAATTCGCCTCCTGGTGTGCGCGTGCCGCGCGACTCGTCGGGCCGCCGAGCGCGCGGCGCGCTGCTCGTCCGCGGCGTGTGTCCGCGACGTGCCTAGGGCATGCGGACGAACTTCTGCGCACGGCGGCCGGTGCCGACCTCCGCCGTGTAGAGGTTGCCCTTCGAATCGGTCGCCAGGTTGTGCAGGAACACGAATTGCCCGGCGTAGTGGCCGATGCGGCCGAACGCTCCCACCTCCTGGAGCGCCCGGCGATCGTAGATGTGCACCTTGCCGTTGCCGGCGTCGGCGACGTACATGAACTGCTGCTGCGGGTCTGGCGAGAACCCGATCGAGAACGCCGTGCCGAGGAGCTTCGTCCTGCGCTCCACGAAGATCTCCCGCTGGAACGTGCCGTCGAGCGTGAAGACCTGCACGCGGTTGTTGCGGCGCTCGGCAACGTACACCAGCCCATCGTCGGACACGCGGATGCCGTGCACCAGGTTGAACTGCTGCGGGCCGGGCCCTTCGTACGCCGGACCATTCGGCGCGGCGTCGTCAGGCTTGTTGCCGTACGCGCCCCACATGCGCTTGAACTTTCCGGTGTCGGCGTCGAGCACCACCACGCGCCGGTTCACATACCCGTCCGCGATGAACACCTCGTTCGTCTTCGGGTAGACGTAGATGTCTGCCGCGTTGTTGAAATTCTCGGTGTCGAGGCTGCCCTTGCTGGCGCCGCGCTTGCCGACCTGCATCAGGAACTTGCCGTCCCGCGTGAACTTGAGGATGTGGTTCTCCGTACGCTCGCGCAGGCGCGGCCCGCCGGCCGAGGAGAGCCAGACGTTGTTCTTGTGGTCGACGAAGATGCCGTGTTCGTCCTTCGGCCACTCGTATCCATCGCCCGGCCCGCCCCAGCCCTGGATGAACGTGCCGTCGGCATCGAACTCGAGCACGGGAGGCGCTTCGCGGCAGCACTCGGCCTCGGGGTTCTGCGCCTTCTCGTCGCTCTCGAGCGACCAGGGCCGCTGAATCAGCCAGATGTGATCCCGGCTGTCCACGGTGAGGCCCGACACCTGCCCCAGGATCCACTGCGGCGGCAACTTGGGCCAGAAAGGATCGACCTGGAAACGTGGGGCGCGCGGCGGTTGCTGGGCGGCGATGCGCGTGAACAGGCGTTCTCCCGCGGCCAGGCACGAGAGGCCGATCGCGAACGCGAGCGCCGTGCGGAGGCGAGGTACAGGCCGGACGGTCATGGGGCGTTACTTTACTCCGGGTCGGGTGGGTCGGGTGGGTCGGGAGGGTCGGGTGGGTCGGGAGGGTCGGGAGGGTGGGCGGGGTGGGACCGAACGCGCGCGCTATAGTGCTGCCGTGACCGGCGCGGTGCTCACCATCCTCGCGATGTACGCGGTGTTCCTCGGCGTCGGCTGGCTGGCCGCGCGCAGGGCCCGGCACGGAAGCGTTGCCGATCTGCTCGTCGCCGGGCGGGCGATGCCGATGTGGGTCGCCGCACTGACCATGACGGCCACCTGGGTGGACGGCGGGTACCTGCTCGGCACCACCGAGGGGGCCTACAAGTCGTCCCTCCAGCTCGGCGCGCAGGGGGGCCTTGGCTTCGGACTCAGCCTCATCCTCGGGGGGCTCTTCTTCGCCGGCGTCATGCGGCGGCACGGGTTCACGACGATCGTCGATCCACTCGAGGCGCGCTTCGGCCGCCGGTGGGCCGCGGTCGTGTTCCTGCCGGCGCTCGCGGGCGAGCTGTTCTGGAGTGCGGAGCTGCTCGTGGCCATCGGGTCCACGTTCGGCGTGCTGCTCGGTATGCCAATCGGCACCGCGATCGTGCTGTCTGCGGCGGTCACCACGGCCTACACCGTCATCGGCGGTATGTGGTCGGTCGCCTGGACCGACATCGTGCAACTGGCGCTGGTCGTCGTCGGCCTGGCCGCTGCCCTCCCCTTCGTGCTCGCCGCGGCCGGCGGGCTGACGCACGCGTGGACGATGTACGCGGCGGCCCGGCCGGAGGGGGTGGGCCTGGTCGCGCCGCTGCGCGCCGGGCACGGCGCGTGGACCGCACCCGCGGTGGTCGGCTGGTGGGACACGTCGCTGATGCTGGTGTTTGGCGGCATCCCGTGGAACTGCTATTTCCAGCGCGTCCTCTCGTGCCGCACGCCTCGCGACGCCGCGCGGCAATCGGTGCTGGCGGGTGTGCTGACGATCCTGCTCACCGTGCCTCCGCTCCTGATGGGTGTGGCTGCGTTCGCCGTCCCATGGCCGGCCGAGACGACCGCCCGGCTGCAGGCCACGCCGGCCGAAGCGATGCCGCTGCTCTTCGCACGCGCGGTGCCCGCGGGGGTCGGCCTCCTCGGTCTCGCCGCCATCGTCGGCGCGGTGACCTCCAGCTTCAGCTCCTCGATCCTGTCTGCCGGGGCGATGGTCAGCTGGAACGTACTGAAGCGGCTGGTCTGGCCCGCGATGCCGGCCGTGCTCCTCCGCCGGGTGATTCGGGCGTCAATCCTCCTGCTCGGCCTGTGCGCGACGCTGCTCGCGCTGCGCGTCCAGAGCGTGCAGGCCCTGTGGTTCTTCACGAGCGATTTGGTGTTCGTCCTCCTGTTTCCGCAACTGGTCTCTGCGCTCTTCGATCCGAGGGCGAACCGCATCGGGTCGATGGCCGCCTTCAGCGTGTCGCTGGTCCTGCGCGTGGCGGCTGGCGAACCGCTCCTGGGAATCCCCGCGCTGCTCTCCTACGGCGACACCTTCCCAGTCCGCGTGACGGCGGCCGCGGCCGGACTCGTGATCCTGCCGCTCGTGAGCCGGCTCACGCAGCGCCTTGATGCCCCGCGTCCGCTCCAGAACCCGACGCTTGCCGATCCCGTGGAGACCACGGCGGCTGCCGGGGTGCGCCAGTGACGAAGGCGAAGGTGCTCGCCTGGCTGGTGCATGCCTACACCGCGCTGGGCCTCGTGTGCGCTGCGGTGATCGCGGCGCTCATCACGCAGGGCGACGACCGCTCGTTTCGATGGGCGTTCTGGGTGATGATGGTCGCCACGGCCATCGACGCCACCGACGGGTTCTTCGCCCGCCGCGCGAGGGTCGCCGAGGTGCTGCCCGGCTTCGACGGCGGCGCCCTCGACAACCTGATCGACTTCCAGACCTACACCACCCTGCCACTGTTCCTGATCTGGCGCGCCGACCTCCTGCCGGGCCCCGCGGCCTGGCTGCTCGTGGTCCCGCTCCTGGCGAGTGCCTACGGGTTTTCGCAGGTGCACGCGAAGACGCGGGAAGGCTTCTTCCTCGGCTTCCCCTCATACTGGAACATCGTGGCGTTCTACCTGTACGTGCTGCACACGTCGCCGGTGGCCACGGCGTCGCTGGTGCTCCTCTTCTCGGTCCTGACCTTTGTGCCGACCTACTATCTGTACGCGTCGCGCGGCGGCCCCTTCGCGCGGACCATCAACGTCGGCTCGGCGGCCTGGTTTCTCGTGCTCAGCGTGGTGCTCCTCGACAGGGCAGGCCACTGGCGAGGGCTCGCGTGGCTGTCGCTGGCCTACCCGGCCCTGTACCTCGGGCTGTCCGCGGTCGTGACCGTGCGGGTTGGCCGCGCCCAGCGGCTGCGCGGCGAGGGGCGCCGCCGCATCCCGTGATTCCTGCGCCACACCCCGTGGTTGCGGTAGGCTAACGACGTTCCGTGGAGGTGCAGATGAAACGCGTGATCGTGCTCGGCGCTCTGGTGGCGCTCGGGACCGTGTCGGTGGCCGCGGCGGGCCTGCAGCAGGCGGCCGCCCCGAAGGTCATCGAGGTCGAGAAGCTGTCGGACAACCTGTTCGTGCTGCGCGGCGCGGGCGGCGGCGGCAACACCGCCGTGCTGGTCGGCGCGACGGGCGTCACCGTCGTGGACACGAAGAATCCCGGGTGGGGCCAGCCGATCATCGAGAAGATCAAGGAGCTGACGCCGAAGCCGGTGGTGCGGATCATCAACACGCACACGCACGGGGATCACGTCAGCGGCAACGTCGAGTTCCCCGCCACCGTGGACGTGGTCGTCCAGGCGAACACCAAGGTCAACATGGAGAAGCTCGACATCTTCAAGACCTCCGCCGGACGCGGGCTGCCGCAGCGCACCTTCACCGATCGCCTGACCGTTGGCAGCGGCGCCGAGCAGATCGACCTGTACTACTTCGGGCGCGGCCACACCAACGGCGACACGTTCGTCGTGTTCACGCAGAACCGCGTGGCGCACGCGGGCGACATCTTCTCCGGCAAGAACCTGCCGCTCATCGACACCGCCAACGGCGGCAGCGCCGTGCAGATTGCCGACTCGCTGCAGAAGGCCTACACCGGCATCCGGAACGTGGACCGCGTCATCACCGGACACAACGCGGTCTTCCCCTGGGCCGACCTCGCCGAGTACGCCGCCTTCAACCGCGACGTCGTCGCCTGGGCACAGGCGCAGAAGGCCGCCGGCAAGACCGCCGAGCAGGCGGCCGCCGAGTTCAAGGCGCCGGAGAAGTACAAGGGCTACTCGTCCACCATGGGCCAGCTGATGGGCGGGCTGCCCGGCTACATCCAGCGCGTCTACGACGGCATCTAGGCGAGCGAACGCATGCCTGCGGTCTTCGTGCACGGCAACCCGGAAAGTGCGGCCATCTGGGATCTCCTGCTGGAGAACCTCACGCGAAAGGACGTCGTGGCGCTGTCGCCGCCGGGATTCGGCGCGCCGATACCCGACGGCTTCGACGCCACGTCGGACAGCTACCTGAAATGGCTGGCCGGCGAACTCGAGCGGTTGCCCGGACCAATCGACCTGGTGGGGCACGACTGGGGCGGCGGTCACGTGCTGAGGCTCGCCATGACCCGGCCCGACCTGATCCGCTCGTGGACCTCGGACATCCTGGGCTGCTTCGATCCCGAGTACGTCTGGCACGACCTCGCGCAGGTGTGGCAGGCACCCGGCGCCGGCGAGCAGGCGGTGCAGGCCATGACCACCGCGCCGGTGGATGCGCGTGCCGCGCAGTTCCAGCAGCTCGGGATGGGCGCCGCCGCGCCGCGCGTCGCGGCCGCCGTCAATGCCGACATGGCGCGGTGCATCCTGGCGCTCTACCGGTCGGCGGCGCAGCCGGCGATGAAGACGTGGGGCGTCGACCTGCCGCGTGCAGCCGCACGGCCGGGCCTCGCGATCGTCGCCACGAACGACCACTACACCGGCGGCGAAGTGCTCGCCCGGCGGTCCGCGGCGCGCGCCGGCGCCCAGGTGGTGACCCTGGTCGGCCGCGGACACTGGTGGATGTGCGAAGACCCGGCGCTCGGCGCCCGCGTGCTGGACGAGTTCTTCGCCAGCGTCGCCCGCTAGCCTAGCGGACGAACGACTCCGTCCTCGACGCCTCGCTGAGCCGGATGATGTACTTCTCCGGTTCGGCGAGGAACTGGGTCCGCAGTTCGCGCAGGCTGCTCGCGCCCCCGTAGCTGATCGACGAGCACAGGTGCTTGAGCATCTCGTGCAGCACCGTTCGCACGGAGCCGCGCGCGGGGACGCTCACCTCGAGGCCCTCTGCGCCGAACGCCTCGACCTCGTGCGCGTCGGCTTCTTCGAGGTCGAGCCGATCCTTCACGGCCGACAACGAGGCCATGCCCCTGAACACTTTGAAGGGCACCTGCACCACCTTCTGCGACTCCGGCATCAGCACCGGCTTGAGCACGATGTCGCCCGGCGTCTCCTGCGTGCCGGCGAACGCGCTGCCCAGCATCACCGTGTCGCCGCCGAACAGCAGCGCCTGCGCCACGGCGCCGTGGCGCTTGACGCCGCCATCCGCGATGATCGGCACGCGGTCGCCGACGGCGAGTTTTGTCTGGACCAGCGCCTCGACCTGCGGCACGCCGAAGTTGGTCGTCAACCGGGTCGTGCACCCCCCGCCTGGCCCGATGCCCACCTTGACGGCGTTGACGCCGCGCTCGAGCAGGAACCGGGCGCCCTCGGCGGTGGCCACGTTCCCGGCAATCAGTTCAACGCTGCCGAAGCGCGAGCGCAACTGGTCGATGGCCTGCGCCATCACCATGGAATGCCCGTGCGCGATGTCGATGACGAGGACGTCGGCGCCGGCCTTCAGTACCTCGGCCGCCCGCTCGAGGTAGTCGCCGGTCGCCCCCACCGCCGCTCCCACGCGGAGCCGGCCCTGGTCGTCCCGGGTGGCGAAGGGATGCCGCCGGTGCTTCAGCAGGTCCTTGGCGGTGATCAGGCCCGAGACCCGGCCGTCGGCATCGACCAGCGGAAGCTTCTTGATCTTGTGCGCGATCATGATCGCTTCCGCCTCGGGCAGCGACACCGGCCCCTGCTGGACCACCAGTCGCTCGCGCGGCGTCATGCGGTCGCGCACGCGAAGGTCGCGGGCGACGAAACGCACGTCCCGCTCGGTCAGCAGCCCCCTCAAGCGCCTCGCCGCATCGACCACCGCGAGGGTCCCGACGCCCGTCTGCCGCATCAGCCGCTGGGCGTCGCCCACGGATGTGTCCTCGCCGATGGCGTGCGGATCGAGGATCACGCCGTGCTGCGTGCGCTTCACCGCCAGCACCTCGGCCACCTGCGGCGCGATGTCCCCGGCACGGAACCCGCGATCGAGGATCCCGATCCCGCCCTCCTCGGCGAGCACCACGGCCATCGCCGACCGCGTGATGGTGTCCATGTTCGCCGACACGATCGGGCGGTGCAGCGTGAGGTGCTCGGTGAACCGCGCACTGAGATCGATGGCCGACGGGTTGCGGCTCGGCACGATGCCGAGCCGCGGCGTGAAGAGGAAATCGTCGAAGGTGGCGCCGCGGACCAGGTCGAGGAGGCTCATCGGGTTCTCTGCAGTCGCTTCAGCAGCTGAATCTGCCCTGCATGATACAGGTCGTGGGCGGCGATACCCCGAACCAGGTACGCCACGGTGACGCGGCCGCGCCCGACCTGCCGGCCAAGGTCGGCAGGCGTCAGGCGAGCCACCACCGCTCGCAGCGCCCGATGCTCGGCCGCCAGCAGGGCCACCTCCGACGCCCACGTGCGGGCCGGATCGTTCGGGAACCAGTTGCTGCCCTTCAGCGCAAACGTGCCGCGTGCGTCGCCCGCCAGGCGCCGGCGGGCCGCGTACTTCCAGTAGGCCGCGTGAACGGCGAGCTCACGGATGCTGTGGCGATCCGGCGCCGGCCGCCACCCGGCCTGGGCGTCGGTGACACCGCGCAGGGCGCCGCGCAGGTTCGTGCCGTGCCACGCCTGGCGATCGTAGGCTTCGTCGAGGCCGTCGAGCAGGAGGTCGATGGGCGTCACCCCAGCATGATGCCCCAATCAGGTGGTGTGCGGACGTGTCGCTGTGCTCAAATGCGGCCAGAATGATTCCCATGCGATTTCGTCCGAGCCTGATGGCGTGCGTCCTCTGCATCGTGGCCCGTGCCGGCTCTGCCGCCACACCCGTGCCCGAGGTGCGCGGACCGCTGCCGGTGACGGCAACCTCCTACCCCTTCGGCGCCGCGGACCACACCCGTATACCGGAGCGGCTCGCCGATATCGGCTACGTCGAGGAGGAGTTCCTGATCAGCGGCGCGGCCCAGGTGTACGACTGGCCGGCGGACGGTGCCGCCGTCGTCCGCACGACCGGCGCGCGCTACACCACCCGGATCCTCGTCCGCCGGCCCGCGACACGTGAGCGCTTCAGCGGCACGGTGATCGTCGAGATGCTGAACCCGTCGAACCTGTTCGACCTGAACCTTGCGTGGGGCATCTCCCGCCGGCAGATCCTGCGCGCCGGCGACGCCTGGGTCGGCATCACGGCGAAGCCGGTGGCCGCAGCGACGCTGAAGGCGTTCGACCCGGACCGGTACGCCGCGGTCTCCTGGAAGAACCCGCTGCCGGACGACGACCCACGCAACTGCACGACCGTGGCGGCCGACAGCAGCCGCAGCACCGAGAACGGCCTCGTGTGGGACATCCACTCGCAGGTCGGCGCCTGGCTGCGAAGTGCGGCCGCGTCCAATCCCCTGCGCTACGGTGCCGGCGACGGCGCGCCGTCACCCGTGCGGCGGCTGTACGCATGGGGCTATTCGCAGACCGGCAGCTTCCTCTACACCTACATCAACGCCATCCAGCCGCGTGTCGTGGACGACGACGGGCGTCCGATGTTCGATGCCTACCTGATTGGCGTCGCCAGCGGCCCTTCGCCGATCAACCAGTGCGCGGCGCCGCTCCCTGCGGGCGACCCGCGACGCTTCATCCGAAACGCCGGCGTGCCGGTGGTCCGCGTCATGACGCAGTCCGATTACCTGAGCGGCATCGCGGCGCGCCGCCCAGACTCGGACGCGGCGCCCGACCTGTATCGAAACTACGAGATCGCGGGCGCGGCCCACGCCACTCCCGACGAGCTGAACTCGGCCGCCGCGCCTTCAGACATCGAACGCGGAGGGCGAGCGGTGCCCCCCATGGGCTGCAACGAGGGCCCGCGGAGCCCATTCCCCAACGGGCCGGCGTTCAACGCGGTGCTGCGGAACCTGGACGTGTGGGTGCGAACCGGCACGCCGCCGCCACACGCCGAGCCGATTCTGGTCGTCGACGGACAGCCCGTGCTCGACCGCTTCGGCAACGTGATCGGGGGCATCCGGTCGCCCTTCGTCGAGGCGCCCCTCAGCACCTGGCTGGGCAACTCGACCGGGCCCTCGTTCTGCCGCATTGCCGGGCACGAACGTCCGTTCGATCCCGCGCAGCGGAAGGCTCTGTACCCCACCGCTGCCGAGTACGTGCGCGCGGTGACGGCTTCCGTTTCCCGGCTCGTGCTCGAAGGGTTTCTGGTGCGCGAGGACGCCGACGAGCTGTTGAGGGCCGCGGCTCGCGACGCCGAGGAACTTCTCCGGTAGTCCGGTCGTCATCCCTTACAGGGGCCGCACACACACGTGGGCCCGGTGCCGAAGGAGATTCCGCCATGGCCTGCCTGCGCTGTCATCGCGACGTGGAACCGACCGCCAGCTACTGTCCGGCCTGCGGCGCGCCCCAATACGGCGAATCCGGCCCGGCGTGGACGCGACGTCGCCTGACGCGTGTGCCAGCCGACGGCCGGATTGCCGGCGTCTGCGCCGGCATCGCCGATTACCTCGACGTGGACGTGTCGTTCGTGCGCGCCGTCTGGCTCGCCCTCTCCATCGTGCCTGGCGCCGTCATCGGTGGCATCGTGGCCTACGTCCTGGCGTGGCTGGTGATGCCGGAAGGGACCAGGACGACGACCACCACGCGGCGGCTCACGCGCAACACCGCCGACGGCAAGCTCGGGGGCGTGTGCGCGGGGCTGGCCGACTACTTCGGCGTGGACGTGACACCCGTCCGCGTGTTGTGGATCGTGCTGTCGGTCCTGCCAGGCGCGCTGGTGGGCGGGGCACTCGCCTACCTGGCGGCATGGCTGATCGTCCCTCGCAGGGACGACGTGGTGCTGGCTCCCCGGGCCACGCACGTCGCCTGACCGACGGCATCGTTCCTGGCCTGCCGGGAACGCTCTTCCAGCGGCGCCGGCAATCGTCGATACTGAAGACGGTGCCCACGAGGTCCGCCACGTCGCCCGTGTCGCTCGAAGCCGAACTGCTGGAGCGGTTTCCCGCCTACGCGGGCACGCGCGTGCTCGACGACCTGCGTCGCACCGAGTACGCGCGGCTCGACGCGCTCGATCATGCCTACCTGGATTACACGGGCAGCGGCATGTATGCGGACGCGCAGGTCCGGGCGCACGCCGAGCTCATCACCTCGCTGGTGCTCGGAAACCCGCACTCGGTCAGCCTCAGCTCCTCGGCCTCGACCGAGCTCGTGGAACGCGCGAGGCACGCCGTGCTCGACTTCTTCAATGCCGCCGGCTACACGGCCATCTTCACGCTGAACGCGAGCGGAGCGCTCAAGCACGTGGGCGAATGCTTTCCATTCGCCCAGGGGTCGCGCCTGCTCCTGGCGTTCGACAACCACAACTCGGTGAACGGCATTCGCGAGTTCGCCGCCGCGCGGGGCGCGCGGTTCGACTACGCCCCGATCACCGTGCCCGACCTGCGCCTCGATCGCGAGGCGCTGGCGACGCTCCTCGCCGGAGCGGACTCCGGGCAGCCGAACCTCTTCGCGTTCCCGGCACAGTCCAACTTCTCGGGGGTCAAGCATCCGCTGGGACTCATCGCCGAGGCGCAGGCCGCCGGCTGGCACGTGCTGCTCGATGCCGCCGCGTTCGTCCCGACCAACCGGCTCGACCTGCAGGAGGTTCGGCCCGAGTTCGTCACCCTCTCGTTCTACAAGATGTTCGGGTATCCCACCGGCGTCGGGTGCCTGCTCGTGCGCTCTGACGTGCTGCCGCGGCTGCGGCGCCCGTGGTTCGCCGGCGGCACGGTCAACTTCGCCACGGTGCAGGGCAAGGCCCACATCCTCTCGGGCGGCGAGGCCGGTTTCGAGGACGGTACGCTGAACTACCTGAGCATCCCGGCCGTGGAGATAGGGCTTCAGCACCTGGAGCGGATCGGCATCGACACGATCCAGACACGCGTCCAGTCGCTGGCCGGGATCACGCTGGCCAGGCTGCTCGACCTGCGGCACGCCAACGGCCGCCACATGGTGCGGATCTACGGGCCTGCAACCATGACCGCGCGTGGCGCGACGCTGACGATGAACTTCTACGATCCCGATGGGCACCTGGTGGACTACCGGCGCGTCGAGGAACTGGCCAGCGAACGGCGCATCTCGCTGCGGACTGGATGCTTCTGCAACCCTGGTGCGGGCGAGGCCGCCGAGGGGCTGACGGAAGCCGATATGCGGGCCGCCATGGCGGCCGGCCCCGAGATGAACCTGACGCGTTTCGTTCAGTTGATGCAGGAGCGCGGCGGCAAGAGCGCCGGTGCCATCCGGATCTCGTTCGGCCTGGTGAGCACCGTGGCCGACGCCGCCCGCTTCCTGGGGTTCGCCGAGGAACTGCGGGACCAGACGCGGCTCACGCTCGGAGACGTGAGCTTCGACATCGAGTCGTGTCGCATCATCAGGGACGGGTCGTAGCGAGGGGTCGATCGCCTCCTTCCCACCATCCCCTGCTAGAGTGTCCTGCGATGTCCGCCTACGCCGTCCTCACGACCGTCTCCAACCAGCCCGGCATCCTCTTCGGCCTCACGAAGGTGCTTGCCGGGCACGACGCCAACATCACGTACGTCGATATCATTCCCCACCCGGATCGCGACGCCGAGATCTACCTCGAATTCTCGATCGCGGGCGACATCGCGGCGGTCCAGTCCGAGCTGGCGGGCGTGCCGGGCGTCTCGCGCGTCGAGGTCACGCCGTCCTTCTCGAAGATCTACGGCAAGCGCATCGTGATCATGGGCGGCGGCGCCCAGGTGGGCCAGGTGGCGCTCGGTGCCATTTCCGAGGCGGACCGCCACAACATCCGCGGCGAGCGCATTTCGGTCGACACCATCCCGCTCGTCGGCGAGGAGGCCCTGGCCAGCGCCGTCCGCGCCGTGGTGCGCCTGCCGCGCGTGCGCCTGCTGGTGCTGGCCGGCTCCATCATGGGCGGCGAAATCTCGCGCGCCGTCGAGGAGGTCCGACGCAAGGGCCTGTTCGTCATCTCGCTGAACATGGCCGGCAGCGTGCCCGACGTGGCGGACCTCGTCGTCTCCGATCCGGTGCAGGCCGGCGTGATGGCGGTGATGGCGATTGCCGATACGGCCAAGTTCGACATCATCCGCCAGCAGAAGCGACGGTACTGACCGCGCCTGAACCGGGTTCAGCGCGCCCAGCGGCATCACCGCAGAGTGATGGCTACGGCGCCGGGCGTGTCGCCGGTTTGCCCTTGTCCTTGATCATGAACACGAGGATCTTCGCCGGGTTCGTCGTGCTGGCGTTCTTCGACGTGGAGTGCACGTCGGTGGGGCTCTCGTAGAAGGTCTGTCCCGGACCAAGCTTCATGGGTTCCTTGCCGCCCACCGCCATCAGCACCTCGCCTTCCAGCACGTAGACGAAGGTGTGCGCGTCGTGCCGGTGCGAGGCGGAGGCGACACCGGCGGGATAGACGACGGTCGAGATCGTGACTTCCTTCCCGGCGAACTCCGGCAGATCCTTGGCGAGGACCGGCGTCGACACGGTCTGCTGGGCGAGGGCGGGCGCGACGGTGGCCGTGGTCAGGGCGACGGCCAGGAGCACGCAGCGGATCATGAGCACACCTCCTGTGAGGCCCTAGCCTACAACAGGAGATCGGCCGCGCCTCCCGACGTCTCAGTGCAGCAGCTTCAGCTCAGCCGTCGGCCGGCGCTGCAGGCCACGCTTCATGGCGCGCAGCCGCTCGGCGCGGTCGATCAGGCGGGCCATCAGGTCCGTGATGGTCCAGTGGTGCGGCGCCGCCGACCACAGGTAGAACGCGAGCGAACCGGGCAGCGTGTTGATCTCGTTGAAGTAGAGCGTGTTCGAGTCGGCGTCGATGAGGAAGTCGATCCGGGAGATACCCTCGCAGCCCAGCGCGGCGAACACCGTGGTGGCGTAGCGCTGGGCGTTGGCCCGGAGGTCGGCCGGGAGGTCCTGCGGATCGAGGACACGCAGCGCACCGGCCATGCCGGCGCTCGAGCCGATGCTCTTGCGGCCCTGCCGCCGGTACTTCTCCGCGAAGGTCAGCGGCGACGCCTGGCTGGTCACCGGCATCTCAGTCACCGATGCCACGGGCTGCTCGAGGCCCGCCACGGCCACGTTGATCTCGAGCCGGTTCTTGATGAAGGGCTCGACGAGCGCTTCGACATCGAACTCGAACACTTTCAGGATGCCGGCTACCAGCTCTCCGGCATTCGCGGCGACCGAAACCCCGGCGCTCGATCCGAGGTTGCACGGCTTCACGATGACTGGCCAGCCGAAGGACGCCGCCACCCGCGCGGGCACGTCAGCGAGCCACGCGTGTCCGTGGTCGAGCACACCGCGCTCCACCGACACCCACGGTACGATCGGCACGCCCGCATGCGCGGCGACGATCTTCGTGACCCGCTTGTTCATGCCGATTGCCGAAGCGGTGACACCGCATCCGACGTAGGCGGCACCCGCCAGCTCCAGCGCGCCCTGTACGCAGCCGTCCTCGCCGTAGCTGCCGTGCAGCACCGGCACGAATACGTCGACGGGGATCGATCCGCCAGCCCCGCGTGCAACCCCCGTCACCGCGCCGCCGAACGCGGCCACCATCGCGCCTACGTCGACCGGCACCAGCGCAGAGGATCCGAAGCCGGGCGCGAGCTGCACCTCGACCAGACGCGACCGGTCGGGGCCCCCGCCCTTGAACGCCTCGTTGTGCCAGAGATCGTCCCCCGCCCACCAGCGGCTGGCGTGGTCGATGTAGATGGGCAGCGGCGCGAACCGGTCCGGGTCGAGGCCGTGCAGGATCTGCAGCCCGCTGACCACCGACACGTCGTGCTCGAGCGAACGGCCGCCGAACAGCACGGCGATCGTGCGCCGCGCAGGGAGTGTCGTGGGCTCGCTCATGACGGCTGCCCCTGTGCCGCGGCCGGCCAGAATACGCCGTCGGTCCGCTCGTAGAGGTCGGGCAGATCGTTCTCGAGCACCACCAGGTCGCCGTCCGAGAGGTGCTCGCGCAGCCACCGGAACGCCTCCGTCCGGTTCGGCACCGCCACCAGCCGATCCTCGCGTCCCGCCTCACGATGCCCCTCGAGGAACGCCGCCCTGTTGGTCTCGGAGACGACCAGCGTCGTGTCGCACACCGCCGCGGCCGCGCGCGAGAGCGCGCGGTTGACGGTCGGCTGCTCGGCGCTCAGCTCGATCACGCCCGGCGTCACCAGCACGCGGCGTGCTGCCGGCAGCTGCGCCGCCACCTCGAGCGCCGCGCGGAAGCCGTACTGGTTCGAGTTGTAGGCATCCCGCACCCACGTGATCCCGCTCTCCTCCACCACTTCGAGGCGGTTGGACACCGGCTTGAGCGTGCGGAAGGCCGCCACGGCAATCTCCGGGTCGACGCCGATCGCGGTGGCCATCGTGAACGCGCCGGCCAGGTTCATCAGGATCGGCCGGCCGAGCAGCGGCGTGAAGCACTCGTACGACCGCTCCGGCGTCCGCAGCACGAAGTGGCTGCCCTGCACGGTGAAGCGGACCTGCTCGACCCGTGTGGCCAGCTGCTCGTCCGGGTTCTCGCCGTACAGGAGCACGCGCGCGTGCGTCGACTCCTTCGCGATCCGGATGGCGTTCGGGTACTCCGCGCTCACCACCAGTACGCCGCCCGGCGGCACGGCCTGCGCCAGTTCCTGCTTCGTGATCTTGATGGCCTCGAGTGAGCCGAACCGCTCGAGATGCGCGTCACCCACGGCGGTAATCAGTCCGGCGGCGGGCGGCGTCAGGTCGCACAGCCGCCTGATCGAGCCGCGGCCGTACGCGCCCATCTCGACCACGAAGTACCGATGTCCGGGGACGAGGTCTTCCCGCACGTGCCGGGTGATGCCCATCGGCGTGTTGATGCTGCCGGCGGCGAAGAGCGTCGGGGCATGAAACTGCAGGATGTGCGCGAGCATCGCCTTCGCGCTGCTCTTGCCGTAGCTGCCGGTGATGCCGATGACGAACGGGTTGACACGCTGCAGCCGCCCTACGGCATCCGCACGGTAGACGCGCTGGACGTGCTGCTCGTAGGGCGCGAGCGCCGCATTGGCCAGGATCAGCACGAAGGGCAGGCCCGCGAACAGGAACGCGGACGCCACGAGCGCCGCACGTACTTCGACGTCGACGAAAACCCGCACCAGCAGCACCCAGGCCGCCGTGGCCAGGAGCACGGCGACCGCCAGGACGCGCCGGGCGCGCCACGTCATCCGCAGCGGGATCTTGCCCGTGCGTCGCGGGTCGGGCTGCACCAGCCCGAGCACGATGGCGCCGACGATGAACAACACGACGCCGAGGACCGCGTCCGCCTGGAAGAGGAAGGCCGATGCCACCGACAGCCAGAAGGCGGGGTCGGTGAATGAACGGACGTTCGTCCAGCGCAGGAAGCGGACGGGGTCGTAGCCCTCCTGCTGGAAATACCGGAGATACGCCAGCAGCCGCTGCCACGCCAGGTAGGTGTGCGCCCCGGCGAGGACGGGCACCCACGGCCAGAACTCACGCATCGCCGTGTGCCATCAGCCACGTGCGCATCTTGTCGCCGCACAGGTGCGCGCCGGTTCCCTGGTACAGGTGGTGGTCCTTGTGCGGCAGCAGGGTCAGTGTCGCCTTGCTGCCCAGCAGCGCGGCGTACTTGCGCGCGAGCCACACGGGCGTCTCGGTGTCGTCCGTGCCCCAGAGCAGCAGCGCCGGGCACGCAATGGCCGACGCGCTCTCGGTCAGATCCTCCGACACCGTGCGCACGAGCACCGGGCGGAGGACGCCGGCGGCCTGGTAGTCCTTCGACCCGAACGTCGCGCTGTGCCAGCGGACCAGCCGCGAGCCGGTGAGCGGCTGCAGCTGCACGAGCAGGCGGCGCAGGGCGCGGATGAAGACGCGCCGCAGGCGCGTGCGCGAGAACGCCGGCTGCGGCAGGCCCGGCACCCCGAGCAGCACCAGGTCGCGGATCTGCGCCAGGCGCCGCGACGCGAGCCGGACGCACACGCGCCCGCCGAAGGAGTGGCCGACCAGGATCACGTCGCCCGGCGTGCGCTTCAGGATGTACTCCTGCACCAGGTCGGCGTACTCGATCGTGCCCCACGTGTCGGGCGGCGGCGGCGCGTCGCCGAACCCGGGCAGGTCGAACAGGTGTACGCGGTGCGTGTGCTGGAAGAGGGTCGCGATGCCGCGCAGGCTCTCGCGGCTCCCGCCCCAGCCGTGCAGGAAGAACATGTGCCGGGATGCCGGGTCGCCGCTGGCCTCGTCAACGAGGGTCGCTCCGTTGTACTCGAAACGTTCGACCTGGGTGGCTCCGGCTGACACGGTGAGGACGCCAGTGTAGCACGCAGGTTCCGGGCGCCCGCCGCGCCGTTGCGCGGGCCGTGCTCAGCTGAAAGCCGGGCGCGCCAGCAGGCCGCGCTCGGCCACCAGCGTCAGGATGCGGGCGGCGCTGGCCTCGACCGACTCGGTGTCGGTGAAAATCTCGAGTTCCGGACTGGCCGGCGGCTCGTAGGGATCGGAGATGCCGGTGAAGTGCTGGATCTCGCCGGCGAGGGCACGCCGGTACAGCCCCTTCACGTCACGCGCGATCAGCGACTCGAGGCGCGGGTTGACGAACACCTCGATGAAGTCGATCCCCTCGGCCGCGGCCGCACCGCGCACCTCGTCGCGGGTGGCCGCGTACGGAGAAATCGCGGCCGTGATCACGAACACGCCGTGCCGGGCAAGCAGGCGTGCGACGAAGCCGATGCGCCGGACGTTGGTGTCGCGATCCTCGCGCGAGAAACCGAGGCCGCGGGACAGGTGCGTCCGCACGGCGTCGCCGTCGAGGATCTCGACGGCGCGAGCGGACCGGACGGCTGCCCCGACCGCGTTGGCGAGGGTGCTCTTCCCCGCACCCGACATGCCCGTGAACCAGAGGATTGCGCCGCGCACCGGGACCCATTGTATGCGGGACGGGACAAGGGCTCGCACACTCTCAGTCCCCAGTTCCCGAGTCCTCTGTCCTCAGTCGCCAGTCTTCCGGGCTGCCTGCCCCTGGGGACCTCCGGCGACCGACGCCGTGGTACTGAGGTCGACGGCGGGCCACTCCACAGCCGTCCGTCCCCGGTCGCCCTCGGCCGCTAGCCGATGATCGCGTCCAGCGCCTGGCGCACGGCCTCCACGGCCTCTGCCTCCGTGGCAGCACCGCGCGCGAGCCGCACGAGCCGTTCGGCCGCCGCCGACCGCACCGTGGTCGCGCCCGCCTCGTCGCGGTGGATTTCCGCGATCATGCCGGCGCCTGCGGTGAAGTTGGTCGCGGGATCGATCAGGATGAAGCTGCCGGTTCCGCGGTTGTCGGCGTAGGGGTCGACCATGACCGGGCGGGCCGTGGTGATCGTGAGCGACGCGATCTGGTTGAGCGTCATCGGCCGGTCGATTTCGGCCGTGACCGTCCGGGTGGTGTGCTTCAACAGGTAGACGCGATTCGGATCCAGCGGCCGCTCGTCCATCCACACCACGTCGGCCCGGAACCGCTGCGCCACCTGCACGTCACCCGCGGCGAGCATGTCGCCGCGGCTGATGTCGATCTCGTCGGCCAGCGTCACGGTGACCGACTGCCCTGCCGTGGCCACCTCGAGATCGCCGTCGAAGGTCACGATGCGGGTCACGGCCGACGAACGCCCCGAAGGCCAGGCCGTGACGACGTCGCCGCGGCGGACGCTGCCGGAGAGGATCTGCCCGGCGTAGCCGCGAAACTCGTGCGTCGGTCGCAGCACCAGTTGCACGGGGAAGCGGAGCGGGCGCCGGGCCGCGTCACGCTCGACCTCCACCGTCTCGAGGAACTCCAGCAGCGGCGTGCCGCTGAACCACGGCGTCCGCGGACTGCGCCCGATCACGTTGTCGCCGTGCAGTGCGCTGATCGGGATCGGGTGCAGCTTCGCGCCCGCCAGGATCTGGTCGAACTCGTCCACGATGGCGTCGAACACCGACCGGTCGAAGTCCACCAGGTCCATCTTGTTGACGGCCAGCACGTAGTTGGTGATGCCGAGCAGCCGGGCGATCTGGGCGTGCCGCCGCGACTGCGGCCGGACGCCGTGCCGCGCGTCCACCAGGAGGATGGCCACGTCGGCCGTGGACGCGCCCGTCGCCATGTTGCGCGTGTACTGCTCGTGGCCGGGCGTGTCGGCCAGGATGAACTTCCGGCGGGCCGTCGCGAAGTAGCGGTAGGCCACGTCGATCGTGATGCCCTGCTCGCGCTCGGCGCGCAGGCCGTCGGTGAAGAGCGAGAAGTCGATGTCGCCCGCCGTCCGGTTTTTCGAGGCGCGCTGGATCGAGTGCAGCTGATCCTCGTACACCGAACGCGAGTCGTACAGCAGCCGCCCGATCAAGGTGCTCTTGCCGTCGTCGACGCTGCCGGCCGTGCAGATACGCAGCAGACCGGACATCAGAAGTAGCCCTCGCGCTTGCGGTCTTCCATGGCCGCCTCGGACGCGCGATCGTCAGCCCGGGTGGCGCCGCGCTCGGTGATGCGGCTCGTCGCGACCTCCGCGATGATCTTCTCCACCGAGTCGGCGTCCGACTCGACCGCCGCAGTGCAGGTCATGTCGCCCACGGTGCGGTAGCGCACCACGGTGCGGAACGTGCCCTCGCCGGCCTGCGGCGGGGTGACGGGCGTGACCGCCATCACCATGCCGTCGCGCCGGAAGACCTCCCGCTCGTGCGCGTAGTAGATCGACGGGAGTTCGAGCCGTTCGCGCGCGATGTACTGCCAGATGTCGACTTCCGTCCAGTTCGACAGCGGGAAGACCCGGATGTGTTCCCCCTTGCGGTGCCGGCCGTTGAAGAGGGACCACAGCTCGGGGCGCTGGTTCTTCGGGTCCCACTGCCCGAACTCGTCGCGAAAACTGAACACCCGCTCCTTGGCGCGCGCCTTCTCCTCGTCCCGGCGGGCGCCGCCGAACACGGCGTCGAAGCGGTGCTGCTGGATGGCGTGCAGGAGCGGGATGGTCTGGATGGCGTTGCGCGACGCACGCGGGCCGGTCGGATCGACCACCAGCCCGTTGGCGATGGCCTCCTCCACCGAGGCAACGATCAGGCGCGCGCCGAGTTCGGCCACGCGGCGATCCCGGTAGTCCATGACCTCGGGGAAGTTGTGGCCCGTGTCCACGTGCATCAGGGGGAACGGTATCGGCGCGGGGAAGAACGCCTTCTCTGCCACGCGCAGCATGACGATCGAGTCCTTGCCTCCCGAGAACAGGAGGACCGGCCGCTCGAACTCGGCGACGACCTCGCGCATGATGTGGACCGCCTCGGCCTCGAGTGCGGCGAGGTGGTCGTAGCTCGGCTCGACGCCAGACGCAAGGCCGGGCTCCGCCGCGCGATTCGCTGCTGCCATGGACATGGAGTTCAAGGATACCGCGTCAGTCCGGCTGGATGGCCGTGGCCCCCGCGTACCGGCGCGGCCGCACACCTATCTCGGGAGCCATGTCGAGGGAGAAGAACCGATACAGCAGCCACGCGTCGAGGACGATGACGGCGAGCAGGAGGACGTAGGCCTCGTAGCCGGGCACCATCCCGAGGTCACGAATGAGCTTGGAGAGCCCGAACGCCACCACCCATGCGTCAAAACTCATGCAGATGCGGCGGAACGTCTCGGGACGCATACGTTGGATGACCATCGCCCCGATCGGCACGCCAATGGCCACACTGGGCACGATCCAGGGCACGAGGGCGAAGCTCGGCGCGGCAAACAGCCCGGCGTACACGTAGGCCACCGCTGTCATCGACGATTCAGCCAGGCGGACCACGCCGAGCGCCGCACGGAATTCGCGCTTCTCCAGCCCCTGGTTGTTGAGCGCGATGGCCAGCGGCGGCCCCGAGATCGTCGTCACCGAATACAGCATGCCGACCCCCGCGCCGAACACGAGGCCGGCGCTGCGCTCGGCCTGGATCGGCCGCCGGAACCCCGCCGCCTGCAGCAGGATGAGCGGCAGCAGCACGACGAAGGTGTACAGCTTGAGCCAGTCCGGGCTGACGCTCGACACCAGCATGGTGCCCGCGAGCACGCCCGGCACCAGCCCGACAATCATCGGCATCACGCGCCGCCAGACCGCCGGCAGGGAACCGCGGTTCACCCACAGTACGTAGGCGTTCAGCGGAACCTCGATGAGGATGAGGGCGGGATTGAGAACCCGGTTGGACAGGAACAGCAGCGCCAGCGGGACGGTGATCGAGGAGAACCCGTATCCCAGCGCGCCGTTGACGGTGGCTGCCAGCAGCGTAATCGCGCTGATCCACAGCATCTCTGGAGTCATTATCGGCCCCCGCGGGGATCTACCCCAGAGCGGCCGATCGCGCGTCGGGCTGCCGGTGTCGAACTCTCGTCGGGGCGGGTGCGGTGACCCGCGAATACGTCAGGTGCAGGAATCATGGTCGCTTCTCCGTGCGCAGGGGACATCGATCAGCCGAGCGACCGACCGGGAGAAGCGAAATGCCCGAGGAATGAACGGAATACCCGAGGGCGCCTCTCACCAGCCGGTCGTCGGCCCGATACACGCGCAGCGACACGCGCAACAGGGACAACAACACATGTGGAGAGACAGCGTCACTGGCCGGGTATTGTGCGCGAGGAGACGACGGCAAGTCAAGCTGGCACTGCACTTGCGACCCGGGCTCAGGCGTATCGCCATGCTGTCGTGAATCCCGTCACTCCGCGCCCCATCGTGCGCCTCCGTCCGCCCTCCCTTCGTGACGTCCGCCCGCTCGCGGCCGTCCGTCGGCTGGTGGCGTTCCGCGACCTGCTGCTGACGCTGAGCCTCCATCGGCTCAAGGTCCGGTACGCGCAGTCGCGGCTCGGAATCGCCTGGGCCGTGCTGCAGCCGCTGGCGATCATGCTGGCCTTCACGCTCGTCTTCCTGCTGCTCGGCGCCGACACCGCCCAGGGCGTACCCTACCCGGTGTTCGCCTACGCCGCGCTGGTCCCGTGGACCGCCTTCGCGTCCGGCCTCTCGAACGCGACGACCTCGCTCACCGGACACGCGGCGCTCCTGGGCAAGGTCGCCTTTCCCCGCGAGATCCTCCCTCTCACCTACGTGGTCGCAGCCTGCACCGATGCGGCCCTGGCATGCCTGCCGCTGGCAGCGTTGATGGCGTACTACGGCGTCGGCGTCTCGCCTGTGGGGGCCTGGGCCATCGTGGCCCTGCTGCTCCTCGCCGGCCTTCTCGCCGGGGCCGGTCTCCTGCTGTCGGCCGTGCAGGTCCGCTACCGCGACGTCGGGCTGGCGATGCCGGTGGTGCTGCAGGTCTGGATGTTCGCCACGCCAGTGGTCTATCCCCTGTCCCTGGCCCGGGAGCAGCTGCCCGGCTGGGCGTGGCGGCTCTACGTCGCCAATCCGATGGCCGGCATCGTCGAGACCTTCAGGCGCGCCACGGTGCTCCACCAGCCGCCGGACGCGGCGGCGCTGGGCGCCAGCGCGGTGGTCGTCCTCGTGCTGCTGCCGCTGGCCTATGCCTGGTTCAAGTACGCCGAACTCACCGTGGCCGACGCCGTATGACACGCGACGTCGACGTTCACGTGGACCACGTCTGGAAGCAGTACCGTCTCGGAACCCAACGCCGGGCGGACACCTTCTGGGCACTGCGCGACCTCGACCTCGTCGTGCATCGCGGCGAGTCGGTGGGCGTCATCGGTCCCAATGGGGCCGGCAAGAGCACGCTGCTGCGCCTGCTCGCGGGCATCACGACCCCGACGCGCGGCGAGATCACCATCGCGGGACGGCTGGCGGCGTTGATCGAGGTCGGCTCGGGCTTCCATCCCGAGCTGACCGGCCGCGAGAATGTCTTCCTGAGCGGAGCGCTGCTCGGCATGAGGCGCAGCGAGATCGCGGCACGCTTCGACGCGATCGTGTCCTTTGCCGGCGTGGAGCGCTTCATCGACACGCCGGTGAAGCGCTACTCCTCCGGCATGTACGTCCGGCTTGGCTTCGCGGTCGCGGCGCACGTCGATCCTGATGTCCTGCTCGTCGACGAGGTGCTCGCCGTCGGCGACGCCGAGTTCCAGGCGCGCTGTCTCGAGCGGATCGCCGCGCTGCGGGCGCGCGGCGTGTCGGTGATCTTCATCTCGCACGACCTGTCCACCGTGGAACAGCTCTGCGATCGCGCCGTCCTGATCGAGGCGGGCGCGAAGATCGCCGACGGCGATCCCTCAGAGGTCGTGGCGCACTACCATCGGCGTATCGTGGCGCGCCAGCGCGCTGCCGAGGACCTGGCGGCCGACGCGCACCCCGCCTACGTCCGCAACCTCCTCACGCTGACCAACCTCACCGTGCACGGCGCCGACGGCGGACCCGCACGGCCTCGGACGGGCCATCCGGTGGTGCTCAGGCTCCGGTATACCGTCGAGGAAGACGTGCCGGCTGTACGATTCGAGGTGCGCGTCTCGTCGGAAGACGGCCGCACCCGCATCGCCACCCTGCACACCGACGGGCACCAGGCGGCCGCGGCACCCGGCGGCATCGTGGAGTTCGAGATCCCCGCGCTTCCGCTGCGTGCGGGCGCCTATCACCTCGGCGCAACCGCCTTCGACAGCCGCGTGCACCAGGTGCTTGCGTGGTGGGACGGCAGCACGATGCTGCGCGTGACCGGCGAGGATAAGGCGGCCGGCGGCCTGCTGCACATCCCGCATAGCGCGCGCATGATCACGGTTCCCGCAGCCCGGTCCGATCGACCGTGAGCGGGCGTTCGTACACCGTGAACCGCTCGTCGGCGTAGATTGGACGCAGGCAGCAACGCTGCATGTCGGCGCTGAAGATCGCGAGGTTCCGGCCATCGACGGACGTCGCGACCCGACGGTCTGCCAGGACGTGCGTGATTCCGAGCCGGTCGAGGGCCAGTCTCGCCGCCGTTTCGTCGCCTTTGAGCGCGTGCCAGGTGGCGGGCAACGCGACCGGCGCGTCGCTCGAGACGCGGGCGCGGTGGCTGTAGAAGTAGTCGCCGCCCGCGAAGGTCAGCACCCGTGCGTCGCGCGGCGTCGCGGCATCGATGGCCTTCCACGCGCGATAAGCCGGCACCAGCCGAGCGAGATACGCGTCTTCGGACTCCGCGCCCACGACGACCGCCGCCGGCAGCGCGCGCAGCACGTGCGTGAGCCAGCCGTCCGGGCCGCGCCGATCGCGCTCCTGCAGCACCGAGAACATCGGGAGGTTCAACAGCAGCAGCACCACCACCACGACACGCACGGCCGTGCCGGCGACGCGGTGGCACTGCGCGGCGTGCCCGTGCACGACAGACACGCCGACCGCCGCAGCAACCGCCGCAAGTGGCACCAGCGGCAGCAGGAATCGCAGCTGGAAACTGCCGAGGGGCGACGCCCAGACCGCGACGTACACGAGCGCACCGAGCGCGAGTGCCACGCCGCGCCTGTTGGCGCGAAGAAGCGCGAACGGCGCGAAGGCGAGGAACAGCGGCCCCGGCAGGCCGGCAAACCGCGCCCCGTGTGTCGTGACGTTCCATGGCAGGGCCAGCAGTTCGAACGGCCCGCGCCCCGTGCCGAAGCGCGCCTTGAAACGGTCGAGCGACGCCTGGCTCTCGGCGGACCACCGATCCGGCGGGCTGGCCCCGAACAGCGCGTACTGCTCCGGGAACACCGGATTGGACGCCTGCCGCCACGCGCGCAGGTACCACGGCGAGGCCAGCCCAATCGCGAGCACCCCGATGAAGGCCCCGGCGGCGACCGCGCGGAACCACGTGGCGACGCCCTGCGCACGCCATGCCTGGGACACCACGAACACGGGAAGCGCGGCCGCCGCGGCGACCAGCGCCAGATGTTTCGTGGCCATCGCTCCACCCAGAGCCACCGCCGCGATCGCCAGCCAGCGCCGGTCGCGCGTCTCGTCGAAACGTACCAGGGCGAGAACGAACGCGCCGATCAGCCACGTGAGCGCGAGGTCCACGTAGGCCGTCGAGGCCTCCCACAGCGCGGTGGGCGTGCCGACGCACAGCGCGAACACCAGGCCCCTGGGCCGCCTGGGCACCAGCGCACGCGCAAGCGCGGCGGCCACCGCGCCGGTCAGGGGCAGACAGGCGAAGTGCAGCAGCTTCGCCCCGATGCTGCCGCCGATGACCAGGGCGGCACCATTCAGCACCTCCCATCCCAGCGGGTACAGGGCGATGTATTCCTCGACGCGATCGACTGGCGCACCCGCGGCCAGCGCCTCGCGCGGCAGCCACAGGTGATACCAGAGCGCGTCGTACTCGACCTCGGGCGCCAGGGCCGCCACGAATGCCACCATCAGGCCTGCACCCGCGCAGGCGCTCCACGGCAGCTTCTCGCGAAGAATCGTGGACGCGCGCCGCACCACAGCGGCCAGGATCCGTGGGACCGCACCGGGCCCGTGGACAGACGATGCGCCGCGCCAGGCGGCACTGGCGGCGAGCGCGGAAACGAGAGCGGTGACGCTCCACGGCCGGTAGATTCCGGCCTGCCCGAGCGCGGTGAACGCGGCGCCGAGCAGCGTGACGCCGATCGACAGTTGGATCACGATCCGCTCGAGGGCCCCCGCGAAGAGGTCGTCGGCCCCGGCGGTCGACAGCCGCCCGGCCTGCCAGGCGGCCAGCAGGACCAGCGAGGCGGCGACGACCCCGCGCACTGCGCGCACGCCGGCCTCGGAGGCGAACGCCACGTGGCCGAGCGGATGATCCAGCAGGGCGATCTCGGACGCGAACGATCGCGTGTACGTGTGCAGGCACAGCCAGATACCCCACAGCGTCGCGGCAATCACGACGGCTGGCGACCATCGCGGCATGTGCGTCATCCCACGTGAGCCGTGGGCAACGCCGGAACTGCGCACCCGGTGCCGCCTGCTTCCGACGAGGAGCCGGGCACCAGCCCGTCGAAGACCACCGGCAGGATGCCCGCCGCGGACGCCGCCCTCGCCAGCCCCCCCGCCAGGTGCTTGAGCAGCAGCGGCCGCAGGTGCACCCCCCTCAACGCCTCGGCGCCAGGCTGTTCCGGAAGATCGCCGACAAGGTGCGCACCCACCGTGATGCGCAGCGCCGCCGGGCGTTCACGGTCGATGGCGGCTTCGACCTCTTCGAGCCCCCACTGCAGGTCGACGACCAGCGGAGCAGCCGTCTCGTGATCCGGCCGCGCCCGCAGCGCTCGCACCGCGGCACCGCTGCCCGCTTCGAGCACCGCACCCCGCCAGTAGGCGAAGTCCATCGCACGCTCGAGAGTGGTGCGCCACTTGTCGCGCATGCCACCGGCCTCGAAGAGGCGCATCAGGCCCGGGAGGGCCCGGACGCCCGCGTCTCCCATGCCGCCATGGGCCAGGGCCGCATCGAATACCCGCCGCGCCAGCTCGCCGGGGGCAAGCGGACGACCAAGCGGCAGCGCCCGAAGCAGCGCCGGGTGCCGGCCTGTGAGCTGGATGTCGGCCCGTCCTTCCTCGAGCTTGCGCGCGAGGATGCCGGGCAGACGGGTCGCATCGTGGTGCACGGCCCGGGCGCCCTGCACGAACCCGAACGACACACCCGCCTGGATGGCGCGGTACCCGAACTCGAAGTCTTCGTGGCAGCGGAGCGCCTCATCGAATCCGCCCACTTCGCGAAAGAGCGCCAGGGACAGCGAACAGTGTCCGGTGAGGAAGTCGCGGAACGTGAAGCGATGCCGGGGATCGTACAGGTCGTCGCACATCCGCTCCCACCAGCCCGCGATCGCCTGGCCGATGAATCCGGGATCGAGCGGGTGCGGAGCCAGATCGCCCGCCCCGACCGCGCGGGCCCTCGTCTCGTGATACCGCACGTGCGCGCGCAGGACCCCGGGTGAGGGCTCCACGTCGTCGTCGATGAACAGCAGCAGCGGCGCGCGGGCCGCTTGCGCGCCCCGGTTGCGTGCGGCCGCCGGGCCGAGCGGTGGCTGTGACAGCACGCGGAGGGCGAACGGTAGCGGCAGTCCGGCGTCGACGCCCAGCCTGCCCTCGTCGACGCCGTCGGCCACGATGACGACCTCGACGCGGGGCGCGTCGGCCTGGCGTGCGAGTGCGGTCAGCAACCGACGCAGCGGGCCCGGGCGTCCGCACGTGGGCACGACCACCGACACCTCAGGCAGCGAGGTCATGCCGCGCTCCTCCGCCGCGACGCCCACCACGCGAGCGGCGCGCGGAGACAGCCGAGGAGTTCCGCGCGGCGCAGGCGGTCTGCCCCGCGGCGCGCGAGCAGGCGGCGCGGCCGCAGCAGCACGGGCAGGTGATCGGTACGGAACCAGGCCCACGCGAGGCGCAGGACGGAAAATTCGCGCCGGTGTATCAGCAGCCCGATCCACATCGCCCAGACGCCCGTGCCGTAGCCCCGGATGGTCTCCACGACTTCCGCGTCCGTGCGCCGGTGCCGGTGCCAGCACACGGCGGCCGGCTCGTACACAATCCGCCATCCATCCAGGAGCAGCCGGACGAAGAAGTCGTGATCGCCGCCCGATCGGGTCGGCGTGCCGGCGTCGAGCCGTTCGTCGAACCCGCCTACCGTGTCCCGCACCGAGCGCCGCACCGCCATGTTCGCGCCCGCGCCAACCCGGGCCACCGCAACCGGGTTGTCGAGCCGTCCGTCGAAGACGCGCCGCGCGAACCCGCGCGCGAACGGTGAGTACGCCTCGAACAGTTCCTGTGCGGGCGTCTCGAGTTCGAGCGGCAGGGTGAGCCCCGTGACGCACTGCACCCGTGGATCTCCGAAGTTCGCGCAGAGCGCGTCCACCCACCCCGGTTCCGGCACGGCGTCATCGTCGACGAACGCGACCACGTCGCCCGTCGCGTCGCGGAGGGCGCGGTTGCGGGCTGCGTCGAGCCCGGCTCGTGGCTCGCACACATAACGCACGCCCGGATGCGAGGCAACCAGCAAACGCGTGGCGTCGGTGCGGGGCGCGTTGTCGACGACGAGTACTTCGTCGGGCGGCGGCATCAGGTCGGCCGCCGCGCGCAGCGCCCGCGCCACATCGTCCGTGCGGTCGCGCGTGCAGATGGCGACCGTGACGCGGGGCCGAACCGAGGGCCGGACCCGTTCGTCGAAGGCGAGCACGTCTTCCAGCCAGACACGAAGCGCACCGGCGTCGAGCGCTTTCGAGGCCAGCGCCTGCACGACCTCGGAGGTCAGGCAGCCCGATGCTGGAACGGGCGCCGTGGCCCGCCCGACCACTCGCCCCCGCCACCGAAACACGATGTGGCAATGGGCGTAGCCGTCAAGCCGTTCGAGCACGCCGATCGGGGCGGAGAGTTCCGCCGAGCGGACGGCGGCGGCCATCAGGACGCCCCGGCGGATTCGCCGTCGGAGACGGGCGCACCGACCGGGAAGCGGCCTGGCTCGACCTCGGTCGGGGGGAGCCCACGGGCGACGCGCGACAGCTTGCGCGCGATGTGCTGCACGAGCAGGCCGCTGCACTCGCGCGCCAGCAGCCCCGCGGCGGCCAGTTCGCGCGCACCGAACCGTCGAAGCCGCAGTGCCGTACGCAGCTGCTGCACGATCTGCTCGCCATAGAACGTCCGCCACGCGCGCAGACCTTCGCGGTACGCCCGCCCATACCCGGGCGGGAGCGACGGGCGCTCCGCGCGCAGTACCTGGAGGGTGGCCCGGAGCATCAGCGCCGCGTCGCGCGACATGTTGCCGCCGTGTTGTCGGTACAGCACGGCGTCGCGCGCATCGAACAGCACGCGGCTCGTCCGCGCCAGCCGCAGGTAGACCGCGTAGTCGGACGCCGGCCCCACCCGGTCGGGGAAGCCGCCGATCGCGGCGAGCGGCGCGCGGCGGAAGACGACGGCGCCGGGCGTCCAGGCCAGGTTCCGCCGCAGCCACGCGGCGTAGAGGTCGTGTTCCGCCGGAGGCGGGCAATTGGTCGGGAGGTCGCGGCCGTGCTCGTCGATCAGCCGGCAGCAGCGCGCCACCATCGTGGCCAGCCGATCGCGCTCGAGGAGGCGCACACCGGACTCGACGGCGTCCGGTACCAGCTCATCGTCTGCGTCCAGGAAGATCACGTACTCGCCGTCAGCCGCCCGCAGGCCCTGGTTGCGCGCGGCGCTCAGCCCGAGCGGAGGCTGGCGCAGCAGAACGGCCCCGCTGGCCTGCGCCACCGACGCCGTCTCGTCGGTCGACCCATCGTCAACCACCAGCGTATCGACCCGCCACGTCTGGCGGGCAGCGCTCGCGAGCGCGGCGCCAAGGAAGTGCGCCTGGTTGCGGCACGGAACGACGACGGTCACGCGTGGAGCGGACGGCATGAAAGTGAGGCGCACCCTCCCTCCGAAGGGCGGACTCCGGCAGATGAGCAAACTTGGTTCCGGATCGGCCCGTCCTCGGTCCGGGGCAGAGCGTGTGCGCGGGAGATGACAGTTCCGGGCGCAAATGGCGCTATTCCTGAGGCAGACCGAGGCAGCTCGGCTGGCACAGCGGTTGCGTTTCTGTTGAGGAGAAACACTCCATTGGAGAAGACCGTGCGCACGACGTTGCTTCGGCTCATCCTTGCGTTGCCCCTGGTGGGCATCGCGCCGCCCACCACGGCGTCAGCCCAATGGGGCCCTCCGGGCTGGCGGCCCGCGGCTGCCGAGAGCAACGTGCGCATCCAGGTGACCCCGCCCGATGCCGGGGTGTACGTGGACGGCTACTATGCCGGCACTGTCGCCGAGTTCGATGGGCGATTCGAACGGCTGCGCGTGGTCCCCGGAGAGCACGACATCGTCGTGTATCTGGCCGGATACCGGTCGCTCCGGCAGCAGCTCTATCTGGGGCCGAACACCACGCGGACCATCGAAGGGACTCTCGAGCGGCTCGCACCCGGGGAGTCTGAGGAACCAGAGCCGCGGCCAGACCCGGACGCACGCGACGCGCAGCCCTTCGATCCCCGCGGGGGCCCGGCGCAGCCCGCTCGCCCGCTCACGCCGGCGAGGCCGGGAGAGCCTCCGGCGCCGAGGACCGCCCCCCCGCCCCCGGACGCCGTCATCCCTCCGCCCCCGCCCGAGCCGCCAATGCCTGGGCTGGGGCCGCAGCCGCTCCCGCGTCGGTCGCAGGGGGCGACGTCCGCGGGTGCCTCGCGCTACGGCGTGCTGTCGTTCTCGGTCGAGCCGCGCGGCTCCACGATCGTCGTGGATGGCCGCAAGTACGACGGACCTGAGGGCAGCGAGCGGGTGCTGGTCCAGGTCCCCGAAGGTCGCCACATGATCGAGGTGCAGCGGCGTGGATATGAGAGCCACGAGAGATCGGTCGAGGTATCCCGTGGCCAGACCGTACCGGTCACCGTGGAGTTGCGGCGCCGCTGACCCGGGCAGGCACCGGGACGCGAGCGGTCCGCTGCCGCGCCGGGTGCGCGGGGCGAAAAGCTTGTGTACTCTGGACATATGAGCGCACCCATTCGAGGCGGTCGGCGACTGCTCGCCGCCACGTGCCTGGCCGTGCTGGGCGTGTCGCCGCTGGCGACCCTGCCGGCAGCGGCGCAGCGTGTCGCGGCGCCCGCCACCGCCCCGCCCGCCGGGCCGCCGTCGGTCGCCGCGCCTGCTCCCGCCCCGGGCCCCGCGCTGTCGGACCGGGTGCCGTTCGATGAGGCCGTCCGGCGGGGGACGCTGCCGAACGGGCTCGCCTATTTCGTGCGGCAGAACGGCCGGCCCGCGAGCCGCGTCGTGCTGCGGCTCGCCGTGAAGGCGGGGTCGCTGTTCGAAGCCGACGATCAGCAGGGCCTCGCGCACCTCATCGAGCACATGGCGTTCAACGGCAGCGCCCACTTCAAGCCCGGCGAGCTCGTGTCGTACTTCGAGCGGACCGGCGCCCGCCTCGGACCGCACGTGAACGCCTACACGAGCTTCGACGAGACGGTCTACATGCTCGATCTGCCGGCCGACTCCGCGGCGGTCGTGCAGCAGGGACTTTTTGCGCTCGCCGACTTTGCGGGAGGTCTCGACCTCGCCGCCGATCAAATCGACAGGGAGCGCGGCGTCGTCGTCGAGGAATGGCGCGGCCGCCTGGGCGCCGGCACTCGCGTCCGCGACCAGCAGCTGCCCGTGCTCTATCACCAGTCGCGCTACGCTGAGCGGCTGCCCATCGGGAAGCCGGAAGTGCTGAGGACTGCCCCGGCTCAGCGGCTGCGCGACTTCTACGACACCTGGTACCGGCCCGAGCGGATGGCGGTCGTGGTGGTGGGCGACGTGGACCCGGCGCGTATCGAGTCCGGCATCCGCGAGGCGTTCGGGCCGCTCGCTTCCCGCGCCGCGGCCCAGCAGCCGCCTCCATCGTCGGTGCCGTTCCACACCGAGCAGCTCGTCAACATCACCACCGACCCGGAAGTCACGAGTTCGTCGGTCCAGGTCCTCCGCAAGCGCCGGCACGAGCCCTCGGTGACGGTGGGCGACTACCGGCGTTCGCTCGTCGAGGGGCTTTTCAGCCGCATGATGAACCAGCGCTTCACGGAGCTGGCGCGGCGCGCCGACGCTCCGTTCCTCGGTGCGGGCGGCGGCAGCACCTCGCTCTCGCCCGCGGTCGACGCCTTCGGTCTGAACGCGCGCGTCACCGACGGCCGCCTGCCCGACGGGCTCACGGCCCTCGAAACCGAGGCCGCGCGGGTCCGTCAGCATGGCTTCACGGCGCCCGAACTGGCGCGCGCCAAGCGGTCGCTCCTCGCCTCGTACGAGCGCGCCTACAACGAACGCGACAAGAACGAGAGCGCCTCCTTCGCGCAGGAGTACCTGAGCTATTTCCTCAACGGCGAGCCGAGCCCCGGGATCGCATACGAGTACCAGCTCGTGCAGCAACTGCTGCCGGCCATCTCGCTCGCCGACGTGACCGGGCTGGCCCGAGAGCGACTGCAGGGCGCCGGGGACGTCGTCCTCGCCGTCATGCCCCAGAAGGACGGGGTGGCGGTGCCGCAGGCGGCCGACCTGCGGTCGGCTCTGTCGGCGGGCGCGCGCGCGACGGTCGCCGCCTGGAACGATGCCGCGGACGAGCGTCCCCTTGTCGCGCAGCCGCCGGCGCCGGGCCGCGTCGTCTCGCGCCGCGAGATGCCGGAGCTGGGCGTCACGGTCGTCCGCCTCGCGAACGGGCTCGAGGCCTGGCTGAAACCCACCGACTTCAAGAACGACCAGGTGCTGTTCACGATGTACGCGCCGGGCGGCGTGGCGGGCGCCGCCCCGGACGACTACCTCCAGGCGTCGTTCGCCGCGCAGTACGTCGACCTGTCCGGCATTGGCGGCATCAAGGCGCTCGACCTCGACAAGATGCTTGCCGGCAAACGGGCATCAGCCGCCCCGTTCATCTCGGCGACCACGCAGGGCATCTCCGGTTCGTCGAGCCCCGGCGAGCTCGAGACCGCGCTGCAGCTGCTCTACCTCACGTTCACCGCGCCTGGCGACGACCCCGATGCGTTCGGTGTGATGCGGCGCCAGCTGGACGCCGCCGTCGCCAACCGCGGCCGCAGCCCCGGCCAGGCCTTCGGCGAGAAGCTCGAGGATGTGAACACGTCGCATCATTTCACCGCGGCGCCGCTCACCCCCGAGTTGCTGGCGACGCTCGATCGCACGCGCCTCCGGCAGGAGTACGCCAAACGTTTCGCGAACGCCGCCGACTTCACCCTCTTCGTCGTTGGTGCCTTCAAAGTCGACGACGTGTTGCCGCTGTTCGAGCGGTGGGTGGGATCGCTGCCGTCCGCCGGAACGCGCTCAGCCGCCTTCCGCGACTCCGGCGTCCGCTTCCCCGCGGGCATCGAGCGCGCGCAGGTCGTGAAGGGACGTGAACCCCGCAGCCAGACCGCGGTCAGCTTCTTCGCGGACCCTGGTTTCGACCCCGTGGAAACCGAACGCCTCCTCGCGGCAACCTCGATCCTCGAAACGGTCCTCCGCGACGCGCTTCGCGAGGATCTCGGACAGACCTACACCGTCTCGGTCGGCCTCGCGCAGACGCCGCCACAGCGCGGCGACAGCTACGTCTCGGTGAACTTCGGCGCCGCTCCCGAGAACATTGCCGGCATGACCGACCGTGTGCTCAAGGAAGTCGCGCGCCTTCAGGCAGAGGGACCCTCTGCGGATCTGGTGCAGCGCGCGCGCGAGGGGGCTCGGCGCGACTTCGAGACCGCTCAGAAGCAGAATGCGTGGTGGATGCGCCGGCTTCAGTACGTGCACATGATGCGTGCGGATCCGCGGGACATCATCACGCGCCAGGCACGCATCGACAGCCTGTCGGTGGACACCGTGCGCGAAACATTCCGCCGGTACTTCCCGCTCGATCGCTACACCGTCGTGACGCTGATGCCCGAAGCGCCTTCGCGTTAGCCCGGCCCGGGATTGGCGGACGGTTTGCTAATGGACGAGCCATGGCGACCGCCACGAGTCCCGTTCCGCCGTCCACCACCGGGCCCTGCCCCGTTCAACCCTGCGTCGCTGCCTGCCCCGTTCAGCCCGCCTGGGTCGACGCCCACCAGTCCTGCGAGGCGGACGGGAGCGTCGGCAGCACATCGGCCGTCGAGGTTCCGGTAGTGCGCTGGACCTACCATCGGGACGGCGACCGACTGCACTGCGACCTTCGACTGTCCAACGATCTCTCCGCGTATCAGCTGCAGTGGTCGCCACCCGTACCCGACGTGCCTCCCGCTCAGCTGTTCGACGATGCCGTCACTGCCCTGCAGCGACAGGCCGCGATCGATGGGCGGCTGCGCGACGAAGGCTGGCAGCCCGCGGGACCGACCTCTCACCGGCGCAGGATCTGACCACCGGAGAGGCAGGCCTGGTCTCCGCGCGTGATTCAGCGGGTACGTTCAGTGGCACGCCGTTCGCACATTCGCTCTCGCAGGAGCGATGGACAAGCGTCTGGAGGAACAACTGGAGCGCGTGCGGCAACTGTCGGAACGCGTCACTCGCCTCCGCGAAGAGGTGATGCGGAATCAGGAGCGCATCGCCCACGACCGCGAGAACCTGGGCGGTACTCCGCTGAGCCGGGTGCGCGACTTCCGTTACTGGACTGCCGAGCCCCATCCCGACGACGCCCGCGCGGTGCACAGGGCCGACGACTCGTCCAGGCAGCAGGACGGCCGCCGGTCCGCACAGAAACCGCGGCGCCGTCGGTAAGGCGGGTTCACACCTGAAGCAGGCAGGCGCGCGCCGGCCTGCCGGTCGCCCGCGCAATGGCGGCTGCGTACAGCCCCGCCTGCCGCGAGTACTGCTCGATACTCGCCTGCGACAGTTCACGGTCGGTCTTGAAGTCGACGACCATCCACGCCCCGTCCTCCTCGAACGCGAGGTCCACCACGCCTTCGAGCAGCGACCCGTCCGGACCGGTGACGGTCACCGGACATTCGCGGCGAGCCTGTCCGCGGGTGGCCGCGGCCGCTGCCCGGCGCATCACGTCGTGCGCTGCGACCCGCAGGACGGTTTCCACGGCCGCCACACGCTCCTCGGCGGTGCACCCGAGGATGCGCGCCTGCCCCTCCGCCGCCGCGGCGTAGTCGGCGGCCAGCCCGCCGAGTGGAGCGGTGGCCAGGATGCCGTGCACGAGTTCGCCGAATCGCGCTCCCCCGACGCGGGCCGTGTCGCGAAGGTCGATCAACGTCACGTCTGGTGGCGGTGCCGGCACGGGCCGTCCGGTGCCTCGCTCGTCGAAGAGGCCGGCCTGCAGCGGCGTCGGCCTTCCAGCCGCACCCTCCGGGCTCGACAGATACGGCGCGACGTCGGCAAGGGGGTTGGCGGCCCACTCCGTGACCGTCTGCACCGACACCGACGCCGTGCGCCCGAGCGCGATGCCATCGTCGTGCTGCTGCTGCCAGCGGCGGTACTGCCGCAGGCCTTCCTCCACGATCGACGGTGAAACGTCCTTCATGATGAGCGTCTCGCGGCGGATGCCGTACGAGGCCCGCGCGCCGAGTTCGAGCGCATGCGGGTCCCACCACACCACGCGGTAGCCCTCGTCGCCGTCACCGAACGCATGCTCGCCGGGCTGGACCGTGGCCGCGTTGTACGGCTCGTCATCCGGTCGATGCAGCACCGAATCCTTCTTGAACGGAGGCAGGTACGGCGCGGTGGCGGCGCTGCGCCGCGCCGGGATCTCCGGGTACACCGCCGCGTTGAGCGGGCTCGCCCATCCCGCGTCGTAGGCGACGTCCCCAACCCCCGGCACCACGAGCAGGTCGCGCGCGCGGGTGGCAGCGACATACGCCACGCGGACGCCTTCCGCTTCGTCGCGCGCGACCTCGATCGGCTCCTGCTCGGCCAGTTCCACGGGCGTCCATCGGCCGAGCCGCAGGTAGCAGGCGTTCCTGGACTTGTCGATCAGCCGATCGGCGCGCTCGTTGCGCAGCTTGGCGGTGATGTCGGCGAGGATGACCACCGGGAACTCGAGGCCCTTGGCCTTGTGTGCGGTCATGAGGCGCACACCGTCGCTGCCCTCCTCCAGGATGGGCGCTTCCGCCACCTGGCCACCGTCGGCCTGGGTGCGGAGTTCGTCCACGAAGCCCCGAAACGACATGCCGCCATTCACCTCGTACTGGCGCGCCAGTTCGGCGATGTGCAGCACGTTGGCGAGCGCCTGTTCGCCGGCCGGGCGCAGGACGAAGCCCACGTGCGCCCGCGTGGCGTTGAGCAGGTCGGTGACCGTGTCGGCCACCGGGCGGTAGTTCCGCCGCGCGTGGAGGCGCCGCAGCAGGGCCAGGGCGTCGGTCACGGGTTGCAGGTCCGAACCGGGGTCTTCAAGCGGACGGAATGGATGGAACACCTTCTGGCGGTGCCGATACTCCATCAGCGTCTCATCGTCGAGCGCGAACAGGGCCCCCCGCAGCGTTGCGAACACGGACAGTTCGTCGTCGGGCCACTCGATCGCGGCCAGGGCGGCGCGCAGCGTCTCGACCTCCTCGCGTCCGTGAAACGACTTGCCGCCGACCAGCAGGTGCGGCACCCCTCGCGCTTCGAGCGCCTCCACGTACGGCCGCGTCATGTCGTCGCCGTAGTGGTTGAAGCGGCGGAAGAGGATACACACGTGGCGTGCCTGGATCGGCACCTCCATCGGCAGTTCCGACGGCGACGTGCGTTCGGTGATCGTCCAGCCGCTCCTGTCGAGCAGCCAGGCGACGTAGGCCCCCACCGCGTCCGGCAGCGACTTGTCGATGGCGTACCCGGCGACGCTGCGCTTGCCGTAGGGCTCGGGCACCGGCAGCACCACCACCGAGGGCCGGCCGACGGGATCGTCGCGATGAGGCGCGAGGCCGACGTACTGCGCCTGCAGCGTGAGGCGATCGCCGGTCATGACGCGCGAGAAACTGGCGTTCACGACCCGCTGGATCGCGGGCGTGGATCGGAAGCTGGTGCTCAGGAACGCGCGTTTCGCCCCCCGCGCCTCGAGCAGCTCGCACACCTCGCGGTAGGTGTCGACGTCCGCGCGACGGAAGCGGTAGATCGCCTGCTTCGGATCGCCCACGATGAACAGCTTGCCGGCAATCGGCTGCACCTTCCGCCAGTCGGCCTCGCCCGGGTCGTCCGCCGAGAGCAGGAGCAGGATTTCCGCCTGCAGCGGGTCGGTGTCCTGGAACTCGTCCACGAACAGGCAGGCGAAGCGCGCCTGGAACGCCTCGCGCACGGCGCGGTGCTGCACGAGCAGGTCGCGCGCGCGCAGAAGCAGATCCACGAAGTCGAGCGCGCCGGCCCGCTGCTTCAGTCGCTCGTACTGGCGGACGACCTCGCGCAGTTCCTCGTGCAGCAGCGTGGCGAGGTCGGCGTCGGCTGCGCGCTGGAACTGATCGAGCGCCGAACAGAGCGCCTCGAACGAAGCCCACACGGCGTCGCGCGTGACGCCAGGTCCGAACGTCCGCTCGCGCCCCTTCCGCGCCCGCCGGAAGTCGCGGTGACCGGCGAGGTCCACGAGTCGGGCTTCCCAGCCGTCGCGGTCGTCGGCGTCGAAGCGGCGCGCCTCGCGGATGTCGCGGCTCAGTTCGCGCGCGGCGGCGGTGTCCAGGAAGAGTGGATCGCGCGTGGACGCCGGGGAGGCGGTCAGTCCCGCCAGATCGTGCAGCCGGATGATGACGGCGTCGAGTTCCCCGTCGCGATCGAAGGGATCGCGTCGCCAGGCGCCCGTGAAGTCGCGCCACTCGGCGAGCGTGCGGGCCGCGAACCGGATGCGGTCCACGGGGCCGTCCTCGGCACCGCGAGGATCGCGCGACCACGCACTGCGGCGGAGCGCGCGCCGCAGCCCTTCGGGGGGCGTCTCGAGCGCTTCGTGCAGCCACGCGCTGAACGCCTCGTCGAAGAGCCGATCGGCGCGCGGTTCGGTGAGCACGTCGAACACCGGGTCGATGCACGCCTCGACGGGACGTTCTCGCAGCAGGTCTGCGCAGAACCCGTGAATGGTGCTGACGTGCGCCTCCTCGAGCCGCTGGATCGCGTCGGTGAGATTCGCCAGGGCCGCCGGCTCGCTCGATCGCTGGCGCAGGCTCTCGAGCTCCTTGCGGATACGCAGCTTCAACTCGCCGGCTGCCTTCTCGGTGAAGGTGACGGCCACGACCTGCTCGATGCGCGCACGGCCGCTGGCCAGCACGTTCAGGATCCGCTGGACCAGTTCCGTGGTCTTGCCCGTCCCGGCGGCAGCCTCGACGACGAGCGTCGTGTCGAGGTCGTGCCGGATGCGGTCGCGATCGGCCTGATCCTGCAGCGCGCGCCCGGCGGTCATCGACGCCCCCTCAGCGCGAGCAGGTCGGCGACGGGCTCGTCGGCCTTGCCGCGGACCTTGCGCTCCATCATCGAGCCGCACACCGGCCGGAAATCGCACCAGGTGCAGGCGCCCTCGTCGGGCACCGGGGCCAGGAATCCGGTCTCGATGGCGCGGTCGACGACCTCGAGCGCCTCGAGGCCTGCGCGCCGGGAGGACGCGTCGAGCCTGACCGGCAGCGACCTGAATCCCCCGTCGGTCGTCGCGAAATAGAGGCGCCCCTCCTCGACCTCCCGACCCAGCGCCGCCTCGAGCGCCAGCGAGTACAACACCGGCTGAAGGGTCTTACCCCCGGCGATGACGTAGTCGTCCTTCACGCGGCACCTGCCCGTCTTGTGATCCGTCACCCTCAGCGTGCGCCGCACCGCGTGTTCCTCGATGAGGTCGATGGAGCCGTGGAGCAGGAAGCGGCCGTCGATACGTACCGGCTCCGTGCGGCTGTCGGGGTCGCGCCCGACATCGACAGGGCTGCCCTTCAGGCCGAAGGCCCACTCGAACTTCACCGGCACCCAGTCGTCCTGGGCATGGGCGATCTGGTCCACCCACAGGCGCAGGTCGCGGCGGAGCGACGCCATCTCGTCCTGCCAGACGCGCTCGATGGCGGGCGCGAGCTTCTCGTGCTCCCCGAGCGCCACGTCCCGCAGGCAGGCATCGAGCACGGCCAGCGCCTCGTCCAGGTCATCGGGGGTGAGGGGCAGGCGCCCGGCGGCCTGCATCCAGCGATAGAACTCGGTCTGCACGGCGTGGAACAGGCTGCCCTTGGTGAGTGGGTCCAGGCGCTGCAGCGGTTCGAGGTCCTCGGCCGGCCGCAGCCGGTAGATCCCGCCGAGCAGGAACTGGTAGGGGCAGGTGGCGTAGCGCTGCAGGGCCGACAGCGAGTAGACACGCATCCCCAGGCGGTGTGGCTCCAGCAGCGGGCGCACCCTGTCGGAGGCCTCGACGATCCCGTCCCATCGTGACCATCCGGTACGCGACCGCATGTAGCGCTCGCGCACGGACCGCCGCAGGCAGTCGTTCAGCTGCAGCATGTACTGCGCGCGGCCGCGCGCCGTGCGGTCGGGCTCGTCGACCAGGCTGCGCAGCGTGGCCAGGTCGTGCTCCAGCGGATCGATCGCCTCGTTCCGGTCCTCGGGTGCGGGCCAGGCCAGCGTGGCCTTCGACGCGGCCGCGGCAGCCTGCTGCAGTTCGTCGGCGCTCGGCACGCGGCCGGTCATGGCGCGCCACACTTCGAGCGCGTAGAGGGATGGCACGCGGGGACGCCCCTCGCCGATCTCCACCGTCGGGAACGAGACGTACAGGCGCCGCTCGGCCGCGCCGACGGCCAGCCGCAGCTGCTGCTTCTCCTGGTCGGCGCGGTCGGCCTGCGTGGGCAGGGCGGCGGCGACGTGAGCCCGCGCGCTGTCGAGGAGCAGCGGATCCTCACGCGGCTTCTGCGGGAACATGCGCTCGGCCAGCGCCGGCACGAACACGACGGTGAAAGTACGACCGCGCAGCTGCGCCGGTCCGCCGACGAAGACCCGGCCGTACCGCCGCTGCGGCGGCTCGGACTCGATGGTGCCCAGCCGCGCCGCGAGCACACGCGCGGCTTCGTCGAGCGACACCGGCCCGACGGCGCCCATCGGCCGCAGGTCGGCGAGCACACGGAGCACGCGCTCGGGGCGCGACAGGACGCGCGGCGCCAGTAGGTCGAACAGATCCAGCCACTCCGTCCAGCGCGCCTCGCGCGGCCACTCGGCGAGCGTCTCCATCAGCGGGAGAGCGAAGGCGGAGAGGCTGCGCAGATCCTCGATCTTCCGATCGAGATGGGCCGTCCGTGCCGACCCCGGATTGGTCCGTTCCAGCTCCGCCTTCTGGAGGGCGCACTCGTGCATCAGGCCCTGCAGGCGGTGTCGCCACCGCGCGGCGGAACTGATCACGCGCGACTCCGCCAGCAGGCGTTCCCACTTCCACGGGGCGCGGAAGGCCCGCGGTGTCTCGTCGGTGCCCTCCTCCCCCTCGGCGGCCTGCGCCTGCTCGCCGGCGCGATCGGCCAGACGGCCGAAGACCTCGTCCTGCGAGGCGGGATAGGCGTCGCCGCTGCCAGCCCCCGGGCCGCTCGGCACCTGCCCGAGCGACAGGTACTCGGCAAAGCGACGCGCCGACAGGTTCTCCTGCGCACAGGCGACCAGGGCCAGGAATGCGCGGCCCGCGGGGTGCGGCCGGCGCGACCCGCGCTCGAAGTAGGCGGGGATGCCGGCGCGCTCCAGCGCGTGCTCCAGCAGGCCCGCGTACTGCTGCGGAGCGCGCAGGGCGATGGCCATCTGGTCGAACGGGACGCCAGCGTGCGCCTCGCGCAGGATCCGGCGCGCAACCTCCACCGCTTCGCGTCCTTCACCCGGCGCCGAGAACAGCTCCACGTCGTCGAGCGGTTCCCCGGCCGGCGTCGCGCCAGCCGCAAACAGGTGGCGGCGGACCCGGTCGAGTCCTCCGCCCGCCGGCTCCACCGTCTCGATGGGGGCCATCTGCGCGAACGCGCGATGGGTCGCCGTGTCACCAGCCGGGATCGTCGCGAGGGCCGCCGGAGCCCGGCGCACGAGGGCTGCGACCAGCGCGGCCTCCGCTGCGTTGGAGATCGGCGTGTCGAGCAGCACCAGCCGACAGGTGGCGTAGGGTGCCGCGTCGTTCGATGCGGCTTCGGCGGCGACGCGAAGAAAGGCCGCGCGATCCACCGTGGACACGGCCTCGAACTGCGCGTCGAAGCGGGTGAGCAGGTCGGCGAGATCGCGTGCCCCGAGGCCCCCGCCGTCGAGGGCCTCTGCACGCACGCCGGCCAGTGCCAGCTCCTCGAGCGTACGCGCCAGCGCGCGCGGGAATCCCGGCGCACTGGCCACCGGCCCGAAATACTGCAGCGTGCCCTCGCGCGCTGCGTCGTAGACGGCGCGCGCCGCCACTGCCTCGATGCCCAGCGCCGTGGCGGGCGCCTGGCCGCCCGCCGCCAGCTGCGGCAGCGCGAGCCGGGCGGCAAGCTGTGTGAGGCTGAACCGGTAGATGCCGAAGCTGGCACCGCGCTCCGAGGCGACGGAGCGCACGAAGTCGTCGGCTGCGCCGCGGGTGGCGCCGACCACCAGCGTTTCGGCCGCCGGCGGCGCGTCGAGCAGGAACCGACGAGCGGCGTCCAGACGGATCGCCGCAGACGAGGACAGCACCACATGCATCACGCCACTCCTTCCGGTCGCCGTGCCGGATACCCAGATCCGGGGCGGCGCCCGCCGCCCCCTCGCGCCGACGATACACCGGCCGGGCAGTGTTGGACATCACCGCGCAGCCACCGGCACGCCGTGTCGGCTGCGCCCGGCAGCCGCCGTGGAGCGTAGCCGCTCCCGGCGGCCACGGACCTGGCGGCGGGCGCCATGCCGATCGGATGCCGCTCTCGGGCATAATCCGGTATGCGCATCCCTGCCCCGCTTTCGATTGCCGCCGCGTCGCTGTCCATCGCCGTCGTGAGTGCGCAGGCGCCCGACGCCGACCTGGTCCGCCGCGCGCGCGCCATTCACGACCGCGTGATCACGCTCGACACGCACAACGACATCGAGCCCGCCAACTTCACCGCCGCGAAGAACTACACGCAGCGGCTCGACACGCAGGTCAACCTCCCGAAGATGATCGAAGGCGGGCTCGACGCCTCGTTCTTCATCGTCTACGTGGGCCAGCCGAACCCCCAGCGTGAGCCGGATGCGTTGTCGCCCGCCGGTTACGACCGCGCGTACCGCAACAACATCGAGAAGTTCGAGGCGATCCACCGCCTCACCGAGCAGATCGCGCCGGACAGGATTGGCCTCGCACTGACGGCCGCCGACGTGCGCCGCATCGCGGCCTCGGGCCGCAAGGTCGCGCTGATCGGCGTCGAGAACGGCTACGGCATCGGCGAAGACCTGCGTCGCGTGAAGGAATACTACGACCGCGGCGCCCGCTACCTGTCGCTGGCGCACAACGGCAACAACCAGCTGTCCGACTCGAACACCGGTGAGCGCGACGGCTACATGTGGAAGAACGGCGTGTCGCCCATGGGCGAACGCGTGATCGCCGAGCTGAACCGGCTCGGGATCATGGTGGACGTCTCGCATCCCTCGAAGGGATCGATGCTGCGCGCCGCGGATCTGTCGAAGGCCCCGATCATCGCGTCGCACTCGGCGGTCCGTGCGCTGTGCGATCACCCGCGCAACATGGACGACGAGATGCTGAAGGCGCTCGCGAAGACCGGCGGCGTCATCCAGATGGTCGGCTTCGCGAGTTACATCCGCACCCCGAAGCCGGACTCTCCCGAGCGTACCGCGGCGCTCCAGGGCCTGCGCCGCGAGTTCGGACTGCCCGAGCCATCGGCGGGCGGTCCATCCGGACTGCAGGCGGCGCTGAACGCCCTGCCCGCGGCGAGGCGGTCGCAGTACGACGCCCGGCTCGCCGAGGTCAACACGCGGCTGCCTGCCGACCGCGCCACCGTGAAGGACTTCGTCGATCACATCGATTACGCCGTGAAGCTCATCGGCATCGACCATGTCGGCATCTCGTCCGACTTCGATGGCGGCGGAGGCCTCAATGGGTGGAACGATGCGAGCGAGACGTTCAACGTGACGCTGGAGCTGGTCCGGCGTGGATACACCGAAGAGCAGATCGCGAAGATCTGGAGCGGCAACCTGCTGCGCGTGATGGAGCGCGTCGAGCAGGTCGCGAAGGAACTGCAGGCCGCGCGCTAGCGGCTCACCCGGCGCCGCCTCGTCACCGACGGGGCGGCGCGCCGACCCCTCCCTCTCCCGCTTCCCCCAATCCGCGCATCATCCTCATCGGAGCGGGCTTCGACACGCGTGCGTACCGGCTGACGGGCGGGCGCTGGTTCGAGTTCGACGACCCGGCGCTCATCGCGTTCAAGGAAGCGCGCCTGAGTGCCGCGTCGGCGCCCAATCCGCTCGTACGAACCGCCGTCACGTTCGCGGGCAGCACGCCTGATGAATACCTTGGGCCGCTGGCCGGCCAGGACGCCGCGCTCGTGGTCATCGAAGGCGTGTCCATGCACCTGCCTGACGCGCTGCTCGGGTCGCTCGCCCGGTCGGTGGGCCGTCTGCTGCCCCGGGCCACCATCGTCGCGGACCTGATGTCGCCGGCCTTCGTCACCCGCTTCAGCAGCGGCCTGCACCGTGAACTTGCGGCCATGGGTGCACGCTTCGCCGAGCGCACGACGCACCCGGGCCGACCCTTCGAGGAGGCTGGCTACCACGTCGTGGCGTGCTCCTCGATCGTCGAACGCAGCCTGCAGGCCGGCACCACCCGGATCCCCCGGTGGCTGCTGAACAGCCTGTGCCGCGAACTGCGCGACGGATACGCCGTCTGGGAGTTCGCCCGACCCTGAGGTCCGGGAGATCGGTGAAGATGGTGCATGCGTCGATTGGCTGCTGCCCTGCTCGTGGCGCTCCTGGTGACGGCCCTGCTCGACACCCGTGCGCCCGCCCAGGGGCGCCTGCCCGCCCCGGACTGGCCCGCGTTCGATCGCGAGGCGCTCGACCACTTCCAGGCGGTGCTGCGGCTCGACACCAGCAACCCGCCCGGACGGGAAACGGCCGTCGTCGAGTACCTCGGGAAGGTGCTGGAGGCCGAAGGCATTCCAGTGCAGGTGTTCGCTCTCGAGCCGGATCGTGCCAACCTCGTGGCCCGCGTGAAGGGCAACGGCCGCAAGCGGCCGCTGCTGCTCGTCGGCCACACCGACGTGGTCACCGTCGATCCGGCCAAGTGGACCTTTCCGCCGTTCAGCGCCACCCGAAACGGCGGCTACGTCTACGGGCGCGGCTCCCTCGACGACAAGCCGCACGTCGTGGCCGGCCTGATGATGCTGCTGACGCTGAAGCGTTTGAACGTGCCGCTCGACCGCGACGTCATCTTCCTGGCCGAGGCGGGCGAAGAGGGTACCACCCGCGTCGGCATCGACTTCATGACCGCCGAGCACTTCGACGCCATCGACGCCGAGTTCTGCCTCGCGGAAGGCGGTAGCGTCAGGATGACGGGCGGACGCGTCCAGTTCGCCTCGGTGGGAACGATGGAGAAGACACCGCGCACGATTGAGCTGACGGCTCGCGGCCCGTCAGCGCATGGCTCGGTGCCCATTCGTGCGAATGCGGTCGCCCGTCTTGCGCAGGCGGTCGCCCGGGTCGCCGCCTGGCAGCCGCCGATCCGGTTGAACGAGACGACACGGCTGTACTTCGACCGGCTGGCCAGCGTGTCGTCACAGGCTGACGCCGCACGCTACCGGGCCCTGCTGGGGTCTGATCCCCAGGCGATCGAGGCCGCAGCGGCGTGGCTGCAGGAACACGCGCCGGCCCAGGCGGCCATCCTGCGCACGACGGTGTCCCCCACCATGCTTCGCGCCGGCCAGCGCTACAACGTCATCCCGTCCGACGCCACCGCGACGCTCGACGTGCGCATGGTCCCAGACGATGATCCGGAGGCGCTCATCGAGACGCTGACGCGGGTCATCGACGATCCGATGGTGGACGTGGCCCTCGCGCGGCGTGACGGCCTGCCGCGGCCGCGCGGGCGATCGGGCATCGACACGGATGGCTTCCGGGCCATCGAGACGGCGGTCGCGCAGAATTACGACACCGTAACCATCCCCTCGATGGGGACAGGCGCCACCGACAACGCGCAACTCCGCGCGAAGGGCATCCAGTGCTACGGGCTCGGTCCCGCCGTCGACGTGGAGGATGGTCCGCTCGGCTTCGGTGCACACAGCGACCAGGAGCGCATACGGGAAGCGGAGCTGCACCGCTTCATGCACTTCGCGTGGGACTTCGTTCTCCTGCTGGCCCGGTCGCGCTGAGCGTTGCGCCCCGCGCAGTCGGGCAGGGCGAGCGCCAGCCCGGCTGGAATTCCAGGATGGCCGCGCCTGCAGCGCGCACTGCCTGCGGGCGGAGGAGGCACGTGGACCGAGCTGGAGGTGGCGCGGCTGTCGCTCGAGTCGCGTGCATCCAGACAGGTCCGGTCGATTGAGCCGAGCCGCGGCGAATCCCGATCGAGGAGTGACGGCGTCTAAAGGCACGCAGATGGATTCCGGGGCAGCGAACGCCGACACGAATGCTGCGGCCGAAGCCGGGCGCCAAAGGATTCCGTAAGGATTGCGTGAAGTAATCACATGCAGGCCATCGTCAGGGTCGTCGGCACCGCCTTCATCGGCTTCTGCACCTTCTACCTGTCCTTCTGGACGGTGGGATCGGCCATCATCGACGTCGGGGCGCCTCCGGTGTCGGCCCTGTCCACGTCGGTCCTGCTCGCCATGGTGGCTGCGTGGTTCGTATGGACCCGCTCGGCGCTCCCCGACCTGTTCCTCCGCATGACGCTCGGAGCGATCCTCGTGGGCGCACTCGGATTCGGCATCGGCATCTTCGGGCCGATGGCCTTCGCGCCGGAAGCCAATCAGGGTCCGCTGATGGGCATCTTCATCACCGGTCCGCTCGGCACGGTTCTCGGGGCGGTTGGCGGCGCCATCTGGTGGTCGCGCGGACAGCGGCCTTCGTCGAACAGCTGAAGGGTCGAGCCGTGCACCCGCCGGCGGCTCGGCACGCCCGCCGTTGGCCGCCCCCGTTCCCGGTCCCTGCGCCTCATGGGGAATCTCCGGCCCCCTCACGGGTCGGTGGCGAACCCGGTGTACCCTCCCCCGCCTGACGCCGGTCTGCATCGTGTGGCGCCCGTGCGTCAGGCCCGCAGGATGCGCTTCCGGGAGCGGCGCGGCGCATCCGAGTCTTGCGCGTCATGCCCCACCGGACGCGTCGCAGGGCGGCTCGAAGCCCTTACAATCGAGGGCACGGCGGAGGTAGCCCCATGGGCAAGCTGTACGACCAGATCGAACCAGAGCACGACGCGTTCATCCGCCGGCAGGCGATGTACTTCGTGGCGAGTGCGCCACTCGCCGCGGAAGGCCACGTCAACCTGTCCCCGAAGGGTCTCGACAGCTTCCGGGTCGTCGACTCACGTACGGTGATGTACCTCGACCTCACGGGCAGCGGCAACGAGACGGCGGCGCACCTCGCGCAGAACGGCCGGCTCACCATCATGTTCTGCGCCTTCGAAGGCAGCCCGAAGATCCTGCGGCTGTACTGCCGTGGACGCGTCGTGACGCGGGCGTCTCCCGAGTGGACCAAGTACATGGCCGCATTTCCCCCGCTGCCGGGCGTCCGCCAGCTCGTGGTGGGCGACGTTCAGCACGTGCAGACGTCGTGCGGGTTCGGCGTGCCGCTCCTGAGCGTGGTCGGGCAGCGCGATCAGCTCACGCGCTGGGCGGAGGCCAAGGGCGACGAGGGACTGGTCGAGTACCGGCGGACGCGCAATGGCACCAGCCTCGACGGACTCCCCTCTCCAGCGATGGACGCCTGACGTTTGTGACGCGGTTCGGTCCGATCGTCCTTCTGCACGTCGCGCTCATCGGCTTCTTCCTGGGAGCGTCCATTCACGCGCTCGTGGCGTGGTGGCTGTCACGGCGCGACCGGTTCCTGGCGACCTTCGCGGTCCTCTGCATGCTCTGCGCGGGCGTCACCGGAGCGTGGATTCTCGGGGTGACGGCGACTGACGCCGACGCGGCCCGCACGGCGCTGGTGGTGCGGTACGTCACCAATTTCCTCTACTTCGGGGCCGCGCTGTCGCTGCTGACGACCTTTACCGCTCCGGGCCTGCCCAGGCCTGCGCTCGCGGCAGTCCTGGCGCTCACAGGCTGCGCCGCAGCATTCCTCGTCGCCCAGCCGGTCACGGGGGCGGCGCTGACCCTCGAGGTCTTCACCTATCCGTGGGGCGAGCAGATCACGGTGATCGACTGGCCGAACCGCCTGTGGCCGGCGCTCGGCTACACCGCTGCCGCCGTGGTCAGCGCCTACGCGTTGCGCGTCGCGTGGTCCGTGTTTCCACGCGATCGGGTGTTGGCCGGCTTCCTCGCGTTCACCGGCGGAGCAGGGTTGCTCGCGCTCGTGGCAGCCCTCGCTGCCCCGGGTCAACAGCGCTCGCCATTCGTCGGCACGCTGCCCCTCGCCTTGTGGGTGGGCTTCCTGGCTGTCTACTTCGGCCAGCACCTCACGAACATCCGCCGCGACCTGCGGCGCAGCGAGGACCGGTTCCGCGCGCTGTTCGACGGCCTCGAAGTCGGCGTGGTGGTGCAGGATGCGGACAACCGGATTCTCCTCACCAACCCGGCGGCGGCACGCACCTTGGGCCTCAGGGACGACGAACTGCGCGGCCTGCTGTCCTCCGATCCCCGCTGGCAACTCGTGCGAGAGGACGGCCGACCGTTCGAGCCCGATCAGGTCCCTTCGGTCGTGGCGGCGCGCGAGCGTCGATCGGTGCGCAACGTGGTCGTCGGCACGAGGCTGCCCCACGTCGGCTCGCGGATGTGGGAGGTCACGGCCACGCCGCAACTGGGCCCCGACGGTGCGCTGCAGCACGTCATCGTCACTTTCGTGGACGTGACGGAACGCAAGCAGGCGGAGGCGGCACTGCGGGCGAGCGAACGCCGGCTGTCGCTCGCCATTTCTGCCACGAGCGACGCCGTGTGGGAGGTCGACTACCAGACCGGCGCCGCGTACTACAGCCCGCGGTGGTTCGAGATGCTCGGGTGCAGCCCGGATCTGCCGATGACGGTGGACACGTGGCGCTCGCTCTGTCACCCGGACGACGTCGAGCCGACGCTCGAGCGGATCCGGATCGCCCTCGAGAACGAGGAGCAGTCGGCCTACGAGGTGGAGTTCCGGATGAAGCGGGCTGACGGCACGTGGATGTGGATCCTCGGTCGCGGCAACGTGGTCGAACGGGACGCGGCCGGCAGGCCGCGGTTGCTGGCCGGCACCAACACCGACATCACCGCGCGCAAGGACGCCGAGGCGCGGCGGCGCGAACTCGAGGCGCGCCTGGCACAGGCCGAGCGCATGGAGTCGATGGGCCGCCTCGCGGGCGGCATCGCGCACGACTTCAACAACCTGCTCACGGTCATCAACGGTTACAGCGACCTGCTGCTCTCCACCGGCCAGTTCGACGAGGGCACCCGCGAGATGCTGGCCGACATCCGCGATGCCGGCGATCGTGCGGCATCGCTGACCAAACAGCTGCTGACGTTCAGCCGGAGGCAGGCGGTCACGGCGGAAACCCTGGATCTCAACCAGGTCGTCATCGACACCGAGCGTATGCTCCGCCGGCTGATTGGCGAGCACATCACGCTGGAGACGCGCCTCGCACCGGCCCCGCTGTGGGTCCGCGCCGACGTCGGCCAGCTCGGGCAGGTCATCGTGAACCTGGCAGTCAACGGCCGCGATGCCATGCCGCAGGGCGGCACCCTGGGTGTGGCCACGGAAGCCGTCGACCTTGCCGCCGACGAAGCCGCCGAGCGCCCCGCGGCACGCGCAGGACGCTACGTGACGCTCACCGTCTCCGACAGCGGCATCGGCATCCCGGCGGAGCTGCAGGCCATGGTCTTCGAGCCGTTTTTCACGACCAAGCGCGAGGGCCAGGGGACGGGCCTCGGCCTGTCCACCGTGCACGGCATCATGCAGCAGTGCGGCGGGTTCCTGACGATGGACAGCACGCCGGAACGCGGCAGTGTCTTCAGGGCCTGGTTCCCGCTTGCCGATCCTCCGGCAGCCGAAGTGCCGGCGGGGACTGCCGACGCGCAGGACGACCGCGTCCGCACGGTGCTCCTCGCAGACGATGACGACCGCGTGCGGCCCGAGGTGGCGTCCATGCTCCGGACCCTGGGCTGCGTGGTCATCACGGCGGCAGGCGGTGACGAGGCGCTGCGGATCGCGGCCCGGCATCAGGGTCCGATCGACCTGCTGTTGACCGACGTGCTGCTGCCCGACCTCCCGGGCCCGGAGCTGGCGCGCCGCGTCGCCATCATCCGTCCCGACATCCCCGTGCTCTACATCAGCGACCACAGCAACGACCCCCTTGTCCGCGAACTCGTCGCGCTGCCCGATGCGGCGTTCCTGCAGAAGCCGCTCGACGCCGAGACGCTCGTGCGCCGGGTTCGCGAGATGATGGACGCGCCTCCTCCCGTGATCTGAGCGGAGTTGCCATGCATCGCCGACACGTCCTCCATGCCGCCGCGCTGGCGGCCACCCTCAGCGCCCTGCTCCACGCGCAGGCTCCGCCGCCGGCCCCCGACTGGACACGCGTCCAGGCCGAGACCCTCGAGCATTTCCAGGCGCTGCTGCGCATGGACACCTCGGACCCGCCCGGGAACGAGCGGCCGGCCGCCGAGTACCTCCGCCGCGTGCTCGAACGCGAGGGGATTCCCGTGCAGGTCGTCGAGCCCGAGCCCAACCGGGTGAACGTGATCGCGCGGCTCGCCGGGTCGGGCCGCAAGAAGCCGCTGCTGTTCATGGCTCACACCGACGTCGTGACCGTCGACCCGAAGAAGTGGAAGTTCCCGCCGTTCTCCGGCACCCGCGACGGCGGCTACGTCTACGGTCGCGGCGCCGTGGACGACAAGGACAACGTGGTCGCGTCGCTGATGACGATGGTCCTGCTGAAGCGGCTGAACGTCCCGCTCGATCGGGACGTGGTCTTCCTCGCCGAGGCCGGAGAGGAAGGGACGACGCGGGTCGGCATCGAGTACATCGTGCGGACGCACCTCGCCGACATCGACGCGGAGTACTGCTTCGCGGAAGGCGGAAGCGTGACGCGGGTCAACGGACGGCCCCAGTACGCCTCGGCGCAGACCGCCGAGAAGATTCCCCACGCGATCGAACTGACGGCGACCGGCACCTCGGGGCACGGCTCGGTGCCGCTCGAGAGCAACGCGGTGGCGCACCTGGCGGCGGCCGTGACGAAGCTGGTGGCATGGAAGCCCCCCGTGCGGCTCAATGAAACGACGCGCGCGCACTTCGAGCGGCTCGCGGCGATGGCACCGAGCCCCGACGCCGCTGCCCGGTACCGCGCGGTGCTCGATCCCGGCTCACCCGCGGCCGCGGCCGCGGTGGAGTACTTTGCCGCGCGCGAGCCGGGCCGGGCCTCGATGCTCCGCAGTTCGATCTCGCCGACGATGATCCAGGGCGGCTACCGCGTGAACGTGATCCCGTCGGAGGCGCGCGCGACACTGGACGTGCGCCTGCTGCCCGACGAGGATCCGGCCGCCTTCCTCGATGCCCTCCGGCGGGTGGTGGACGACCCGCAGGTGCAGGTGGCGTGGGCTGCGCGTGACGTTCGGCCGGCCGCCCCCGCTTCGGCCCTCGGATCCGAGGCGTACCAGGTGCTGCAGTCCGCAGTCGCGCGGCACTACGACACCGCCGTCCTGCCCACCATGAGCACGGGCGCCACCGACATGGCCTACCTGCGCGACAAGGGGATGCTCTGTTACGGCATCGGACCGGCCACCGACGCCGACGAGGGCCAGAAGGGGTTCGGCGCCCACAGCGACCAGGAGCGGATTCTCGAGAGCGAACTGCACCGCTTCGTCCGGTTCACGTGGGACCTGGCCAACGACCTGGCGCGCGCAAAGGCGGACCGGGGCCGATAGGCCACCGCCGGTTGCCGATCGCCGCGGACCGTTGCCGGTTGGCGCCTGCCGACTGACGAGTGAAGAGTGCCGAACGAAGAGTGCCAATACCCGATTGGCGATTCTGTATAATCCGCGCACCTTACTGGAGGTGCCATGCGGACGGTTCTTGCGGCGCTCGGCGTCGCGCTCCTGTGCAGCACCGGTGGCGGCATGCTCGCCGCGCAGGCCGAGCCCCCCGCCACCAACCCGCTGGCCGGTAATCCTGACGCCATCGAAGCGGGCATGGGTCTTTTCCGCTCCCGCTGTGCCGACTGCCACGGCATGGATGCCCGCGGCGTGCGGGGACCGGACCTGACGCAGGTCTGGGCCTCGGGCCGGACGGACGCCGGCCTGTTCCGCACGGTGCGTCGCGGCATCCCGGGCACGGAGATGCCCGCCTCGCCGTCGCCGCGCACGACCGAAGACGAGGTGTGGAAGATCCTCGCCTATTTGAAGACAATCGCCGCGCCCACGCCGGCCACCACGGTTGCCGGCGACGCCCGGCACGGCCAGCAGGTGTTCCGCGCCCAGTGCGCCGGCTGTCACCGGGTCGACGGCGTCGGCGGCCGGCTCGGGCCCGATCTCTCCCGCCTGGGCGTCTCCCGTGCGCGGGCCGCCGTCGTGCGACGGATCCGCGGGGCAACCGAGGACTTCCTCGAGGGCTACGAGCCGGTCGTCATCACGCTCAAGTCCGGCCAGACGGTGCGCGGCGTCCGCAAGAACGGCGACCTGTTCTCCGTCCAGGTGATGGACGGCCGCGAGCGCCTCCAGGGGTATCTGAGGTCAGACGTCCGCGAGGTGACCACTCCGAAGGCGTCGGCCATGCCGGTGTTCGGTCCCGAGCGCCTGAGCGAGGCCGACCTGACCGACCTGCTGGCGTACGTGGCCACCCTGCGGGGTTTCGACCCCTCCGTGAAGTAGCGAAGGAGACCCCGATCATGCGATGCATCCCGACGCGCCTCGCCCTCCTGGCAGCGCTCCCGCTCGTCGTCGGCGTCACGGTGTTCGGCCAGCAGACGCAGCCCCCCGGCCCCATTACGGCGCAGGACATCGCGCGCGGCCTCGAGGCGGACGGCAGCAACTGGCTGACGTTCGGCGGCAACTACGCGAATCACCGGTTCAGTCCGCTCGCCCAGATCACGCCCGCGAACGTGGCGTCGCTGCAGCCGAAGTGGACCTTTCAGACCGGCACGCTCGGCAACTTCGAAACGACCACGCTCCTGCGCGACAACATCCTGTACGTCACCGGGCCGCAGAACGTGGCGTGGGCCGTCGACGCGAGGAGCGGCCGTCAGATCTGGCGCTACCGGCGGGAGCTGCCGGACAACCTGACGGCGTGCTGCGGCCTCGTCAACCGCGGCTTTGCCGCGCTCGGCGACAAGCTATTCATGGTCACGCTCGATGCGCACCTGCTCGCGCTCGACATGAAGACCGGCGGCGTCGTCTGGGACGCTACGCTGGAGGACTACAAGAATGGCTACGCGTCGACGCTCGCGCCCCTCGTGGTGAAGGACAAGGTCATCGTCGGGGTGGCCGGGGGCGAGTACGGCATCCGCGGGTTCATCGACGCCTACCAGGCCGACACGGGAAAGCGGGCCTGGCGCTTCTACACGATTCCCGGACCCGGCGAGCCCGGCAACAACTCCTGGGCGGGCGACTCGTGGAAGATTGGCGGCACCGGGGTCTGGGTGACCGGCGCCTACGACCCGGAGACCAACGCGCTGTTCTTCGGCACCGGCAACCCCGGTCCCGACTATCACAGCGAGAGCCGTGAGGGCGACAACCTCTACAGCTGCTCGCTGGTGGTGCTCGATGCCGACACCGGCACGCTGAAGTGGCACTACCAGTTCACGCCGCACGACGTCCACGACTACGACGCGACCGAGGTGCCGATCCTCGCCGACCTCACGATCAACGGACAGTTGCGGAAGACGGTGATGTTCGCCAATCGCAACGGCTTCTACTACACGCTCGACCGCACCACCGGGCGCGTGATCGTGGCCAGGCCGTTCGTCCAGACGACCTGGGCCAAGGCCATCGACGCCCAGGGCCGCCCGATGCTCGAGCCCGGCCACACGCCGGACGAGAAGGGGGAGGTTACCTGCCCGGACCTGACCGGCGGCACCAACTTCTGGCCTCCGTCATTCGATCCCCGCACCAACCTGTTCTTCGTGAACGCGCGCGAGGCGTGCGCAACCTTCTACGCCTACAAGCCGGAATACGTCGCCGGTCAGCGCTTCACGGGCGGTGCGCAGCAGCTCGTCAACAGTCGCGATCAGAAACCCTTCGGTGCGATCCGCGCGATCGATCCCGTCACGGCGCAGCGGAAGTGGGAGTTCGTCTTCCCGACGCCGTCGCGCGCCGGGATTCTCACGACCGCGTCGAACCTGCTCTTCACCGGCGACGGCGAAGGCAACCTCGTGGTGCTCGACTCGCGCAACGGCACGCTGCTGTGGAACTACCAGATGGGCGCGCCGCTTCACGGGACCTCGCCGATCACCTACATGCTCGACGGCCAGCAGCAGGTGCTGGTACCGGCCGGGACGTCGCTCACGGCGTGGGCGTTGCCCGGGCCCGCCTCGCGCTGATTCCGGCGCGGGCGCAGCCGGGGCCGGCGGCCGGTTCGCCCGGCGGCCGGCTCCGAATCGCGTGAGCCGCCGCGCGGGCAGCCGGCGTCCTACCGGTATGCCTGCGATTGCTCCCGACCAGCGGGGGCCGCGCTGATGCGGCGCAAGGCCGACCTGCCCACCAAAGCCTGCGCGACCTGCGGCCGTCCATTTGCCTGGCGCAGGAAGTGGCGCGCGTGCTGGGACGAGGTGCGCTACTGCTCCGATCGATGCCGCGCCCGGCGGCCCGCGCGCGGAGCCGGACGTTCGTGAGCGCGATCCGGTTCGTCCTCGGCGACCAGCTCACCCGCGACCTGCCTGCCCTCCGCGGCGCCGACCCCGCGAGCGACGTGATCCTGATGGTGGAAGTGCAGGAGGAGGCCACTTACGTCCCGCATCATCCCCAGAAGATCGCGTTCGTGCTCTCCGCGATGCGCCATTTCGCCGCCGAACTGCGCGCCGAAGGCCTGAGGGTCGACTACGTGCAGCTGGACGATGGTGGGAACACCGGATCGTTCTCCGGCGAGTTGGCCCGCGCCGTGGCCCGGCACCAGGTGGACGAGGTCGTCGTCACCGAGCCCGGCGAGTGGCGCGTGCTCGAGATGATGCGCGGCTGGAGCGACGCACTGGGCCTCCCGGTCCGGATCCTCGATGATGACCGGTACCTCTGCTCGCTCGAGGCGTTCGGCGCGTGGTCGCGCAACCGGCGGCAGTGGCGCATGGAGTACTTCTACCGCGAGATGCGGCGTCGTACCGGTTGGCTGATGCGCGACGGCGACCCCGAGGGTGGCGCGTGGAACTTCGACGCCGACAATCGCGAGCCGTTGCCGCCGACGATGGCGCTGCCGGAGCGTGCCGGGTTCACCCCCGACGCCGTGACGCGTCAGGTCATCTCGCTGGTCGCGCGGCGTTTCGCCGGGCACTTCGGGCGACTCGAGCCGTTCCGCTGGGCGGTCACGCGCGCCGACGCGCTCGTTGCGCTGGATGCCTTCGTGCACGAGTCACTGCCGCACTTCGGCCGGTTCCAGGACGCCATGCGGCGCGGCGCCCCGTTCGTCTTCCACTCCGTCCTGTCGCCGTACCTGAACGTAGGCCTGCTGTCGCCGCGCGAAGTGTGTGAGGCGGCACTCGAGGCCTATCGGGCCGGACGGGCGCCCCTGCCCGCGGTCGAAGGTTTCGTGCGACAGATCCTCGGCTGGCGCGAGTTCATCCGCGGCGTGTACTGGATGTCGATGCCCGCCTACGCCAAGACCAACACGCTCGGCGCGTCACGCCCGCTTCCCGCGTTCTTCTGGACCGCCGACACCGACCTCGCGTGCCTGCGCGAGACGATCGCGGCGACGCGCGACCACGCCTACGCGCACCACATCCAGCGGCTGATGATTACCGGCAATTTCGCGCTGCTCGCGGGGCTGGCGCCCCGCGAGGTGGAGGCCTGGTATCTCGCCGTCTACGCCGACGCCTACGAGTGGGTCGAACTGCCGAACACCCACGGCATGGTGCTGCATGCCGACGGCGGGCTCGTCGGCTCGAAGCCGTATGCCGCATCGGGCGCGTACATCAATCGGATGTCCGACTACTGCGGCGGCTGTGCCTTCTCACCCGCGTTGAAGGCGGGGCCGGGAGCCTGCCCGTTCAACTACCTGTACTGGGACTTCCTCATGCGGAACGAGACGACGCTCGGAGGCAACCCGCGCCTGGCGATGCCGTATCGGACGCTCGCACGCATGGCGCCGGACCGGCGGGCCGCCATACGCGCCGACGCGACGCGGTTCCTGGACAGCCTTGGCTGACCCCGGGCGCACTCAGCGTTCGAAGCGGACCTGGATGCGGGCCTGACGGATCTCCGAGTTGTAGAAGCCGCCGAACGCGGGCGAGGTGATGTTCGCCTGTGCGTCCTGCGGCAGGAAGTTCGCGAAGGCGTTGTCCACCCGCACGCCGATCCAGGGACGGAGCTTGCCGAAGGTGAACCGGTGCTCGAGCCCGAGGTCCACCCGGACGTAGGTGGGCAACCGGCGGTTGTTGCGCGGGCCGACGAAGTCGAGCGCCTCGTCCACGACCGAGAACGGCAGGTTGCTCCGCCAGTCCAGCACGCCCACCAGCAGCCAGTCCGGCAGCGGATTCGAGCGGCCGCGCACGAGCAGCCGGTGCGGCACCTCCGTGCGGGCCGGGCCGTACCCGTTTTCCGCGACCACGGGATTGATGATCGAGTCGTAGAAGAAGGTGTAGGCGTTCAGGTCAGAGCGCGCGAGCGACCGCGTGTACGACGCGTTGATGTCGATCCCTCGCGGACCCGTGTAGTGCACGCCGGCTTCGATCTCCCGATACTGCGAGCGCCCGTTGCTGTCGAGCAGCACCACGGCTCCGCCGTCCACGATGCTGCGGTTCAGCAGCAGTTCGCGGCGGCCGCGTCGGTCGATCGTGCTCAGGTGCGTCGCCCAGCGCGCGTTGAAGCGGTGGTCGAAGGCCACGTCCCAGGTGAAGCTGCGGGCGGTCCGCAGATCCGGGCTGCTGACGTGGCGCTGGGGCATCGACGAGGCCACCGTGAGGCCGTCCGCCCGATAACGCGTGTCGAGGGGCGCCTCGTACTGCTCGAACACCCCGGCGACCGACGGCGTGCGTTCGTAGAACAGCCCGTAGCCGCTGCGGACGACGGAGGTGCCCGCGGCGTTGAGAAGCACCGCCACGCCGAGGCGCGGTGTGAGGTTCAGGCGCCCGAGCACGCCGTCGCGATCCAGGCGGGCCCCGAACTCGACGTAGTAGCGCTGCCCGGGCTGCATCCGGTCCTGCGCGTAGATGGCGAGGTCGGTACTGTTCAACTCCTGCTGCGTCGGTGCCGCCTGCGTCGACGGATAGTCGAGCCGCCGGACCAGCGTGCCGTCCGAGCGGCGTATCAGCACCGGCCGGCTCATGCTCCACCCACCGAAGCGGTTGTGCAGCACGTCGACGCCAGCCTTGTACAGGTGCAGCCCGCCCCTCCCGCGGGCGCTGCCCGAAATCGATTCGATCACCTGGAACGTGGCCGTATGGCGATGCTGGCGGTTGAAGAAGTTGCCCAGCGTGGTCTCCGGCAGCAGCTGCATGCCGAGCGGACCGCGCGGCATGACGTCGGTGTCGTAGCTGTGCGCCTCCACGGTGGTCTCCGCGAACAGCCTGTCGCTCCAGATCGAGCGTTCGGTGAACGACACGGTGTTGACGTTGCCCTTGGTGTCGACCGCAGCGTCGGGCGGGATGAACGTGCCCAGGTTGGACTGCGTGGCGCGGGCCGGGAAGAATCCCGCCGCCCCGATCACGCTGTGCCGCGAGTTCAGATTGGCGTCGAGCCGCGTGAAGGAGCTGAAGCGCTGAGACGTCCGCACCTCCGATTGCGGACGGCTGGGCACGTCGTTGACCCGATACCGGTACTGCAGGGCCTGCTGCAGGTAGAACCTGTCCTTGATCAGTGGCCCTCCGGTTTCGACCCGCGGCGAGAACGCGGAGATGCCGAGGATGTGCCATGGCGAACCACGCCGGGTACGGAACGCCGGGTCGAGGTTGTTGAGGCGCGTCCGCCAGCGCTCGGAGGCCCGGCGCGTACGGATGAGCACGAGCCCCGACGAGAACCGCCCGTACTCCACCGAATACGGATTCGGCAGCACCGTCACCGAGTCGATCGCATCGTCGGGCAGCGTGACCGGATTCAGGCCCGTCGCAGGATCGACGAAAGCGCCGGGGCCGAGTTGGACCGAGGCCTGGCTGGGCCGGCCGCCCTTGATGCTCACGCCCCCGGGCACCTCGATCACGCTCGCCAGGAGCCGCAGCGCCGCCTGCAGCCCGCCGCCGGCGGTGAGTTCGTCCAGCTGCTTCGAGGTGAGCCCCTCGGAGACCGTGAGGGTGCCGGTCGTCGGGAGGATCGGCGACGAGGCCACGACGTCGACCCGTTCCGACACGGTGGCGATCCGCAGATCGGCCTTCAGCTCAGACGCACGGCCCACGGCGACCACCACCGGCGCCGTGAACGGGTCGAACCCCTCGAGCGTCGCGACAACCGTGTAGGTGCCGGGCGGCACGTTCTCGAATCGGAACGCTCCCTCACCGTCGCTGACGTAAGAACCCACTTCGCCCGACGGGCCGACGAGCGAGACGACGGCGCCGCCGAGCACGATCGTGCCGTTCTGCGTGGAGACGATGCCGGTGAGGGTCCCGGCGTCCTGCGACGGTGCGCCTGCCGCGGGCGGGGCGGCCGGGCGGGCGGGCTGTCCGGCGGGCACCTGAGCCTGAGTGGCCGGAGCGCCGCCGGTGAGGACGACCAGGGCAAGGATTAGCGGAACCAGGCCACGATGCCGCCCGGCCCGCACAACGTGGTGCATGAGACTGTATTCATTGTACGCCGCACCAGCGGTGGTCGATGGCCCCGGGCGGCGACTGTGGCGTCGTGGGAGGCCGGCGCGACTGTGCCGCAGCACAACTGAAGGCAGCCCGACACGCGGCGCCAGCATGGCCGCCTGTGCCGCTACCCCGTCAGCTCCGGCGTCGGACGAGACGGTGCCAGACAGCGCGGTCGTGCGGGTCTGCGCCGAGCCGTGACCACGCGACGGCGTACGCCAGCAGGAACACCGCCCCGGCCGGCAGTTCGGCCCAACTGCCAGCGGCCATGCGCCACGCCGCCGCCGGGACGAACGCGAGTACGAACGCGACGCACGGCCGCACCAGCGAACGCCACGGCCAGTGCCACCCGAACACGTGGCGCACCTCGAGGAATCGCAGCACACCCTGCCCCGCGAACCCGATCAGCATCGACAGGGCGGCGCCCGTGACCCCAAGCGCCGGAATCAGCACCAGCGCTGATGCGACCTGCAGGGCGACGGTGACAGCGGCATTCGCCAGGTTCAGCCCCGGCCGTTCGATCATGAACAGTGTTTCCACGAGTCCGGCGAACGTGTTCGTGCCATGCGCCAGCCCGAGGACGGCCAGCCACACCGCGCCGTCCCGGAATCCGGCGCCGTACAGCGACAGGAGTGCTCCGCCGGACAGCGCGAGTGCCCCGACGAGCGGCAACTGCGCGGCGAGCACCCAGCGCCCGGGCGCCGCGACCGTCGTACGCAGGGCCATGCGGTCCGCTCCGAGTGCACGCGCGGCCGCCACTGGCGCGAAGATCGGATCGAAGACCTGCCGCACCTTGCGCAGGCCGCCCGCGATCTCGGCGCAGACGCAGAAGATTCCGAACGCTTCCACCGTCACGCCAGGAGCGCGATTGACGTAGCTGCCGAGCAGCAGCACGTCCACCCGCATCACCAGAACCGTCAGCAGGCTCGACGCCGCAATCGGCAGCGAGAAGCGCACCATGGACGCCGCATCCGTGGCGAGTGGCGCGCGGGCACCCTCGACTGACACTGCCTGCCCCGCGCCGATGCGCGCATCAAGGGCACGGCTGGCGAGCCACCATGCCACGACCGCCGCTCCCGTTGAACCCGCCGCCACCGCCACGGCCGGCGCAGCGCCCGTGAGGCCCGCAGCGACTGCCAGGACGAACACCACGATCGTGATCCACGTCTCGGTGAGGCCGCGCGAGTAGAACTCGTTGCGCATCGACAGCACCGCTCTCGACGCGCCAGTGCTGATGCGCGCTACCGCAATGCCGGGCAGCGCCAGGAGCATGAGCGCCGCGCCCCCCGTGAACGTGTCCATGCGGCCGGTGGCGGCCAGGCCGATAGCGGCCGGAACCGCGACTGCCGCGACGACACCCGAGGCCGTGGCGGCAATGACCACCGCCGTGCGGAACACGCGCCGTGCGCCAGCGCGGTCGCCTGCTGCCGCGTGCGGCGTGACGAAGGGAATGATGCTGTTGTCGAACCCCAGCATGCCGGCCTTGCTGAGCAGCTCCGTCGCGGCGAAGGCCATGCCGAAGCGGCCGAGGGCAGCCTCGCCGAGCAGGCGCGCAATCAGGAAGATGAAGACGCCGCGGAAGTTCGACGCCAGCAGCACCAGGACGTTGGCCGCGGCCCCGCGCGCGAGGTGCTGTCCGTCGTCGAGCGCGGTGTGCGCCTGCCGTGGAGCCCCGCCCGGGGCTGGCGCGCCTGCCGGGAACGCAGGCGCGTCAGGCACCCGCCTGCGCCCGCCAGCCGTCGAAGGCCGACGCACGCCGCACGCAGGCGATCGTGCACTGGGCCTCGCAGCCCTTCGGGGTGTAGAACTGGCGCTCCACCTCGTCGGCCGTGTAGTCGAGGATGTCGGTGCCGGGCTCGCCGCGGCGCTGGCTGCAGTAGGACACCTTGCCGAACTCGTCCACGTACAGGTAGCGCCCGCCCGCCCTGCACTTGAATGGAGACGACCCGTCCTGCAGCATCTCCCACTCCCACCCTTCACCGGTGCGGTGGAAGATCGACCGATGGCTCGCCTGCTGCATCTCTTGGTAGGTGGCCGCGAGCTGATCCCTGAGCAGGCCCGGCACGATCTGCCCCGTGTCGTCGTGCATCAGGCCCACGGTCATGAAGAAGCCGAGTTCGCGGACGCCGGCGACCACCTGGCGCGTCTGCTCGAGGGTGCTCGAACCGAGCACGGCGTTGATGTTCACGGCGAATGTCGCGTGCGCCTTCAGCAGTTCGAGCTTCTTGCGGATCTGCGACCACGATTTCTGCGAGAACTCGTTCGGCTCCATGTTGTCCACCGACATCTGGAGCAACGTCAGCTTGGCGTCGTTCAGCCGCCGGATCCATTCCTTCGTGAGCGGGTAGCCGTTCGAGATCATCGTGCACGCCATGCCGTGCCCGGCCGCGCGCGCGATCAGCTGATCGAGCTTCGGGTGCAGCAGCGGCTCGCCGCCCGTCAGCGTCAGCACCAGCGTCCCGAGCCGCGCCACGTGATCGATGCGCTGCTCGAGGACGGCCACGTCGACCGGTGACGACACCTCGTCGTACTCGGAGCAGTACCCGCACGACAGGTTGCAGCGGCGCGTGACGACGAGCTGCACCAGCAGGGGACGGCGGGGCGAGGCGAGCATCAGCGCCCCGCGGGTTGCGCTACTCAGGAGGTTCGGCGGCAGGAACACAACGTGACCAGTTGGTATGATACCGCAGCGATGTACATGATCTCCGCAGAGGGGCCGGATCGACGCTTCCTGGGCGGCTCCGCGCGCGAGCGCAACACCCGCGTCGCGCTGCGAGCCGGCGCCGCGCTCCACGCGCTGGGAGACATTGCGGACGACGACACTCACCCGGCCGTGTTCGTGCCGGCCGACACGGCGCTCATGCTGACGGTGTTCGGCGACGCGGCGCTGGCCGATGCGGCCGCGCGCAGCTCGTGCACGCGGCTCGAGAGCAACCACGGCGCGTCGATCGTCGTCGGGCCTGCTGCCGCCGTGGCGGCGTGGGTCCGCGGTTCGGCCGGGCTCCCTTCCCTGCCGCGGCTCCGCGCCGGGGATGACACCATCCTCGACCTCGCCACGCGGCGCAGCCGTCGACGCGCCACGGGCGTGGCGCTGCGGGCCACCGAGAAGGCGACGGACGGGTTCGTCTCGCGTCACTTCAACAGGCCGATCAGCCGCGCGTGCAGCCGGGCCGCGCTCGCGCTCGGCCTCAGCGCCACCGGGGCCTCGCTCGCCACGCTCGCCTTCGGGCTCCTCACCGCGTTCGCCGCCTCCTTCCCGGGGTACCGCGCCTTCGTGTTCACGGGACTCGGCTTTCACCTCGCCTCCGTGCTCGACGGCGTCGACGGCGAAATCGCACGCTCGACCCTCACCGAGTCGGAACGCGGCGCGCGCGTCGACACGATCGTCGACCAGGCCACCTACCTGGCCTGTCTCGGAGGTGTGACGATCGGCTGGGTGCGGGAAGGCAGCGGCATGGCCGCACTCGCGTCCGCGCTGGCCGTGATCGCGGCGCTGGTCCTCACCCTGCTGTGGGCCGCCCGCTTCGTCGCCCGTCACGCGGACAACGCGTCGTTCGTGTTCATCGACCGCTCGGTACGCCGGGCCGCGCGCGAAACGGGACGCCTTCCGCTCCGCCTCGCCGCCGCGCTCTTCACCCTGCTCCGGCGCGACCTGTTTGCCGTCCTCTTCCTGGCGGTCTCGCTCACCGGACAGCGCGCGCTGATTCCGGTGCTCGTGCTCGCAGGCGTGGCGATCGCCAACGTGACGTTTGCGCTCTACGGACGCGAACTGGCGGACGCTGCGCGGGCCGAACGGCAGGGCCTGGCACTGGCCACGCCCGCCTGACGGCCAGCGCGCCCGCGCCCGCGCATCCGCTCCGCGCTTCCCGCGGCATCGGCTTCCACTCAGCGCACCTCCGCTGCCCCGAGCCGCCCTGTCACGAACGCGAGAATCCTCGTGGCGCGCGCGTGCCAGGTCAGGTCGCGCGCGGCATCGGCTGCCGCGCCTGCCAGTCGCGCCGCGCGCGCCGCGTCGTCCAGCAGGGCGCGCAGCGCACGCGCGGCCGCCGGTACGTCGCCCGGCGGCGTGAGCACGGCGGTCGAGTCGTCGGTCAGCAGTTCCTGGATGTCGGGCAGCGCGGGGGCGAGGATGGGGCGGCGCGCCGCCATGTAGGGAAACAGTTTCATCGGCAGCACCGTGCGCCCGTAGCGGGTGAGCGGTTCCCCGGTGGGTGGAATGAGCAGGCAGTCAGCCGCATACAGGTACGGCGCGACATCGGCCACGCCGACCCGCGGGACGAGCAGCAGGTTGCGGACACCGCGCGCCGCGGCGAGCCGCTCCAGCCACACCTGCTCGGGCGTCCCGGCCTCCACGCCGACGATGCCGACCCGGACCTGCGGCAGCGCGGCCGCGAGATCCACCAGCGAAGCCGTGCCCTTCTCGGGCCCGACGTGCCCCGTGTAGACCACCAGGGGCCCGTCGATCGGGATCCCGAGTGTCGCGCGCGCCGCGGCCGGCGTCAGCGGCGGCTGCATGAGCGAAGGCGCATAGCCGTTGTGCGCGACGAGCACGCGCGCCGCATCGACGCCCGCGTCCACGAATGCGCGCGCCGCGAGCGACGAGTGGGTGACGATGCCCAGGAGCCCGGGGTGCCTGAGGCACAGCGCGCGCCACGGCGCGAACGCGCGCGCGGCAGCGAAGTCCGGACGATAGGTCTCGAAGAGCACCGGCACGCCCGTGCGCAGCGCGGCGGCCAGCGCAACCGGGTCGCGCGTCCAGATCAGGTCGTGAGCCGTCCTGACGCGGAACGGCGCCCGCACGTCGAACCACCCACGCGCGAGGCCGCCGCGCGGGCCGCGTGCGCCGAGCGCCGCCACGCGAAGCCTGTCGGGCAGTCCCTCGGCGCCCAGGCCGTAGTGCCGCGCAATGGCCGCGCGCGGATCGCCGGCGCCCTGCAGCGCCGGCACGTACAGGTCGACGCTCGCGCCGAGGCGCGCGATCTCGGTGAGCGTCCAGACGATCTGCTGCGTGTTGGTGGTCGTGGCGGGCAACGCATCGTGGCAGGTATACCCGAGGCGCACGGCGGTCACTGCGGGTCTGCGGCGTACTGAGGGCGCACGAGCAGTCGTTCGGCGATGTCACGATCGGCAGGCGTGTCGACATCCACCCAGCTGATGCCGGGCAGGTTCACCGCTCCGAGCCGCCCGTCGGCGACCAGCTGCCGCATGCCCGACGATACGGTCCGTGCCTCGTCCGCGGGTGCCCGCCGAAGCGCGTCGAAGACCGCGTGCGTGAGCACGAAGCACCCTGCGTCGATCGCGTCCCACGGCTCGAGCCCCTTGCCGATCGCGGTGATGCGGTTTCCGGACAGCCGGACCTTCGTCGCGTCGTCGAGGTCGAGCCCGGAGGGCGCGGCGTCGACGAGCAGGCGTCCCCCTTCGCCTGGCGCGAGCGGCTCACTGACGAGGTGATGCAGGGCCGGCTCCGCGAACAGGTGGTCGACCATCTGCAGGTAGAACGCGTCGGCCGCGGCCGGCTCCGCCGCGAGCAGCGACACGCCGTTGGGAGATGCGTAGTCCGCGTTGGTGATGAACCTCGATCGGATCGGCAGCCGCATGCCTTCGATGGCCGCGCGCACCCGGTCGCCCTCGTAGCCGATGACGATCACCGCCTCGTCGCACCCGCTTTCGTGGGCGTGCCGCAGTGCATGAGCGACCAGTGGAAGACCCGCGACGGTCATCAGCGGCTTGGGCACCTCCCCGCGCGCCGGAGTGAGGCGCGTGCCGCTCCCCGCCGCGAGAATCACCGTCTGCGTGATCCGCGTCGCCTGCGTCATCAGCCCATCTTAATACGTGCGGCGCCCGCGACTTCCGTGCTACATTCGGGGCGGTTCTGTCCCACTGCCGCCGGTGCCGGCTGCTGGCGCACCGGACGTTTTCATGGCGAATCCGACCGCCGACTCCATCGAACGCGACACGATCGACATCCTCAAGCGGCTCAGTCGTCGCCCAATCGAGCCGACCGCCGACAGCGAGCTGATGGCCGACCTCGGCTTCGACTCCCTGCAGATCCTCGAGTTCGTCGGCGAGCTGGAAGATCACTTCAACATCGCCGTCCCCCTCAACTCGCTGACCCACATCCGCACCGTCGGCCAGATTGCCCGGGAAGTCCAGACGCTCGTGACGACCGGAGGCGGGTCGCGCCCGTGACCGATGGCACGACCGTCGCCGCGGCCCTGACCGCGGCGGCGCGGAGTTCGTTCGGCCTGCGGTTCATCGAGCACGATGGTCGCACGCTCGAAGTCTCGTACCGGACGCTCCTGGCCGAGGCCTGTGCCATCGGCGGTGCCCTGCGGCACCTCGGCTTCCCGCCAGGCGCCCGCGTGGCGCTGGTCGTGCCCGAGGTGAACGGGTTCGTGCGCGCCTTCTTCGGAATCGCGGTGGCCGGGCTGGTCCCTGTCCCCCTCTATCCGCCCGCGCAGGCCGGCGACCTGGCAACCTTCGCCCGCCAGTCGGCCCACATCCTCGACGCCTCACACGCCGCGGCTGTCGTCACCACGGCCGACGTCGCCCCGCTCATCGACCTGGACGGCCTGGCGACGAAGCCGGCCGTGCTCGCACTGGACGACCTGCTCGCCGGGCCGGCCCTCGATGCACCCGTTGAGGCAGCTGACGACAGCGTGGCCCTGCTGCAGTTCACGTCCGGGTCCACTGCGCTGCCGAAGGGCGTGGTGCTCACGCACGCGAACATCCGCGCCAACGTCGCGGCGATCCTCGGGCCGCACGGGCTCGACGCACGCGACGGCGACGTGGCGGTCAGCTGGCTGCCGCTGTACCACGACATGGGACTCATCGGCATGCTCCTGTCGTCGGTCTTCGCACCTGCCGATGCCGTGCTGCTGTCTCCCGTGCTCTTCCTGAAGCGCCCGAGCGCGTGGCTCGACGCCATCGCACGCTACGGCGGCACGGTGTCGTTCGCGCCGAACTTCGCGTACGACCTGTGTCGGCGCCGCGTCAAGTCGTCGCAGCTCGAGTCGCTCGACCTCTCGCGCTGGCGCGTGGCCGGCTGCGGCGCCGAGCCCATCCGGCCCGACACCCTCACGGCCTTCGCCGAGTACTTCGCGCCGACAGGCTTCCGTCCCACCGCCTTCCTGCCCAGCTATGGCCTCGCCGAGGCCTCGCTTGCCGTGTCCTTTGCGCGGGGCCTGCGCGTGGACACGGTGGATGCCGAACGCCTCGTCCGGGAGTCGCGGGCAGTCCCGGTCGTCAACGGATCGCCGGCGGTGCGCGTGGTCTGCTGTGGCCGCGGCTTCCCCGGCCACGACATCCGCATCGTCGACGACACGCTGACCGCCCTGCCGGAGCGCCACGTCGGGGCCATCGTCACGCGCGGGCCGTCCGTGATGCAGGGCTACTTCGAGGACGCGGACGCCACCGACGCTACCCTGAAGGACGGCTGGCTCCTCACGGGCGACCTCGGATACATGGCCGACGGCGAACTCTACGTGTGTGGCCGCACGAAGGACCTGATCATCCGCCAGGGACGGAAGTACTACCCGCCGGACCTCGAATCGGCACTGCAGGACCTGACCGGCATCCCTCTGGCCGGGGTGGTCGTGTTTGGCGTCAGCCACCTGGACGATGCGGACCAGGTCGTGGCCGTGCTGGAGACCCGCGCCGGCGCCCGGACGGCCGAAATCGAAGACGCAGTACGGCGGCGCATCCGCGAGACCGCCGGACTCGATGTCGACCACGTCGTGCTCGCCGCACCAGGCACCATTCCCCGGACGACGAGCGGCAAGGTGCGTCGCGCCGAGGCGCGGGCACGATTCGAAGCGGGTACACTGGTCCGGTGAGCCTGTTCGACAAACTCGCGCCCATCGCGGACCGACTCGCCCAGTTCTCGGGTGGGCCCGTTCCGTTCAATACCTGTATCGACGCAATCCTCAGCCCCACCGAAGTCGTCATCGACGGCCGCCGCACGCTGATGTGCGGGTCGAACAACTACTTCGGCCTCAGCTTCCATCCCGACGTGGTGGCCGCCGCGCAGGCGGCCCTCACGCGCGAGGGCGCCGGCACGACCGGCTCGCGCGCCGCGAATGGCAGCTATGCCGCGCACCTGCGGCTGGAGCAGCGCTTCGCACAGGCCTACGGCAAGCCGTACGCGATGGTGTTCAGCACCGGGTACCAGGCCAACCTCGGGATGATCTCGGGCCTGTGCGCCGCCGGCGACACGATCGTGCTCGACCTCGAGAGCCACGCCAGCATCTACGACGGCGCGCGCCTGTCCGGCGCGCAGATCTTCGCCTTCCGCCACAACTCCCCAGCCGACCTCGCCCGCAAGCTGTCCCGGATCGAGCACCGCGCCAACTGCCTTGTCGTCGTCGAGGGGCTGTACTCGATCAGCGGCGACGTGTCCCCCCTGAAGGAGATCGCCGCCGTGACACGCGAGGCCGGCGTGTTCCTCATGGTGGACGAGGCCCACTCCTTCGGCGTGTACGGGGAACGGGGCCTCGGGTTCGCCGAGGACCAGGGCGTGCTCGACAGCGTCGACTTCGTGGTCGGCACCTTCTCGAAGGCACTGGCCGGCATCGGCGGGTATGCCGTGTCGCAGCACGAGGCGCTGTCGCTGCTGCACTACGCGTCGAGGCCGTACGTGTTCACCGCATCGGGTTCACCGGCGAACATCGCGGGCGTCGAGGCGGCGATGGCGATCCTGCAGCGGGACCGCACGCTCCGCGAGCGCCTGTGGGCGAACGTGCGTCAGGTGCGCAGCGGCCTGCAGCGCATGGGGTTCCGGATCGGCGCCACGGAGTCCCCGATCGTCCCGATCGAGATCGGTACAGCGGAGCAGGCGGTCGCGGCGTGGTCGGCGCTCCTGCACGCGGGTGTCTACGCGAACATCGTGATGCCGCCCGCCTGTCGTCCGGACGCCTGCCTGCTGCGCACCAGCTACTCGGCGGCGCACACGCCCGCGCAGATCGACGAGGCGCTCGGCATCTTCGAGCACGTCGGCCGCTCGCTGGGGCTGATCGGCGTGCCCGCCTGAAGGAACTCGCACGGCGCGCCTGCCGCCACCAGCCCCCGACAGGATCACGCCGTTCGCAGGGATGCGCGCCCCCGTGCCGTGGTGATCAAGTCCAGCCGTGCGCCCGGTACCAGGCGGCGGTTCGCGCGATCCCTTCTTCGAACGGCACCTGTGCCTCGAACCCGAGCACGGCGCGGGCATGGTCCACCGCGCAGACGAAGCCGTCCGCACGCAGTTCGACCAGCCGCCCGGTATCGATCATCGGTGTGATGTCGAGCGACCACAGCCGATCGCCCAGCCACGCCAGGGCACCGAACAGCGCATCCGGCACACGCACAGGCCTGACGCGCCGGGCTTCGTGTGCCGCGATTGCCCGGACCACGTCCGAACCGGTCCGCGGCTGCGCGTGCCCCACGAACATCGTCTGGCCGACGGCTCCTGCTTCCTCGGCTGCCAGCAGGATCGCGCGGACGAGGTCGTCGATGAAGATCAGCGTGAAGGCGGTGTCGGCACGTGATGGCACCACCGCGATGCCGCGGCGGACGAGACTGAACAACGGGAGGAATCCTCGATCGCGCGGGCCGTACACGGCACACGGACGCAGGATGGTCCACGGACCCGTCGAGGCGCGGACGATCGCTTCCGACGCGAGCTTGCTGCGCCCGTAGGCGTTGACGGGCGCGGGAGGGTCGTCTTCGCGGCGCGGCCGCTCGGGCGTTCCCTGTCCTCCGGCAGCCTGGCTGGACACGAGCACGAAGCGTGCGCCCGCCTCCGCGGCGGCGCGCACCGACGCGGCAGTGCCGTCCACATTGACCCGGCGGAACGCCGCCTCGTTCTTCGCCCGAATCAACGCCGCGGCGTGGACCACGGCGTCAGAGCCCCTGAACGCCGCGGCCAGCGACGCGGCGTCGTCGAGGCTGGCCTCGATGGCCTCGACGCCGTCGGGGAGGGGACGGCGGTTGCCGCGGCGCACGACCGCGCGGACCTGCCACCCGCCGCGCCGGAATGCTTCCGCGGTGTGCCATCCGACGAAGCCCGTGGCGCCGGTGATGCTAACCAAGCGGCTTTTCATACAGGCGATAGGTGCGGTACGGCCGGCCGCCCACGGCCGCAATGCCGCTGTTGATCAGGTCGTTGTCCTCGAGCGTCCAGCCCACCTCGCCGCGCGTGTACCCGCGTGCCACCGCACGGCGCCACGACTCGGCGATGAGCAGCGGGTACAGCCCCAGGCGCCGCGCCCGCGGCACCACGCCGAGCAGCAGCATGCGAGAGCGCGTCACGATGGAGCGGCGACGGAGAAAGTGCAGGAGGCTGAGAGGCGTCAGGCGGCCGTTCATGCGCTTGAGCACCTGGTTGACGTCGGGCACGCAGACGGCGCATCCCACCGGCTCGCCATGGCGCGTCGCGAACACGACGAGGTCGGGGTCCACCACCGGGCGCAGTTCCCGCGCCAGCTGCGCAATCTCGCGGTCCGTTGGGGGCACGAAGCCCCAGTTGTCCTGCCACGCTTCGCGGTAGAGGTGCTTCACGATCTCCAGCTCGGCATCGAAGTCGGCCAGGCGGGCGACGCGGATGGTGATGCCGAATCGATCGCGGACGCGGTCGGCGAGCCGTGAGACGCGCGCCGGGATCGGGCTCGTCAGGTCCACGTCCCAGGCGAGCAGGTCCTTCACCTTGGCGTAGCCGGCCATCAGGATCAGTCGCTCGTACTCCGGGGGATTGTAGGGCATCAGCAGGTACGGCATGCCGTCGAAGCCGTCGACGAGCAGCCCCGGGCTCTCCCCCATCGACGGGTTGACCGGGCCGCGCACGCGGTCCAGCCCACGCGCGCGCGCCCATGCTTCGGCCTGCGCGAGGAGCGCGGCAGCGGCGTCCGCATCAACCGCCTCGAAGAACCCGAACCAGCCAGTGCGCTCGCCGTGCGTCTCATCGTGCAGGCGGTCGTGGATGGCGGCGATGCGGCCGACGAGGTGCCCGCCGCGCCGGGCGAGGTACAGCGCCATCGTCGCGTGCTCGAAGAACGGGTTGTGCGCGGGATCGAAGCGGCGGCGTTCGTCGCGCCGCAGGGGCGGGACCCATTGCGGGTCGTGCCGGTACAGCGCGAACGGCAGATCGACGAACTGCCTGAGGTGCGCCCGCGACGTTACCATCTCGACGACGACCGCGCGGTGCGCCGACGCCGCCGTCGTCATGCGCGCCCCGCGGACCCGGTCTGGTCGGCCAGGAACGCGGCGTCGGCCTTTCGCTGGGCGCGCCAGATGAAGACCAGGGGAACGTTCAGCGCGAGCACATACCAGAAGTACCAATGCAGGTGCCCGAGCGCCGTGAACACGAGGAAGCCATACCGGCGGCCGTTGTCGCCGAAGACATTCCACGCCGGCACGAGGCGCAGGAACCGTGCGCGATACAACTGGCGATCCTCGTCACGCACGACACCGCCCTCGGCGCGTCCGGCGATGGCGGCCTCCACGCGCGGGTGCAGGCCTGCGAGGCCGCGCTGCGTCCGTTCGTACAGGCCCACGAGCCCGCGCCCTCCGGGCAGATCGGTCATGGTGCCGGCCGGTCGGCCCTTCACCACGATCGCCGCATACGACGTGCGGTGGTAATCGTAGAGCTGCGCGTGGGCGATGGTGGCGGCGCCGGCGGCCACCGTCAGCACGATCGTCCAGGGACTGCCCCCTTCCTGCAGCGTCCGTACGAGGATGGCCACGTAGGCGGCCACGTGGGTCACGTACCCCGCGATCCCGTCGAGGACACGGCCCCACTCGCTCGTCCGCCCGGTGAGCCGCGCCAGCTGGCCATCGGCGGAGTCGAGGACACCGTAGCCCACGATCAGCGCGACACCGAGCCAGTCCCAGCCGTCGACGGCGAGCAGCGTGCCGCCGATGCCGCCGACAACGCCAGCCAGGATGGACACCGCATTCGGGGACAGCCCGACGGCCTTCGCCCCCCACGCCGACACGATGCCGAGCCGGCGGTAGAAGTAGATGTCGATCAGTTCCTCGATCTCGTAAGCCTTGAACGCGAGACCGGCGGGCGGCGACGCGGCGCTCACCGCGTGCGGAAGACAACGTCCCACACCGGCGAGGACACGCCGAAGTGACGGTCGGGCACGGTGTAGTGGTGCGCCATGTGGTACTGCCGCAGGAAGCGGCCCATCCTCGTGGGCAGGCGGCCCCGATGGATGAAGTAATGCAGCAGGTCGTAGGTGAGATATCCGTGGATGAAGCCGGCGAAGACCCCGGCGGCATAGGCCCCGAGCAGGAGTCGGAACACGCCGTAGAGCAGGAGCGACAGCGGGATGCTGACGGCGAGCGGCATCATCCACCGCCGGGAGTCGTCCGGATAGGCGTGATGCACACCGTGCACGAGGTACGCGACGGCGAGTGCCCCTTCGCTCTGCGGCTCGTGGTGAAACGAGCCGCGGTGCGCCACGTACTCGAGCAGCGACCAGACCACCAGGCCGAACAGGTACAGCAACACCGTCGCGCCGATCCCAAGGCCGCCCTGGACCGACCGCCACCCGAGGTAGAGGCCCGCCGGCAGGAACACCGCGGTGGGAAACGCCGGGTGGACGACGCTCATCCGCTCGAGCAGCGCCGAATCGAACATCGGTCCCTGCTCGCCCTTGCGTGGGCGCGACCAGTCGTTCACGAGCAGGCCTATCGGGCCGACGATGGGCACTCGGCCCGGTCGGAAGCGGGTGAAAGTCGAGGACCAGCTCACGTGCTCAGTATAATTCGACCCATGTCCATGCGGCTTCGTGCCTGCGTCCTGTTCCTGCTGCTCGTCGCGACGCGTACGGCCGGCGCCAGCGAGCTGAGCGACGACCTCACAGCGCGCCGGGCGCGCCTGATGGAGCGTCTCGGTCGAGACACGATGGTGGTGCTCCTCAGCGCCAAGCCGAGGGTCTACTCCGCCGACGTCGACTACGAGTACCGGCAGGACAGCAACTTCTACTACCTGACGGGCATGACCCAGGACGAGACGTTCCTCGTGCTCATGCCGGGCAACGCCACGCGGCGCGAGATCCTGTTCATCCGCGATCGCGATGCCTCGCGCGAGCACTGGACGGGCAGGCTGCTCAGCCGCGAAGAGGCCCGCGCCCGCACCGGCATCCAGACCGTGCTGTCGTCTCGCGACTTCGACGCCTTCGTCCAGGCGATGCTCGCGGGACGCGGCTGGGGTTCGACCATCGACCGCAGCGAGGCGGACAGCTTCTTCCGGGCGCTCGCGACCGGAAGCGCCAGGCTCGGAGTCGCCCTGGACCTCGCGCCGGACGGGGAACCGCCGACCCCGACGCAGGCCTTCCTGCAGCGGACGCGCGAACGCGCGGTGGGGTTCGTGCCGATTGATGTCACGTCGCACTTCACCGACCTGCGGATCGTGAAGACGCCGTTCGAGCTGAAGATGCTGAGTACAGCGACGGACATCTCGGTGGACGGCCACCTGGCCGGCATGCGGGCGTCGATGCCTGGCGCATACGAGTACCAGGTGAAGGCCGCCATCGAAGCGGTGTTCCGTGGACGTGGCGCCGTTTCGACGGCCTACCCCTCCATCGTCGGCAGCGGCCCGAACGCCACCATCCTCCACTACCCGGAGCACGAGCGGCAGATGACCGCCGGCGACCTGCTCCTTGTGGATGCGGCGGCGAACTACGGGTACCAGGCGTCGGACGTCACGCGGACGTGGCCCATCAACGGCACGTTCACGGAGGCACAGAAGGACATCTACCGGGTCGTGCTCGAGGCTCAGGAAGAGGCGATCAGGTTCGCAAAGCCGGGGACGACGCTGGCCACGATCCACAACAAGACCGTGGACGTGCTGAAGCAGGGCCTGCTCAAGCTGGGCCTCATCACCGATGCCAGCGGCGAGCAGTATCGCATGTGGTACACGCACAGCACGTCGCACTACATCGGGCTCGACGTGCACGATGTCGGCGAGCGCACGCGCCCGCTGGCCCCCGGCATGACGTTCACGATCGAACCAGGGCTCTACATTCGACAGAGTGCGCTCGAGGCGCTGCCGAGGACGCCGGAGAACCTGGCGCTCATCGAGAAGATCGCGCCTGCCGTGCGGAAGTACATGGACATCGGCGTGCGCATCGAGGACTCGGTCGTGATGGAAGCCGACGGGGTGCGCATCCTGTCGAAGGCCGCCCCGAAGTCGATTGGCGAGATTGAGGCCTACATGCGGCAGCACCGGACGGGGGGCAGCCGATGACGGGCACCACGCCCGGCGTGTCCGTCATGCCGTCGCATCGCAGCGCACCCGCGCGAGGCTCGCACCCGTGTGGGCTGCCGCCTGCGCCGCGTGAGCGCAGGCGGACGACAGCCGAGTGGTTCGTGGCCCTGGTGATCCTGCTCACCTGCCTTGCGCTGGTGACGCTGCGGGCGGCCGAAGCGTCCCCGAGCTTCCTGTGGCGCGTGACGGGACCGCGAGGCGGCACCGTCTTCGTGGCCGGTTCGATCCACCTGCTGTCGAGCCAGTACTACCCGCTCGCGCCGGCGTTCGAGGAGGCCTTCACGAAGAGCGACCTGCTCGTCGAGGAACTCGACATGGGCGAGATGCTCGCGCCCGAGTCGCAGGTGCTGATGCTTCGGCGAGGCATGGCGCCGAGCGGGCAGACACTCGACAAGGTGCTCTCGCCGGCCGCGATGGCTGCCGTCACGAGGAAGGCCGCCGAACTGGGTCTGCCGGTGGCGCCGCTCCAGCTCTTCAAGCCGTGGGCCCTCGCGCTGACCCTGCAGGGGCTCGAGTTCCAGAAGGCCGGCTTCGACGCCGAGTTGGGCCTCGACCGGCACTTCTACGACCGCGCGCGGGCCGCCAGCAAGCAGGTGCAGGGGCTCGAGACCCTGGCCTTCCAGATCTCCCGCTTCGACGACCTGCCGATGCCGCTCCAGGAACGGCTGCTCGAGGACACGCTGAAGGAGATGGAGACGGCACGCGCGAACCTCGACACGCTGGTGGGCGCGTGGAAGAACGGCGATGCCGCAGCCATCGAGCGCCTCGTGCTGAGCGACCTGAAGGACGAGCCCGAGATGTACGACCGCCTCCTCGTGCAGCGCAACCGCACGTGGATGCCGACGATCGAAGGGCTGTTCACCCGGGCCTCGCCTGCCTTCGTGATCGTGGGCGCGGCGCACCTCGTCGGCGCCGACGGCCTGCTGGCGATGCTTCGCGCGAAGGGCTATGCGGTGGCTCAGATGTGAGGGGGCGGGAAGGTCGGGAGGGGCGGGAAGGTCGGGAGGGGCGGGAGGGTCGGGAGGGGCGGGAGGGTCAGCGCTTGCCGCCGCGCGGCCTGCCCGCTTTCCGGCCTGTCCGCCCAGCTGCCCCACCTGCCCCACCTGACCCGCCCTACCTGCCCCACCTGACCCGCCCGCCCTACCTGACCCGCCTGCCCTACCCGCCCTGCCTGACCTGCCAGCGCACCAGCCCCATCACCGTGACAGCAGATACGTCGTCTTGAGCACCAGCTGGCGGTTCCGCAGCTGCGCGCCGTTCGTCGGGTTCTGCTGCATCTCGTCGTAGGCGATGAAGATGTCGCTGCCTGGCTTGTAGATGAAGTTGTAGCGCACGCTGGTCGAAATCTGGCGGGTCAGCGAGTTGTACTGCGTGATCGTCCGGATCGTCTGCACCGGTGAGATGGCGTAGTCGAGCCGCAGGATGCTGAGGTTCACGACGAAGTTCCCCACCGGCAGGTTGACGTCGTTGCGCTGCAGCGAATACTCCGCCGCGACCCGGCTCGCTGCGCGCACGCCCACCGTGGCGTTCACGTCGTAGCGGGTCCCGCCGTAGAAGGTCTGCGGCGAGAAGTTGAACCGCTGATAGAGCCGACGCCCGGGGTTCGTGTTGAACTGCATCACGAACTCGTTGTACCGATACGTGCCGGGCTGGACCGTCACCGTCTGCAGGCGGAACGGCGTGTCGATCTGATCGAACCAGTTGTTCCAGAAGACGTTCAGGTACGCGCCGTTCTGGAAACGCGTGCCCACCATGTTGTGGATGCGCCGCGTCAGCAGCCGGTTGTTCTGGTCGGTGATGTAGATGATGTTCGACATCGGCTCCATCACGCGGATGATGCCGCCGGGCCGCGGGTTGCGCTCGATGTGCAGCTTGGTCTGACGGATGCCGCGGCGCGGCACGAAGCCGACCTCGTTGTTGAAGTTGTCGCCGATGCTGGTGTGCTCGGCGTAGGTCTGCCAGCGGTTGTCGAGGTACAGCACGCGGCTGTGATAGGCCAGTTGCTGATCCTGGACGCCCGGTGTGGAGGACTTCGCGATGAACGAGTGCACCGAGAAGTTCCGGTTCGGCATGTAGAGCGCGTCTGCCGCGAAGGTGCGGTTGAAGCGCGCCGAGTCGATCGTCTCCTTGTTGATCGCAAGGCCACCGATACGTGATCGTCGCCCGAACTCCTTGCTGTAGCGCCCGACCAGAAAGTTGTCCGCCGGTCGGCCGCCGACTGTCTCGGTCTGCAGGTCCATGAGGGCGATGTTGTTGCCGCTTACCTTGCCGGTGAGGCGCGCGCCGCCCTTGATGCCGATCGGCTGGCCCGTGTCGGACAACCCGATCCGGCGGCTGAAGAACAGGTCCATCAGCCGCTCGAGCCCCTGGTTGCCGACGTTGAACTGACCCGAGTTCTCCAGGAAGAAATCCCGCTTCTCCGGGAAGAACAGGGCGAAGCGTGTCAGGTTCACCTGCTGCTCGTCCACTTCCGCCTGCGCGAAGTCGGTGTTTGCGGTGATGTCGAGCGTCAGCCCGGACCCGAGGCCGTACTTCACGTCGAGCCCCACATCCTTCAGGCCGTTGCTGGTCGAGACACTGCCGGTCCGGTTGCCCCGGAAACCGGCAATCGTGAACGGCTTGATGCGCAGGTCGAGGCCGCGGTTGAGGTCGCGCATGCCCGATACGGTGCCCGCCAGGCTCACCTGCGTCAGGCCGTACGGTTTGGGAATCGGCGACCAGAACGCGAACTCGTTCTTGCGCCGGATGTTGCGCATGAAGTTGATGCCCCAGGCCTGCACCGCGACGTCGGGCGAGCGTACGGTCACCATCGGGATGGCGATCTCGGCCGTCCACCCGTCGCTGGTCCGGCGGGCCGCCGCATCCCAGACGCCGTTCCAGTCCTTGTTGATGTTCGAGGCCGCCCCTCGCGTGTTGCCGCCGCCCTCCTCGAAGACCTGCTGCTCCAGCTTCGCGCCGAGCGGGTTGGTGACGAACATGTAGCCGTTGCGCGAGTCGCGGAACGTATCGAGGATCACCTCGAAGTTGTCCTCGTCGAACAACCGGTCGGAATCGCGCCGCATCTCGGTGGCGGTGATGTGGTCGGGATCAGAGTCGAAGGCGTGGACGCCAATGTAGAGGTGGCTGGCGTCGTAGAGGATGCGCACCTCGGTCCGCTCCGTGGACGGCTGCCCCACGGCGGGTTCCTGCTGGGTGAAGTTGTCGATCATCGGCGCCGTGCGCCACGCCTCATCGTCGAGCCGGCCGTCGATGTCAGGGGGACGGCCCGCGCGCAGGGCCTGAATCTGATACTGCTCTCGCAGACGGTTGAAGACCGGGGCGGCCGGTTCCTCCTCCGCGGGTGGGGGCGCCGCGGTCGCCGCGTGATCGTGAACCTGCGCGGCCACCTCGCCGGCGCAGACGAAGTACACACCCCATACGAGGCCGGACAGCCGGGTCCAGCGGCCTGAACGCAACCACAACATCGGGAAAAACCTACCACAATCCACGGTTTTTACGAGCGTTCGGGCCCTATCCGAATAGGGGGATGGCGCGTGCGACAGCCGCCGGACAACCCGCCCCCCTGGCTGGACAGCGGCTGGACCGGCCCGCCCGGCGCCTCTTCAATCGAAGGCCAGGATCGGCTGCGGGTTACGCCCGAGCCGCCAGGTCCAGCCGCGCTGACGTCCGAAGACTGGGGGGCTGGGGGGCTGGGGGGCGCTGGTGCCGGGGGACTGGGGCCGGGGGGACTGGGGATTGGGAGTGGGGGACTGAGGATAGAGTGATGGAGTGCCCGTAGACGACACCCTGTCCGGATCCTCGGTCCTGGTGGCCGGGGCCGGCCTCTCAGGCCTGGTCGCCGCACGCGAACTGGCGTCCATGGGCGCGGCCGTCACCGTCGTCGAGGCGCGCGAGCGCGTGGGCGGCCGCGTGTGCACCGCCCGCGACGGGTTCATCGACGGGCAGCACGGCGAACTGGGCGCCGACATGATCGACGAAGCGCATCACGAGATCCGCGGCCTTGCGGACGAGCTCGGCCTGCCGCTCGTGCGAATCCTCAGTGCCGGCTTCGGGATGGCGCGGACGACCGCCAACGGCAAGGTGCGCCTCGTGACGCCCTCGGCCGGGCGCGGCTGGGACCGGCTGGGAGCCGAACTGCAGGACCTCGCCCGGCGCTACCGGCTCGCTGAACGCCGCTGGGACAGCCCGGTCTCGGCGCACATCGCCAGGCGTTCGGTCAGCGGATGGCTGGATGAGATCAACGCAGACACCGAGCTGCGCACGACCGCAACGGGGCTGCGCGGGTTCTTCCTCGCCGACCCCGACGAACTCTCGCTCCTCGCGCTGGTGGATCAGTTCGCCCACGACGAGCCGGTTGCTCCCGGGCGCATGTTCCGCCTGGAGGGTGGCAACGACCGCCTGACTTCGGCCCTGGCCGCGGGCCTCGAAGGGCGCCTGCTCCTGAACACCGAGGTGCTCGGCGTCTCGACCCGCGGCGGCAACGCGCGCGTCAGCCTTCGGAGCGGCCGCCGGCGGGATCAGGTCACCGTCGACTACGTTGTCTTCGCCCTGCCCGCCACCCTGCTCCGCCGCATTCCGATCTCGCCGGGCCTTCCCGTGCACCAGCACGAGGCGATTGCGTCGCTGAAGTACGGTCGGGCCACGAAGACGCTGCTGCAGTTCGACCAGCGGTTCTGGAAGCGGCCCGGACGTCCGCGCGCGTTCGGGTCGGCCCTGCCGGTCGGGGCGGGCTGGGATGCCAACGAGGAGCAGCGGGGTCGCGCCGGCATCCTGGCGCTGCTGGCTGGCGGCTCCGCCAGCGACCTTACCTCGGACATCGTCGAGCGGGAGGGGGCGCCCGGCCTGGCGCGCCTGCTCGACTGGCTGGGCTCGTCGAACGCGGCGCTGGTAGGCTCGACGCACGCGCGCTGGGAGTCCGATCCGTGGTCGCGCGGCGGCTACGCGGTCTTCGATCCGTCCTTCCCGGCTGCGTCGCGGCGCCTGCTCGCGCAGCCCAGCGGGCCGTTGTTCTTCGCCGGCGAGCACACGAGCCTGCGCTGGCAGGGCTACATGAACGGCGCCGTGGAGAGCGGCCGGCGCGCGGCCTTCGAGATCCTGGCCACCCAGAAGATGAGGGGCGAGCAGCGACCCAGCTACTAGGGTGCTCCACCCGCGAGGTCCACGCGGCCGGCAGGCTGCTGCCCCGCGCGCAGCCGAGACGTCGCAGCGATGAGGGAAACGTTCGCGGCCGGCGCCGTCAGCGTGCCGGGATCAGCCCGGCGTCAGGGACCGTGGCCCGCAGAATTTCCAGCGCGACCCGACGCGTCGGCCCATCAGCCGCCCCAGGCGCCTCCTGACCATCGGGTCGGCCCAACCGCTCCACCATCCGCCGGTATACGAGCCGGCGCACCTCCTCGTCGAGCGCTGCGAAGGCGGACGAGTACACCAGGTAACTCACCGGGTAACGAAACGTGCGCGAGCGCAGGTCGAACTCACGAAGGGAGCGTCCCTGCCCGTCGCGTGGCCCGCGGCCCGCGAATCCCTCGACAAACCCGCAGTTGCCGTCCACGGCCGCCGGCAGCGGCGCTTCGTCCTCGAACACCAGGTAGTCGGCCAGTTCGCGGGCGGCGTCGTTGACGCGGGTGGAGACGGCCACCGCACGCGCGCGTGCCTCCGCGCCGGCCGCCGTGGCACCAGCCGCTGCCAGCCGCGCCTCCCAGCCAAGCCGCGTCAGCAGGTTGGCGGCATGTGCCTGGTGCGCCAGCACGAGGTGGGCGGCCAGTTCGCTGCACGCGGACGGATACACCAGGTCCACCTCGGCGCGCAGGTCCTCCAGATGGCGCGTCGGCCGCCGCCGCGCCGCTTCCAGATCGTGTGCGGGCACCGCCACCGGACGATTTCCGAGGTGCGGCACGTTTCCCGCCCGCCGCGTCACGAACCACCCGCCCCACCGATCGCCGAACGGCGTCCGGTGGTCCATTGCGATGCCGCCGGCGTAGGCCCGCGGATCGTCGCTCATGGGAAACGTGCTGAGGACCTGCCAGCCCGGCACGCCGAGGGTTTCCCACGTCTGGTGACACAGCAGGCACGACGCCTGCCGCTCCAGCCTGGCGGCCCCTGCGCGCTGGTCGACCGTGTAGAAGACGGTGCCCTGGCGGGCATCCAGCGTCGCGATCTCGAGCGCGGCTGCGCCTGGCACCCACCCAACTGCCACCTCGTCGCCGAAGAAGATGGCGCGCGGCCGGCGCATCGTAATCAGGTCGGCCTGGGCGCTCGTCTGCGAGAACACCAGGACCTGCGACTGCGGCGGGATGGCGAGCGCGTCGAGCACGGCGTCGAGGTAGCCCCTCCCGTCCGTGCGATCCAGGGAGAAGGCACCTGCCCGGAGCCGACGGTCGAGCCGAGAGACCGGATTGTCCAGCGGCCCCGCCCCGTAGCCGATCGCCGGATCTTCACGCGACCCCGTGAACACATCCGGGCGCCCCTGCAATGCCGGCGCGGCGGCCAGCGTCGTGGCGGCGAGCAGGACGGCAGGCAGCAGGCGGCCCATGTCAGGGTGGCGTGAGCGTCAGCGCGCCTTCGCGGGTATGCCGAGCAGCGAGTGAGAGACGCCGATGCACGTGTCCATCACGACCGCGAGCCCGCCCCGCTGCGCGATGGCGGCCGCGTCCTCGTTGGCGATGCCCACCTGCAGCCAGAGCGCCTTGGCCCCGATCCGGACCGCCTGCTCGGCGATGGGCGGCGTATCCTCCGATCGCCTGAACACATCGACGATGTCCACCGCGACCGGAACGTCGAGCAGCGACGGGTAGGCCTGCTCACCGAGCACCTCCGTCTCCTTCGGGTTGACCGGAATGACGCGATAGCCGACCTTCTGCAGCTTCCGCATGATCCCGTGCGAGGGCTTCTCCGGATCACTGGACGCACCCACCATCGCGATGGTCGTCGCGCCGGTGAGCAGTTCGCGCAGTTGCTCGTCGGAGGGCGGCGTATGCACGTCAGAGGCTCCCGACCGCCGCCTCGAGTTGCGACACGAGCACATCGAGCTGATGAACCACCGCCTGCACCGTGTGCGGCTGGCTGAGGTCCACGCCCGCCCGCTGCAGCAGCGTCATCGGATGGTCGCTCCCGCCTGCCGCGAGCAGCGACAGGTAGCGCTCGACCGCAGCATGGTGCGCGCCGGCTGGCGCCTCGTCGATCTGCCGCAGGATCTCCGCGCTGGACGCGTAGCAGGTGGCGTACTGATACACGTAGTAGGGCGTGCCGAAAAAGTGCGGGATACGCGCCCACACGATGCGCGTCTCGTCGTCGTAGTCGATCGCATCGCCGTGGTAGGCCTTCACGAGCCCGAAGTAGATGTCACTCAGGGCATCGGCGGTGACCGGCTTCCCCTCTTCGACGAGGCGGTGGGCCTGCAGTTCGAAGTCCGCGAACATCACCTGCGTGTAGAAGGTGCCGACGATCCCGTCGATCGCGTGCTGCAGCAGCACGATGCGCTCGCGGGGATCGGACGCGCGCTGGAGCATGAAACGCAGGAACAGCGCCTCGCTCAGCGTCGACGGCACCTCGGCGACGAAGATGGTGTAGCCGGCGTAGACGAATGGCTGGTGCTCGTGGGACAGCACCGTGTGCATCGAGTGGCCCATCTCGTGCGCGAGCGTGAACACGGCATCGAGGGTGTCGTTGTAGTTCAGCAGCATGAACGGCGGACACCCGTAGACCGGGGCCGAATACGCCCCGCTCCGCTTGCCCGGGTTCTCGTAGACGTCGATGCACTGGCCCGCGAGGATGGCGCGCATGCGCCGCTGGTAGTCCCCGCCGAGCAGGGCCACCGACTCGGGCAACCACTCCAGCACGGCGTCGTAGGGATACTTCTCCTCGAAGTCCACGAGCGGAATGGCCGAGTCGTGCAGGTGGTACTCGGTGAGGCCGAGCACCTTCTTCCGCAGCCGGTGATAGCGCTGCAGGGGGGCCGTGCCGGCCTTGGCCTGCGCGATCAGGTTCTCGACGACCGCCACGGGGATGTTGTTGCCGTGCAGGGCGGCCTCGAGCGTCGTCTTGTAGCCGCGCGCCTGCGCGTAGAACCAGTCGCGCTGCAGCACGCCGTTGTACATCGAGGCGTAGGTGTTCGGCGTCTGGAGATAGGTGCTGTGGAACGCCCGGAACGCGGCGGCGCGGTCCGCCTGGCTGCGGTTCGTGGCCAGCAGCGCGCGGTACTGGCCATAGGTCAGCGTCAGCTGCGTGCCGCTCGCCAGCGTGACGACAGGCGGCTTCAGGTCCGCCGTGGAGAGCGCTGCATAGGCATCGTGCGGTGTGGACGAGAAACGGCTCGACAGGGAGAGCAGACGTTCGCCCTTTTCGTCGAGCACGTGCTCCTGCTGGCGGTAGAGATCCTCGATGGCGAACCGGTAGACGATGAGGCTGGGGTCGGCCGACATCCACTGCTGGACGGTCGCGAGCGGGATCTCGAGCAGTTCGGGGTCGAACCAGGCCGTCGCCTGGGCCGCCTTGGCGAACAGGATCTGCACCTGCTGCCGCCTGGCGTTCACCTGGTTGTCGCGCTGGTCCTGGTCGTACCAGAGGGACGCGAAATACCACACCTTGTACGACAGCTGCCCGATTTCATCCCTGAGCTGCAGCGCGCGCAGGAGGCGATCGCCGCCGAGCGCCAGCGTCTTCTGCAGGCCTGCGAACACGTCGATCGTCGCGTCCAGCTCGGCGTAGGCCGCCTGCCAGGCATCCCAGTCCTGAAAGATGTTCAGCAGGTTCCACTTGTAGCGATCGTCGATCTGCGTGCGCTCGCGCAGGGTCGGAGCGGCCGGGGCGTCGGCGGTCTGTCGCAGTTCCATCGGGCGATCATAGCGCGGCCGGCGACGATCTTGCTGTTCCGTGGGCGCGCGCTCGTGCGCAGACAACACGGAGGGCACTTTGGATCATCCGCTTCCCTGGCTCAGGTACGTGGACGCCGACGACATCTCGACCGGCGACATCGATTTCGACGGCATGAAAGTGCGGAACGACAGGATGGAGAAGCTCGGCGACGTCGAGGGCTTCATCGTCGACAGCACGTCCCTGCGTCCCTACTACGTGGTGGTGGACTCGGGCGGGTGGTTCAAGTCGCGCGACTTCCTGGTTCCCATCGGGCACATGAAACTCGACGACGATCGCGACGCGCTCGTCGTCGATATCCCGAAGGAACGGATCGACCGCTTCCCCGGGTTCGACCGCGATCAGTTCGACAAGCTCGACGCGGACGCCGTGCGGCGCATGAACGACGAGATCTGCAGCGCGGCGAATGACGTGCCGGTCACCTACGCGGCCAGTGAGCCGTACTCGGCCGCATGGGACCGCGCCGATTACACGCAGCCCGACTGGTGGATGACCGTGGCGTTGCTCGAGCGCGCCGAACGCGACGAGGACATCGACGCATCCACGCGGGGCGTCGGCACGCCGAGCCCGCTGCTGAAGGACCAGCATCCGGATGCGGAGCGGGAACTGGTCACCGCCCGCGAACGCGGCCCGGAACCGAGCCCGCACTTCGATGGCCGGGCGCAGCCCGGCGACGTCATCGGCCTCGAAACCGGGGGCGAGCGCACGTACCTCGGCGAAACCAGCGAAGACGAGAACAAGCGCCGAGAGGACGCCGAACGCGCGGCCCACCGGCGCACCGACTAGTCGGCACAGGCACCGGTGGGCTTGCCGAATCGGCGGGTGCGGCCTGTCGGAGCGAATGCGCAAGCAGTCCCGGAGGGAGCGGCCACAGCCGCCCCTCCACCACACCTCAGGGCTCCCGGCTCGGCCGTTGCCCGCTCGAGCCGTCCGCCTGCTTCCTGCCGGCTACGTCCACCAGCGTGTTGAACACCCACTCGGTTCCCTGTCGCAGGGAATTCACGCTGACCTTCTCGTCGTTGCCGTGCATCCGGGTGAGTTCGTCGGCCGTGATCGGATACGGGTAGATCCCGTACACCGGCACGCCGCGCGTACGCCACGCCCCCGCGTCGGTCCCTGCCTGAAAGAGGTAGGGCGTCACTTCGGCGCCGCCGAAGGTGCGTTTCGCCTGGCGTTCGAGTGCCTGGTACAGCTCGGTGGTCACCGGCGACGCCTCGGTGCGCGACGGCCCGGCGGACGGGTTGGCCAGGCGCACGGTGACGTCCGGTTCGCCGACGACCTTCTGGAACTCCCTCACGATCTCGTTGGGGTCGGTGCCCGGAATCACGCGGACGTTGATCGTCGCCTCCGCGGAACCAGGGATGACGTTGCTGCGGAACCCGCCGTTGATGATGACCGGCGCGATGGTGTTGCGGATGATCGCGTGCATCAGCGGATCCTTGCTGATCTCGCGATCGGCGGCGGCGATCGCCGCCGCGTCGGTGCTGGTCAGCAGCGTCTGGTAGGCTCCCGCGAGCGGCTGTGGCGACGTCCGCGCCAGCACGCCGAGGAACTTCTTCGTGTCGGGCGTGAGCTGAATCGGCATCTCGTGTTCGGAGAGCCGGGCCAGCGCCCGTGCGAGCGCGAAGATGGCGTTGTCGGGTCGGGGCATCGACGAGTGCGTCGACGTGCCCCTGGCGCTCAGGACGACGCCGATGGACGACTTGTCCGCGGTCGAGATGCTGACGTACTTCACGCGGCGGTCGTCGCCCGCGATGATCCAGCCGCCCTCGTTCAGTGCGAACTCGGCGTCCATCTGCGGCCAGTGCGTGCGGGCCAGCCAGGACGTGTTGTACTGGGCGGCCTCCTCGTCGGCCTCGACCAGCAGGATGACGTCGCGCGCGAGCGGCACCTTGCGCTCGGCCAGCTGCATGACCGCGCGCGTGAACACGGCGATGCCGCCCTTGAAGTCGATCGCGCCGCGACCGTACACGTCACCGTCCTTGATCACGCCGGCGAACGGGTCGACCGTCCACTTCTCGCGCTCCACACCGACGACGTCGGCGTGCGCCGCGAGCAGGATCGGCCTCTTGCTGCCGTCGCCCTTGAGGCGCGCGATCAGGTGGGACTTCCCCGGCTCCGGGGTCGGGACGATCGTGATCTCGAAACCCAGCGGCCGCAGCTTCGCCGCGAGCAGGTCGTCGATCTGCCCCTCGCGCCCCGGCGGGTTGCTGGTGTCGAGCCGGATGATCTCCTGGAGGAGCGCGGCGGTTGGTTCGGGGGTCTGCGCCGACGCGGAACCAGCCAGGACGGTGAACGCGGCGAGCAGCACGGCAGCACGTGTCATGGTGCCTATCCTCGCATGAGACCGCACAGCGCACACGCCACACCTCGCCCGCTTGCCGTATCGCTCCACCGCTCCGCGGCGTGCGGGGTTCGGCGCTGGGAACTCGCGCCTGCCACCGGTTACTGGGGACTGGGAGGTGGAACTGGGAGCTGGGACTACAGCTCCACCAGCTCCACCTCCACCGCGCGGTCCGTCACCGTCAGCCTCCCCACGCTCGGGAGCAGCGCGAATCGGCGAGGGCCCGCGGCGCCCGGATTCACCACCAGCCGGCCGTCTGCCGAGCGGTGCACCAGGGGCTTGTGCGTGTGGCCATAGACCAGGATGTCGGCGGTGTAGCGCGCCAGCAGCCCCTCCGGCGTAGGGCTCCCCAGTTCGTCGCCGTGGCTGACGTGCAGCGTGAGGCCGCCGACCTGCAGGACCCGCTCGCGTGGCAGGAGCGGGTCCTGCCGCCAGTCCACGTTGCCCGACACGGCCTCGACCGGGGCAATCGACGCAAGCGCCGCGAGCACGTCGCGGCCACCGACGTCGCCGGCGTGTACGATGAGGTCTACGCCGGCCAGCGCCGTCGCCAGCTCCGGGCGCACGCGCCCGTGGGTGTCCGACACGAGGCCGATGATCATCGTGCCCCTCACCCGACCCGCGCCGGCGCATCGTCGGCGCGGTAGCCCCGCAGGCTCGGCGTCGCCATCGCGATCCAGGCGGTCGCCACGACGCAGCCGATGCCTCCGGTGATGACGGAGAACGGCGCGCCGAACGAATTGGCCACCGCCCCGGCCTCCAGTTCACCCAGCTGCGGTCCTCCCAGGAAGAACACCATGTTCACGCCGGTCATGCGTCCACGCAGGCGGTCGGGCGTCTCGAGTTGCCGGATCAGGTTGCGCAGCACCGTGCTCACCGTGTCGGTGGCCCCGACCAGCGCCAGGCACGCAAACGTCAGCCAGAACTGCCGCGAGACGCCGAAGACGATCGTCGCCACGCCGTGCCCCACCACCGACCAGACGATGGCAGGCCCCCGCTGGCGGATGCGCTCGGCCAGGGAGACGAGCATCAGGCTGGTGAGGAACGAACCGACCGCCGGCGCCGCGAAGAGCCATCCGTATCCTGCCGCACCCACCTGCAGGATGTCCTGCGCGAAGATCGGCAGGAGCGCCGTCGCCGAGGCGAAGAACGTGGCAAAGAAGTCCAGGAGCATCGTCGACCGGATGAGCGGAGAACGGAAGACGAACTGCAGGCCCTCCATTGCCGCGGCCCACGACACCTGGTCGGTTCGGCCGGGCTCCGCCGGGGGACGGCCCGGCACGCCGCGCATCATGAGCAGGGCCGCGATGACGGCTCCGAACGACAGCGCGTTGATCAGGTACGCCGCTCCGACACCGGACGCGGCGATGACCAGGCCGGCCGCAGCCGGCCCGACGACGGACGCGGTCTGGAAGAGAATCGAGTTGAGGGTCAGCGCGTTGGGCAGGTGCTCGCGCGGCATGAGGGTCGGCACCAGCGCCTGGCGCGCCGGCAGGTCGAACGCGCTCACCGCGGCCCCTACGGCGGACAGCGCGTAGATCGGCCACGGCTGTGACAGGCCACCCAACGTCAGCAGCCACAGTGCCACGGCCACGACGCCGGCCAGCGTCTGGGTGATGAGCATCACCCGACGGCGGTCCATGGCGTCGGCCACCACGCCGCTCACCATCGAGAAGATCATGACCGGTGCGACCCGCGAGAGGCCGACCAGCCCCAGTGCGAGCGCCTTGCGGTCGGGCTCCACCAGGAGCGAGACGTGCCACAGCAGCGCCGCGTTCTGCATCATCGAGCCCGAGAACGACAGCAGCAGCCCGATCCAGAGCAGCCGGAAGTTCCGGTGCTGGAGCGCGATGAGCGAGCGGGGCCACGGCACGAAGGGGTCAGTCCTCGGGAAGGAAGGCAACCGGCGCGGCGCGGGGGTGCCCCGGCCACGCATACGAAAAGAGGCAAAAGGGCGCGTGCACCCTTCTGCCTCTCGGACTCCGGATCACGACCGGCTGTGCCCGGTCCACGGGCGAGAGCCGCTTACCGAACGCTCAGCAGCTCGACGTCGAACACGAGCGTCGCGTTCGGCGGGATGACCGGCGGGAAGCCTGCGCTCCCGTAGCCAAGCTCCGGCGGAATCACGAGCGTCTTCTGCTCGCCCACCTTCATGCCCAGCACGCCCTGATCCCAGCCTCTGATGACCTGCCCCGCCCCCAGGGTGAAGGAGAACGGCGTGCCGCGGTCGCGCGAGCTGTCGAACTTCGTGCCCTTGTTGCCGGGCGCGGTCTGGTTGTAGAGCCATCCGGTGTAGTGCACCGTCACGAGTCGGCCGTTTGTCGCTTCGGTCAACGCACCTCCTGAGGGGGAACTGTCGTTGCCGCCGCAGGCGATGGACAGCGCGAGCACCCCGAGAACGCCAAGAAGGGAGAAGAACTGTTTCATGGTTGGTTGAGCGATTGTACTAGAAGGACCAGCTTGCCGATGTGGCTGCTCGTCTCCATCAGCCGGTGCGCCTCGCGCGCCTGCTCGAGAGCGAAGCTCGCGTGCAGGGGCACCGTCACCTGACCGCTGGCGACCAGCGGCCAGACCTCGGCTTCAACGGCCCGGGCCAGCCGGCCCTTCTCGTCGACCGGCCTGGCTCGAAGGGTCGAACCGGTGATGGTCAGGCGCTTGGTCAGGATGGGCATGGTGTTGATCGTGGACAGGGAACCTCCGAACTGCCCGATCACGACCAGGCGCCCATCCACCGCCAGGACGTCGATGTTGCGCTGCAGGTAGTCGCCGGCGACCATGTCGAGCACGACATCAACCCCGCGGCCCCCCGTGGCATCCTTCACCGCCGCCACGAAGTCGCTCGTGCGGTAGTTCACCGCGAGCGACGCTCCGAGTCCCTCGCACGCACGGCACTTCTCGTCCGAGCCGGCGGTGGCGAAAACCGCTGCGCCCCGCGCGCGCGCCAACTGGATGGCAGCCGTGCCGATGCCGCTCGAGCCTCCGTGCACCAGCAGCGTTTCCCCGGAGCGGAGCCGGCCCCGCTCGAAGACGTTGGACCAGACGGTGAACATCACTTCCGGCAGTGCCGCAGCCTGAGCCAGCGAAAGCCCGGACGGCACGGGCAGGCACTGCACCGCGGGCGCAACCGCCTGTTCGGCGTACCCGCCTCCGGCAAGCAGCGCGCAGACGCGGTCGCCGGCATGCCACCGCTCCACGCCCGGACCGACGGCGGCGATGACACCCGCAACCTCGAGCCCGGGGATATCGGTCGCGCCCGGCGGAGGCGCATAGCGGCCCTGGCGCTGCAGCACGTCCGGCCGGTTCACACCCGCCGCCGCGACGCTGATGAGTACTTCTCCCTGTCCCGGCACGGGATCCGGGCGCTCGACCGGAACGAGGACCTCCGGCCCTCCCGGCTCTCGAATTTCGATCGCACGCATGAGAAACAGGATAGCGGCTGGAAGCGCGGACTGGGGACTCAGCAGGCGACGGAGACTGGGGCCTGAGGTGTACTCCTTCAGACCTCGGCCACGCCGTTCCCACCTCCGAATGCAGCCGCGGTCGTGCTCGGTTCGAGCACGAGACGCGCCAGCGCGACCCCGATCCCGAGCCCGACGATGAGGACCCCTGGTACGGAACGGTCCTGCGTCGCCCACAGGCCTTCCAGGATGAGCGTCGCCGCGATGGCCAGGTCCACCGTGAGGAGAAAGCGTGAGGCGCGGCGCAGTTCGGCCAGCAGCGCCGGCCGCGGATGGGTCCGCTCGGAGAAGAGCAGGTGGCTGCGGAACACGCCGCCGACTGTTGCCGCCATGGCGAGCACGACGAAGCCGTTCAGGGCCATGCCGTGGTGCCACTCCTTCACGAGCCAGCCGGCGCCTGCGGCGGCGAAATACACCACGATGACGGCGGTCATGTGGTGGCGCCACCAGGCGAGGGCCGCGGTACCGGGACTGACGGGCGGAGCCGGTGCATCGGCGTGGCCGAGCGCGATGGTCAGATCGCCCGCGTCGGCGAAACGCATCGCCGGGTCCTTGCGAAGGCACCGGCGCAGGGCCGCCGCGAGCGCCGGCGGCACGTCGGCCCGCCGTTCTTCGATTGGCGGCGGCTCCCTGTCGAGAATCCGGGCCGCCATCGCGAGCGGCGTCTGCGCGTCGAATGGGTGCCGTCCCGCTCCGTACTCGTAGAGCAGGACGCCCAAAGCGAAGATGTCGGTGGGCGGACCCACCGTGCCGCCGTCCACCTGCTCGGGGGCCATGTACGCCGGCGTGCCCACGATCATGCCGGGCGCCGTCACACGCGGCCCGCCAGGGGTCCCCTCACCGTCCACCTGGGCGAGCCCGAAGTCGAGGATCTTGAGTCGGCCGTTCGGCAGCCGCATCACGTTCTCCGGCTTGAGGTCGCGGTGCGTGATCCCGCGCGCGTGGGCCGACGCGAGTGCGGACGCCAGCTCACGCGCGGTCTCGAGCAGCCGCTCCGGAGACGGAAGGGCACTGCGGTCGATCTCCTCGCGCAGCGTCTCCCCTTCCAGGTACTCGGAGACGATGAACACCAGGTCGCCGGCCTCTTCGAGGGCGTAGACCGTGCAGATGCCGGGGTGGGTCAGCGCGGCAGCGGCGCGAGCCTCGCGGCGGAGCCGTTCGCGCTGACGTTCGTCGGTGATCGCCCCAGGGGCCAGCACCTTGAGCGCCACCTTGCGGCGCAGCCGTTCGTCGGTGGCGAGGTAGATGCGGCCCATGCCGCCGCGGCCCACCTCGTGTTCGATGCGGTACCCGCCCACGACGGTGCCCGGCGCGAACGCCGGCTCGTCGTCGAGGAGCCCGGGCAGCCGCGAGACGGCACTCTGCTCCAGAAAGGCTCCGGCACGTTCGTGTTCGCGCAGCAGGGAGCGCACCTCGCGGGCCACCTCCGGGTCGACCGTCAGGGCGTCGAGCCACGCCTCGCGCGCCGCGGCGGGACGGTCGATGGCCTCCTCGAACAGGTCCCGGGCGCGGCGCCACTGGTCCGGCGTCACGGCGTCGCCTGCAATTCGCGGAAGAGCCACGCGCGGGCCATTGCGAAGCGCCGCTTCAGCGTCGCGGGCGAGATGCCCAGGGCGTCGGCCGCATCCTCCACGCTGAGCCCGACGAAGTAGCGCAGTTCCACGATGCGGGCCTGCTCGGCGTCGATCTGCTCGAGCCGCGTCAGCGCCTCGTCCAGTGCCGGCAGCATCGCTTCCTCGCCCCGGGCGTGCACCAGCGACTCAGTCAGCGACACGCGGGCGAGGCCCGCCCAGCGTTTCTGCGCACCGCGGGCGCGGGCGCGATCGACGAGGATCTGCCGCATCGACCGTGCGGCGACGCCGATGAAGTGGCGCCGATCCTTCCAGGGCGTGCGCACGTCGGCGAGGCGCAGGTACGCCTCGTGGACGAGGGCCGTCGCCTGCAGCGTCTGTCCCGGTCGCTCCCGGCGCATGTAGGCGGCGGCGATGCGACGCAGTTCGGCGTACACGACGGCGGCGTCGTCCGCGTCCGCGTCGAGATGGAACGAACCGTCGGTGGCCACGGGGGGCCATTGTAGTGGCAGGCCGCACGGCACGCCACGAAGGCTCACTCCACCACGAACTGTGCCGGCTGCAGCGCGAGCACGGGATACTCCCGCCGCAGCGTGTCCACGCGTGCGGCATACTCCGCACGCGGAAACTCGCCCCGCAGCATCCGCTCTCGCAGCATGCGGATCTCGTACTTGTAGAGGTCCCGCACGAACTCGCGCACCAGGCCAGGCCGGGTGTGCGCCCGCGGCTGGACGCCGTGCCGCGCCAGTTCGCGGAGGACGTCGGGGCGGTAGGTGTAGGTGGGCACTCCCGGAGCGACAGGTCAGGCGGCCATCGCCGATGGCGCAATCAGCAATGTCCAGACAGTGGTTCGTGCGCCTGTTACGCCACGAGCGTACGCCGCACGGCCTCGAACGACGCCGCGATCTTCAGCACGTGCCGGGGCCTCGCGACGGCGTCCGCAAGGGGACCAGGCAGTTCGATCGGTCGGCCGAGCGCCGGCTCGACCACCTCGCTGAACTTGGCCGGGTGCGCCGTGGCCAGGAAGATGCCGATGCGGTCCGCGGCGCCGGCCTTCGCCCTCAGGTAGTCGCGGATGCCCAGGTAGCCGATCGCGCTGTGCGGGTCGAGCAGGTACCCCCGCTCCTCGTAGACCCGTCGGATCGTGGCCCGCACCTCGTCGTCGCTGTAGCGGCAGCCGGCGATGTCCGCGCGCATGGCCGCGAGGTCGTCGTCGTACAGCCACCGCATGCGCTCGAAGTTGCTTGGATTGCCGACGTCCATGGCGTTCGACAGCGTGGGCACCGACGGGCGCGGGGCGAACAGCCCCTGGTCGAGGTACGCGGGCACCACATCGTTGATGTTCGTCGCGGCCACGAAGCGCGCAATGGGCAGCCCGGCCCGCTTGGCGATGAGGCCAGCGGTCAGGTTGCCGAAGTTTCCGCTGGGCGTACACACGACGATCTCGGCCCCCGGGGCGAGGCGCTGCGCCTGCGCAACGGCGTGGAAGTAGTAGACCATCTGCGGCAGCAGCCGCCCGATGTTCACCGAGTTCGCCGACGTCAGCCGCACCTCCCGGCGCACGTCGGCGTTGCCGAATGCCTCCTTCGTCAGCTTGTGGCAGTCGTCGAAGCTGCCGTCCACCGCGTACGAGCGGACGTTCCCATCCTCCGAGTTGAACATCGTCAGCTGGGCTTCCTGGGTGGGGCTGACGCGACCGTCCGGGTAGAGCACGACAACGCGCGTGTGGGGGACGCCGTGGAACGCGTGTGCGACCGCACCGCCCGTGTCCCCCGAAGTCGCCGCCAGAACGGTGAGGGGCTGATCGCCGGTGTCGACCGACGCCATGAGCCGCGCCATCGTGCGCGCGCCGACGTCCTTGAACGCGAGCGTCGGGCCGTGGAAGAGTTCGAGCGCGAAGATGCCCGGCTCGACCTGCACCAGCGGGATCGGGAAGTTCAGCGCCTCGGCGACCACCGCCTCGAAGATGGTGGCGTCCAGATCCGGGCGCGTGTAGGGACGCAGGGCACGGTAGGCGATCTCGGTGAGAGTCCGCTCGCCCAGGCGGGCCATTTCGTGGGCGCGCCAGGGCTCGATCGACTCGGGCACGTAGAGTCCGCCGTCCGGCGCGAGCCCTTCGAGCATGGCGGTCTTCAGCGAGACACTGACGGGGCGCTCCCCCTGCGCGTCGCGCGTCCCCAGCAGGGTGCGCGTGCTCAGGAAGCGCATGGCGTGAGCACGCGCGCGCCCTGGCCGCTGATGCGCGAGATGTACACCTGCGGCTCACCCCCGATGTGCGTGCGCACCGCCCTGTCCATCGCTTCCGCGACGCGAGCCGCGATCTGGTCGCCGCGACACAGCGCGAAGAGGGACGGGCCCGACCCCGACAGGCTGCTGCCGAGCGCTCCCGCGTCCGCCGCGGCCCGCTTGATGAGGGCGAGCCCGGGCACCAGCGGCGCGCGGCGCGGTTCGGCGATCGTGTCCTCGAGCGACCGGGACAGAAGTTCGAAGTCCCCGGTGTGCACGGCGTGCACGAAGGCGCCCAGGTTGGCCCACTGCTTCACCGCATCGCCAAGCGGCACGCTGTCGCCCAGCAGGGCACGCGCCTTCGCGGTCTCGATCTCGAGGTCGGGGTGAATCACCACGGCCGTCAGGCCGCTCGGCACCGGCAGGGTGACGATGTCGGGCGGGTTGGCGCGGCGCACGAGCACGAACCCGCCGCAGATGCACGGTGCGATGTTGTCGGCATGCGACGAGCCGGCACCCAGGCGCTCGCCCTCGAGCGCACTCTGCACGAGCGTCTCGCGGGAGGCGTTCGCGCCGAGCAGCGCATTCACGGCCACGACCGCGGCCGCAGCGCTCGCGGCGCTGCCCCCGAGCCCGCTCGACAGCGGCAGGCCCTTGCGGATCGTGAGCCGCACGCCCCGCGGTTCCCCCAGCTTGGTCAGCAGCGCGAGCGCCGCGACACCGGCGGTGTTCCGGGCAGCCTCGCGCGGCAGGCGCCCGCCGTCGCCCTCGATGGCCGCGATCTGCACGCCGGCCGGGGCGAACTCCGCCGTGACCTCGTCTCCCGGCTCGTCGAGCGCGAACCCGAGTACATCGAAGCCGCACGCGACGTTCGAGACGGTCGCGGGCGCAAACGCAGTCACAGATGTCATGAGCGGTAGTAGTTGCCGATGGTCGGAATGAGGTATTCGCGGAATGCGCGCTCGAAGTCGAACTCGGGAGCGAACCCCCAGTCGGCCCGTGCCGCGGTATCGTCCACGTCGGCGGGCCAGGAGTCCACGATGCCCTGTCGCTTCTCGTCGATTCTATACGTGATCTCGGCCCCGGGAAATGCCGCGACGACCATGGCGCGGATCTCGGCGGCCGAGCGGCTGAAGGCGCCGACGTTGTAGGCAGTCCGCGTGAGCCGCGCCCTCGGTGCCGCCGCCAGGCGCCGGAGCGCGTCGACCGCGTCGGGCATCGCCATGAACGGGATCACCGTGTCGGGCCGGACGAAGCACGCATACGCCTCGCCCTTCGCGGCCGCGTGGATCATCTCGGGCGCGTAGTCGGACGTGCCGCCGGAGGGCATGGTGGTCGCCGAGATGAGCCCGGGAAAACGCACCGCGCGGAAGTCCACCCTGGGCACCACGTCCACCGACAACTGCTTGTAGTGGCGCGCGTAGTACCGGCCGAGTTCCTCGCAATACAGCTTGTTGCACCCGTACATCGTCGTGGGATGCGAGAACTGATCCTCGTGCACCCTGCCGGCCCGGCTCTTCGCCTCGAGATCGGGCAGGCCGTACGTGGCGATGGACGACGGATAGATGAAGCACACCGGCCGGCCGTGCGACTCCCCCTCCCGGTGCGCGAACTCCAGCAGATTGAGGGTGCCCTCGACGTTCACGTGGTGCGCCGTGATCGGCGTGAACTCGGCACGGGTCGACAGCAGCGCCGCGAGGTGGTACACGCACTCCACCTCGAACTCCGCCAGGATGCGGTCGAGCAGGGCCGTGTCCATGATCGAGCCGGTGAACTCGCGCCGCACCAGGCTGCCGAGCCCCGGGTCGAGCGGGTTGACGTCGAGCGTGATCACGCTCGCCCCGTCCCGGCCGAGCCCGCGGACCAGCGCGTGCCCGATCTCGCCGCCGGCACCGGTGATCAGGACGACCGACTTGCGCATCGCCCCTAGGTCATCACCTGCGGCTGGCCGGACAGCACGCCCCACGTCTCGGGATCCTGGCAGACGAGCGTCGTCAGGTACAACGAGACGTCCTCGGCCGGGTACTTCCCGGCGATGGCCGCCACGGCCGGGCCCAGCTTGTCCGGGTCTGGCCGGGCCTCGTCATCCTCGATCAGCCCGTTGTCGTGCTTCAGGCCCAGGACGTCGAGGAACGCGCCCATCATCTCGCGCTGACTGCTGAGGTGATACAGGACCAGCGCGCGCGCCGCCAACGCCTCGGGCATGGCGACGATGCTGGCGAGGTGCTTCGCCCGCCGCTCGATGTCGAGCGTGAGCACCGACTTCGGGCGGAACTTCTTCTGCTGCGCGATGAGCAGTACGGCCTGGATCTGGTCGTCGGCGGCCTGCTCGTCGGACCAGAAGGCGTGCGCCGCGCGCAGCCGCTGCTCCGCCGTCATGCGGCGCCAAAGTTTGGAGGGGGTCAGCGTCGATTCGGTCATAATGGAACTCCAATTCTATGCACAAACAGACTCGTCTGGCCGCCCTCTGCGCCGGGATCGCCCTCGCGGCGTCGGTCGTCGCGGCTGCCCAGCAGATCGTCTCGCCCGGCGTGCACCCGATCAGCGGGCGTCGCTACGCGCAGACGATGAGTTATCTGGGTGCCGACTGGCTCGATCGCGCCGAGCGCACGCGTGAAGAGGAACCCGACGTGGCCCTCGAGGTGCTGAAGCTCACCCCGGGCTCCGTCGTGGCCGACGTGGGCGCCGGCTCGGGGTACATGACGCTGCGCATGTCGAAGCTCGTGGGCCCGACCGGCAAGGTGTACGCGAACGATATCCAGCCACAGATGCTGGACATCCTGCGCCGGCGCCTCGAGCGCGAGCGGATAACCAACGTCGAGCCGGTGCTCGGCACCTTCTCGGACCCGCGGCTGCCGGCGGGGGCGATCGATCTGATCCTGATGGTCGACGTGTATCACGAGTTCTCGGAGCCGCAGGCGATGCTGCGGCGCATGCGTGAGGCCCTGAAGCCTGCGGGTCGGCTCGTCCTCTTCGAGTACCGCAAGGAAGACCCGTCCATTCCCATCCGCCCGGACCACAAGATGAGCGTTGCCGAGGCCAGGATGGAGGTGGAGGCCGAGGGCTTCACCCTGGCACAGGTGGACGAGCGGCTGCCGCGGCAGCACATCCTGGTGTTCACCAAGAAGTAGGAACCACTCCTCGCGGCCGCCGGGCACGAGCCGTTCACGAGTGTGGAGGGCGGCTCCCGGTGGCCGGGCCCTGATTGCCGTTCCCCCGTTCGTGCTCTTCACCGAACCCACGTTCCTGTTCCTGTTCCTGCCGGTCCTGCTCGGGCTGTACTTCGCGACCCGGGCGCACGCCGCCTGGGCCAACTGGCTCCTCGTGGCCGCCTCCGTCCTCTTCTACGCAAAGGGGGGCGGCAGCTTCACGTGGCTGATGCTCGCGTCGATCGTGTTCAACTACCGCATGGCCATCGTCGTGGACGACGCCCTGGCGAGTTCCCCGAACCGCGCCAGGCGGGTGCTCGCGGTCGCGGTCACCGTCAACCTGCTCGTGCTGGCGTGGTTCAAGTACGCGGTGTTCCTCGCGGAGAACGCGAACGGCCTGCTGGCAGCCGCCGGGGCTCCCCGGTTCGCTGTTCCCGACCTGCTGCTGCCCGTGGGGATCTCGTTCTACACCTTCCACGCCATCTCGTATGTCGTGGACGTCTATCGCCGACAGGCTGCCGCCCAGAAGAGCCCCGTGCACGCGGCGCTCTACATGCTGCTCTTCCCGCAGCTGATCGCGGGCCCCATCATCAGGTATCGCGAGATTGCCGACCAGCTCGCGCGCCGCGTCGTCTCGCTCGACGACTTCGCATACGGCACGAGACGCTTCCTCATCGGGCTGGGCAAGAAGGTGCTGATCGCGAACGTGCTGGCCGGGCCGGCTGACGGCATCTTCGCGCTGCCCCCATCGCAGCTCATCGCCCCCTACGCCTGGCTCGGCATCGTGTGTTACACGCTGCAGATCTACTTCGACTTCTCCGGGTATTCGGACATGGCCATCGGGCTGGGTCGGATGTTCGGGTTCCGCTTCCCCGAGAATTTCCGCTGGCCCTACGTCGCCGACTCCGTGCAGGAGTTCTGGCGCCGCTGGCACATCACGCTCTCGTCCTGGTTCCGCGACTACGTCTACGTGCCGCTCGGTGGCGGCCGCGTCGGTCCGGTGCGCGTGTACCGGAACCTGGTGACGGTGTTCCTGTTGTGCGGCCTCTGGCACGGCGCGAGCTGGAACTTCGTGGTGTGGGGCCTGTTTCACGGCGCGTTCCTGGTCCTCGAGCGGATCGGCCTCGGCAGGCTGCTGAACCGGGCCTCTCCATTCACGCGCCACGCGTACCTGCTGCTCGTGGTGATGGTCGGCTGGGTGTTCTTCCGGGCGGAAACCCTCGGCGGGGCGCTCGACTACCTGCAGGCGATTGCCGGCGTCGGCGGCAGCGAGATGCCGGCGCTCCGTCTGAGCTGGTACCTGAACCCGGAAGTCCGGCTGGTGCTGCCCGCCGCGATCATCGGCGCGACGCCGGTCGTTCCCGCCTTCTACGCGTGGTCTGCGCGGCACTGGGCCCCGTGGCGCCAGCACGCGCTCGAGTCGGCAGCCGTCGCTGCCCTGCTCGCGGTGTTCGCCGGCGCGCTGCTGCAGGTGGCGGCGCGCAGCTACAACCCGTTCATCTACTTCCGCTTCTGATGCGACGGATCCACCAGCTCACGCTCGTCGTGACGTTCCTCGCGCTGATCACCACGCCGCTGCTCGCCACGCTGGCTGGCCTCGACGGGGCTGATGCCGGCGCCGAGAACCGCACGCTCGCGCCGCGCCCCGATCCGCCCACCTCCCTCGCCGCCGCGCGCGCGTTCCTGCCCGCGCTCGACGCCTGGTTCGCCGATCACTTCGCCTTCCGCAAGGATCTGGTCCGCTGGCAGGGCATGAGCCGCTACTTCGGGCTCGGCATGTCCCCCTCGCCTGCCGTGGCCACGGCCAGGCGGGGATGGCTCTTCTATGTCGAGGACGGCGGCCTCGAGGACTTCACGAACGAACACCCGCTGGAGGACTGGGAGATCACCGCGTGGCGCGGGGCCGTCTCGCGCGCTCGCGCGTGGTGCGAGGCCCGCGGTATCCCGTACTTCTTCACGGTCGTCCCGGACAAGGCAACCGTCTACCCCGAGCTGTTTCCGCAGACGGCACGGCGTGTCAGCCGCTTCTCCCGGATGGACCAGGTGCTGACGACCGTGTCGGACCTCGCCGTCACGATCGACGTGCGCGCGGCCCTGATGGAGGCCAAGCGCAGCGTGCGCGTGTTCCAGAAGACCGACACGCACTGGAACCAGCGGGGCGCCCATGCGGCGTACGCGGCACTCATCGAGGGAATGCGCCTGCGGGCGCCTGCCATTCCCCCGCCGCACCCCCTGTCCGACTTCGACCAGGTGACCCGCCAGTCCGAGGGGATGGACCTCGCGGCGATGATGGGGCTGAAGCGTGTGCTCGGCGAGGAACAGCTGCTGCTGGTGCCGAAGTGGCGGCGGCAGTACGTGGTGCGAGAGCCGCGCGGGAATATCGTGGAGGCTGGCGAACTGCGAATCGTGACGGAGATTCCGGGGTCGACGCTGCCGAAGGCGGTGATCTTCCGCGATTCCTTCACGTCGGCGCTCGCGCCGTACCTGTCGGAGCACTTCAGCCGCGTGGTCTACCTGTGGCGAAACGACTTCGATGCGGAGGAGGTCGCCCGCGAGCAGCCGGACGTGGTGCTGCAGGAGATCGTGAGCCGCCACGTGCAGTGGTTCGTCCCCGACCCGCAGGCGATCCCGGAACCCTGAGCCCCGGGCTCGACGCAGGCGCGGCTAGGTCGGCCGGAGATCGTCGGAGCGGATGTCGCGCCAGCCCTGCGCCAGCATCTGGGCGCTCGCACGCCCATACAGCCGGCGCTCGCGCAGCACCTGCGCGTCACGGACGAGGGAGACGGCGTACTTCGGTGCGGTGTCGCAGGTGGAAAGGATGCAGACGGTGCCGTCGGGAGCGGTCCAGAGCCGTTCGGCCTGGCGGGATACGGGTCGGTGTGAGGCGATCATGATGCCCGGCACTTCAGCAATATCGCTGCCGGCACGGGCATCACGATTCCGTCGGTCCTTCTACGAGTTCTGCCCGGTCCCCACGCGATGTGAGCCCCCCGGCGTGTCACCCCTGTCGCAGGTGTGCCAGCACCGGCACAGCCCCGCCGCCGCACATCCGTGCGCGGGTGACACTTATTCGAAGTCGACTGCCACAATTTGGTCGCAGAGTCCCGCGCCATACTGCGCAACGGGTACGTGCTGCGGGTGCACCGCGTAGCGGTCGAGCCCGGCGCGATCCTCGAACAGCACGATGAGCCCGGTGTCGAACGACCGGGCCGAACGCACCACGTCAGCGCCCACCTTGAGGTCGATCACGCCCTCGATGGCAGCGAGGCCTGCCAGCTTCTGCCGATGTTCCTGGCGCGTCGCCTCGGCAACGTCGGCCTTGTACTTGAAGCACACCATGTGGGTCAGCATCAGAGTTCCTCGCCCTCGATGTCATCGTCGTGCACGTCCACGACGACGTTGTGCAGATCGATCCGGAACCACTCCCTGAACATCTGCAGGTCGCGGTTCGCGGGCCACGCGGACTCGTCGTGCGTCCACGACGCCAGCTGGAACTCGAAGAGCCACTCGTGGTTGTCCTCGACCCACTCCTGGAGGTCTTCCTCGAAGTCCATTTCGGGCAGGAGGAACGCCGAGCCGTACGGCTTCGTGCGTGCGACGGTCACCTGGTTCCGGTTGAAGTCGGCATCCCGGCTGAGGGTCCAGTCGATGTAAGGCTGGGCGCCGACGATGGTGACGGCGGTGCGGTTCACGACGCGCATGGGCCACATTGTAGCGGGGCGGGGGCGTCGCGGGGGAGGCGGCGGCGCGGCGTGACGAAGCGGGGTGCCGTGTGGTGCAGCGGGGTGCGGTGCAGCGGGACCAGCGCCGGTCGCGTGGCGCTGGCCCCGGAGTTGAGGTGTGTCGCCTACTATCGGCCCGCGCCGGCTTCGCGTCCGACCTTGAGCTGATTCACGACGCGCTTGACGCCTTCGGTCTGCTTCGCGATACGCTCGGCCACGTCCTTCTCCGCGGCCGACGCCACGCGGCCGCTCAGGGTCACCACGCCGTCGTTCGTGTCCACGTCGATGTTCATGCCCTTCACGGTGGCGTCCGAGGCGTAGCTCGCCTGGATCTTCATGGTGATGGTGCCGTCGCGTCCCGCCTCGGCGAGGGCGTCGGCATTGCGCTCGATCGCACCCGACGTGCCGGTCGCCCGCTCGCGATCCATCACGTCGCCGTCACGGCGCTCCATGTTCATGGGCGGGTTGTCGCTGGTGTTGCTCGTGCCGCCAGCGCGCGCGGTCGCTGCGGCGTCCGGCCGCGTGTCGCCAACGGCGCTGTTGCGGTTGCCATCGTCGCAGGCGGCCGTCATCACGGCGCCAGCGAGCAGGACGTATCCAAGGTGGCTGCGAATCATCAGTTCCTCCAGACGCACGCCACTGCAATCCGCGTGACCTCGTCAGTGTCCGCCGAACACCCGGTAGCCGCGCTTCCTGAGGCTGTCCGCGAGGACCTGTTCCATGCGGACGGCGTCGGCGTAGGGCATCGGATTCAGGTGCTGGTAGAGCCTCGGCACGAGCCGCTCACCGAAGCGACGTACGTGGCTGGACGCCTGGATTCCGGCCTTGTGCCGCGCGAAACGTTCCTCGGGCGTCAGCCCGGTCATCCCGACGTAGTACCCGGCTTTCCCGTCGCCACGGGGGTTCCGGAGGTAGACGACATAGACGTGGTGATGACCGGCCGCGGAGCTCTTCTTTCGGGCCATAATCCCTGAACACATACCATGGCTGAAGACCGGGGACTCAAGTCGGCGTTCGAACTGGCGATGGAACGGCTGCGCCGGAAGGATGAGGAAGCGGGCGTCACCGCGCGTCAGTTGACAGACGAGGAGAGGAGCCGTATCGCCGAGGTGCGGAACTTCTACGAAGCCAAGATAGCCGAGCAGCAGGTCCTCCACGAGTCGCGCATGAAGCGGGTGGCCGATCCGGGAGAACGCGACACCGCCGACGCCGTGTGGCGCGCCGAGCGGGAGCGCCTCGTGGCCGAGCGCGACCGGAAAATCGAGCACATCCGCAACGGCCAGGCCTGACGTGCTCACCGCTCGGCCACAGGAGCCCAGATGACCCGATCCTTCGTTCCGGCTGGCGTAACCTGCGCGGCTCTGGCGGCCGCGCTCCTGTCGTCCATCGCCGCGCTCCGCGCCCAGCAGGCGCCCGCCGTGATGCCGGTTCCCGCCCTCCTCCAGGCCTACAAGCCGGTCACCGCGGAGCGGCTGCTGACGCCGGACGAAGGCGACTTCCTCATGGTGAGGCGCACCTACGACGGCTGGGCGCACAGCCCTTTGAAGCAGCTGACGCCGGCCAACGTCGGGCGCCTGCAACCCGTGTGGTCGTTCGCCACCGGAGCCACCAGCGGCCACGAGGCGACGCCGCTCGTCAACAACGGCGTGATGTTCGTCGCGACGCCGGGCAACCAGGTGCTGGCGATCGACGCGCGCACGGGCACGCTGCTCTGGAAATACGCCGCCCCTCCCCCGCCCGACGTCATCCAGCTGCACCGCACCAGCCGCGGCGTGGCGCTGTTCGAGGACAAGGTCTACTTCGCCCGCGCCGAAGCGGTGCTCGTCGCGCTCGACGCGAAGACGGGCAAGGAGGTCTGGTCCGCGACCGTCGAGGACAACCGCAAGGGCTACTACATCTCCATGGCGCCGCTCGTCGCCGACGGCAAGGTGATCGTCGGCACGTCAGGCGGCGAACTCGGCGTCCGCGGCTTCGTGGCGGCGTTCGACGCGCGCACCGGCGCGCCGCTCTGGAAGGTCTTCACCGTGCCGGCTCCGGGGGAGGCCGGCAGCGAGACCTGGCCGGCCGGCGGAGAGCAGTGGAAGACCGGTGGCGGCTCGATCTGGGTGACGGCGAACTACGACCCCGCGACCAAGCTCGCCTTCTTCGGCACGGGCAACGGCGGCCCATGGATGGGCGACCAGCGGCCGGGCGACAACCTCTACACGGCCTCGACCATCGCCGTGGACGTCACCACCGGCACCATCAAGGGCCATCACCAGTACAACCCGAACGAGTCCTGGGACTGGGACGAGGTGTCGCCGCCGATCCTCGTGGACTTCCGTCGCAACGGCCGCACCGTGAAGGGCCTCATCGACGTAGCGCGCGACGGGTACATGTGGTTCCTCGAACGGACCGACGGCGCCATCCGCTTCGTCGACGCGAAGCCGTTCGTGAAGCAGAACGTCTTCCGGTCCGTCGACCCGAAGACGGGCCGTCCCGACGTCGATCCGGCGCGCAAGCCGGGCACCGGCAAGCTTGCCGAGTTCTGCCCGTCCTTCTGGGGCGGCAAGAACTGGCCGCCCGTCGCCTACAACCCGGATCTCCGACTGATGTTCGTGCCGGCGAACGAGAACCTGTGCAGTTCCATCGTGGGCCGCGCCGTGCCGTACGTGGCGGGCACCTCCTTTGTCGGCGCCACGACGACGCTCATCATGGCACCGGATGCGGACCACATCGGCGAGGTGCAGGCCTGGAACGTGGATACCGGGACCCGCGTGTGGACGCACACCTACGCGACGTCGCCCAACTGGGGCCCGATGCTCTCGACGGCCGGCGGGCTCGTGTTCTCCGGCGGCACCAACGACCGGAAGTTCCACGCCTTCGACGCCAGAACCGGCAAGCTGCTCTGGGAGTTCCCCACCAGTTCCGGCGTCATCGGCCAACCGTCCACGTTCGTGGTGGACGGTGTGCAGTACGTGGCGGTGCAGTCGGGCTGGGGGGTCGACTCCCGCGCGATGCAGGGGCGCCTGAACAGCCTGCGCCCGGGTCAGTATCCCGAGGTGCCCGAAGGCGGCACCATCTGGGTCTTCGCCGTCCGCTGAGCCGCGCGAACCGACATTCACACCAGGACACTCCATGCCCCTCACACGACGACTGCCCATCGCCCTGCTCGCCGCGCTGGCCTCGGCTTTCGCGGCGTCCGCACAGACCCCCGCGCCGGCCGCTGCTCCCGCTCCCGTCGCCGCGGCACGCCCGCAGGCCGGCCTTCCCCGTGCCACACCTGAATCGGTGGGCATATCGAGCGACCGGCTCCGCCGGATGCACGCCGGCATGCAGGCGCTCGTCGACACGCACCAGGCCGCGGGCCTCGTCACGCTCGTGGCGCGCGACGGCCGGATGGTGGACCTCCGGGCGTTCGGCTCGGCGGACGTGGACGCGAAGACGCCGATGAAGACCGACAGCATCTTCCGCATCGCGTCGATGACGAAGCCGATCACGAGCGTCGCCATCATGATGCTGTTCGAAGAGGGCCGGCTGGCACTCACCGATCCGGTGTCGCGCTACATCCCGGCCTTCAGGGACATGAAGGTGCTGACGCGCCCCGCGGGCGGCGGCGAGCCGACGCTCGTTCCGGCGAGACGGCCCATGACCATTCGCGATCTGCTGACGCACCGGTCTGGACTCACCTACGGATTCCTCGATGCGGGCCCGGTCGGAAGCGCCTACCGGGAAGGGCAGGTCAACGATGCGCTGACGGTCGTGCCGGGCACTCTCGCCGAGAACATCGACCGGCTCGCCAAGGCGCCTCTCGTGAGCCAGCCCGGTGCCGAGTGGCACTACAGCCTGAGCACCGACGTCCTCGGCCGGGTGGTGGAAGTCGCGTCCGGCATGCCGCTCGACCGCTTTTTCGCGGAGCGCATCTTCAGGCCGCTGAGGATGCAGGACACGGCGTTCGATGTGCCCGAGGCGAAGTGGTCCCGTTTCGTCTCGGTCTACACGGGCGACGGCAACGGCGGCATCCGCGCGATGAAGGACCCGGAGACGTTCGGCAACACCGTCATGTCGCCCGTCGCGAGCTACAGGGCCGGCAAGACCTACTTCTCGGGCGGCGCCGGCCTCACGTCGACCGCACAGGACTACTCGCGCTTCGCGCAGATGCTGCTGAACGGGGGGGCGCTCGACGGCGTGCGGCTGCTCGGGCCGAAGACCGTGGACCTGATGACGACGAGCCACACGCTGGACATGAACCTGGCCGGCACACCCGTGCTCGGAGCCGGCGCGGAGTGGGGCCTCGGCTTCAAGATCACCAGCGACGTCGGTGCCACGCAGCTGCCCGGCTCCGTCGGGATGTACGGGTGGAGCGGCATCTACGGCACGTTCTTCTGGGTCGATCCCGTGGAGAAGCTGGTCGGCGTCGTGATGGTCCAGCGCTACCCTGGGCCGCCCGCGGCGGCGCCGTTCCAGTCGCTCACCTATCAGGCGCTGACCGAGTCGCGCCGAAAGTAGCGCCGGACGCGGGCCGATGCGCGACACCTCCGACGAGCGCTACGAGCAACTGCTCGCCTACATCGCTACCCACCTGCCCAGCCCCTTCGTGCAGGAGGAGTTCGCCGACACGGTGGTCTTCACGGGCGGCGACCCGGGGGAGGTCGTGGTGCAGCTGACCGACACGTCGGTGACCGTATCGGAGTATGCCGTGCGGCGTGACGCCGGAACTGCGGTGATCAGACCAAGGCGGGTGGGCACGCTCAGGTGGCGGCGCCTGTCCAGCACCGCGCTGATGCGCATCGTCGGGGACCTGATCAAGGGTGCCCGTGAGCACCGGCTGGCGCGGTACCGCACGTGTGCGTCCTGCGGTGCGCGCAAGCCGCCAGAGTGGATGCGGACCGCCCGCCTGTGCCACGACTGCGCGGCGCGCCAGGCCCGCGCGGTGCACTGAGCGAGGCTGACGCCCCCGCGCTCAGGCGACGGCCGCCGTCGCCCCGCCGGCAGCGGCCCGCTCGGCGCGCGCCCACGGCTCGTTGAAGTGCAGCGCCCCGGAGTAGTTCCGGTTCAGCACGAGCTGGAAGACGCCCGCGTGACGTTCGAGGAACGCCGCTTCGCAGTACGCAAAGTAGAGGTCCCACATCCGGATGAAGCGCTCGCCGAAGCCGAGCGCACGCACGCGATCGAGCTGCTGCACGTAGCGGGACCGCCATTCGCGCAGCGTGCGCGCGTAGTGCGTGCCGAGGTTCTCGGCGTGGTACAGCGACATCGAGGTCACGCGGGCGAGCGACTGCAGGATCTCGCCGACCGAGGCGAGTTCGCCGCCGGGGAAGATGTACTTCTCGATCCAGTCCGGCTCCCCGTGGTAGTGCGGGAAGTGCTGTTCGTCGACCGTAATCGTTTGCAGGAGCATCGAGCCGTTCGGCGCCAGCAGCCGTTCGATTGCCCCGAAGTAGTCGTCGTAGTGGTTGAGACCCACCGCCTCGAACATCTCGATGCTGACGATCTTGTCGTACTTTCCCGTGAGCTGGCGGTAGTCCGTCAGGAGCACCGTGACGCGCGACGCGACCTCGGGACCGAGGCGCGCAACCCATTCCCGGGCGTGCCGATACTGCTCCTCGCTGATGGTCGTCGTCGTGACGCGGCAGCCGTAACGGGTGGCGGCCCAGACCGCGAGCCCGCCCCAGCCGGTGCCGATCTCGAGGAGGTGATCGCCCGGCGCCAGGTTCAGCTTGCGGCAGATCTGATCCAGCTTCTTCTGCTGCGCCTGCTCCAGCGTCTCGAGCCCGGTCTCGTAGTAGGCACACGAGTACATGAGCGTCTGCTCGTCGAGGAAGAGCCGGAAGAAGTCGTTGCCGAGATCGTAGTGCTCGCGGATGTGCCGGCGGCTGCCAGTGATGCTGTTGTCACGAAGGCGTCGTGCCACCCCGCCCGCGAAGCGGACCATCGCGCGCGACAGGCCGCCGCGCTGCTCGACGAGCGCGATGTTGCGCAGGAGCAGGCGTGTGAGGCCGACGAGGTCGGGCGTCGACCAGTCGCCGTCCATGTACGACTCACCCAGGCCGATGTCGGAGCCGAGCAGCACACGCCGGAAGAACCGCGGGTCGTGGACAACCAGCGTGGCGTCGATGGGCGACGGTGCGTGTGGCGCGGCCGGCCGCACCGTGCCGTAGCGGGCGACGCCGTCGTCGGTCAGCAACGTCAGCGAACCACCCGTGAGGTCGGGAAGCCGGGAGAGTGTCGCTTTCTTCGCGAGGCTGTTGAGAATCGTGGTCATGGTCGCTCAGAGCCGGCCCGCATCGGACGCGGCATATCCCGGATACACACCATCGGCGGTCGGACGCGGCACGATCGGCAGTCCCTTCACCCACAGCCTGAGGGCCTGGGCGTGGATGCCGGCCATCACGCGCGCCGTCATCACGGGATGACGCACGAGGGCACGGCGGATCTGCGCGGCCGACCAGGGTTGATACTGTAGACGCAGGGTCGCGTCGAAGCGGTGCGCCCGGTCCCCGTCCCGCAGTTCGCTCGCGCCGATGTGGGCGACCAGCTGGTCCCCTGGAGGCGTGAAGCTGAAGTCGTACTGCATCGCGCCCGGCATGAACGGAGAGACATAGAACGCCTTTGCCGCCGACGCCCGGAACGGCCCGCCGCCAGACGCCCGTGCGCGCGACGGAGCAAGCCAGTAGCGGTGCGTGCCCCCGAAGGTGTTGTTCACTTCGGCGAGAACGAGCCGGAGGTGCTGCTCCCGGTCGTAGCAGTAGAAGAACGACACCGGGTTGAAGCAGTAACCCAGGTAGCGCAGGTGGGTCAGGAGGTAGACCGGGCCGTCGGGCAGGGCCATGCCGTGCCGGCCCGCATCCTCCGCAAGGCGGGTGCGCAGCGGCAGGCGCGGATCGCCGAGGTGGTCGGCTTCGTGGAACGACGCCCAGTTCCAGCGGTTGTAGCTCGTGAACGCCGACGCGCGCATCAGGTCGCGGATGCGGTCGACGTCCAGCAGCACCATGAAGAGTGGGTAGGTGAACGCGTGCGACACGGGCGACGTGCGCCGGTGCCGCAGCCGGCCAACGTAGACACCCGGGCGAGGCGCCGTCGTCACCACTCCACACCCAGCGCGTTGGCGACCCGAAGCGCCGACCGCAGGCCGTCCTCGTGGAACCCGTAGAACCAGTACGCGCCGCAGAAGTGCGTGCGGCGCACGCCGCTCACGTCGCTCCAGCGCTCCTGCGCGCGGATCGCGAGGCCGTCATAGAGGGGATGCTCGTAGGTCATCCGGCGGATCACGGTGCCTTCGTCGATGTCGCCGCGAGGGTTGAGCGTCACGCAGAACTGCTCGCGCGTATCGAGCGACTGGAGGCGGTTGAGATGATACGTCACCGTCGGCGCGGCGTCCGTGTCGTCGTGCAGGCGGTAGTTCCAGGAGGCGCGCGCGTCGGCGCGGGCCGGGAGAATCGATTCGTCGGTATGCAGCCAGACCGTGTTGGTGGTCGTCCGGAAGCACGAGAAGACGTCCCGTTCGGCATCGGTTGCGTCGGTGAGCAGCGGCAGGACCTGGTCGCCGTGGCATGCGAAGACGACCTCGTCGAACTCCTGCGGGTCCCGGCCCGCGAGGGCAATCGTCACTCCCCGGTCGTGCCTCGTCACCCCGGTGATGGAAATGCCGGTGTGCAGCCGATCGCGAAGCGGCCTGGTCAGCTTTGGAATGTAGGTGCAGCTACCGTCCTTCACCACCTTCCACATCGGCTGGCCGGTGACCGCAAGCAGGCCGTGATTGTCGAGGAACCGGATCATGGTCAGCGCGGGGAACGCACGGATCGACGCAAGCGACGCGGACCAGATCGCGGAGGCCATCGGCAGCAGGTACCGGTGCACGAAGACCTCGCTGAAGCGCCGTTCGTCGAGGAACTCTCCGAGCGTGAACCGGTCGGCCTCCGGCGTGGCCAGCAGCTTCGGGGCCTCCCGGTTGAACCGGAAGATCTCCGACAACAGGCCGAGGTGCGACGGGTTCAGGATGTTGCGCCGCTGCGCGAAGAATCCGCGCGGCCCGCGGCTGCTGTACTCGAGTCCTGTGCCCGCGCACGCCACGGCGAAGCACATGTCCGACGACAGCGTCTCCACCCCGAGTTCCTCGAACAGCCGGACCAGCCGGGGATACGTCCGGTCGTTGTGCACGAGGAAGCCGGTGTCGAGCGATACCGGGCCCCGTGAGCTCTCCGCCCGCACGGTGTGCGTGTGCCCGCCCAGGCGGGTGTCCCGCTCGAACAGGTGCACCTCGTGGCGGCGGCTGAGGAAGTAGGCGGCGGCCAGGCCGGAAATGCCACTGCCGATGACGGCGATGCGCTTCATGGGTGAGACAAGGGTGCCTCAGCTGTCCAGGCCTTGTCAAGCATTTGTCCATGACATAAGATGGATAACCGTGACGATTCCGTGGCTCATCGCCGCCCTGCTGGCCGGCTCCTCGCTGGTCATGGCCCTCCTCTGGTCGGGCCACCGCACCTCGCGTAACGCGGGCATCGTGGATGTCGGCTGGACGTGGTGTGTCGGCGCGTGTGCACTCGCGGCCGCCCTTGCGCTCGACGGGTGGCCCGCGCGGCGCCTGGCCATCGCCGGGGTGATGGGTGTCTGGAGCGCGCGCCTGGGCTGGTACCTGCTCCGTGACCGCGTCCTCGGCCGGCCGGAGGACGGGAGGTACGCCGAGTTGCGCCGCGCCTGGGGGGAGAAGGCAGAAGCCCGGTTCTTCTGGTTCTTCCAGGCCCAGGCCGCCGCCGCGGTCTTCTTCGCGATGCCGGCGGTGCTCGCCTCCCGGTCTGCCGCGCCGCGGTTCTCGCTGCTCGAGCTCGGAGCGCTGCTGCTCTGGATCCTCGCGTTCGCCGGCGAGCGCACTGCCGATCGACAACTGGAGCACTTCAAGGCCGACCCCGCGAACCGGGGCCGGACCTGCCGTGTGGGCCTGTGGCGGTACTCGCGGCATCCCAACTACTTCTTCGAGTGGCTGATGTGGGTGGCCTACGCCGTGTTTGCTGCCGCGTCACCCTGGGGGTGGCTCGCCTTCATCTGTCCGGCCACCATGCTCTATCTCCTCTTCAGAGTCACGGGTATCCCAGCCACCGAGGCGCAGGCGCTGCGCAGCCGTGGGGAGGACTACCGCCGGTATCAGCAGACCACCAGCGCCTTCTTCCCCTGGATACCACACGCATGAAAACCACCGCCTGGTACGAACCGCTTCTCGAGCGCAACGCCGTTCCCGACCCGATCATCCGCGCCGGCATCCGCTCCCTGCTCCGTACGCGGCTGCGCGAAGAGTCGCGGCTGCAGCGCAAGGACCGATTCATCGAGGAGCTGCGGCACAGCCCCATCGCTTTGCACACCGAAGCAGCCAACGCCCAGCACTACGAGGTGCCCGCCGCCTTCTTCGAGTACGTGCTCGGCCCGCACCTGAAATACAGCAGCGGCCTGTGGGAGCCGGCCACCCGCACGCTCGCCGAGGCCGAACGCGCCATGCTCGCACTCACGGTGGACCGGGCCGCCATTGCCGACGGCCACCGCATTCTCGAATTGGGGTGCGGATGGGGCTCGCTCACGCTGTTCATGGCGGCCCGCTTCCCCACGAGCCGCATCGTGGCGGTCTCGAACTCGCAATCGCAGAAGGCGTTCATCGACGCGCGCGCTGCTGAACGCGGACTGCGCAACGTGACCGTCGTGACCGCCGACATGAACGGCTTCGACGCCGCGGCCTTCGCGCCGTTCGACCGGGTGGTTTCCGTCGAGATGTTCGAGCACATGCGCAACTACGCGCGCCTGCTCGAACGGATCGCCGGCTGGCTCGCGGACGATGGCCGGCTGTTCGTGCACATCTTCGCCAACCGTCGGTTCGCATACCCGTTCGAGGCTCGTGACGCATCGGACTGGATGGCTGAGCACTTCTTCACGGGCGGGACGATGCCGAGCGACGACCTGCTGCTGCAGTTCCAGGATCACCTGGCAGTCGAGGAGCACTGGCAGGTGAACGGTGAGCACTACGCGCGCACCTGCGACGGCTGGCTGCGCAACATGGACGCCAATCGCAGCGACATCGATGCGATCCTCGCCAGCACCTACGCGGCCGGCGCGGGGACCCAACAGGGCCGTGAGGTCCGTCGCTGGCGCGCGCGCTGGCGCATCTTTTTCATGGCGTGCGCGGAGCTGTTCCGGTTCGATGGCGGACGCGAGTGGTTCGTTGCACATTACCGCTTCTCCAAGAGGAGCTGACTCATGGGCACCACATTCGGGACGTTCGCGGCGAGCCTGCTCGGCTTCATCCTGCTTGATGGGCTGTGGCTCGGCGTCGTCATGAAGGAGTTCTACAAGAGGCAGCTCGCGCCGATCGGGCGCATGGCAGCCGACGGATCGTTCGCTCCACTCTGGGCGCCGGCCATCGTGGTCTACATCCTGCTGGCGGCCGGAGTCGCCGTGCTGGTGGTGCCGCGCGCGGGCAGCGCGGCGGCTGCCGCCGCCTTCGGCGCGGTGTTCGGGCTCGTGGTGTACGGAGTGTACGACCTCACGAACTACTCGACGCTCGCGCAGTGGCCCCTCGTGGTCACGGCCGCCGACATCGTGTGGGGCACCTGCGCCTGCGCCGCCGTGTCGGCCGGCGTGTTTGCCGTCACAGCGAGATAACACTCATGGCGTCACGACAGAAGCAGTCGCCCCTCACGCTGATGAGGTCCTCGGTCAGCTATCCGATTCGCGCGGTGTCGCTCATGACGGGACTGGGCATCGACACGCTGCGGGCCTGGGAGCGCCGGTATGGCGCCGTGTCGCCGATGCGCGACGATCGCGGCCGGATGTACACGGAAGCCGACGTGCGGCGCATCCGCATGCTGCGCGACGCGGTGGCCAACGGGCACCCGATTGGGCGGATTGCGCGGCTGAGCGACGAGCAGCTCGAGAAGCTCGCCGCACCGCCCGCCACGCCTCCGCCGATGCCGCCGGCCATGCCGGGCCGGCCGGCCGCGCCGGCGACGATCGACACCGACGCGATCATCGCCGCGCTGGAGCGCTTCGACGCCTCCGGCGTCGAGTTCGAGTTGAGCCGGGCCGCTGCCCTGCTGCGCGCGCCCGAACTGCTGCGCGACGTGCTCGTGCCGGTGCTGACGGAGGTGGGTGAACGGTGGCACGCTGGTCGTGCACGGATCGCGCACGAGCACCTGTTGTCGGCCAGCGTGCGGAACGTGCTCGGGTCGCTCCTGCGCCTCCACTCCCGGTCGGGGTCGCCGGACCGGCTGCTCTTTGCGACGCCAGCCGGTGAACGTCACGAGTTCGGCACGCTCGGCGCCGCGCTGCTGGCGGCAAGCGGCGGCCTCGGGGCGATCTACCTCGGACCCGACATGCCGGCGGACGACATCGTGGCCGTCACCACCGTCGTCCACCTGGACGTGGTGGTGCTGGGGCTCACGGAACTCGGCGACGCCAATCGGATCGAGGCCGAGGTCTCACAGATCGCCGCCAACCTTGCTCCCGGAATCGAGCTGTGGCTGGGCGGCCGCGGCGCAGAGCGTATCGGGCGGCACCTGAACGGCCGGGCGCGCATCCTGTCTACCTACGATGCGTTGGAGGCCGAACTCGTCCGTTTGGGGGCGCAGTTCTGAGTTGACGGCACGCCGGGCGGGATCGTCAGGGCAGGTCCGCCTCGTCGTCGAGCGTGTCGCCTGCGCCAGGCCGACCGCCGTCGCTCTCCCCTTCGTTTCCAGCGCCCGCTGCATGCGGGGCGAGCGCGTGGTGCCTGAGCCACGCCCGCGCCTCGCGGTAGCGCGGACACACGCCTGCCACCAGCGCCCAGAATGCCGGCGAATGATCCATCCGGCGCAGATGCATGAGCTCGTGGTACAGCACGTAGTCGCGCACCCACGGGGGCATGGTGATCAGGCGCCAGTTCAGGGAGATGTGGCCTGACACCGAGCACGATCCCCAGCGGTGACGCTGGTTGCGGACGCTGACGCGCGACACGCGCAGACCGACCTGCGCTGCGAGTTCGAGCAGGCGCGGCGGCAACTCGCGCCGGGCGCGCGCCCGCAGCACGCGCTGTTCGTCGGGCGGCAGGTCGCGCGGCAGACGCTCGCGCGCGGCAGCCACACGATCGAGCTGCCTGGCAATCCAGGTCTGCTGCTGAGCGACGAATGCCTCTGCCTCGCGTCGTGAACCGCGGCGCGGAATGGTGACGCGCACGCGCCCGTCCAGTTTCACGCGGATCAGGTACCGGCGCGCGCGCGGATGCCTGACGTATTCCATCGAGAGGGCGGCAGGGATGGCCACATCGGGGCGGGGTGGCGCCTGCACCGACGCGTGATCGACGCCCGAGACGCGATCGTCACCCGGATCGTGAAGGGCTCCCCTGGCAGAGGGCTGCCGGGGAAGCGGCGAAACCGGTGGTGCAGGATCGGCGAGTTCGTGCCCGTTTGGAGGAGCTGTCTCGAATGGGAGCCGCGCCTGCATGCTAGGTGGGCGGAGTGCCCAGCGCACTCCCCGAACGGAGCCATAGCCCTCCGTCGATGACGAGCGTGGCGCCGGTGATGAAGGTTGACGCCTCGGAGCACAGGAACACCGCGGCCGCGGCCACCTCGTCGATCGCAGCCATGCGGCCCAGGGGGCACTGCTGCGCGATGGCGGAACGGCCCTCGGCGTCGACAAGCCGGCGCACTCCCTCGGTGCCGTCGACGGGGCCGGGCGCGAGGCCGTTGACCCGGACGCCGGACGGTCCCCACTCGGCCGCCAGCGTCCGCGTGAGCGAATCGACACCGGCCTTGGCAGCGGCGGCGTGCGACTGCCCGACGGTACCAAGCAGCTGCAGGGTGGCGCTGATGTTCAGGATGACCCCTCCGCGCTCGCGTAGGTGGGGGAAGGCCTCTCGGGACATGTTGAAGGTGCCCTTGAGGTCGATGTCCACGACGGTCCCGAAGCCGTTTGGCGACAGCTGGTCGGCGCGCGCGATGAAGTTCCCCGCCGCGCCGTTCACCAGGATGTCGAGCCGCCCCAGCGTCTCCACGGTCTGACCCACCACGGCGGCCACCTCGTCTGGCCGTCGCACGTCGCCCGCTGCCGCGCAGGCGCGGACACCCAGCGACGCGAGTTCGGCCACGGTGGGTTCCAGGTGTTCCGGGCGCCGGCTGCTGATCGCGACATCGCAGCCGACCGCCGCCAGCGCCAGCGCGATCCCGCGGCAGATGCCGGTGCCGCCGCCGGTGACGAGCGCCACCCGCCCCGCGAGCAGCGAGGGCACGAAGACACGTCGGATGTCAGGCATGTTCCACCTCCTCGTCGCTGGCGAACGGGAGGCCCTCGGTCAGTTCCGGCGCCTGCAGCATGCGCGGGACGCGGTCGGTGGGCTCGAGCCGCACGATGTCCTCGGCGTTCGAGGCAACGCCAAGCTCCTTGAAGCGGCGCGCCTTCACCAGCACGTTCCGTTCGAGCGACCCCACCGCGCGGTTGTACGCTTCGAGACTGGCACCCAGCCGGGAGCCCAGGTCGTCCACGTGAGTCGCCAGCGTGCGAATCGATTCGTACAGGCTGCGGCCCAGATCGCTGATCTGCCGGGCGTTTTCCTCCATGGCCTCCTGCTGCCAGCCGTAGGCCACCGCCCTCAGCAGCGCAATGAGCGTGGTGGGACTGGCGGGTATCACCTGCCGGTCCACGCCGAACTCGATCAGGGAAGGGTCCTGCTCGAGCGCGGCGCTGAAGAACATCTCGCCCGGCAGGAACATCACGACAAATTCGGGACTGCCGCCCACGTCGGCGAAGTAGGCCTTGCCCCCGAGCTGGCTGAGATGCTGACGCACCTGCCGCGCATGATCGGCGAGCAACGCCTGACGCGCCTGTTCGTCGGGTGCCTCGAGCGCACGAAGGTAGGCGTCGAGCGGCACCTTCGCGTCGACGATCACCGTCTTCCCGCCCGGCAGCCGGATGATCACGTCGGGGCGGATCCGGCGATCGGCGCCGGCAAGGGTCTGCTGCTCCTGAAAGTCGCAGTGCTCCATCATGCCGGCCAGTTCGACCACTCGCTTCAACTGCAGTTCGCCCCAGCGGCCGCGCACGCCCGGACGCTTCAAGGCGTCCACCAACCGACGCGTCTCGGCCTGCAGCGCACGGCTGTTCACGTCGAGCGTGGCGACGCGCTGGAGGAGCGTGGCGCTCTCGTGGTTGCGCCGCCGCTCCGCGTCCCGAATTTCGGCATCCACCCGCTCCAGCGTCCGGGCCATGGGCTCGAGCAGCGCCTCGATCGCCTGCTTGCGTGACTCGACCTCGGCGGTCGCCGCGGTGCGGGCGTGCTGGAAACGCGTTTCGGCGAGCTGCAGGAACGCTTCGTTGTTGCGGCTCAGCGCTTGAGCGCTGAGCGACGCGAAGGTCTCGCGCAGGGACGCGTCCGCGCGCTGCAGGGCCGCCACCCGCTCCGCGTGTACCGCCCGTTCCTTGTCCAGTTCTCCCCGCAGCCGCGACGCCTCCGGCCGGGCCGCCAGCCAGCCGACGAGCACGCCGACGACGAGCGTCGCAGCCGTCAGCAGGAGGAGCATCATGTCCACGGGTGCCGACAGTATCGCACGCGCCTACTGGGTGGCGACGAAGGGCAGCCACGCTTCCGGAAGCTGCAGGCCCGCCATCCGCTGCCGGTCGTCCGCCGCCCCAGCCGCTGCGGCCGGCAGATGGGCCGGATGCGAGACCAGCCGCCGCTCCCTGAGCCCCTGCAGGATTCGCGCGAGCGTATGGCGCGCCTCGATCTGGGCGCGGTGGCGCCGCTCGACAAAGAGGCCGGCACCCTGCTGTGCGTGAGCCCGCGCCTCCTGGCGCGCGGCTTTCAAGCGGGCAAGCCGCGGGCGGTCGACCGGCTCGAAGGGCAACGCGGCCTGGAACCGCGACTCGGTCGCGGTGTCGAGCTCGGCCGCAGCCTTCATCCGGCGGTTCTTGTCAACGTCCGACCGGTAGCACTGGAAGCAGAGCGCCTGCTTCCCTTCCGGGGCGGCTCCGACGGCGCGCTTCTGCCGGCAGGAGGCGCAGAGGGCCCTCGGCCGGGGTGCCTCGAGTTCGCCACCCGAGAAGGGGGCCCAGTCGATGTCGGCGTAGCTCAGGGCATCGTCGATGTGCAGCGTGTCCATGCCCCCACTCTACGAGGGGGGTGTGACAGGGGAGGTCACACGGCCGGAGTTCGCAGGTGGGTCCTCAGCGGCCAGTCTTCAGGGCGCTGCGTCAGGGCCGATACAACCACGCCGACGCCCGCGGCCCGGTCCCGTTTCCGTACCCGCCGGTGATGAGCACTGCCCCGCTGCCCAGGCCGGCCACGGCCGAAAACTGGCCGGCCATCCTCGGATCGCCGGCAACCAGGCCAAAACTACTGGTGCCTGGATCGTAGGTTTCGGCCTGCGCCGCGCCGCCGGCCACCAGCACGACGCCCGTCGGCAGCAGGACGCTGGTGCCCGCATGCTTGTAGCGGCCGAGCGTCATGGAAGGGCCCTCGCTGAAGGTGCCGGTGGTCGGATCGAAGAACTCGGTCGACCGGTAGACGCCGCGCTCGTCCCGTTCGTCCGCGCCACCGGTGACCAGCACGCGGCCGTTCGGCAGCAGCGCGGCGTCGTGCTTGTGCCGGCGAATCCGCATCGCTCCGACGCGCCTGAACAATCCGACCGCCGGCTCGTACACCTCCGCGGACGCGTGCAGCGTGAGGTTGCCGCGCGGTCCGCTGTGCCCGCCCGTCACCAGGACACGTCCGTCCTGAAGCAGGACCCCGACGTGGCTCTCCCTCGCATCACCCATGGGCCCGGTCGGGGAAAACCTGCCCGTCGCGGGGTCGTACAGCTCGGCGCTCGCCAGGAAGGTCCATCCCGGCCCCAGGCCACTGGCGATCAGCACCTTGCCCCCGGGAAGCAGCACCGCCACGTGATCGGCCCGGGCGGCGAGGAGCGGGCCGGTCGGAGCAAATGTGTTCGTCTCGGGGTCGAACAGTTCGGCGCTGGCCAGCGTGCTCGTCCCCTCGCCGTAACCGCCGGCCAGCAGCACCCGGCCATTCGGAAGCAGCGTGGCCGTGTGACTGTGGCGCATCGTGAGCATCGGCGGCAGCGCACGGAAGCGCCCGGCCACCGGGTCGTAGGCCTCCGCCCCATTCGCGGAGCCCTTTTCCAGGAATCCACCTGCGACGAGCACGCGGCCGTCCCGCAGGAGGGTGGCCGTGTGGGCCGAGCGCCCGGCGCTCATGGCCGCGATGGCGACCAGCGTGCCGCCAGCGGTCGATTCGGCGGCCGGCGCCGCGGCGCGGACGGCCAGTCCACCCGTGCCTCCTGCCGCGAGCGTCGCCACCAGCGTCGTCCCCATGACGACGATGCGAGCCCGGCGCGCGGAGGAACGGGCATCCCGGGCTGCTGAGTGCCCGGGCCCATCACCATGCCGCGCGCACGGCTGGTGTTCTGCGGGTTCGTAACGGGTCCGGACGCGGAGGGGCATCATCGCGCCGCACGCAGGAACGGCGTCAGCGCCGCGAAGCGGTACTCGATCTCCTCGAGGTCGGGACCAGCGGGTGCGATTTCAGTCAGTTTCGGCGGGGCCCCGGCGGCCGGCGCGCTGGTCCGACGCACCGCGGTCTTGAAGATGCCGCGCTTCTTCATGATGAAGAGGTCGGTGCCCGGGATCGAGTCGTTCAGGTTCCGCATCAGCAGGAAGCGGGCGTAGGCATCGCGGACCTCTTCGTGGCGCCCACGTTCGTGGAGGTCCCACATCAGGCCCATCAGATCGGCGTACATACCCATGCCGGTGATGATGCCGTCGAGTCCGAGCCGCATCTCGTACAGAAAGCCGCTCCCGAGGCTCGCACCGAAAATCCCCTTGAGCGGCGGCCGGGCCGCGAGTTCGGCCTTCATGCGCGAGACGAGGGGCTCGCTCTCCTCCTTCACGTACGCCATGTGCGGGAACTCGCGCGCGAGCGCCACGATCAGCTCAACGCTGGGTGACAGGTCCCTGGCCCCGCCCGATGTCTGCACCACGGTCGGCCTCGAGGTCGCCGCCCCCAGCGCGCGGAAGTACGCACGGTAGTCGTCGAGGGAGCGCCCCGTGGATGGCGGCATCGCGATCATCGCGTCGGCACCGAGCGCTTCGGCGCGGGCGGTGTAATCGAGCATCTCCGCCGTGTCGCGACCCTGGACGCCGAGCACCAGGGTGACCCGTCGTTGCCTGGTCGCGCGCGCCAGCACCTCCATGCCGCGCAGCCGTTCCTCGCGCGTCAGTGTCGCCACACCACTCGAACCCTGTGGCCAGACGACGCCATGGCATCCGCCCCGCTCGACGAAGTCCACTTCGCGCTCGAGGTCGTCCCAGTCCACCTCGCCGGCGTGCGTGAACGGCGTGTTCAGGATGATGAACACGCCGCGCATGCCCTTCGGCCCCGCCGCGTCGATCGAGGGCGCCGCACGGCCGACGAGGGCCGCGGCTCCGAAGGCTTTCAGGAGCGAACGACGGGACAGGCTGTTCGACATGCGGCGCAGGGTAACACGGGCGGGCGGGTTGAGGCTGGGGTCGTCCGCCAAAATGAAACGAGGCGCTGGAGACGGGATCTCCGGCGCCTCGTATGGGATCTGCGGCCTGACGCGGCTACTTGACGGTGACCTTCACCAGCGCGTTCGTCCAGCAGCACAGATCGCCGCCGCCGCCGTCGCCGGTCTGGTCGTTCGCCTGCGCGCGCAGGATGTACTCGCCCGGCGCCTTGAAGGTGACCGTGGTGGTCGCTTCCATGACGGCGTTGACGTCGCCCTTGTTGAACAGGCGGATCACCGGTTCGGCCACCGTCACGTTCGATGCCGCACCGCGGTGGATCTTCCAGGTGAGCGTGGCGTCGGGCTGGGGGCCGCTCCCGCGTTCGAAGCTGCCACGGGGCTGGCCGCTGCCGCGTGCGGCCGACACGTCGAAGTTCGGCGCAGGCGGCGCCGCGCGGCGTGCGGCCGCCGGCTCGGCGGGCGCACCACCGCGTCCGCCGCGGCCGCGCGTGCGGAGGTTCTCAGGCAGGCCCTCCTCCGGGTCGTAGGTGGACGGCTTGTCGCTCACCCAGGCGGTGAGCGTGAGCGGCTGTCCCACGGTGGCCGTCTTCGTGTCGGCTATGCCCTGCGGCGGGCCCACGTACTCCTTGCCGTCCTTCGCGAAGCGAACGACCGGCGGCGTATTGCCGGTGGACGGGTTCTCGAAGAAATTCACCCAATAGGGCTGAGCCGTGCCGAGCTGCACCGTCGACGTCTGGCCGTTGGCCACGATCGTCCACGTGTAGCGCTTGTTGCCGAAGTCCTTCGGCACCGTGATGCCGAACACGCCGTAGTGGCGGCCGGGCTCGAAATGTGTCGGCTGGCCCATGTCCGGCCCGCCCGGCTCGATGCGGTTGTTCGGGCCGATGGGGATATCGATCGTCTGGTCGCGGTTGCGGTTGTAGTACCCGATCTCGATGACGTTCTGGCCGTCCTTGTGCGGACCCCATCCTTCGACTGCGGCGAACACCGCCTCGCCTTTGGAGGTGAGCGGCGCGCCAGGCAACTGCGGCGTCGGCGGCACCTGCTGCTGCCCTCGCCCCACGCCGACCCAGCTGCCGGCGACGATTACCGACGCCATGACGGCGACGGAGAATCGATATGCGTTCATGGAAGCTCCTCAGCCCTGAAACAAAGGGCGCCGCCCTGAACCAGAACGGCGCCCTGTCGGTCGATACGCGGTCGCACCTGCCACGAGGCAGATGCGGCGGGCTTACTGCTGCTGTTGCTGCTGCGTATTCCCGCGCGCGGCGCGGCGCGCCTCGAGTTCCGCCTTGTAGTCGGCGTCGCCCATGTAGGTGACGTTCACCCACGCGTGCGCCATCTCGTCCACCGTGCGGTCGCCGTAGCCCACCCACACGTTCGGGTCGGGGTTCGCCTTGTTCGCGGACGTGTTGTCGTGCCACGCCACGATCTTCAGGATCGTGCCCTTCGGCAGGAGCGGCGCGGCGTTGTCCGCATACATGTAGGTGTTCATCCAGTTGAAGTCGAACCGGTTCACGTAGCTGAGCACCTGCACCTGCCCGTTGGGAAGGATGGCCGACATCTCCATCGCCTTGCCGCGCAGATGCATGTGGGGTTGGAAGCTCTCCACGCGCCCGTTCTCACGCAGGATGAAGAACCCTTCGGTCTGCTTGAGGGTGTTTGGCGGAATGTCCACGCCGCCCGCATTCGTCGCGCCCATCAGGTGCAGCACCTGGCGGAACTTCGGCTCCTGCCCCTTCGGGTAGAAGTAGATGCCGAGTTCGACGATGTCGGTGATGTCCTCACCGCCGTTGGAGTAGTGGATGTCCCAGATGATCTTCGAGCCGGGGAGCATCAGCTTGCCCGAGTTGGGCCGCATGATCTCGCCCTGCTTGCCGACCGCCCACTCCATGAACGTGCCGGCCTGCTGCACGCCGTTCTGGTCGACATCGTTGCGCGCGAGCGCATCGGTTTCTTCCTGCTGGAGGCGCGCAATCGCGTGGTGCGTGATCTTCCGGCCCTTCACCGTGGCCGGGCGCAGTTCGATCGCGCGGACCCAGCGCGGCTCGGTGATGCCGGTTGCCACGACGGGCTTCCACCAGGTGTCGTTCGCCCCGGTCTTCTGCGTCCACGGCGTCGACCGGATGATCAGGTCGGGTTCCTTCTGTCCGTACATCGCGGCGAAGTTCCAGCCCTGCTCGCTCGGCCACTGCTTCGCCTTCGGCAGGTCCTTCACCTCGCCCTTCGGGGCGCCCGCGTCCACCCAGCGCACGATGGTCTCGATTTGTGCGTCGGTCAGCGAGCGGTCGTTCTTGAACTCCTGGATGCCGATCGTGCGGTCGATGTGCCACGGTGGCATCGAGCGCGCCTCGACCCGGCTGCGAATCGAACGGGCCCAGGGCCGCGCCTCTTCGTAGGTGATGAGGGACATCGGCGCGATCGAATCGGGCCGGTGACAGGCCTCGCACTTCTCCTGGAAGATCGGTGCGATGTCCTTGGTGAAAGTGGGGGTCGCTGGCGTCTCCGCCGCGGCCACCGGGCTGACCAGGGCGACCGTTGCGATCACGGCTCCCAGAATCCCGAGGGTCGACGCTCTGCTCATCTCTCGGACTCCTTTTGCCTCTCGCCGGTGGAGGCGCACTCAGGCCGGATGATGTTACACAAAACCGACAGGCCGGTAACTACCAAATTTCAGAGGTTTGCGCCGATTTGGCCGGCCGTCGCCCCCGGGCGGCGCGGCGGGGTCAACCTCAGCGCGGCCAGCCTGCGGCTTCGGCACTCCGGGCAACCCCGCTCCCAATGCCGGGCGGGCGCCCGCTTGCCCGGCTTGACCGACCAGACCGACCAGTCCGACCCGACCGACCCGACCTGCCCGACCGACCCGACCCGCCCGACCCGCCCGACCCGACCCGCCCGACCCAACCGTCAACCGCGCGTCACGGGCACATACTTGACGACGTTCCAGGTCGAGGCGAGGAACCGCTCGAAATCGGCAAAGGTGAGCACCAGCGTGCGGGTGTTGATGTTCGGGTGAAAGGACACGCGCTCGGCACCCTTGAGATCGCGGTCCAGGAACACGCGGACGTGTTTGTCGTGATCGTGAATCAGCCCGAACGGCGACACCGACCCGGGCGTCACCCCCAGATACTTCATCAGCCGCTCCGGGGACGCAAAGCTCAGCTTGCCGTCGCCCACCTGCTCTGACACGAACCGCAGGTCGGCCCGCTTCTCAACCGGCAGGATGACGAGGTAGTGCCGCGTGCCCTTCTGGTTGCGCAGGAACAGGTTCTTGCAGTGGACCGCGGCAATCCCTTCCCAGTGCACCAGGCCCTCGTCGCCGGTCGCAATCGGCGGATGCTCGTACCGCTCGCAGGCAATCTGCAGGTCCGACAGGCGCGCCAGCACCGGCTGCTCTTCGCTCGTGATCGTCGTCGTGGTCACGCCTGTTGATTGTAGCGTCGGCCAAACCGGTCACACGACCAGCACCGCCGCGCCCGTCACCCGGCCTGCCCGCAGGTCCGACAGGGCGCGGTTGGCGTCGCCCAGCGGATAGGCCACGGCCCGGGTCTGCAGCGGAATCCGGCCGGCAAGCGCCAGGAACTCCTCGGCGTCCCGACGCGTCAGGTTGGCCACCGAGCGCAGGACGCGTTCCCCCCACAGCAGCCGGTACGGGAACGACGGGATGTCGCTCATGTGGATGCCGGCGCACACGACGACCCCGCCGGGGCGGACCGCGGCCAGCGCCGTCGGCACCAGCGCACCGACGGGCGCGAACAGGATCGCGGCATCGAGGGGCTGGGGCGGCACATCGGTGGACGCACCGGTCCACCGCGCACCAAGATCGCGGGCGAGCGACTGGGCAGCGGCATCACCGGCCTTCGTGAACGCCAGCACCTCTCGCCCCTCCGCCACGGCGACCTGTGCGATCAGGTGCGCGGCCGCACCGAACCCGTAGATGCCAATCCGCGCGGCCTCGCCCGCCATGCGGTACGCGCGGTATCCGATCAGCCCGGCACACATCAGCGGCGCGGCGTCCACGTCCGTGTAGCGGTCGGGTACCGGGAATACGAACCGGCTGTCGGCGGCCACGTACTCGGCGTATCCGCCGTCTCGCTGGTAGCCGGTGAACGCGGCCTCACGGCAGAGATTCTCCCGGCCGCTCCGGCAGAACGCGCACCGACCGCAGGCCCAGCCGAGCCATGGCATGCCGACACGCTGCCCAGGGAGCGGCGCGACCACGTCCCGGCCCATCGCCTCGACGACCCCGATGACTTCGTGTCCCGGCACAATCGGCACGTGCACCTCGGGCAGGTCGTTGTCGACGACATGAAGATCCGTGCGACAGACGCCGCAGGCCCGGACCCGAATCAGCACGTCAGCCGGACCTATCTGCGGCACAGGTCGATCGTGCGGCTCGAGTGTTCCACTCCCACGGCTCGTCAACACCATCGCGCGCATGGGGTGATCCTACGCCCGAGTGCCCGGGACCGACCGATCGTGTGGCCCCGCGCTTGCGTCCGTTTTGATCACGACGACATCCACGCACCACTACCAAGGAGGAGGCTGAACAATGGCTGAGCGTGACCGCTACGACTGGGACCGTGATCGCGGGCGCGACTGGGACCGCGAACGAACCGCCGGCCGCGGATACGACCGCGACCGGGGGTATGCGGACGACGACCGCGGCATGATGTCGCGGGGCGCGGATGAAGTCCGCTCCTGGTTTGGCGACGACGAGGCCCGACGCCGCCGCGACATGGACGAAGCCCGCGACCGGCAGGAACGCGGTTGGGATTTCGCGGCACGCGACCGGGATCGTGACCGGGGGTGGGCGGCCAACAGCGATGCCACCCGGCGTGAACACGGCTGGGGCTCGTCGAGAGAAGGCGGCCGGTGGGAGAACCACTCACGCGAGCCCCGCATGCACGAGTCGACGCGCGAGTGGTACGACCGCGGCCCCAACGCCGGCGGCGTGTGGAGCAGCAGTCACACCTACGGCTTCGGCGCGCCGAACTGGACCGGCGGTCAGGGCGAAACCGGCAGCACCCGCGGGTTCGACGCCGACCGTCAGTATCCGCGCAGCGCCGGCGGCGCGAGCTACGGCGGGGGCTACGGCTCGACGCCGCCCAACCCGTCCTTCTCCGGCGGCTACGGCGCAGGCACGTACGAGTCAGGGAACTGGAGCAGCCAGCAGGGCTCCGGGTATGGCGGCACCTCGACCGGCGAAGGCCGCCGGGGCAGTCTCGACCGCGGCAGCGAATACGGCTACGGTCGATCCACGCCCTGGGCCGTCGGCAATTTCGCGGGCCGGGGGCCGCGCAGCTACCAGCGATCGGACGACCGCATTCGTGAAGACGTCAACGAACGGTTGACCGCCGACCCGCGCGTCGACGCCTCGGACATCGACGTGCGGGTACAGAACGGAGAGGTGTTCCTCTCGGGCACCGTTGATGATCGCCGCACACGGCGGCTGGCGGAGGAGATCATCGAGGACCTGCCCGGCGTGCGCGACGTGCGTAACGACCTGCGCGTCGACAGGGGCAGCTGGTCGGGCGGCAGTTCGGACCGGGACGACCAGTCGGGGTTCCGCGCCGGCATGGACACGTCGTCCGAGGCCCGAGACCGCAAGGACGGCGCCATCGGCAACACGGGCGATCCCCAGAAGCGCGACGATGTCACCACGCTGAACCAGACGGGGAAGATCAACCGGTAGCCGACAGCGGGACCGGAGCAGCGGCGACCGGAGCAGCGGCGACCGAAGCGCCGGCGTCGTTGCTCCGCCCTCTCTTTCGAAGGCCTGCCCTGATTCGAGCCGCCTCCCGCCTAGCCCCGCAGGAAGAAATACCCCGTCATCGCCCACGCCACGACGACCACCAGTCCCCGCACGCCGGTGCCGCTCACCCGCCTCGCCGCGGCCGCGCCCGCGTACCCGCCAGCCACACCGCCAGCCACCATCACCACACCGAGTGGCCAGTTGATCGCGCCGTCCAGGACGAAGGCGGCGAGCGCGACGCCGTTGATCGCCACCGCGAGCAGCGACTTCAGCCCGTTCATCTGGTGCATGTTCGTCATGCCGGCGACGGCCATCGCCGCGAGCATCATGATGCCCATGCCGCCGCCGAAGTATCCGCCGTAGGTGGCGATGAGCAGCTGCAGCGGCAGCGTCCAGGCGGGGACGCGCGGCATGTCCAGGGTGGGTGCACCGCGGCCCGCGTCGGCCCCCGCCGGTGCCGGGCTTCGTCGCGCCCACGTCGTGATGCGCCCGCCGAACGTGAAGGTGGTCGCCGCGAGGAGCATCAACCAGGGAAGCAGCCGCATGAAGCTTTCGTCGGAGGTACGGACCAGCAGCAGGCCGCCGAGCAGCCCTCCGGCGAGGCTCACGGTGCCAAGCCGGACCATCCACCCGCCGACTCCCGACACCTCGCGGCGATAGGCGATCACGCTGGCCACCGACGCCGGCCACATGGCGAAGGTGGTCGTCGCGTTGGCCGATACCGGCGGCACGCCGGCCCACAGGAGCGCCGGCAGGGCGATGAACGAGCCGCCTCCCGCGACGGCATTGAGCGCGCCACCCACGAAGGCGGCGGCGAACAACAGCAGCGTCACGTGCCGGCCCTCACCTGCCAGAACCGTGATCGACAGCCGAATCTGCAAGTCGCGCGCGCGGGACTACGCGGAAACGCGCCGGATTTCAGCGGCATCAGGCTTGTAGTCGCACACGTCATGTTCAGCGCCATGTTGTCGCACTTCTCGCAGGATCTTGCCATCGACCTCGGCACCGCCAACACCTGCGTTTTCGCCCGGGGCCGGGGCATCGTCGTGAACGAGCCATCGATCGTCGCGCTGAACACCGCCAACGGACGCGTCGAGGCCGTTGGGGCGGAGGCGAAGGAGATGCTTGGCCGCACGCCTGGCAACATCACCGCCATCCGGCCGATGCGCGACGGCGTCATCGCCGACTTCGACGCGGCCGAGAAGATGCTCACACACTTCATCCGCAAGGCCCACCGCCGCAGCGGATGGATCCGGCCGCGCGTGGTGATCGGCGTGCCCTCGGAGATCACGCAGGTGGAGCGTCGCGCGGTGAAGGACAGCGCCATGCGCGCGAAAGTGAGCGAGGTCCACCTCGTCGAGGAAGCGATGGCCGCAGCCATCGGCGCCGGCATGCCGATCACCGAGGCTGCCGGCAACATGGTCGTCGACATCGGCGGCGGCACGACCGACATCGCCGTCATCTCGCTGGCGGGCGTCGTGTACGGCCGGTCGGTCCGGGTGGCCGGCAACGAGCTCGATGATGCGATCGTCCAGCACGCGAGGAAGGCCCACAACCTGCTGATCGGCGAGCGTACGGCCGAGCAGATCAAGATGGCCATCGGGTCCGCCGCGCCGCTCGACGAACCGCTCAGCATGGAAGTGAAGGGGCGCCACGTCTCCGAAGGCCGCCCGAAGACCGTGGTGATGGACGACGCCGAAGTCCGAAGGGCCCTGAGCGAGCCGGTTCGGGCCATCGTGCAAGCCGTACACGATGCGCTGGAGCGGATCCCGCCTGAACTCTCGGCCGACATCTACGACCGCGGCATCATCATGACCGGCGGCGGCTCGCAGTTGAAGAACATCGACCGGCGCCTGCGCGAGGAAACCGGATTGCCGGTCCAGGTCGCCGAGGACCCGTTGTCGTCGGTCGTGCTGGGCGCCGGCAAGATGCTGTCCGACTTCGCGCTGCTCCGCCGCATCACGCTCGATTGACAGCGCGGCCGCGGGCAGGCCGTGCACGGCCCCGGGGTCGGGCGCCGCGACGGCGCACCGCGGAACTGGAGCCGCACGGAACCCCACGGCTACAATCGGGTCATGCCCCGCAACGCCGAAGTGATCCGCCAGTGGACGATCCTGCGCGAGATCGAACGCGCGCGCGCCACCGGCGTGACGATCGACGAACTGGCGGCGATCTGCGACGTCACGACGCGCACGATTCGCCGCGACCTGCAGGCGCTCGAGGAAGCGGGGTTCCCGGTCTACGACGACCGCTCGCGCGACGATGGCCGCACGCGGTGGACGATGAACGGCCAGGCGTTCAAGGGCCTGTCGGCTGGCCTCACGCTCTCCGAGTTGTGCGCGCTCTACTTCAGCCGCACGCTGCTGGAGGCGCTGGCGGGTACGCCGTTCCGGGACGAACTCGAGGGTGCGTTCGACAAGCTGGGGGCGTCGCTCACACCGCACATGCGGCAGTTCCTCGATCAGCTGCCACGGGTGATCGCCTCCAAGCCGGATCCGCTGCGCCGGAGGCCGGGCGACAACTCGGGCCGGCAGCAGCAGATCGTCGGGCGGGCGCTGGAAGCCACGCTGCATCACCGTCAGGCCACGCTCACCTACTACTCGCGCTCGAGTGAGCGCACCAAGACGTACCTCGTGCACCCCTATCGCCTGGCGTATGCGCAGGGCGGGCTGTACCTGCTCGCCCACGTGCCTGAGTACGGGGAGGTCAGGACGTTCGCCGTGGAACGGATCGAGGACATCTCGCTGGCGGAAGAGCGGTTCACGCCGCTCGAGGATCTGCCCGAGGATGCGTTCCCGCATTCGCTCGGGGTCCACTCCGGGACGCCCGAACGCGTGACCATTGAATTCGAACGCGCCGTCGCCGACTACGTGCGGGCACGCGAGTGGCACCAGTCGCAGGCCTGGACCGAGATGCCGGGCGGCGGCCTCCTGTTGACCCTCGACGTCTGCGTGGATCAGGCGCTGCGCAGTTGGATCCTGAGCTTCGGGCCGTTCGCGCGCGTCGTGGCGCCCGACCATCTGGCCCGCGCGATCGCCGAGCAGTTCGAGCAGGCGCGTGCGCTGTACTCGTCGGGTGATGACCCTCAGCGCGCCGCCGGCAGCGTCGAACCGGTGTCGTAGACCACCTTCCAGCTACCGTCGGGCTGGCGCCGCCACACCGTCAGGTACTCGCCGCGGCGTTCGACGGCGCGGCCCGAGGCGTCGGTGTCCCGGAGGACGGACTGGCCGGTCGTGAAACCGAGGTCGCCGGCCCCGATCACCTGGCCCGCAGACGGCGTCCAGCGCAGGGTGGGCCCACCCGGCTCGAAGAACTGGTTCCATGCGCGGAGCACGGCGTCACGCCCGTGCACCTCGCCCGGCGTGCCACCGTTGAAGATGGGCACGTCCGAGAGGAAGCTGAGGAACCGCGTTCGATCGCGGTCCGCCACCGATTGCGCGAACGCCGCGTCGGCCGCGAGGATCTGGGCCGCGGCGTCGCGGCCGGGAGCCGGCTGAGGCGCTGCGGCAGCGGCCGCTGCAGCCCCCGCGACCGCGAGCAGCCCGACTCCTAATGCTTTCCCAACGAACTGCGCGTATGGCATGTGCTGATTCTGCCACCGCCACCGAACGAAGCGCCGTGTCTCGGCGTCTCTCCCAGCATCGGTATGCGCGCCGCCGGGACGAGCACCGGGGATCGGGGATAATCGCCTGAGTCCTCGCGGGCAACCGGTCCCGCCGTACGACGAGAGAACTGGAGCGAGCGAGTGAAGATCAAGGGTCTGGGCAGCGCGGAGCGCAGCCGTGGGGCGCGGCCCGCGCCAGGGAGCACGCCGGGCGAGGACACCACGAAGAAGAAGGGCGTCTCGCGAGGCGCGCTCGAAGAGGCCCGCGCGCTCATCTGGCTGCACCGGCGGAGGCTGTCGATCGGCCTCATGCTCATGCTGGTCAACCGCCTCTCGGGACTGGTGCTGCCCACCACCACCAAATACCTGATGGACAACGTGATCCTGCGGAACCAGTGGGATCTGCTGCCCACGCTGGCGCTGGCCGTGGCGGGCGCGACGCTGGTCGAATCGGTCACGTCGTTCTCGCTGTCGCAGGTGCTCGGGGTTGCCGCACAGCGCGCCATCACGGAGATGCGCAAGGACGTCGAGGCGCACGTGATGCGCCTGCCGATCCGCTATTTCGATTCGACCAAGACCGGCGTGCTCATCTCACGCATCATGACCGACGCCGAGGGCATCCGGAACCTGGTGGGCACGGGGCTGGTCCAGCTCACGGGCTCGATCCTGACGGCGGTCCTGGCACTGGGCGTCCTGCTCTACCTCAACTGGAAGCTGACGGCGGTCACCATTCTGGTGCTGGGCAGCTTCGGCGGCGGAATGGCGATGGCCTTCAAGCGCCTCCGGCCGCTCTTCCGTGAACGCGGAAAGATCAACGCCGACGTGACCGGCCGCCTCGCCGAGACGCTCGGCGGCGTCCGGATCGTCAAGGCCTACACCGCGGAGAAGCGGGAGGAGCTGGTGTTCGCGAAGGGCGCGCACCGCCTGTTCCGCAACGTCGCGCAGTCGCTCACCGGCGTGTCGGGCGTGTCCGCCTTCTCGACGCTCGTGCTGGGCGCCATCGGCATCGCGATGATGCTGGTGGGCGGCAACTCGATCCGGGCCGGCGAGATGACGATCGGCGACTTCGTGATGTACCTCACGTTCACCGCACTCATCACCGTGCCCGTCGTGCAGCTCGCCAACATCGGCACGCAGCTCACAGAGGCGTTTGCCGGCCTCGACCGCATCCGCGAGATCCGGCAGATGGCGACCGAGGACCAGGAGGACGCGTCGCGGGCGGCGCTGCCGACGCTGCGGGGCGAGGTCGAGTTCGAACACGTGAACTTCGAGTACAACGCCGGCGTTCCGGTGCTGAAGGACATCTCGTTCCGTGCGCCGGCAGGATCGACGACCGCCCTGGTGGGCTCGAGCGGCTCGGGCAAGAGCACGCTCATCAGCCTCGTGATGGCGTTCAACCGCCCGCAGTCGGGCCGCGTGCTCGTGGATGGGCAGGACCTCGCCAGCATCAAGCTGCGCGACTTCCGCCAGTTCCTTGGCGTCGTGCTCCAGGACAACTTCCTCTTCGACGGCACCATCGCCGAGAACATCGCGTTCGCCAACCCCCATGCGTCGCGTGAGGAGATCGTCGCCGTGAGCCGCATCGCGCATTGCGACGAGTTCATCCGGGAATTCGAGCAGGGCTACGACACGATCGTCGGCGAACGCGGGGTGCGCCTGTCCGGCGGGCAACGGCAGCGGGTGGCGATCGCGCGCGCCATCCTCGCGAACCCGCGCCTGCTGATCCTCGACGAGGCGACCTCCAGCCTGGACAGCGAGAGCGAAGCGCTCATCCAGGACGGCCTGCGCTCACTTCGGCAGGGGCGGACGACGTTCGTCATCGCCCATCGGCTGTCGACCATCCAGAGTGCCGATCAGATCCTGGTGCTCGAGCACGGAGTGGTCGTCGAACGCGGCACGCACGCGGAGCTGCTGGCCGCCAATGGCCGGTATCGGCAGCTTTACGACAAGCAGTACCGCTTCGAGAAAGACCGCTTCATCAACCCCGGCGAGGACTTCACGCCGGAGCCCGAACCGGTGCTGCCGCGCTCGGCCGGCCGGAGCAGCGGCGCGCTGTAGGGCCAGCCAGGGTCCGCCGGCTCGCCGTCAGGGCTCGCCGCCATCGAGGACCCGGACCGAGGTTTCCGACGCGGCCAGTTCCTGGCCCCGGTCGCCACGGATCACCGCACGCACAGCGTATTCGCCGCTGGGAAGGCCGCGAAACTGCACGACGGTGACACGGGGGGCGCGCTCGCCGTCGAGCGTGACCTCGCTGCTGCGATAGAAGCCGGGCGACTCGGCGGCAACCGTCACGGAGCGGTTCGCCGGGTGCCTGTCGACCACCGCCCGGATGGTCAGGTTGGCTGGAGCGAGGGCCACGGCCGGCGAGGCGCGGAGGCGGATCCGCTCGTCGGCGCTCCCCGAGAGCGACCCCGCGATCAGCAGTGCACCGGCGAGCAGTTTCCCCGTCATGGTCCATCGCCGGTGCAATTCCCGAACCCGCTACAATGGAGCGCACATGCGTCACACTCCCTCGTCCCAGAGCCTGGCCGCCGCGCTGGCCCTCGTCGTGACCACCGCCTGCTCCACCTCGGCGCAGCCCGCGCGCCCGGCCGCCACGCCTGGACCGTCGGACATCGTGGCGACCGTCGGCAAGGAAACCATCACGCTGGCCGATGTGGACAAGCGCGCGCTCAAGGAACCGGCATCCGCGTTCGGCGGCGCGAAACTCGAACAGGCGCTGTACATCGCGCGGCGGGCGGCGATTGACGAGCTCGTCGGCAACCGCCTCATGGACGCCGAGGCCAAGGCGCGGGGCATCGATCGGTCGCGGCTGGTCGAACAGGAGATTGCCTCGAAGGCGGCCAGCCCGACGGAAGCGGACGTGACCGCCTGGTACCAGGCGAACCCGGCGCGTGTGCAGGGAGCACCGCTCGATCAGGTGCGTGAGCCGATTCGGCGGCTGCTCATCGAAGAGCGGATGGACGCGGCGCGTACCGCCTTCCTCGACACGCTCAAGGCGCGCACGCCGGTCACCATCGCGCTCGATCCTCCGCGCGCCGAGGTGGGCGACGGCGGGCGCCCGCCCCGCGGCCCCGCGAACGCACCGGTCACCATCGTGGAGTTCTCCGATTTCCAGTGCCCCTTCTGCCAGCGCGCGAACCCGACCGTCCAGCAGGTGCTCAGCACCTACGGCGACAAGATCCGCTTCGTCTACCGCCACTACCCGCTGCCCAATCACCCGAATGCGCGACCGGCGGCCGAGGCTGCCGCCTGCGCGCAGGATCAGGGCAAGTTCTGGGAGTATCACGATCGGCTGTTCGCGAACCCGTCGAAGCTGGCGGACGCCGATCTCAAGAGCCACGCGGCGGCGCTCGGCCTCGATACAGCCGCGTTCAACCGCTGCTTCGATGCGCACACCCACAAGGCGGGCGTGGACGCCGACATGGCGGCCGCCAACGAACTCGGGGTCACCGGCACGCCGGCCTTCTTCGTCAACGGACGCGCGCTCGAGGGAGCACAGCCCTTCGAGGCGTTCAAGCGCGTGATCGACGAGGAACTCGCCCGCAAGCGTTAGTCGGCCCGCGGGCGTCACGAGCGCGTTCGCGCCGACCTCCCCTGTCCGATCGTCCGCCTCTGTCGAGGCGTGCGGGGCGCCGCCCCGACCCTCCGCCGTGGGTACGCACCTTGCGACCCTGCCGGACATGTCCAGCACAGACCAGCTCACCGAACAGCTCGACCGGCTTGCTGCGTTCGACAGCGGCCCCCTTCCCCGTCGTCAGCCTGTATCTCAACATGCAGCCCGATCAGCACGGGCGCGACCACGTCGACCCCTTCCTGCGCAAGGAGCTGACGAACCGGGTGCGAACCTTCGCCGCGGAAGGGCTCGAGCGGGAGAGCCTCGAGCGGGACGCCGAGCGCATCCGCGATCACGTCGCCGCCGTGGAGCCGTCAGCCAACGGCCTGGCGATCTTCGCCTGCGCCGGCGCCGACCTGTTCGAGGCCGTGCCGCTCTCGGCGCCGATCGCCGAGCACAGGTTGTACATCACCTCACAGCCGCACCTGTACCCGCTGGCGCGGCTGGCCGACGACTTCCCCAAGTACGCCGTCCTGCTTGCCGACACGCAGTCGGCCCGCCTGTTTGTCGTGGCCGCGAACAGCGTGCGGGAGGCGGCGACGGTGGAGGGCGTGAAGACCCGGCGCCACAAGATGGGCGGCTGGTCGCAGGCCCGCTACCAGCGCCACATCGACAACTATCGCTCGCAGCATGCGAAGGAGGTCGTCGACGCGCTCGGCCGCCTTGTGACAAGCGAGGGGCTCACCGCGATCGTGCTCGCGGGCGACGAGGTGATCCTGCCGCTGCTGCGGGAACAGATGCCCAAGGATCTCAGCGACCGCATCGTGGATGCCCTGAAACTCGACATCCGGGCACCGGAGCGGGACGTGCTCGAGGCGACCTCCGAGTTGATGGCGCGGAAGGACGCCGCGAGCGATCGCGAGCGGGTCGAGGCGCTGTTCGACGCCTATCGAGGCAGCGGGCTGGGCGTCGTTGGTGTCGACGACACCCGCGCAGCGTTCCAGCTGGGACAGGTTGAGGAACTGCTGATCACCGGTGCGCCGGGCACCATCGAGGTGAACACGCCGGCAACGCCGTCGCCCGCACAGGCGGAGGCGACCGCCACCGACACGCCCGCGGGGGTACCGTCCGCGAGCGACGCGGGAGCCGGCCAGCCGGCAGCGGCGGAGCCGACCAGCGAAGAGCGGGTGGCCGACGAACTGATTGCCCTCGCACGCCAGACGGCGGCCCGCATCACGATCATCCAGGACGCGTCGCTGCTCGCCGCCGTCGGCGGTGTCGGCGCGCTGCTCCGCTTCAAGTTGTGAGGGGGTTTTTCATGAGCAAGCGCATCAACGTCAATCCCGATCACTACAAGGTGGCCGGGCGTGAGCGTCCGGGAGAGAGCGTCGCCGCGAAGGCCCCGAAACAGCCGAGCGCGATGAACCGCGACGCACAGGACCAGCAGGCGCGCTGGGAGCGCCGGCAGGCACGGAAGAACGCCGCCGAGAAAGAACGCTAGCGTGCTTCGGTCGCGCCACGCCGGTGCACAGGCGACGTGCGCCACGCCACCTGTGCCGCGCGGGTCGTATGCGTGAAAAGACACACGCCCGAGGGTCCCTGGACCCTCGGGCATCTGCGGACACGTCGCGCCGCGCATCAGCCGAAGTAGATCGACCGCACGCTCCACTACCGCGGCGCGCTGCCGCCGCCAGACCCGCTGCCGGAGCCGGTCGTGCCCGAGCCGCCGCTGCCCGTCCCTCCGGAACCGCTACCGCCGGCGCCGCTGCCCGGAGTGCTGCCAGGCCGCCCGTTGCCTACACCGGTGCCCGATCCGGTGCCTCCGGTACCCGACCCCGTGCCTGGGGTCGTCCCGCCGCTGGTCCGCCCGCCGGTCGTCGATCCGCCCGACGAGTCGTCGAGGTTGCCCGGACCCGTGCGCGGTGTGGTCGCGGCGCCACCGGTGGCGCCGCCCGTCGACGGACCCGTGCTCGAGCCGCCCGTCGTGCCACGCGTGCCGCCGTTGGTGCGATCACCGTCCGACCCGCTCCGTGCGCCCGACGTACCCACGGCGCCGCGGCTGCCCTGCTGCGCCATCTGGAGGTGCTGTTCGAGCGTCGGCAGCTGCTTCGCCGCCCACGCCTTCACCTCGGCATCCTGTCCACTCTGGGACTCGCGTCGGAAGTCCGCGACCGCCTTCTGGTGGTCCTGCACCATCTGCTGCATGTACGCGCGGTCGAACTCGGCACCCGACATCTTCTCCAGGCGCTCCTTGGTGGCCTTGTGCTTCGCGTCGAGGTCGCTCGGGATCGTGATGTTCTTGCCCTGGGCAAGCGTCTTCAGTTCCTGATTGGCGCGGCCGTGGTCCTCGACCATCTTCTGCGCGAACTGCTTCACCTCTGCGGCCTGCGCCTTCTGGCTCGCGAGCCGGCCGAGTTCGACTTCGGCGATGCCCCCGTGGGCCGCCTCCATCACGAACTGCTGGTCGGCCGCCGCCCGGGTCGATCCGCCCTGGGTCGGCCTTGTCGTGGCGCTGCCCCCGCGGCTGGTGGGATCGGCGGGCGTGCCGGGTCCGCTGCCCTGTGCACCTGACTGACGGCCGGTTGGCGACGGCTGGGGGCTGGCGCCACCCGTGGACTGCTGTGCATACGACGGCGCGGCCGACAACACGAAGACGACGGCACCGAACACGAACATTCTCTTCATCTGCGAGACCTCCATCGGGAGGTGTCGCAATGCGGGTGCCACGACCGACGCGCCGAGCTCGCCGGGAGTGCGTGTGAACGGGAGTCACGTCGCGCGTGAGCCCTGCCGGAGCAGCGCGCGCGTGAGGTCGAGTGACTCGCGCGTGCGTCAGCCGAACAGCGCGAAGCCGCGCAGCAGCGACATCGCCACCGCGGCGAACGTGCACAGCAGCAGCACGACCGCCACCAGCAGGTGGTCGCCGCGCTCACGGGTCAGCGGATTGAAGAACGCAGAGGTGAGATACCCGCCGAGGAAGCCGCCCGCATGTGCCCAGTTGTCGATGCCGGGCATGATGAGGCCGTAGAGGAACATGATGAGCGCCCACTGCTTGGCCTGCGTGTGGATGAAGCTGCTCCCGCTCTTCCGGCCGTAGTGCACGAGCGCACCGAGCAGACCGAAGATCGACGCCGATGCACCCACCGTGAGGCGCGCGCCCACGAGCAGCCGCAGCAGCGGAATCGGCAGCGGCAGTTGCGCGATGAGCGGGACCGCCGCCCCCATCAGGGAGCTCAGGAGGAAGCCGCACGCGCCCGACACCACGTAGATGATCACGGTGCGCCCCGGTCCCACGATCTCCACGGTGTCGTGCCCGATGTTGCGCAGCGACATCATGTTGAAGAGGATGTGCAGCAGACCGGCATGCAGCCACGTGGCGCTGAGCACGGTCCACCATGCGCCCTCGCCGAACACCGGGATCGCCCCGCTCGCGCCCAGCGCGAACAGCGCGCTCGAACTCGGTGCCAGCAGGTTCGCGCCCGACAGGCCGATGCCGCCCGACAGCAGCAGTGAGGCGACGAACATGATCGCCGAGGCGCCGATCACGAACGGGACGAACCCGAAGTCGGCCCCGAGCTGCCGCAGTGCCGGCGCGAAGCCCCACATCCCGGGGTTCGCGCGCCCGCACGTGTAGCAGCGGTCGTCGTTCACGCCGACGAGCGACCCGCACGACGGGCAGACGACGGAGCCCGAGGTCCTACGGCCGAGCATGGCCCATCTTACTCCGGTGCCTTGTCCTTCTTCGGCCGCATGTTGCCCGCGAGGATGCGCTTGCGCAGGCGGATGCTCTGCGGCGTCACCTCGACGAGCTCGTCGTCGTTGATGAACTCGATGGCCTGCTCGAGGCTCAGCTTGCGCGGAGGAATCAGGCGGATGGCCTCGTCCGCGGTGGACGCGCGCATGTTCGTCTGCTTCTTCTCCTTCGTGACGTTGACGTCCATGTCGTTGGTGCGCGAGTTCTCGCCGATGATCATGCCCTCGTACACCTGGACGGCCGGGTCGATGAAGATCTCGCCGCGCTCCTGGATGTTGTAGAGCGCGTACGACGTGGCCACACCCGACCGGTCCGCCACCAGCGCGCCGGTCGCGCGCGACGGAATCGCGCCGTGCCACGGCTCCCAGCTGTCGAAGATGTGGTTCATGATGCCGGTGCCCTTCGTGTCGGTCATGAACTGCGAGCGGAAGCCGATCAGCCCGCGCGCGGGGATGCGGAACTCCAGTCGCACGCGCCCGCTGCCGTTGTTCACCATCTTCGACATCACCCCGCGGCGCTCGCCCACGTTGGCGATGACCACGCCCTGGTGATCCTCGGGCACGTCGATGACCAGCAGCTCCACCGGCTCCATCACCTTGCCGTCCACCGTCTTGGTGACGATGTCCGGGCGCGACACCTGGAGTTCGAAGCCCTCGCGCCGCATCATCTCGATCAGGATCGAGAGCTGGAGCTCACCGCGCCCGATGATGCGCATCTGCTCGGGCGAGTCGGTCGGCTCCATTCGGATGGAGACGTTGCCCAGCAGCTCGCGGTCCAGGCGGTCCTTCAGCTGGCGCGACGTCACGTACTGGCCCTCGCGTCCCGACAGCGGCGAGGTGTTCACGCCGAAGATCATCGAGACGGTCGGCTCGTCGATCGCGATCGGCGGGATGGCCTTCGGGTTCTCGACGCTGGCGATCGTCTCGCCGATCGTGATCTCCTCGATGCCCGCCAGGCAGACGATGTCGCCGGCGGCGGCCTCCTGGATGTCGACGCGCTTGAGGCCGTCGAACGCGTACAGCTTGGTCACCTTCGTCGGCTGGATCGACCGGTCCAGCTTGCACACCGACACCATGTCGCCGATCTTCACGCGGCCGTTGAAGATGCGGCCGATCGCGATGCGGCCCACGTAGTCGCTCGAGTCGAGGTTCGCGACCAGCAGCTGCAGCGGTGCGTCGGCGTTCCCCTTCGGCGGCGGCACGTGCTGCACGATGGCGTCGAAGAGCGGGCGCAGGTCCTCGCCGCCGCCCTTCTGGTCCACCGTCGCCGTGCCCGCCTTGGCGTTGGTGTAGAGCACCGGGAACTCGAGGGCTTCCTCGGTCGCGTCGAGGTCGATGAACAGGTCGTACACCTCGTTCAGCACCTCCTGCGGGCGCGCGTCGGGACGGTCGATCTTGTTGATCACGACGATCGGCGGCAGCCGGCGCTCGAGCGCCTTGCGCAGCACGAAGCGGGTCTGCGGGAGCGGCCCCTCCGACGCGTCCACGAGCAGCATCACGCCGTCCACCATCGACAGCGTCCGCTCCACCTCCCCGCCGAAGTCGGCGTGGCCGGGCGTGTCGCAGATGTTGATCAGCAGGTTGTCGTAGTGGACCGCCGTGTTCTTGGCGAGGATGGTGATGCCGCGTTCGCGCTCCAGCTCGTTGCTGTCCATCGCGCGTTCGGCGACCCGTTCGTTGGCGCGGAACGTGCCGCTCTGGTGCAGGAGTGCGTCGACCAGGGTCGTCTTGCCGTGGTCGACGTGCGCGATGATCGCGACGTTACGTCGGAAGGGATTGGCTACGGACATCCCTCCAGTATACCGGCGTTACTCCCTCAGCCGCTCGAGCAGCGACCGCGCCCGCTCCCCGTAGTACGCATCGCCCACCAGCTTCTCGGCATACCGGCGCGCCTCGTCCCGCCGCGTCAGGTTGAAATTGGCCGCGGCCGCATTGAACCACGCCGTCACCCGCATCCGGGCGTCGTTGGCCAGCTGGGTCTCACGCCGCGCCACGTGCCTGGCGCGACGCTCCGGCGTCATGGGCAGGCTGTCGGTCGCGTCGAGCTCCTGCCGCAGCTGCGCCTCCTCCGCCTCGAAGCACGCGGCCGCATCGGCCGCCACGCGCGCCGTCGGCTCCCAGTCGCGCTGTTCGGCCAGCACGCTCTGCAGGTAGAAGGCCGTCTCGCAGTCGCCGCGCCGGCGCGTCATCGCGAGCTCGAGCCGCGCGCGGGCCACCGCGAAGTCGCGGCGGTTGATGGCCACGATGCCCGCCAGCTTGGGCACGTCGGCGTTGGCCAGCAGCGTCGCCGCGCGCTCGACGTCGTCCCACGCCCGCGCGTCGTCCTTCAGGCGCGCGTAGTTGAGTGCACGCCAGTAGTACGCGTCACCCGGGTTGCGCCCGGTTGCCACCATGCGGTCCGCCACCGAGATGGCCTCGGCGTGCCGGTCGGCATACGTCAGCGCGCGGATCGTGCCCGCCAGTGCGTCGGCATCGTCGGGCACCAGGGCGAGCGTCCGCTGGAAGTAGTCGAGCGCGCGCGGGAAGTCCTCCGCCGACAGGGCCACGTTGCCGATGGCGAGCGTCAGCGCAGGCCAGTCGCGCCGCCACTCGTACGCCGCCTGGAACCGTGCGTCCGCGGCGTCGAGATCGGGCGCCGACTGGTTCTGTGAACCGAGCGCGAACAGGCCGTAGTGATACTGCAGTTCGTGGAAGCGCGGCTCGGTCTGCACGAGCACTTCGAGCGGGTCGGTGGAGGTGATGCCGCACGACGTCGCGTCCTTGTAGGCAATCAGCGGGACCTGCAGCACCTCGCCCAGCGCCTCCACGCGGGCATCGTGTTCCGGCAGGCGTGAGCCGTAGGGGCCGCAGACCAGCCCAATCCACAGGTAGTCGGCCGTCAGATCCGCGGGCATCAGCTTCCGGAGGGCGGCCGCCCACTGGTCCTGCGTGCGCGCGATGCGGAGCATCGTGTTCAACTGCTCGTCGTTGGCCGCCGCGCGCGAACCGCCCGCGGGTCCCCGCGCGAGCAGTTCCCCGATTTCGACGAACGCCAGGAGGTGGGGCGGCGCCTGGTCGGCAGGGCCGAGGAGGCTGCGGGCCTGTTCGAGGTAGGGGCCCGGGATCAGGCCGAGTTCGTTCCTGCGCACGGCCAGCAGGACGGCCGTGCGTACCGCGTCTTCGGTCGCCTCCGGGCCTGCCGTCGGGTGGCCGGCGGCAGCGGTGAAGACGGACAGGGCCTCCACCAGGCAATCGTGACAGCCGCGGCTGACCAGGTCACGGGCGCCGCGCAGGTCTGGCGCGGCGGCGACCTCGGCAGCGGGCCTGGTCGACAGCGTCGGCGGGACCGCCCGCGTCGCTCGCGCGCAGGCCGACCCCAGGGCAGCCAGGAGGATGAGGATGGCGATGAACGCGCGCATGGCCCGCTTCAGCCGGCACACGGCTGGTGCACAATGATTGTATGCCCCTGTACGAATACGCGTGCCGACAGTGCCACCGGTCGTTCGAATACCTCACGCGCGCTGGCCAGGAGCCGTCCTGCCCTTCCTGCGCGAGCACGGATCTCGAGAAGCAGCAGTCCACCTTCGCAGTGAATGCCAGCCCCACCAGCCGGGCCGCGGCACCCGCCATGGCACCGTGCGGCGCCTGCGGCGACCCCAGAGGCGCTGGGGCCTGCTCCATGAACTAGCGACGGCGCCTGCGGCTGAGCGGACGGTTTTCGACAACCCCCTCGCGTCCACCGCCACTCGGGCGCGCGTCGAGTCAACGCCTTTTCTTCAGGTGCACGTGCGTATCGGCGGCGGAGCCTCGGCCGAGGGCCTCGCTTTACCCGGCGACACCGCCCGGTCAGTGAACGCCCCTGCTCATCTGCAGAGTCGCCGGGTCCGCGCCGAGGCGGCGGATCGCCGCCTCCCACATCCGCTCGGGCGGCGTGTTGAAGACGATGTCGTAATCCACGTCGCTCAGCAGCCACGACGACTCCGACAGTTCGGACTCGAGCTGTCCGGGCGCCCAGCCGGAGTACCCGACCACCAGGCGGATGTTCGAGGGCGGTGTCGGCTCCAGCAGCCGCCGCAGCAGGTCAGGTGACGTCGAGAGGTGCACGCGGTCGGCAATCTGCACGGCATCGTGCGCCTCCGGAGCCTCGTGAGGCCCGCCCACGAGCATCCAGCTGCGCTGGGGCTCCACCGGGCCCCCAATCCAGATCTGGATCTCGCGTTCGGTGGTGACTGGCGGGTCGAGGTGCACCATGACGGTCCCCGTGGTGACCAGCGGCCGGTTGAGCACGAGGCCGAAGGCCCCGTCCCCACTGTGCTTGCAGAGGAGCACCACGGTGTGGCTGAAATTCGGGTCCATGAGCTGCGGCATGGACAGGAGCAGCGCGGGGGCAAGCGAACTCACGGCATCAGCCTCCTGACACGAGTATCCAATCACACGCAGCAGGCTGCAATCCGGGAACGCCGTGCACCCACCGTCGCCGGGCAGCAAGGCTCCCGCCCCTCCACGTCGCACCCGCGGCATCGCGACGACGGTCGTGCCGGGGCAGTTCGTCGCGCTGCTCGGCGGCGAAGCGCACAGTCGCCCCCGTCCGGGACGGAATCAGCGGCGGACCGGGTCGGGGGCCGGCGGGGCATTCGCCGACGCCACGGCAAAGTTCCTGCGCAAGCCGGCCTTGCGCGCACGCTGCATCGCGCTGCCCTTGATGGCGTCGCGCAGTTCGCTGTCGCTCAGCCGCGTCAGGTCCTCGAGCCTCGGCTGATCCCACACCGGACGGGGCAACCATGTCGGCGACGCACTCCGGGGCGACACCGCGTTGTAGGGACAGACCTCCTGGCAGACGTCGCACCCGTAGACGTGCGCGCCGACCGCCCTGCTGAACTCGGGCGGCGTCGGGCCCTGGTGCTCAATCGTCAGGTACGAAATGCAGCGGCGCGCATCGAGCACGGCCGGGGCGACCAGCGCGCCCGTCGGACAGGCCTCGAGGCACAGCGTGCAGCTGCCGCACTGGTCCAGTGCGGGTTCATCGGCGGGCAGCGGCAGGCTGCAGACGATTTCTCCCAGGAAGATGAAGGACCCGAGCTCCGGGCTGATGACGCAGCAGTTCTTGCCGATCCAGCCGATGCCGGCGTGCTGCGCATAGACCCGCTCCTGGATCGGACCCGTGTCCACGTAAGGCGCCGCCTCGAACGGCTCCGGGTGCGCGGCGTGCATCCATCCCACCAGCTGGTCGAGACGGCGCATGACCACCTGATGATAATCGTCACCCCAGGCGTAGCGTGAGATCTGCGCAACCCCGGCATCGGCGGATTCGATCGAATACGGCCGGTCCGTGTTGTACAGCGTGGCCGTCACGATGACGCTCTGCGCCCTGCCCAGCACGCCGCGCGCGTCAGCGCGAGCGTCCGCCGAGGTCTCGAGGAATGCCATCGTGCCCGCGTAACCGCGCGACAGCCACTCCTTGAAGAACGCGAGCTCCGGCAGGCCCGTGGCAGGTGCGACGCCGCACGCGTCGAACCCGAGGCTGAGCGCCTGCCGCTTGAGAGCCGAGGCGAACTCGATGAGGGGAAGATCGGCCACGTGGACACGAATGGAGGGCGATGCCCCGGCTTCGCGTGCGTGCCGCACGCGAAGCCGACCATCACCGCCGAACTGCAGGTGGAGCGTCGGCCTGGGACACCAGGCGATGGCCTACTTGGTGGCGACGAGCTGACGCAGCACGTACGGCAGGATGCCGCCGTGACGGAACGCCACGAGCTCTTCAGGCGTGTCGATGCGGACGAGCGCGTCGAACTCGACCGTCCGGGCGCCGCCGGTGGCCCTCACCCGGACGGTCCCCATCGGCCTCAGCCCCTCCGCCACGCCCGTGATCTCGAAGGACTCGCTGCCGGTGAGCCCCAGTGACGCCGCCGTCTGGCCGCCCGTGAACAGCAGCGGCAGCACGCCCATATTCACCAGGTTGCTCCGGTGAATGCGCTCGAAGCTCTCCGCGATGACCGCCTTGACGCCGAGAAGCGCGGTCCCCTTCGCCGCCCAGTCGCGCGACGAACCCGAGCCGTACTCCTTGCCCGCGAGTACGACCAGCGGCACGCCGGCCTCCTTGTACTTCATCGCGGCGTCGTAGATGGTCATCACGCCGCCGTCAGGCTGGTACGTCGTCCAGCCGCCTTCCGTCCCAGGGGCCAGCTGGTTCTTCAGGCGCGTGTTGGCAAACGTGCCGCGCATCATCACCTCGTGGTTGCCCCGCCGGGCGCCGTACGAGTTGAAGTCGGCCGGCTGGACCCCACGCTCGATGAGGTACTTGCCCGCCGGGCTGTCCTTCTTGATGTTCCCGGCTGGCGAGATGTGGTCTGTCGTGATGCTGTCGCCGAGGATCGCGAGGGCGCGCCCGCCGACGATGTCCTTGAGCGGCGCCGGCTCCATGGTGATGCCGTCGAAGAACGGCGGGTTGCGCACGTAGGTCGAGTCGGGCTCCCACGCGAACCGATCACCGGTCGGCACGTCGAGCGTCTGCCAGCGGCGGTCGCCGCTGAAGACGTCCGCGTACTGCTCGCGGAACATGTCGGCGGTGACGGCCATCATCATGGTCTGCTGGATCTCACGGCTGCTCGGCCAGATGTCCCGCAGGTAGACCGCCTCGCCGCTCGCCCCCGTGCCGAGCGGTTCGGTCGTGAGGTCGAGGTTCATGGTGCCAGCCAGCGCATAGGCAACTACCAGCGGCGGCGACGCGAGATAGTTCGCGCGCACGGCCTGCTGGATGCGCCCCTCGAAATTGCGATTGCCGCTGAGGACCGAGGCCACCACGAGCCCCCTGGCATCGATTTCCGCCTGCACGTCGTCGGGCAGCGGGCCGCTGTTCCCGATGCACGTCGTGCACCCGTACCCCACCAGGTTGAATCCGAGCCGATCGAGGTAGGTGTCGAGCCCGGCCTTGCGCAGGTACTCGGTCACGACCTTCGACCCCGGGGCCAGCGACGTCTTCACCCACGGCTGCCGCACGAGCCCCTTCTCCACGGCCTTCTTCGCCAGGAGGCCGGCGGCGAGCATGACGCCCGGGTTCGAGGTGTTGGTGCAGCTCGTGATCGCCGCGATCACGACCGAGCCGTGTTCGAGCTGACCCACGGCGGGTTCAGCGACGGCCACTGCGGCTGCCGCCCCGCCCCCCGATGCCGCACCCTTCTTCGAGGACGCCTGCAGTGTCGGCAGTGCCGCCGCGAACCCGACCTTGGCGGCCTTCAGCGACACCCGATCCTGCGGACGCCGCGGGCCGGCGAGGCTCGGCTCGATCGCAGCGAGGTCCACCTCGATCGTTTCGGTGTAGACGGGATCGGCCTCGCTGCCCGACAGGTACAGGCCCTGGGCCCTGGCGTACGCCTCCACCAGCGCAGTGCGCGACTCCTCGCGGCCCGACAGGCGCAGGAAGTCCACGGTCATCGCGTCCACGGGGAAGATGGCGATCGTCGCTCCGTATTCCGGGCACATGTTCGCCAGCGTCGACCGATCCGCGATGGTGAGGTGCTGCAGGCCCGGGCCGTAGAACTCGACGAACTTGCCGACCACGCCGTGCTTGCGCAGGCGCTCGGTGATCGTCAGCACCAGGTCGGTCGCCGTCGTCCCTTCCGGCATGACCCCCGTGAGCCGCACGCCCAGCACCTGCGGAATCAGCATCGAGATGGGCTGGCCGAGCATCGCGGCCTCGGCTTCGATGCCGCCCACGCCCCACCCCACCACGCCGAGCCCATTCACCATGGTCGTGTGCGAGTCGGTGCCGACCAGCGTATCCGGGTAGGCCACCGTCTCGCCGGCGACCTCGTCCGAGCAGACCACGCGCGCCAGGTATTCCAGGTTCACCTGGTGCACGATGCCGGTGTCGGGCGGGACGACGCGGAAGTTGCGGAAGGCGTTCTGGCCCCAGCGCAGGAACGCATACCGCTCCTTGTTGCGCGAGAACTCCAGTTCGGCGTTCAGTTCGAAGGCGTTGGCCTGGCCGAAATAGTCCACCTGCACGGAGTGGTCGATGACGAGTTCGACGGGCTGCAGCGGGTTCACCTTGTTGGGATCCCCGCCAAGCCGCGCAATCCCGTCCCGCATCGCCGCGAGGTCGACGACACACGGGACGCCCGTGAAGTCCTGCAGCAGCACGCGAGCCGGGGCGAAGGAGATCTCCTTCTGCGCCGCGCTCCTGACGTCCCACCGGGCGAGCGCCTCGATGTCGCCCTTCTTGACGAAGCGACCGTCCTCGTGGCGCAGCAGGTTCTCGAGCAGGATCTTGAGCGAGAACGGGAGGCGCGCGATTTCAGGGAAACCCTGCTTCTCGAGCGCAGCCAGGCTGTAGAAGTGCACGTTCCGCCCGCCCACCGTCAGGGTGGTTCGGGTGCCGAAGGAATCTACGGTCGACATCGGTGACCTCGTGTGAAAACGCCAATCGTACCACAGCGATTCGCCGCGGGCACACCGCTTGCGAAAGCGGAAGTCGGGAGGACACCACGATGGCCGAACAGGACACAGACCGCGCCGGACAGCAGCCGAACCACGCATCGGAAATGGAAAAGGCGGAGGGCTCGCGCGAACAGCCCAGGGGGAACCCCGGCCAGCACGGTGCGGGTATCACGAACCGCCCGCTCGCGGAAGAGCAGGAGGAGCAGGGGCACGTGCCGCCGCGCGGCCAGCGGAAAGACGATGGCAGCCATGCGTAACGACAGCCGGCCCCTCGGGGAAGGCAGCCCGGCCTCGCCGCTTGGAGGACCGGATGAACGGCCCATCCCGAGTGAACGGCCGGACAGCCGCGACACCATCGCACACGGTCGCGAGTCGCACCTGGTGCATCCGGAAACGGAGGCGGACCAGCCGTCGGACCCTGGCGACCCGGTGACGGTACAGAGCGACGCGACGCCGAAGAGGAGGAAGTGACGGGCAGTGCGACCTGCTCAATCCGCAGTGCTCAGTCCGCAGTGCTCTGTCCGCACTGCTCAGGAGTCAGTCCTCAATGGGCAGTATCAGTCCTCGGTACTCAGTCCTCAGCCGTGTGGCAAGGCTGAGGACTGACGACTCTGCCTGGGTGGGCGACCGTGACTGAGCACTGCCAGTCGACGCCCCCCTACACCCTCGTCACGCTCCCCCTGAGAAGGTCGCGTATCTCGGCCAGCAGCTTTTCTTCAGCGCTGGGTGCGGGCGGTGCAGGCGCCTCAGCCTGGGCCTCCGCTTTCTTCGTCCGTGCGGCGTTCATCATCTTCACCACGATGAACAGCGCGATCGCCACGATGGCGAAGTTGACCACCGCGTTGACGAACAGACCGTAGTTCAGCGTCGAGGCGCCCGCCGCCTTGGCCGCCGCAAGCGAGGCGTAGGGACCCGCGGGTGCCCCGTCCTTCAGGAGCACGAACCGCTGGCTGAAGTCGAGGCCGCCGGTGACGACGCCGAAGATCGGCATCATCACATCCTGCACGACCGAGTTCACGATCGCGCCGAATGCCGCGCCGATCACGATCCCGACCGCCAGGTCCACGACGTTGCCCTGCACCGCGAACTGCTTGAATTCCTTGAACATGATGCCTCCTCCCGCGCCGTCTCGTCAGAACCGCGCGAAGAAGGTCGCCGTGATGCGGGGCGCCACCTCGCTGCGCGAGTCCGGGACGACGCCGTCCCGCAGCACCAGTGCCCGGGCGTCGACGCGAACGCCGGTCGCCTTCACGGCCGAGCGGCGAGCCGATGCGCGTTCGTAATACACCCCGCCACCCACGTAGAATGCCCGGCCCGTCTCGAGCAGCACGCGGTCTTCGTACAGCTGCCGCACGTATCCGGCTCCGCCGGTGACGTACGGCGCAAGCCTGCCCACGCGCCACCGGTTCGCCCGGACCACCAGGCCGCCTTCGAACAGGTACTGCGTCAGCTTCGTCTCGAGACTTGCGGCCGAAACGCCCTCGACGTCGTTGGACACGGCGGTCGTCACCGACGTGGGGCTGTAGAGCAGCGCGCCCTCGACCATCAGGATGCGCGACAGCCGCACACCCACCGCCACGGCCGGCCCCACCGACGCGTCGAGCGTGGTCTGCGTGTCGAAGACCAGCCGGCGGCCGCCGCCGTTGGTCACCTGCTCCGAGGGCACGCTCGGGAAGCCCACCGCGCCGATCCAGCCCGCGCCGGCAGACACCTCGATGCGGCCCGCCGACGGCTGAGCGATGGCCGCCGGTGCGCCAGGCCAGGCGCACACGCCCAGCACCAGCGCGCCAGCGCGCACGAGGCGCCTCACGCGCAGTCCCGTCACTTCGGCACCACCGCGATCGTCACCGTTCCGCTGTCGCCGCCACGTGGCACGACCGCCAGGCGGTCTGCGAAGCGGATGCGGAAATTCAGGTCGATGGGCTCGACCGGGTCGAAGAAACTCTCGGTGCTCGCATCGTCCAGCGGTTCGACCCGCAGGACGTGTGGACCCGGGCGCAGTCCGGCGATCGAGAAGCGGCCGTCCGTGCTGAGCGTGAAGTTCCCGACCGACTCCCCTGTCGCCGTGTCGAAGGCGACCACGTGAGCGCCGAACACGCCGCGCCCCGACCTGGTCACCCGTCCGGAGACGCTGCCGGTCCGGTCGTTGAACCCGCCATCGGGATAGAGGTCGGAGATGCCGGCCACGTCGTCTGCCTTGAGCGAGCGGCCAGTGATGTCGCCGGTGCCAAGCGCAATCGGGAACATGATCGCGCCGGTAGACAGGACGCGGCGCCCGCCGCCGGCGACGAGTTCGGTTTCGCCGATCGCCGAGTGCCCGAGGCCGCTCATGTGCCCGATCTCGTGCAGCGCGATCGACTCCAGGTCCCAACGGCCCGTCTGGCCGTTGGCCGCCACCGACCATGCGAAGGCCGTGTTGAAGAAGATGTCCGACTCGATCAGGTCGCCGGTGTCGCCGTCCACCAGGTAGCTCGTCGACGCGAGCACGCGGTCGAGGTCCGGCTGGTTCAGGAACCCGAGGGTCGATCGCCCATCGTCTTCCCCGGGCAGGCTGCGGGTGAATCCGCCGAACTGGTAGGAGATCGCCGACGTCGGCACGGCCTGCCAGGTGGCGAACGCACGCCCCACTGCTTCCTGGAAGGCCTGGGCACTCACCCCCGGCGCACCCTGGTCGGTGACGAAATACCGCACCATGCCGGTGCGCCACTTCAGGGTGAACTCGGTGCCGTTCACCTCGTATCCGAACTTGAGATAGGCCGACGCCGGATAGACCTGCAGCAGCAGGAGGATCGTCGCGAGCGCGGCCACGATGCCGGAACGACGCCCGCTCACTGGCCGGCCTCGACGAGCGTCTGGACGTCACGCTCGAAGTCGGACAACCGGGCGGGGCGCAGCGAGGCGGCGCCCCGCACGACTGGACCGGCGACGCCCGGCAGGAGGGGTGGAGGCGCCACCATCTCCGCCCCGGCGGAGGTGACGCCCACGCGGTAGACCCCCTGGCTCAGGCCGAGGACGAACGGCACACGCGGTCCGCTCGCCCCGAGGAACACGATGACCCGCTGCCCGACCTCGAACCGCGGTGCCCCCATCACGATGTTGCGGAAGCGTCCCAGGGTGCCGCCCGGAACGCGGAAGTACACGAGGTCGCCGAGCCGGCCCTTGAGGTATCGCTCCGGCTCGAGCGCCACCACGGTTTCGATCGTCCGGCGGTCCTCCGTCCACTGTGCAGTGACGGCGACGACATGTCCGCGAACGATGGCGCGGGCATCGTGCGCGAGTTCGGAAAGGTCGGCCGGCACGAGGACGGTGGCCCCGGCGGATGCCGCCAGCGCGCAAAGCAGGAGGACGGTCAGGATGCTGTGTCGCATGATGCCCCTATCACCTTCAGAATGGCTGATGCCGCGCGGCGGCTGGCGCCCGGGCCGCCGAGGCGGCGCCGCACCTCGGCCAGCCCTTGCCTGATCCGTGCCGTCCGCCCCGCATCGGTGAGCATGGAAATTATTTCGGCGGCCACACGCGCCGCCGTGAAGCCGCCCTGAATCAGCTCCGGCACGAGTGGCTCCCCGGCGATGAGGTTCACCATCGCGAACGTGTCCACGTTCACGAAGCGCCGGCCCACACGGTATTCGAGGTCGGACACGCGGTACACGACCACCATCGGCTTGTCGTGCAGGGCTGTCTGCACGGTCGCCGTGCCGGAGGCGGTCACCACCACGTCGGCGGCGGCGAGCACCGTATCGGTGTCGCCGGTGACGACCGCCACGCCGGGCAGTTGCCGCAGCGGCGCAAACCAGCGGTCGTCGAGATGCGGCGCGCGCGCGAGCACCAAATGCACGCCCGGCACCTGTGCCTGGACCATTTGCGCCGCGTCCACGAGCGTCGGCAGGATCCGTCGCACTTCGCTCGTCCGGCTGCCTGGCAGCAGCGCCACGGTGGGCGCAGCGGGGTCGAGGCCGAGGTTCCGGAGGAACACCGCCCGTGTCTCGCGGGGGTGGGCCAGGTCGATGAGCGGATGGCCGACGAACTCCACGGGCACGCCTGCCTGCTCGTAGATTGCCGATTCGAACGGAAAGATGACGAGCACGCGGTCCGCAATCTCCCGAATGACGCGGACCCGGCCCGGCCGCCATGCCCAGACCTGCGGGCTGACGTAGTAGACCACCGGGATGCCGAGTGCCCTGACGTCTCTTGCCAGGCGGGCGTTGAAGCCGAAGTAGTCGATCACGACCAGCGCGTCGGGCCGGCGACGGCGAGCCTCGTCGAGGAGTCGACGCTTGGCGGCCCGCAGGTGCGGAACCTTGCTGACGATCTCCGTGAACCCGGTGACCGACAGGCCGCGATAGTCCACCACGACCCGTCCGCCCGCGGCTTCGAAGCCCGGCCCGGCAAGCCCGGCCACCTCGATGCCGGGCGCCAATGCCTTCAGTTCGCGCGTCAGGGCGCCGGCATACAGATCCCCGGATGCCTCCCCGCACGAGAGGAGCAGCCGCTGGCTCAAGGCGTGGGACGTCTGAACAGCGCCGGATCGAGCGGCCCGCCGATCTTCACCTCGCGCACCGTACGCTCGAGCGCGGGCTGGCCTCCGATGCGGACGCTTGCGGCGTAGTTGATCTGGACGCCGTCCACGAGCCGGTAGTCGGTGAATCGCTCCTCGATGAGGGGCTGGCCGAGGCCACCCGCCACGTAGGTCTGCTTGGCGACGAGCCCTGTGGCCGGGTCGGCGTACATCACGAGCGGCTCGATGGTGGCGCCCGAGAACTCGAGCGCCTGGTAGACGGCGCCGCTCTCCTCCTTCACGTCAGGCAGTCGCCGGACCCGCACGCGCCCCTCGAGCGCGGCCATCAGCAGCGCAATCGTGTCGCGCTTCAGCCCGTTCTCAAAGTCCCGCAGCATCTGCGGCGGCACGTCGTGAACGCCGTTCGGGTCGCGCACCCAGGCGCTGGTGCCGTCGTAGACCTGCAGGAGATCGGTGCCGCGGATCCTGGACTCGACGCGGACGTGGTTCGGATATTCGAGGTAGGTCACCGTCTCCGCCCGATCCGGCGGGGCGTCGGGCCCCAGGGCTCGCGCACTCGTCGTCACGACCAGGCTCTTGATGGCCCGCAGGCGCTGAGCGCCCCCCTTCGCGTTCACGATCCGCTCGAGCAGTTCCTGCGCCGCCGCGCCTTCCTGCGCGGTGATCACCGGCCCCCGCACCGCCTGGGAGCCGGCCGGCACGTAGGCCGCCACGTGCCCCGGCGCCCGCAGGACGGCATCGCCGGGTGCGCCTCCGGGCCCGCGCAGCAGGGCCGGCGCCCGCTTGCGGCGCAGGTCGGGCGCCATCAGGTCCAGGTCTGCCATGTTGATGACGTCGAAGCTGGTGAAGCCCAGCCCCCGCAGCTGGCCGCTGAAGGCGGCGGCGTTCCCCACCAGGACGATCGACAGCCGATCCGGGCGCAGGTAGTAGCGGGCCACGCGCTCGACGTCGTTCGGGGTGACGGCGTTCACGCGCTCGCGATAGGTCTGCAGCTGCTCGACCGGCAGGCCGTAGAACAGCACGTTGAGCACCTGGGTGGCGATCGCGTCGGGCACCTCGATGGTCAACGGGAAGCTGCCGGTGATGTAGGCCTTGGCGTCACCCAGCTCCCGCTCGCTCACGCGCTCACGCTGCAGGCGCCAGAACTCGTCCACGATGAGCCGCAGCACCTCGCCGGTGGCTTCGGACCGCGTGTTGGTGGAGGCCTCGAAGTCGCCCGCCTCGAGCAGCGTGCCCATCTCCGCCTTGGCGCCGTAGGTCAGCCCGCGCTCGGTGCGCAGCACCTGGTGCAGCCGGTTGGCGCCCTCGCCCCCCAGGATGCGCAGCGTCAGGTTGAGCGCCATGTAGTCCTGATGATTGCGGCGGATGCCGAGGTGCCCGGCCCGAATCTCGGTCTGCACCGCGTCGGGCTTGTCGATGATCAGCACGCGCCGCGTGGGATCGGGTGGCGCGACGAAGGTGGTCTGCGGCAGTTCCTTCTTCACCCAGTCGCCGAACACCTTCTCGACGCCCGAGAACGCCTCCTCCGCCGTCACGTCGCCGACCACGGCAAGGATGGCGTTGTTGGGCACGAAGTACTTCTGATGGAACTCCTGCAGGTCCGCCCGTGTGATCGAGGCCAGCGTGTCGGGTGTCCCGTTCTGCGGCACGCCGTAGGGGTGCTGACCGTACACGAGGCGGTCGAAGACCGCGTCCGCCACGTACTCGGGCGACTCGACGTTCACCTTCAGCGTGGAGATGCGCTGCTGGCGCTGCCGCTCGATCTCCTCCGGCGCGAAGCCGGGATTCCTCGCGGTGTCGGACAGGATGCGGAGCCCCTGCTCGAAGCTGTCCTTCATCACGATCACGTTCACGTACGAGAGGTCGGCACCGGCGCCGGCGCCGAGAGCCCCGCCCATGAAGTCGATCTCCTCGTTCACCTGCTTCGCGGTCTTGGTCGTCGTGCCCTGATCGAGCAGCGTTGCGGCAAGGTCCGCGAGCCCGGCCTTCTCGCGCGGGTCATGGGCTGCGCCCGCGCGGACGATCATGCGCATGCTCACGACCGGCTGCTCGTGCTGCAGGACAGCCACCACCTGGAGGCCATTGGCCAGGGTCCGGAGTTCGTACGGCGGGAAGTTGATCGGCCTGGCAGGCAGCGGCCGGGGCGGACGCTCGCTCGGCCATGCCCGCTCCTGGGCGGCCACCGGCGAAGCGGCCACGGCGACCAGCAGCACCGCGGTGGTGAGGGTGTGTCGCACGCTCATCGGGCGGCCCCCGTCGCGCCGCGGCCGGACGGCAGGATGGTCAGCACCAGCCGGTTCTCCTCGGTGAAGTAGGTGCGGGCGACCCGCTGGACGTCGGCCGCCGTGACCTTCTGGAAGATCTCGAACTCGCCGTCGGCGGTCGTCACGTCCCCGTGCAGGACCGCGGCGTGCGCCAGCTGCAACGCCTTCTGCTGGACCGACTGCCGGCCCAGGATGTAGTCGCGCGCAAACTGGTTCTTCGTCCGCTGCAGTTCGCGCTCGGAGATGGCCTGGCTCTTCAGCCGCTCCAGCTCTCCGATGAGCGCCGCCTGGGCGGCCTCCGGGGTCTGCCCCGGCTGGACGATGGCAACCGCATAGAACAGGTTGGGGTGCTCGATCAGGTTGGCGCCCCCGAACGCCGTGACCGCCAGCTGGTTCTCGTAGACCAGTTTCTGGTAGATGCGGGAACTCTGGCCATCGGACAGCACTTTCGACGCGATGTGCAGCGGATACGAGTCCGGGTGCCCGTCGTAGGTGATGTGGTACGCCACCACCACGGCCGGCAGCGGCCACGGCTGCTCGACCGTCACGCGCTTCTCCGCCTTCTGCGGCGGCTCCTGGGGGATGTCGCGCGGCACGGGCCGGCTCGCTTTCGGAATCCGCCCGAAGTAGGTCGTCACCAGCTCCTTCGTCTGCGCCGTGTCGAAGTCGCCGACGATGACGAGGGTGGCGTTCTCGGGCACGTAGAAGGTGTTGTAGAACTCGCGCACGTCCTCGATCGACGCGGCCTCGAGATCCTGCATGCTGCCGATGGTCGGGTGCTTGTAGGGATGCGTGGTGAAGGCGTTGTCGTAGATGATCTCGTTGAGGCGCCCGAACGGAACGTTGTCCACGCGCATGCGGCGCTCTTCCTTCACCACCTCGCGCTCGTTCACGAACGTCTGGTTGTCCACGCGGAGCGTGGCCATGCGGTCGGCCTCGAGCCACACGGCCAGCGGCAGGTACTGCGCCGGCAGCGTTTCCCAGAACACCGTCTCGTCGTCCTGCGTGTAGGCGTTGCTCTGCCCGCCCACCGACGCGATGATCGAGGTGTGCTCCTCGGGGCCCACGTTCTTCGACCCCTTGAACATCATGTGTTCGAAGAGGTGCGCGAAACCCGTGCGTCCCGGCTTCTCGTTCTTGGAGCCGACGTGATACCAGAGCGCCAGGTGCACGATCGGCGTCGAGTGATCCTCCGACAGGATCACCTGCAGCCCGTTGGGCAGCGTAATCGACTCGTATTGGAGTCGTGGCGGCGGGACGGCGGCCGACAACGGAAGGGCGGCGGCCGCGAGCACGACCGAAACGAGGAAGGCGCCGAGCCACCTGCGAGTCATGAGGCGATTCTACCCTTTCACCCCGGCGGGTCCGGCCTGGGCATCGGCGCCTGGCGCGCGCACCGGCCGACGGCGGCGGTCAGCGGCCGACCAGGCGGAATCCGGCGTAGGTCCAGCGCCGCGGCAACCGATCGAGCGGGTCCGCGTCGATCATCTGCTCACGCCCGACGAACAGCTCCATGGCGGCCGGCCCGCTGCCGACGAGCTTCACACCCGCTTCGACGCGCCCACCCCACTGCCGGTCCCGGCCCGCGATGTTCGGGTCCACGGTGATCAGCTGCCCGTACCCGCGGCCGTACAGCGTCGCGTGCGTGTTCAGCCGACGCCGGACCACCACATTCGCGTCGTTCATCCACGTGTAGTCGACGTACGCCTTGGCGATGATCTTGTGCACGTTGATGCGCAGGTCGACGGCCGTGGCCCCCCGGGCGAACCGCCGCATGATCCGTGGCCCGACCGCGTTCTCCGCCACCGCCTGCCGCTTCGGGCGATCGCCGAGGTGCCGCGAAATGTGGTGCAGGACGCCGGCGACTTCGAACTTGCCGACGAACACCGACCCGGACGCCTCGAGCAGGTAGTTGCTCTGGTAGGTGTCGAACGGGCGGAACTCACTGCCAAGCAGCGCCTGGTAGTCGCCAAGGAACGTGGCGCGCCCCCGCTTGTAGTGGAAGAGGTCGAAGTCGCCCGCCCAGTGGGTGTCCCACGAGAACCGGACATCCTCGTGCCCCAGGGCTGCCGCGGACATCCGCCAGTCGAAGCGGGGCATGAACGCGCCGCCGGGCGGGACGTCGGCCAGCGGCTCCTGGGCGGTGGCGGCAACGGGTGCGAACAGGCCGACACAGGCGGCCACGACCGCGCCACGGATCAGCGATCCGATGGTGGAAGACATGCGTTCAGCTTCTCCTCGAGCTCCGCGATGCGCTGCTCGAGTTCGACAACGCGTTTCTTCAGAGCGGGCAGATGACGAAACACCGCGGAGGACTTCAGCCAGTCCCGGTTCGGAATGGCGGGATACCCCGAGATCACCAGGCCGGGGTCCACCGAGTTCGGGATGCCGGTCTGGGCGGTGGCAACCACGCCTGTGCCGATGCGCAGGTGGCCCGCCACACCCACCTGTCCCGCAAGCACCACGTCGTCTTCGATCACGGTGCTGCCGGCAATGCCCACCTGGGCCGCGAACAGCACGCGCCGGCCCACCGAGACGCCGTGCGCCACCTGCACCAGGTTGTCGATCTTCGTGCCGGCCTGGATCCGCGTCTCCCCGACGGCCGGCCGATCGATGGTCGTGTTGGCGCCGATCTCCACGTCGTCTTCGATGACGACGTCGGCGTGCTGCGGGATCTTGAGATGCGTCCCGTCGGCCTGACGGACGAAGCCGAACCCGTCACCACCGATCACCGCTCCGTCCTGGATGACCACGCGGCTGCCGAGCCGGACGCGCTCCCGGATCGACACCCTCGCATGGATGACGCAGTCCGCTCCGATGATCGCGCCGGGGCCGATGACCACGCCGGGGTACACGACCGACCCCGCCCCGATGGACGCGCCGGGCCCGACGACCGAGAGCGCGCCGATCGACACGCGCTCGCCGAGCACGGCGTCTGCAGCCACCACGCTCGAGGGGTCGACACCGGCGACGGGCTGCGGGGCGTTGTGCAGCACGCCGAGCGCCTGAGCGAAGACGAGGTACGGGTGGTCGCAGATGAGCAGCGCCGGACCGCCGTCGACACGCTCGACGCCCGGCTGGACGAGCACCGCCGAGGCGCGGGTCGTACTCAGGAAGTGGTGGTATTTCGGGTGGGCGACGAACGTGAGATCACCGGACTGCGCGTGCTCGATGCCCGCGACCCGCACAATCTCCACGTCGCCGTCGCCCTCGAGGCGGCACTTGAGCCGATCAGCTAATTCTCTGAGAGTCAACGGGATCCGGGCGAGTATAGCATGCGAGGCTCAGCCGTCCGCCCGCTCGAAGAACGCCGGCAGGTGCTCCAGTCCGAGGCGTGCCGCAATCGCGTCGACCTGCGCCGCACGCGCGTCGGGCGGCACGGCCGTCAGCGTGGCCAGCACCTGCAGGTCGTCGCTGGGTAGCAGCGACCACGCACACGACGACAGCGCCTGCCGCGCGCCGCGCCATGACTGCATGTGTCCGAACGCCCGAAAGCCGAGGTAGTAGGCGACGATGTTGGGCCCCGGTACGAAGAAGAGGATGCCGGAGGCGATGAACAGCAGCAGGTCGATGACCAGCCACCAGCCATGATGGCGTTGCGAGGCCCGCAGGCTGCGATCCAGTGCATCCCGCGCCGCTGCGGCATCGAGGCCCGAGGGGAACAGCAGGTCGGCGTGCTGGGCCCGCCGCAGCCCCCACAGCGTGCGCTGCTCGTCGATGGAGTCGGCCAGCGCGCACACTACGCGGTCGCGCCAGCGGCCGAACGCCGAGGTCGCGCCACCTTCGCGCGCTGCATCCACGAGGCGACCCCAGTGCGCGCCCGCCCGGTGGATCCAGCGGCGCACCCGCCCCTCCGGCGCCAGATCGTCCTCGGGCTCGACGTGCAGGGGTTCGGCGTACGGCTCCAGCCGGCCGCGGCCGACCGGCACGAGATAGACGCGCAAGCGCTACCGCCGCACCCGCTCGGCAGGGCGCGGCTGAGTCGTGTAGAGCGCCGGGCGACCCGCCTCTTCCCAGGCGCCGACGATGAGCCCCGCAGTGGTCGCGATGGCGGCAGACAGCTGCTGCTCCAGCATCGGCTTCAGCGCGACGAACAGCTGCTCGAAGTACTCATCGTCGTAGACCTCCTTCGCCGCGATCGCGCGCGTGTCCTCAGCCAGGATCCGATCGAGGAGGCTATACGAGTGGATGAGCGTGTCGAAGGCGACGTCGCGCGCGTTGGTCAGCGGGCGCGGGAGTTGCGGAGTCAGCTGCAGCCGCGATCCGAACTTCTCGATCAGGTCGCGTTCGAACCGGGAGTGGATGCCGCGGTTGCCCGTGAGCTGTCCATCGAAGTTGTCCGTCGCATGGAACGGCTGGGTGCTGTCCTGGACGTAATGGCCGAGTGCGGCCGAGAACAGGACGACGTCCGATATGGCGTACGGAGCCCGGCGCCCGATGCCTTCGAAGCCGCGGCGCAGGCTTCCGGACATCTCCTCGATGCGCCAGGGCAGCGTGCCCCAGCGGCGAATGTTGGCGATCCCGAACTTCGCAATCGCCGCGCCCCGTTCCCGCGGCAGCTCGGCGAACGGGGGCTTCCCGTACTCGCGGATGCCGAAGTCGATGAAGTGGTTGGGATCCTCGTCCTCGAACGGCACATTGCGCCACAGATCGGGGTCGTTGGCGCGCAGCACGATCTCCTCGCGGAAGTGTTCGTAGAACGGCTTCAGCTCGGGAGGCAGCAGGTCGATCACGCGCCGCATCAGCATCTGGTGCGCGACGGCTCCCCAGGCGAGTGAGGGGCGCGGCACGGCCATCACCATGGCGACCAGCAGGGTGACCAGGACCGCACGTTTCATCTTGTTATATTAAGTCGCTTGGACAACATCACGCACAGCCTGTTCGGGCTGACGCTGGCCCGGACGCCGCTCAGCCGTGCGGGACGCGGCACCACTGCAGCGCTCTTCCTCGCCTCGAACGTCCCCGACATCGACATCGTCGCCACCGCCTTCGGCGGCGCCGCCCGCTACCTCGAGGTGCACCGCGGCCCGACGCACGGGCCGCTTGGGCTGGCTGGCCTCTCGTTCGTCGTGGCCGGGCTCGTGTGGCTCGGCACGCGTCGCCGAGCGGACGCGAGCGGTCCTCCTGGAGCGTCACTGGCCGCGCTGTGGCTCGCGTCGGCGATCGGCATCTTCTTTCACGTCCTCATGGACCTGCCGACGTCGTACGGCACCCGGCCGCTCAGCCCCTTCTCGTGGACCTGGTACGGCCTGGACTGGCTCCCGATCGTCGACCTGTACCTGCTGGGGATCCTGGGCGTCGGTGCGTGGCTCGGCCACCGCGCGCAGCGCAGGCCGGACGCGCCGCGGCGTCTGGCACGAAACGCCGCGGTCACGCTCGCGGCCGTTGCGGCGTTCTACGCCCTGCGAGCGGGTTCGCACTACCTCGCCATCGCGCGGGCCCCGGACGCCTTTGCCCTGCGGCAGCCTCCGTGGTGTGCCCAGTCGGTTCGCCCCGCGCTCGGGGTGGACTGGTGGCCGCGTTTCCCAGGCACGTCACCGCGCGACGTGGCGGCGCAGGATTGCCTCATCGAAATCGCGGCGATGCCGGATTTCCTCTCGCCGTTCAGATGGCGCCTGCTGTCGCATGAATCGCTCGGGTATCAGGTCCGCGACATCGATCTGGCCACGGGCTACGGACTCGACCGGGACGATCCCGCGGCGAGGGCCCGATCCGTCGTCGTACCCAGCCAGTGGACGCCGGCGGTGATGAGCGCCCTGCGGGCGCCGAACGTGCGCGTGTTCATGGACTTCTCACGCTTCCCGTCGCCGAGTTCGAGCCTGCACGACGATGGCACCTATACGGTGATGTTCAGCGACATGCGGTTCACCGGCGGACTCCCGAGCGATGCGAGGACGTTCCGGCGTGGGCTGTTCGGCGCGACCGCGGTCGTCGGCCGCGACTACGAGTTGATTCGGGACAGCCTCGGCCCCGATCCTCCGGTGCAGTAGGCGCTGCCTTGCGCGCGCCGGGCTTCATTGGTACGCTCCGCCGCATGCCGACACTCCGCCGCATGCCGACACTCCGCCGCCTGCCGCGCCTCCGCCCGCTTGCCGCGCTGCTGATCGTCGGCGCCGTGGCGCTCCTGCCCGTCAGCGCCTCGACGCAGCAGAAGGGCGGCGAAGAGGAGACCGGACCCTATGAACTGGTCGCCAGCTGGCCGCAGCAGTGGGCGCCGAAGGGGTACATCTGGGGCTCGCAGCCGGCCATCTTCGCCGAGACGCCGAACCGGATCTTCATCGGACAGCGCGGCGAGCTGAAGCTGCCGGACACCCTGCCCCGAGGCTTCACGAACGAATGGGGCTCGCTTGGGGAACGTGCCACCACGCCCCGCGCCGAGATGCGCAACTGCATCCTCGTCATCGACGCGCAGGGCGCGCTGGTCGAGGCCTGGACGCAGTGGGACCGCCTGTTCGTCGCCGCGCCCGGCACCGGGGGCGGCCCCCACAAGATCAAGATCAGCCCCTACGACCCCCAGCGACACGTGTGGGTCGTGAACGACGCCCGGCATGTCATCTACAAGTTCACCAACGACGGGAAGCAACTCGTGCAGACCCTCGGCGAGACCGACGTCCCGGGAGACGACCAGACGCACTTCGGGCTGCCGCAGGATCTGGCGTTCCTGCCCGATGGGTCGATCCTCGTGGCCGACGGGCTGCGCAATACGCGCATCGTGAAGCTGGACCGCGATGGCCGGTTCCTCATGCAGTGGGGCACGCGCGGCAACGGCCCGGGTCAGTTCAGCGGGCTGCACGGGATCGATGCAGGCCGGGACGGACGCGTCTATGTAGCGGACCGGGGCAACCAGCGCATCCAGGTGTTCGACGCAAAAGGCACGCACCTCGACACCTGGCCGAATCTGCGTTTCCCCAATCACGTCGTCGCCGCACCGGACGGCACGGTGTGGGTGTCCGACGGCACGAACGCTCGGCTGCTGCACTATGACGCGAACGGCCGTCTGCTGTACTTCTGGGGCACATACGGCGTGTACCCAGGTGCGTTCTGGGAACTGCACCAGTTCTCGGTGGACGCGCAGGGCAACCTCTACACCGCCGACAGCTTTGGCGGGCGCAGCCAGAAGTTCCATCCCAGGGCGGACGCCGATCCGGCTCGCCTCGTACCGGCCGGCACCGCGCTCCCGGCTCGCACCAACTGAACGGACGCGATGACACAGACCGAATACGCCTTCGAGATGGCCGCGTCGTCGGTCCGCTTCGGAGCGGGCGTGACGCGCGAAGTCGGTCAGGACCTGATCGACCTTGGCGTCCGGCGCGCCCTCGTGGTGACCGACCCACGCCTGGCCAGGCTCACCCCGGTACGCGTGGTGCTCGAGTCGCTCGACGAGGCAGGTGTCGCCGCCACGCTCTACGACCGCGTGCGGGTCGAGCCCACGGACGTGTCGTTCAAGGAAGCGATCGCCTTCGCGAACGCGCTGGACATCGACGGCATCGTGGCCGTGGGCGGTGGCTCGGTCATCGATACCGCAAAGGCGGTCAACCTCTACACGACGTATCCGCCCGCCGATTTCCTCGACTACGTCAACGCGCCGATAGGGCGGGCGCTGCCGGTGCCGGGTCCCCTGAAGCCGCTCATCGCGGTGCCCACGACCGCGGGCACGGGCAGTGAAACCACGGGCGTCAGCATCTTCGACTTGACGGAGATGCACGCCAAGACGGGCATCGCCAGTCGGCGACTGAAGCCGACGCTCGGGCTGCTCGACCCGGAACTCACTCGGACGATGCCACCACAGGTTGCCGCAGCCTCGGGCCTCGACATCCTGAGCCATGCCATCGAGTCGTTCACCGCGCTCCCCTACCTCCAGCGCCCCAGGCCCACGCGCCCGGCGCTGCGGCCCGCCTACCAGGGCTCCAACCCGATCAGCGACGTGTGGTCGCTCGAAGCCCTGCGCCTCGTGAGCCGGTACCTCGTTCGCGCGGTCGAGCATCCCGACGATGACGAGGCGCGCGGCTGGATGATGCTTGCGGCGTCCTATGCCGGCGTGGGTTTCGGCAACGCCGGTGTGCACCTGCCGCACGGCATGTCGTATCCGGTGTCCGGTCACGTGCGGACGTATCGGGCCGATGGCTATCCCGACGATCACGCCCTCGTGCCGCACGGCATGTCGGTGATCCTGAACGCACCCGCGGTCTTCCGCTTTACCGCGCCCGCCAGCCCAGAGCGCCACCTGCTGGCCGCCGAGGCGCTGGGCGTGGACGTCTCCACGGTCCGTGCGGCCGATGCCGGCCGAGCCCTGGCCGATCGGATCACCTGGTTCATGGAGCGCCTGCGCGTGCCGAACGGGTTGAAGGCTGTCGGCTACACGAGCGCGGACATCCCGGCGCTCGTGCAGGGCACGCTGCCGCAGCACCGGGTGACGAAGCTCTCGCCCCGCCCCGCTGGCCCCGACGAACTGGCCGCGCTGTTCGAAGACGCGCTGGTTGCGAGGTAGATGCCCTGGTTCGGCGCCCACATGTCAGTGGCAGGAGGCCTGCCTCGCGCGGTCGACCGGGCTGAAGTACACGGCTGCCAGGCTCTCCAGATCTTCGCGAAGAACGCGAGCCAGTGGCGCGGCCGTCCGATCCCGCCGGAGGAGGTGCGCCGGTTCCGCGCGCGCGTCGACGAAGCGCGGCTGGAAGCCGTGGTGTCGCACGCGAGCTACCTGATCAACCTGGCGACCACCAGTCCGACACTGCAGGCGCAGTCGCGTGCGGCCATGGCTGACGAACTGGATCGCGCCGAGGCGCTGGGCCTGCTGGGCGTCGTCCTGCACCCGGGGTGTTATACGTCCGGCGACCCCGAGGAAGGGCTGCAGTTCATCGCGCAGAACCTGCTCGGCCTGCTGCAGGATCGCCCGGAGGGTCGCACCTTGATCCTGCTCGAACACACGGCGGGCCAGGGCACGTCACTCGGCGCACGGTTCGAGGAACTGGCGGCCATCATCGCGCACATGGACGGTCATCCCCGCGTCGGCGTGTGCCTCGACACGTGCCACCTGCTCGCTTCCGGCTACGACCTGTGCACCGACGCCGGGTACGCCGACACATTCCGCCAGTTCGGACGGATCGTGGGCTTCGAGCGCCTCAAGGCGTTTCACCTGAACGACTCGAAGAAGCCGCGTGGCAGCCGGGTCGATCGCCACGAGCACATCGGGAAGGGACACCTCGGCATCGAGGCCTTCCGGCGCCTCGTGAACGATCGGCGGTTCGCGCGGCTGCCGATGCTGCTCGAGACCCCGAAAGGACAGGGCAAGGCGACGGGGCCCATCACGGTGGATGCGCTCGACGCGCGCAACCTGTCGACGCTGCGCCGGCTGGTGCGGAAGCGCTGAGGGCCGCTACGGTGCGTCGCCTGGTACCGTCGTCCGATGGGTCTGCACGACGATCCAGCGTCGTGGCGGCTCCGGCGGCCGGAGCCGCCCCACGGTTTCACCGGCCGGCCGACGGTTCCTCGCCGAAGACTTCGGCTTCGAATCGGGAGAGGGCGACGCCCGTCCCTGGCCAGGCATCCAGCGGCAACCCGGCCTTGCGGCACGTCTGGCGCACGAACGTGTGCACGTCCCAACCCCAGTCGACGGGCACGCCCGGCAGCAACAGGCCGCGGCGGTGTCCGTGCTCGACGACCAACCCGTGGCGACCCACCTCGATGTCCTCGAGTCGTGAGACCGGCTCGAGCAGCCCGAGCACCGAGATCTCGATCGTGATCCGCGGCAGTTCGTCCACGTGGAGCTGCGGGAACCGGGGGTCCTCGGTCGCGGCCGCGACGGCACAATCAGCGATGACGTCGTCGAGCGGACGATCCGGTTCGATGTGGCCCACGCACCCCCGGAGGTCGCCGCCGAGCCGCAGCGTGACGAAGGCTCCCGCGTGACACGTACCGGACCTGCGGGCGGGTTGCCGGACGTCGACACCGAGCCGCCCCGCAATGGCCGTTCTCGCCCGTGCGAGCAGCCGCGCGCGCTCGTCGGACGCAATCACGCGGCAGACCCTATGACCGCAGCCAGATAGCCGACCACCGACTGCTTGTCGCCGGACACGTCGCCCGAGTCCGCATACTCGAGCACGACGGCGTTGGTCGCACCGAGCCGCTGCGCGGCCTTCATCACCGCCACCATCGGCCCGCCTCCGCACGCGTGCTCCGGTCGGGCCTCGAGCAGCGCCTGCAGGCGGTCGGGATCGAACGTCCTGACGCACTCCGCGACGCGTGCGTCGAGCGCGTGCGCGGTGGCCGCCTCGTGGAAATGCGACAGGTCGCTGCTCGCGACCAGCAGGGTCGTCGCGGGATCGATCGCCGCCACCAGGGCGTCGGCCAGGCCATCGACCGTGGTCCGCGTCTGGCGCCCCATGACGAGCGGGACGATGCGTGCGCCGGGCAACTGGTGGCGAACGAACGGCAGCTGCATCTCGAGCGAATGCTCGCGGGTGTGCGCGGCGGGCAGGTCGCGGACGAGGTCGCCGGTTTCCCGGAGGCGATCCACCGCATCGGTGTCGATGGCCGCGGGGCCCATCGGGGAGTCGAACGATCCACGCGGCCAGACCGATACCCCGTCGAAGTCCACGTGGTGCGACGGCCCGACGAGAACGACCGTGTCGAAGCGTCGGTCATCGAGCTGACGGTAGGCGTACCCGGCTACCGGTCCCGAGTACATCAGTCCCGCGTGCGGGGCAATCAGCGCGGCCACGCGGGGCAGGCGCGCGGTGCCATCGGCCGCGGCAAGGCAGGCCGCAACGGCGGCAGTGAGCGCGGACGCGGACCCGGGATACCAGGTGCCCGCCACGGCGGCAGGACGGACGTGGGGCATGGAGTGGCTCGCGCGGGAAATGCTAGCATTTGCCATGCCCGCCGTTTTCTCCAGGTCCCAGATCGACGCGATTGCCGCCCTCGCGCACCTGCGGCTCGACGAGTCCGAGATCGAGCTGTTCGCGCGCCAGTTGAGCGACATCCTCGATTACGCCACGCAGGTGCAGAACATCGACACGGCCGGTGTGCCCCCCACGTCCAGTGTCGTCACGCGGCACGAAGCGGACCGCGCCGACCTGGTGCACGAGTCGCTGCAGCGGGGCGCCGCCCTCGCCAATGCGCCGGATGCCCACATCGAGGCCGGACTGTTCAAGGTACCGCGGGTCATCGGATGAGCGTCGCCTCGACTGTTCGCGCGATCGGCGACGCGGTCCGCAGCGGCGCCGTATCGGCCGTGGCGGTGTGCGAGCAGGCGCTCGCCCGCATCGACGCCCACAACGGCGCCCTCAACGCCTTCAACACCGTGACCCGCGAGCAGGCGCTGGCGCGGGCCGCTGCAGTGGATGCGGATCCAAGGCGCGCGACGCTACCGCTCGCGGGCGTCCCGGTGGCGGTGAAGGACAACCTCTGCACGCGGGGCGTCCGCACCACCGCGTCGTCGCGGATCCTCGACACCTTCGTTCCCCCGTACGATGCCACGGTCGTCGCCCGTCTCGAAGCCGCAGGCGCCGTCCTCGTGGGCAAGACCAACTGCGACGAGTTCGCGATGGGCTCGTCGAACGAGAACTCCGCGTTCGGCCCGGTGCGCAACCCGTGGGCGACGGACCGCATCCCCGGTGGGTCCAGCGGTGGCTCGGCGGTGGCGGTGGCCGCCGCCATGGCGCCCCTCGCGCTCGGCTCCGACACCGGCGGCTCCATCCGGCAGCCCGCTGCGTTGTGCGGGCTCGTCGGGCTGAAGCCGACCTACGGCCGCGTGTCGCGCTACGGCCTTCTCGCGTTCGCGTCGTCCCTCGATCAGGTGGGTCCCTTCACACGCACGGTGGAGGATGCGGCGATTGCCCTCAACGTGCTGGCCGGACACGATCCGGCCGACGCCACGAGCGCGCCGGACACGGTGCCGGACTACACGCAGGCCCTGGCCGAGACCTCTGCCCCTTTGCGCATCGGCGTACCGCGGGCGCTGCTCGAACAGGGCGTGGACGGCGACGTCGCTGCGGCGTTCGAGCAGGCCCTGGCGGTGTACCGGGAGGCGGGTGCCTCGCTCGTCGACATCACGCTTCCCTATGCGGGCGCGGCGATCCCCGTGTACTACCTGGTGGCGACGGCCGAGGCGAGTTCGAATCTCGCGCGATACGACGGTGTGCGGTTCGGGTTCCGTGCCGCCGCGGCCACGGCCGGACCGGGGGCACAGGACGACCTGCGCACGATGTACGGCCGCACGCGCGAGCAGGGGTTCGGCACGGAGGTCAAGCGCCGGATCATGCTGGGAACCTACGTCCTGAGCGCGGGGTACTACGACGCGTACTACCTGAAGGCGCAGCAGGTCCGGACGCTGATCCGGCGCGACTACGATCGGGCGTTCGAACAGGTGGACGTCGTGGCCATGCCGACAAGCCCGACCCCCGCATTCCGTATTGGGGAACGCGTGTCCGACCCGCTGCAGATGTACCTCGCCGACATCTTCACGGTCAGCGCCAACCTGGCGGGCCTGCCGGCGATCAGCGTGCCATGCGGGTTCACGCGGGAGGGGCTTCCCGTGGGCCTGCAGCTCACGGGGCGCCTGTTCGACGAGACGATGCTGCTCGCGGCCGCCGCGCGCTACGAGCGGCGGACGTCCTGGTGGACGCGGCAGCCGGCGCTCTGACGGATCAGGCGACCGACGGCCGCACGGACCGGCCGAACATGCGCCACGCGAACAGCGCGAGCAGCACCAGCGGGACCAGGGGCACCATCACCGCCAGCAGCGCGGCGCCCGAGAGAGCCACCACGAGGATCGTGCCTGCGGCCAGGCCGGCCGCGACGATCGCGCCAAGCAGCTTCAGCCCGGCCTTCAGGCACAACAGCGGCAGCCACAGCAGGAGGCCGAGCGCGGCCAGAACGAGCACGATCGGGAAAGCGGCGATCGCGAGCGGTATCAGGATGAGGGCGCAGAGCAGCGCCAGCATCAGGCGTATGGGCAGCGTCACGAGCCAGAGCATCACGTCTCCCATGCGCCGGCGGTCGTGCGGCGCTCTTCAGGAAGGACGAGTGCCTGCCTCGAGGAGTTCCGGGCTGCGGAGCTGATCGGCCGGACCGCGAGGGTCGGCGGGCGACAGGTAGCGGGTGGGCCGGTGCGTCAGCGGCTCGTCGAGACTGCGGACGACGGGCGCGTTGCCAGCGGTGGGCCGCAGCTTCAGCAAGCCGACGAGCACGCAGAAGCCAACAATCAGGCCGACGACGAAGACGCTGCTCGACAGGAGGCCGACGGCGGTGCCGACCATCAGATCGAGCAGGCCGGTCACGCCTGGTCCTCGACCTTCACCTTCCAGGGCGGCACGGTGTACTGAACGAGCCGGCGCTTCACTTCCTCCATCGCCACACGCTCGGGCTTGTGCGGCAGCGCGGTGCCGGGCTCGGCGTCGAAGCGGACGCGGGCGCCGCGGCGCAGCTGCTTGGCGCGAAGCGCCGCCACGTCGACGTAAAGGAATCGGCTGGTGATGGGAGCGGCGGGTTCCGCAGGCACGGCCGAGGTATCGACCCCTTCGGGAACATCAACGCCGCTGACCTCCGGGGTCACGACATTCTCGAGTGCGTCTTCCATAGACGGAAATCAAGCCTAGCACGTGCGTTGACACGGCCGAAAGGGGCGCACGCGCGGCCAGCCACCGGAGCCGACCGCGCGTGTGCGGTGTTCAGCCTGGTATTACGACGCGCCCGCCGCGCGCGCTTACGCGGCGACGTCCACCTTGATCTGGCGGGGCTTCGCTTCGTCGCGCATCGGCAGCTTCACCGTGAGCACGCCGTTGCGGTAGTCGGCCGCGACCTTCGACGCATCGACCGTCGGGGGCAGCGAGAAGGAGCGGCTGAAGGATCCGTAGCGGCGCTCGATCCGGTGATACTGCTCCTCCTTCACCTCGCCGGCGAGCTTCTTCTCGCCCTTGATCGTGAGGGTGCCGTTCTCGACGGTGACGTCGATGTCGTCGCGGTTCATGTCGGGCAGTTCCGCCTTCAGCACGAGTTCATGCTGACCGTTCTGGTAGATATCCACCGGCGGCAGCCACGACCCCGACGACAGCAGCCCCTCGTCGGTGCGGCCATAGGTATCGGCGAATGCGCGGTTGAGTCGATCCTGCAACTGCGCGAACTCACGGAACGGATCGGTCCAACGGACGATAGCCATGTTCTTCCTCCTCACTAAAGAGACTGGCGAGGCTGGCCCGCCGGGCGGGCTGGCGAGGCGGCTCCGAATGCCTGCCCCGCCTGCCCTGCCCGCCTTACCTGCCTTACCTGCCTTGCTTGCCTTGCTTGCCTTGTTTGCCTTGCTTGCCTTGTTTGCCTTGTTTGCCCCTACTTGGTCTCCGCGTATTCCGCGTCGACCACTTCTCCATCCTTCACGGTCGACCCGGCCGCACCGGCGCCGGCCTGACTGGCACCCGGTGCGGACTGGGCGTTCTTGTAGAGCAACTCGGCGACGGCGTGCGTGGAGCGCTGGAGTTCCTCGCTGGCCCGCGTGATGGCGGCGAGGTCGTCGCCCTGCGTCGCCTTCTTCACGGCCTCGATTGCGGCCTCCATCTTCGAGAGCTCGCCGACCGGCAGCTTCTCGCGGTTCTCGCTGACCGTCTTCTCCGCCTGATACGCGAGGGCGTCGGCCTGGTTGCGCGCATCGATCACGGCCCGACGCTGCGTGTCATCGTCGGCATGCGCCTGCGCGTCCTTCACCATGCGGTCGACTTCGTCCTTCGACAGGCCGCCCGAGCCGCTGATGGTGATCTTCTGTTCCTTGCCCGTTGCCTTGTCGGTCGCCGTCACGTTGACGATCCCGTTCGCGTCGATGTCGAACGTGACCTCGATCTGCGGCACGCCGCGCGGTGCCGGCGGCAGCCCGACCAGGTGGAAGCGCCCCAGCGTGCGGTTGTCGCGCGCCATCGGCCGCTCGCCCTGGAGCACGTGGACCTCGACACTGGTCTGGCTGTCGGCCGCCGTCGAGAACACCTCGCTCTTGCGGGTCGGGATCGTGGTGTTGCGCGCGATCAGCGTGGTCATCACGCCACCCAGCGTCTCGATGCCGAGCGAGAGCGGAGTGACGTCGAGCAGCAGCACGTCCTTGACCTCGCCGGCCAGCACGCCGCCCTGGATGGCGGCGCCCACGGCGACCACCTCGTCAGGGTTGACCCCCTTGTGCGGGTCCTTGCCGAAGAACTCCTTCACGAGCTGCTGCACCTTCGGGATCCGCGTGGATCCGCCGACGAGCACGACCTCGTCGATCTTTCGCGGGTCGAGCCCCGCGTCGGCGAGCGCCTGGCGCACGGGCGCCATCGAGCGCTGAAGCAGATCGTCCACGAGCTGTTCGAATCGGGCGCGCGTCAGCTTCACCTGCAGGTGCTTCGGGCCGGTCTGGTCCGCCGTGATGAACGGCAGATTGATCTCCGTTTCGAGCGCCGTCGACAGCTCGATCTTCGCCTTCTCCGCGCCTTCCTTCAGGCGCTGGAGGGCCATCCGGTCCTTCGAGAGGTCGATGCCTTCGTTCTTCCGGAACTCGGCCACCAGCCACTCGATGATCCGGTCGTCGAGGTCGTCGCCGCCGAGATGCGTGTCGCCGTTGGTGGACTTCACCTCGACGACGCCCTCGCCCACCTCGAGAACCGAGATGTCGAACGTGCCGCCGCCGAAGTCGTAGACGGCGATCATCTCGTCCTTCTTCTTGTCGAGGCCGTAGGCCAGCGCCGCCGCGGTCGGCTCGTTGATGATGCGCAGCACGTTCAGGCCGGCGATCTGCCCGGCGTCCTTCGTGGCCTGGCGCTGCGCGTCGTTGAAGTACGCGGGCACCGTGATGACGGCGTCGGTGACCTTCTCGCCCAGGTAGTCCTCTGCGGCCTGTTTCAGCTTCGCCAGGACCATGGCGGAGATCTCCGGGGGCGACATCTTCTTGTCGCGTGCCTCGATCCAGGCGTCGCCGTTCTGCGACCGGACGACCTTGTACGGCACCCGCGTCGCTTCGCTCGACACCTCGTCGAACTTCCGGCCCATGAACCGCTTGACGGAGAAGACAGTGTTCTCCGGGTTGGTGACCGCCTGCCGCTTCGCGACCTGCCCCACGAGCCGCTCGCCGTCTTTGGCGATGCCGACGACCGAGGGGGTGATGCGCGCACCTTCCTGGTTGACGATGACTGCGGGCTGGCCGCCTTCCATGACCGCGACCACCGAGTTGGTGGTGCCGAGGTCGATTCCGATGACTTTGCTTGGCATGAGTGGTCTCTCCCGTGAACGAGATGTTGTCAGTGTAGACGCGACATGAGCGCATGTCAAGCATCTAATATGCGTGTACATGACTCATATTACGCCAGGACGTTGGCTGGGTCGGGTGGGTCGGGTGGGTCGGGTGGGTCGGGTGGGTCGGGTGGGTCGGGTGGGTCGCTCGGGGCCGGCGGCCTGCGCCGTGCGGAAGAGCGCGATCGGCGGCCACCGGCGGCGGCGCTGCAGGGTGGTCGATCGACTCCGGGCGGGCGACGCCTTGTTCGGGTCGGCCGGTCGGGCGGCAATGGCGGCTTGTCGAGCGCCCGGGCTTCGGGGTTGTGAGCGGTCTCGTGGCTGGGGTCATCGAAGTCGTCGGGTCGGCGGATGGTCGCGCGGCGTTCAGATTCCTGTCGAGCCAGAGCATCGGGACGTCCGAGGGAGGCGCGGAACGCCGTGCCGTTGCCGGACCCACGCTCGGATGAGGTCGGTGACGCAGCGCGGGCCGCTATGACCGCCTACCCGACCTCCCTGTCCCGCCAGACCTCCCTGTCCCCCCCGACCTGCCCGTCCCACCCGACCTGCCCGTCCCACCCGACCTTCCCGTCCCCCCAACCCTCCCGTCCCACCGACCTTCCCGCCCTGCCCTGTGCGATGATCTCGGGATGCGCTCGAGGATTCAGGCCGTCGTGCTGCCGTCGGAACCGCTCGAATTCAAAGATGAGTTGCGACGGGTGTTCCGCGAACTCGATCGCCATGCCGGAGGCGACGCCGCTCTCACAGGCGAGTGCGCGCCTGCGCTGGACGTCTACGAGACCGACGAATCAATGGAGGTCACCGTGGACCTCCCGGGCGTCGATTCCTCCGCCGTCCGCGTGGTGGCCAAGGGCGACACCCTGCTCATCGCCGGGCTCAAGACACCGCGCCGCACGCGCGCCGAGTCCAGCTTCCATCTCGTCGAGCGTGGATACGGCCGGTTCGCCCGCGCCATCCGCATCGTGACCCCGTGCGACACGACCCGTGCGCGTGCCGCGTTCGCCGCCGGGGAACTCCGCATCTCCATCCCGAAGATCGCGGACCGGCGCGGCCAGGCCATTCAGATCGTCATCGCGGCCGGGCAGCCGAGCGCGTGACCAGGCTCCTCTTCATCGGCGACATCGTCGGCCGCCCGGGCCGCGACCTGGTACGACGCGGCGTGGGCGCCCTGCGCGACTATCACCAGGTCGATCTCGTCATCGCCAACGCGGAGAACGCCGCTGCCGGCTTCGGCATCACGCGCGATCTCGGCGAGCAGATCCTGGATGCGGGCGTCGACGTCATGACGTCGGGCAACCACATCTGGGACAAGAAGGAAGCGATCGACTACATCGGCATCGAACCGCGCCTGTTGCGCCCGGCCAACTTCCCGCCCGGCACGCCGGGGAACGGCAGCTACGTGGCCCGGACGGCAGCCGGGGTGTCGGTCGGCGTCGTCAACGTGATGGGCCGTGTGTTCATGCTGAACATCGACGACCCCTTCGCCGTGGTCCTGAAGGAGGTCGACAAGGTCCGCCAGCGTGCGCGCATCGTGTTCGTCGACTTCCACGCCGAAGCGACGTCCGAGAAGGTGGCCATGGGCTGGCACCTCGATGGCCGCGTGACGGCGGTCGTGGGTACGCACACGCACGTGCAGACGGCCGACGACCGCCTGCTCCCGAAGGGGACGGCCTACCTGACCGACGTCGGGATGACCGGCCCGCACGATTCGGTCATCGGCGTCGAGGTGTCGGCGGCCCTGGGCCGCTTCGTGACCGCCATGCCGCAGCGGTTCGAGACCGCCACGGGCAATCCCCGGCTCAACGCCGTGGTAATCGAGGCCGACGACGAGACGGGCCGTGCAACGGAGATCGAGCGCGTCAGCTACAGCATGGACGAGATCGAGGATCTTGCGCGTGGCGCGGGTCCCGACTCGGAGGTATAACGGGCGCATCCACATGCCGATGCCTGGACTGCCCTTCGACGAGCAGGACGACGATCCCGTACGGCGGCCGCAGCCGCCGGCTGTGGGCCGCCGCCCGCCGGCCAGCGGAATCGGCCGGCCGTCACCCGCACTGCCCGCCCCGCTGTCCCGGCCCGGTCCGGGCGGGAGCAGCAGCGACGTCCCCGACGACAGCCCCCTGCGATCCCAGCCGCGCCGAGTGCTCAGCGTCAGCGACCTGACGACCGCCATCCGGGATCGGCTGGAGGACGAGTTCCAGTCGATCTGGGTCGAAGGCGAGCTGTCCAACTGCAAGGTGTGGAACACGGGCCACCTGTACTTCACGCTGAAGGACGAGCGTTCGCAGGTGCGAGGCGTGATGTTCCGCACGGCGCTGCGGTACCTGCGTTTCAAGCCTGCGGACGGGCTCAAGGTCATCGCGCGCGGGCGAATCACGGTCTACGAACCGAAGGGCGAGTACCAACTCACGTGCGAGCACCTCGAACCCAAGGGGGTGGGCGCGCTGCAACTCGCATTCGAGCAGCTCAAGAAGCGGCTCCAGGCTGAAGGCCTGTTCGACGCCTCCCGGAAACGACCGCTGCCGGCCCTGCCCCGGTGCATCGGCATCGTGACCTCCCTCGACGGGGCGGCCATTCGCGACATGCTGAAGGTGCTCAGCCGGCGCCATCACCGCATGCACGTGGTGGTCAGGCCCGCGCGGGTGCAGGGCGACGGCGCGGCCGCGGAAATCGCCCGAGGCATTGTGGCCGTCTCGCGGCTCGACACCGTGGACGTGGTCATCGTCGGGCGCGGCGGCGGATCGATCGAAGACCTGTGGGCCTTCAACGAGGAAGTCGTGGCGCGCGCCATCGCCGCCTCGCCCGTGCCGGTCATCTCCGCGGTCGGCCACGAGACCGACGTTACCATCGCCGACTTCGTGGCGGATCATCGTGCGCCGACCCCGTCGGCAGCCGCCGAGATCGTCGTGTCCGCGAAGGACGAGTTCTGCGACCGGATCGACCGGATGCGCACCAGGCTCGATGCCGCCGTTCGGGGGCGGGTTCAGTCACTCGGGCGGCGCGTGCACATGCTGAGTGGACGGCCGGCCCTCTCCGGCATCCCCACTCGCGTGGCGCTGCGCGGCCGCGAGGTGACCGAACTGACGCACTCGCTGGCCCGCCAGGTGAGGCAGCTTGCGGGCGCGCGCGCGCGCCGGCTCGCGCAGGTGCAGCGCCAGCTGCACGCGTTCGATCCCGGGCGGCGGCTCGCGACCATTCGCACGCAGCTCGCCACCTGTGATGCGCGGCTCGCTGCGGCCGTCGCTGCCCGGCACCACGGAGCGGAGGCCAGGCTGCGCGAGTGCGCCGGACGGCTCGAGTCGCTCAGCCCGCTCGCGGTGCTCGGCCGCGGATACGCCGTGGCATGGGACGCCGCGCGGTCGCGGGTGCTGCGCCGCTCGGACGAAGTCAGGCCGGGCGACCGGATCACCGTCACGCTGGCCACCGGCGAACTCGACTGCGACGTTCGTCACAGCAGGTAACAGGGATCATGTCGGACACGTCGATCAAGGATTTCGAGACGGCGCTCGCCGAGCTCGACACGCTGGTGAAGAAGCTGGAAGAAGGCGACCTCTCTCTTGAGCAGTCGCTCGCGCTGTACGAGCGGGGGGTGCTGCTCTCGCGCTTCTGCCATGCGCGCCTCGAAGAGGCCGAGCGGCGGATCGAGATCCTCACCGAACGCGGCGACGTCAGGCCGGCTCCGGCGTCGCTGACCAGCGACGCTCCCGAACGCTGATGCAGACGACGGGAGCCGCCTCCCTGGCGACGTACCTGGACGAGACGCGTGCAGTCGTCGAAGCGGCACTCGAACGCTACCTGCCCGCCGCTCCCGCCTGCCCGCCGCTCATCGCCGAGGCCATGCGCTACAGCCTCATGGCCGGCGGCAAACGCCTGCGGCCGGTGCTGGCACTCGCGGCCGCCGACGCCGTGTCCCGGCGCACCGGGGTGCCGGCCACCACGCTGGCGCTGCCGACGGCCTGCGCCCTCGAGTACATCCACACCTACTCGCTGATTCACGACGACCTGCCCGCGATGGACGACGACTCCCTGCGACGGGGCCGTCCGACGCTGCACGTCGTGTACGGGGATGGCATCGCCATCCTCGCCGGCGATGCCCTGCAGGCTGAAGCCTTCGCATTGCTGGCGCGCGAGCCGCACACCTCGGACCCTTCCCTGCTGGCCCGCAAGGTGGACACCATCCGCGAGATCGCCGTGGCCGCCGGCGCCGAGGGCATGGTCGGCGGACAGGTCGTCGACCTCCAGGCAGCGGGCCAGGTGGGCGGCCATGGCCTGACGCTCACGCCCGACACGCTGCGCGCCATGCACCTCAGGAAGACCGGCGCGCTCATCCGCGCCTCCGCCGTGGCCGGCGCGATCATGGCGGGCGCCGACCCGCGGACGCGCGCGGCGGTCGAGCAGTGGGGCTCCGAAATCGGGCTCGCGTTCCAGATTGTCGACGACATCCTCGACGTCGAGGGCGACGCGGCCGCGCTCGGCAAGACCGCCGGCAAGGATGCTGCGCGCGCCAAGCCCACCTACACGTCGCTCTTCGGCATCGAGCGGGCGCGCGAGATGGCCGCCGGCTGCGCGGCGCGGGCCCACGCGCACCTCGCCGAGGCCGGTCTCGCCCACACCTGGCTGGATCCGATTGCCGAGTGGGTGATCGCCCGGCACAACTAGGACGCGCATGGCCACTGCGAAGACCAGGCTCGACCTGCTGCTGGTCGAACGCGGCCTCGTCGGCTCACGCGAGCGCGCACGCGCCGTCATCCTGGCCGGCCAGGTCCGGGTGGACGGGCAGGTGGTGGCCAAGGCGGGTACGGCCGTCCCCACACACGCCGACATCCAGCTGGCGACGCCCGATCACCCCTACGTGGGCCGGGGCGGCGTCAAGCTCGCGCATGCACTCGACCACTTCGGCATCGGCGTGGAAGGCCGGCGCGCCCTCGACATCGGGGCCTCGACCGGCGGTTTCACCGACGTCATGCTGCAGCGCGGCGCCCGCGACGTGGTGGCGCTCGACGTTGGCCACAATCAGCTCGACTGGCGCATCCGCTCCGATCCCCGCGTGCTCGTCCGCGAGGGTATCAACGCGCGCGCGCTGACTGCCGAGGACGTGCCCCATGCCGTCGATCTCGTGACCATCGATGTGTCGTTCATCTCGCTGAAACACATCCTGCCGTCCGTGCCGTGCGTGCTCGCGCCCGGCGCCGACGTGGTGGCACTCGTCAAGCCGCAGTTCGAGGCCGGGCGCTCTGAAGTCGGCAAGGGTGGCATCGTCAGCGATCCCGCCGTGCATGCCCAGGTGCTGGAGCGCGTCACCGCCGACGCGGCGGCTTCAGGGTTTCGGCGCGTCGCCATGACGCCCTCCCCCATCACCGGAGCCACTGGCAACCGCGAGTTCTTCGTGCACCTGCGGCTCGACGAGGGGGCCGCGCATCCGGATCGCGTCGTCGGTTGAGGTACGATACCGCTCGCCATGTCCACGCAGCCGCTCCCGCCCGTGACACGCGTCGGCATCCTGGCAAAGTCACAGCTGCACGCCGCCACGCCGCACCTGATCGAACTCGATCGCTGGCTCGACGCGCGAGGCGTCGTGACCGTCTACGAGACGGGGACGGCCGCGCTGATGCCGGAGCGGAACGGACGGGAAACCCGTGCGCGCGCCGAACTGGCCACAGGCGTGGACATGATCCTGGTCCTCGGGGGCGACGGCACGCTGCTCGGCATGGCCGACCGCATCGGTGACGCCGGGTCGCGCATCCCGATTCTCGGCGTGAACTTCGGCCACCTCGGGTTCCTCACCGAGGTGACCCTGCCCGAGCTGTACAACTCCCTGGACGCGGCGCTCCGCGGATTGGCCCACGTCGAGGAGCGCATGATGCTGCGGGCGACCATCGTCCGCCAGGGCCGGGTCGTCGCGCAGGCGGTGGCGGCAAACGACGCGGTCATCACCAAGACCGCCCGATCGCGCATGATCGATCTGTCGGTGTACGTCGGGGACGAGTTCGTCACGCGTGTCCGGGCCGACGGGCTGATCATCGCCACGCCCACCGGATCCACCGCCTACAACCTCTCGGCAGGGGGTCCCATCGTCCAACCCAGCGTGGACGCGATGCTGATCACGCCCATTGCGCCGCACACGCTGGCCAATCGGCCGCTCGTCATCCCCGGCGCATCCACGGTCCGCGTCGAGCCCAACATCGAGGAGCGCGACGAGGTGGTGCTCACGCTCGATGGACAGGCCAGTCACCCCGTCGCGGCCGGCGACGAGGTGCGCGTCAGGCAGGCAGACGCGCCGCTGCGGCTGCTCCGCCCCACGAGCCGCAGCTACTTCGAGGTGCTCCGCACGAAGCTCAAATGGGGCGAACGCTAGCGGCGCCTCAGCGGGGAGACGCGCTCGATTGCGCCTGCTGCTCCTCGGCCCGGCGCTGTCGCTCGGCCAGCCGCTTCTCGCGGAAATACTGCACCTGGTACTTCAGCACGTTGCGATTGTGCTCGGCCAGGGTGGTGGCGAAGGCGTGCGTCCCATCATTGCGGCTGACGAAGTACAGGTAACCCACGTCGGCAGGAGCCGCGGCTGCCTCGAGGGCGCCGCGTCCGGGAGCCGCGATGGGGCCCGGTGGCAGTCCGGCGTACCGATACGTGTTGTACGGCGAGTCGAACGTCAGGTCGTCCCGGCGGATGTTGCCGTCGTAGCGCCCGGCCTTCTGCAGTGCGTAGATCACCGTCGGATCGCACTGCAGGCCCATGCCGATCTTCAAGCGGTTGCTGTACACGGCGGCGACGAGCGGCCGTTCCTGCACGGCGCCCGTTTCCTTCTCGACGATGGATGCCAGGGTGACCAGTTCGCGAACCGAGAGCCCCCGGGCATCCGCTGCCGCACGCAGTTCAGGCGTCAGCACCTGCCGGAAACGCTCCACCATCGCCCGCACGAGCTGCGCAGGAGCAATCCGCCGCGAGACAGCATAGGTTTCGGGGAACAGATAGCCCTCGAGATCCCGGGCCTCGGCATCGAGGTCCTTCACGAGCGCCGCGTTGCCGGCCTCCGCGATGAAGAGTGCCGCCTCGCCCAGCCCGTTCGACTGGACGAGGGCGCCCATCTCGGCGATCGTGAGCCCTTCGCGGAACGTGATGCGGACGAGGTCGACGTCGCCGCGCGCGATCTTCGCGAGCACGTCGCGAGGGCTCATCGGCGCCTCGAATCGGTACTCACCGGCCTTGAGGCGGCGCGCGTCGCCGCTCAGCCACAGGGCGACGCGGAACGTGAGCTCGTCCCTGATGACACCAGCGCTGACGAGCTTCTCGCCGATAGTCCGGGTGCCCGAACCCGGCGGTATTTCGACCAGCAGATCCTCACCGCTGTACCCGCGATACGGCGCATTGACTCGACCGTAGACGACGTAACCCGCCGCCCCCGCCGTAGCGGCGGCGACGAGCATGAGGACCAGGAGCACGAGCGCGAGCTTTTTCATCGTCACGACGACGCCTCCCGGCGCCGGTCCAGGAAGTCCTGCAGGATCACGGCCGCGGCCGCCGCGTCGAGCTGCGCCTTGCGTTTCCTCCAGTCGCGCTCGCGGGTGGCCAGCCGGCTTTCCGCTTCCCGGCTGGTGAGCCGCTCGTCCTCGGTGGAGACTGGCAGCGTGATCATCCCGCGCAGGCGATCGATGAACTCCCGCACACGCGCCGTCTGATCGCTGTCGCCGCCATCGAGGCGCCTGGGCAGCCCGACGACGACTTCGCCCAGGCCGTCGTCCTCGGCAGCGAGCCGCACGATCTCGCGCGCAACGCAGTCCACGGCGCTGCGTCCTCTGACGTCGAGCGTGTGCAGCGGGCGCGCCAGGGTGCCGGACGGGTCGCTGATGGCCAGGCCGAGCCGACGCAGGCCGAAGTCGAGGGCAAGGATGCGCACCCGCCGATGTTATATTCGGCCGCATCCAAATGCGCTGGATGGTGTGTGCCGTGCTCGCCTGCCTCGTCGGCTCCTTCCTGGCGGTGGCGGCGCAGCCCCTGGAGCGGGAGCAGGCGGACGCGCTGGCACGCCGGGCGGCCGCGCGCATTGCCGCGCTGCGGGAGGAAGCTGAGCGGCTCGCGGCGGAGCGCCAGACGCTGCTCGGGGAACTACGTGCGCTGGAAGTCGAGCGCGAGCTGCGCGACGCGGAGCTGTCGCGGGCACGCGACACGGCCGCGCGGATCGCCGCCGACGCCGAGGCGCTGGATCGGCAGGTCGTTGCGCTCGAAGGCAGGGCGCGCGCCTCGCTGCCCGACATCGAGGCACGCCTGGTCACCCTCTACAAGCTGGGACGCGGCCGGTACGCGCGTCTCCTCTTTTCGGCCACAGACAGTCGCCAGTTCGCGCAGGCGGTGCGCCTGACCGCCGCTGTCGCTGAACAGGACCGCCAGCGGCTCGAGCAGTATCGCCGTCAGCTCGAGACGGTGACGGCCACCCGCGCCCAGTCCCGCCAGCGGCAGGTGGACCTCCGCGAAATGGAAGCGTCCGCGGCCCGCGCCCGGATCGCGGCCGAACGCGCGGTCGACCAGCACCAGACGCTGCTCCGCAGCATCGACAGCCGGCGTGACCTCGCGTCTCAGTTCGCCAGCGAGCTGCAGGGCGCACAGCGGCGGCTGCAGGCGGTGGTCGCCGGCTTCGCCAGCCCGTCGGCTGTCAGCCTGCCACTGCGTCCCTTCAAAGGCGATCTCGACTGGCCGGTGCCCGGTGCGGTGCGGCTCCGCTTCGGCGAGACGGCAGCTGGCGGACCGCCTGCACGGGGTATCGAAATTGCGGCCCCCGAACAGGCTGCCGTGAACGCCGTGCACGAAGGTCGCGTGGCGTTTGCGAATACGTTCGAGGGGTTCGGCCGTCTCGTGATCGTCGACCACGGCAACCAGGCCTTCAGCCTCTACGGGAACCTCGGAGAGGTGCAGGTGACCGATGGGGCGCGCGTACAGCGCGGCGATCCTGTCGGCACTGTCGGCCTTGCGCGCGACGGAAGCGCGGCCGTCTATTTCGAGCTTCGCGTCGACGGCCAACCGGTCGATCCACTACAATGGCTCACGAAAAGGTAGGTATGTCCACAAACACCCGCCGCGTCGTGCTCTGGCTGACCGCCCCGGTCATGGCGTTTGCCATCGTCGGGGGATTCCTCGGCAACGTCAACGCGCGGGAGGACACCTACTCGCATCTGCGAATCTTCTACGACGTCGTCAACCTCATCACCGAGCGTTACGTCGAGAAGGCCGACATGGACAAGGTGCTGACGGGCGCCATGCACGGACTGGCGGACAGCCTGGACCCCGACAGCGCCTTCCTCACACCGGAGCTGGTGAAGCAGGTTGAGGCGAACGCCGCCCTGCCCGCCGGAGACGTGGGCCTGGATCTCACACGGCAGTACTGGCTGCGCGTCATCGCCGCGCGGGACGGATCACCGGCGGCGAAGGCGGGGTTGCGCACGGGCGATTACGTCCGCGCGATCGGCGACACCCCGACGCGGGAGATGTCGGTATACGAGGGCATGCGGCGCCTGCGCGGCGCGCCTGGCACGAAGGTGTCCCTCACGGTCATCCGTGGCAACACCAACGACCCGCACGTCGTGGAACTGACCCGCGAGGCGCTGCCCGCCAGTGACGTCTCGACGCGGCTTGCTGCCGCGGGTGTCGGATATCTCCGGGTGGCGTCGATCACGGCCCGTACCGCGGCGCAGGCCAGGACCGCCGTGGCGGAACTCGCCCGGGCCGGAGCGACACGTCTCGTCGTGGACGTGCGGCGCACGTCGGGGGGATCGTACGAAGGCGGGCTCACGCTGGCGCGGCTCTTCGTGCCGAACGGCACGCTCGCCACGCGCGAGCCGCGCAGCGGCCAGCCCGAGAAGATCACGGCAGGCACGGGCGACGGCAGCGTGACGATGCCGGTGGTCCTGCTGATCGACAACGGCACGTCGGGAGCGGCGGAGTTGTTCGCCTCGGCGCTCGTCGGAAACAAGCGGGCCACGGACATGATCGGCGAGCGGACCATCGGGCGCGCCGGCGAGCAGAAGCTGGTCAAGCTGCCCGACGGGAGCGGCCTGTGGCTCACCACCACCAAGTACCTGACACCGGGCGGCACGCCGCTGCACGAGAAGGGGCTCGAGCCCACCGTGGCCGTGGACGTGCCCGACGTCGAGTTCGGCCAGCCTGAGCCGACGAGCGACGCCATCCTCGAGAAGGCGCTCGAGCGGCTCACCGAGAAGAAGGCGGCGTAGCGGTCCTCGCGTCGCTTCATCATTCCGCGCCGCACCAGCCGCACTGGGGCGTTGACTCACCCCGGCCGCGACTGTTATGCTGTGCGTTCGTCTAACGTCTTGATTTCAAAGCCGTAGGCGCGTAGCTCAGGGGTTAGAGCGCCTGCTTGACACGCAGGAGGTCGGTGGTTCGAATCCACCCGTGCCTACCACTCGACTCGGGCGAATTCAGACCTCGCTCGTGGCAAGCCACCCGTCGCTCCCAGGCGAGTGTCCTGAGTGAGGCCGTACAGGTCGGCGGCCGAATCGAAGGACAGACAGAAGCTCGCGGCACCAACCCGATCGACCCATGAGCCAGATCAACGTTACGCTCCCTGACGGATCACGTCGCGCTGTGCCTGCCGGCACCAGCGTACGCGACGTCGCGGAGTCGATCTCGCCGCGGCTGGCGAAGGCGGCGCTCGCGGGGCTGGTCAACGGCCGACTGGTCGATCTCGCCTACCCGCTCCGGGACGACGCGTCGGTGCGCATCGTCACCCAGGACAGCCCCGAGGCGCTGCCCCTCTACCGGCACAGCACGGCGCACCTCCTTGCGGCGGCCGTCACGAACCTGTTTCCCGACGTGCAGTGCGGCATCGGCCCGGCGACCGACGAGGGGTTCTTCTACGACTTCGTCGTGCCGCGCCCGTTCGTGCCCGAGGATCTCGAGGCCATCGAGAAGAAGATGCACGAACTGGCCTCGCAGGACCTGGCCTACGAGCGCCAACTGTGGCCACGCGACGAAGCCAGGGCGTTCTTCGCCAGCCGCGGCGAGCCGCTCAAGGTCCAGTTGATCGAGGAGAAGACGGAGGGTCAGCCGGAGGTCTCCTGCTACACCATTAAGGACAGGGAGACGTTCGTCGACTTCTGCGTCGGCCCTCACGTCCCGACGACGGGCCGGTTGAAGGCGTTCAAGCTCCTGAGCACGTCCAACGCGTACTGGAAGGGTGACGCCCGCAACCAGCCGATGCAGCGGGTATACGGCACGGCGTTCTTCTCCGAGAAGGACCTCAAGGCGTACCTGACGCAAATCGAAGAAGCCAAGAAGCGGGACCACCGCAAGCTCGGGAAGGAACTGGGGCTGTTCACGTTCCACCAGTGGGCGCCCGGCGCGGCGTTCTGGCTGGACAAGGGGACTACGGTCTACCACATTCTCGCGAACTACATGCGCGAGGTCCTCTTCCCCGCCGGCTACGTCGAGGTGAAGACGCCCCTCATCTTCAACAAGGGGCTCTGGGAGACGTCGGGCCACTGGTCGCACTATCGCCAGAACATGTTCCTGGTGGAGAGCGAAGACGAGCAGATGGGCGTCAAGGCGATGAACTGCCCGGGGCACATGCTGGTCTTCGCAAGCCAGGTGCGCAGCTACCGCGACCTGCCCCTGCGCCTCCACGAACAGACGCCGCTGCACCGGAACGAAGCGTCGGGCGTGCTCTCCGGGCTCACCCGCGTCCGGCAGTTCTCGCAGGACGATGCGCACTGCTTCGTCACGCAGGACCAGATTGGCGAGGAGGTCGAGCGGTTGCTCGGCCTGGTCCAGCGTGTCTATGGGGACTTCGGCCTGCAGTACGAGGCGAAGCTGTCCACGCGCCCCGAGGAGTTCCTGGGCGAGGTGGCCACGTGGGACTCGGCAGAGGCGCAGCTCAGGGCCGCGCTCGATCGGGCGGGCCAGAAGTACGCGCTGAACGAGGGCGACGGGGCATTCTACGGGCCCAAGATCGACTTCGACGTGACGGACGCGATTGGCCGGAAGTGGCAGTGCGCGACGATCCAGCTCGACTACCAGCTGCCGGCCCGGTTCGGACTGAAGTATGTCGGGGCCGACAACGCCGAACACCAGCCGGTGGTGATCCACCGCGCCATCTTCGGCAGTTTCGAGCGGTTCATCGCGATTCTCATCGAGCACTTCGCGGGGGCCTTCCCGCTGTGGCTCGCCCCGGTTCAGGCCATCGTGATCCCGATCTCCGACCGGCACCTGGACTACGCCCGCGGCGTGCGGGCACAGCTCACGGCAGCCGGCCTCCGCGTCGATCTCGACGAACGGCAGGAGAAAATCGGATATAAAATTCGGGAAGCCCAATTGCAGAAGGTCCCGTACATGCTCGTCGTGGGCGACCGGGAAGCTGCCGACGGGACGGTATCGGT
>CAYLTD010000006.1:0-198059 GCA_964386715.1 uncultured Bifidobacterium sp.
CCCGTGCGGGGCGTGCCGCCAGATCCTCTGGGAGTTCGGCGGCGATCTCGAGGTGCTGCTGGCCAACCTGGTGGATCACACGGGCACGTACCGGATGAAGGACCTGTTGCCGCTGCCGTTCGACGTCCGGCTCCTCTGAGGCTCGCCGGCTCTGACGGCTGCCTGTGCGCCTGACCGGCAACGCGCTCTCCCCCCTTGCACCGGAGCCGAACCCGCGGTCTGCCCCTTCCAGGCCCCTGCGCGCTCCGCCGGTCACCGCCGCGGTCGGGCCTGCTGCGTGTCCCCGGGCGGGCGTCGACCTGCGCGGGCGGGGCCGCGCGGTAGAATCGGGGGATGCTCCCGACTATCGCGCGCGAGAACGACGTCGTAGTGATGATCGATCAGCGCAAGCTCCCCGCCCAGGAAGTGTACGTCCGCTGCCGCACGGCGCCGGAGGTGGCACGAGCCATCAAGACCATGGTCATCCGCGGAGCCCCGGCCATCGGGGTCGCCGCCGCGTACGGCATTGCCCTCGGGATGCAGCGGAGCACCGCCACGGGCACCCAGAAGTTCGCCGCCGACTTCTACAAGGTCTGCGAGCTGATGGCCGGGACACGACCCACGGCGGTGAACCTGTTCTGGGCCATCGACCGCATGAAGCGCTGCTTTGCCGCGGGCGCCTCGGCTGGCGAGTCGGTCGAGCAGCTGAAGGCGCGGCTCGACCGCGAAGCCGACCTCATTCACGACGAGGACGTTGCGAGCTGCCGCGCCATGGGGGCCTTCGGCGCGAGTGTGGTGCCCGACGAGGCCAGCATCCTCACGCACTGCAACGCCGGGGCGCTCGCGACGGCGGGATACGGCACCGCCCTCGGAGTTGTCCGGGGGGCCGTCGAGGCGGGCAAGCAGGTCGCGGTGTTCGCGGACGAAACGCGCCCGTTCCTGCAGGGCGCGCGCCTGACCGCGTGGGAGCTGGTACGCGACGGCATTCGCACGACCGTCATTACCGACAACATGTCGGGCGCTCTGATGCGCCAGGGCAAGGTGAACTTCGTTGTCGTTGGCGCGGACCGGATCGCCGCCAATGGCGACACCGCCAACAAGATCGGCACCTACTCGGTGGCCGTGCTGGCACGCGAACACCATATCCCGTTCTACGTTGCCGCGCCGCTGTCCACAATCGATCTGCAGACGCCTGACGGCTCGCGCATCCCGATCGAGGAACGGAGCAGCCGCGAAGTGACTCACGTCGGTGGGTCACAGCTGGCCCCCGACGGCGCACAGGTCTGGAACCCGGCGTTCGACGTCACCCCGCACCAGCTCATTGCCGGCATCATCACGGAGAAGGGAATCTTCCGCGCGCCGTACACCGAGTCGCTGGCTCGAGCCTTCGAGGCGGCGACCGTCTGACTCGCGGCAGGTCCACGGTCGGCGGTCCCAGTGCCTCACGGGCGAGAACTGCGTGCCGCCGATTGAGACTGAGGACCGAGGACTGAAGCCTTCACGTGTTTTCCCCATGCTGATCCTCGGAATCGAAACCTCCTGCGACGAGACGTCGGCCGCGATCGTCGAGGAATGTGATGACGCGGCGCGGCCGTGGCGGATCCGTTCCAATGTCGTCGCCTCGCAGGTAGACATCCACCGTGAGTGGGGCGGGGTGGTGCCTGAACTCGCGTCACGCCAGCACGTGCGGGACATCTGTGGTGTCGTGGAGCGCGCGCTGTCGGACGCCGGGGCGGACTGGCCCGATCTCGGCGCCGTGGCCGTCACCCAGGGGCCCGGCCTCGTGGGGTCGCTGCTCGTCGGCGTCTCGTTCGCGAAGGCGGCAGCGGCCGCAGCCGGCCTGCCGATCGTCGGCGTGCATCATCTTGCCGGGCACATCGAGTCGCTCACCCTGCACAACGGCGAGCTGCCACTGCCCGCCGTGGTGCTGGTGGTGTCCGGAGGCCACACCAGCCTGTATCTCGTCCGCTCGCCAGGCACCTACGAACTGCTCGGCCGCACGCGCGACGATGCGGCCGGCGAGGCATATGACAAGGTGGCCAAGCTCCTGGGCCTGGGCTATCCCGGCGGCCCGGTCGTCGACCGGCTGGCGAGGACGGGCAACGACCGCGCGGTGTCCCTGCCGACGACGCGGCTGACGCATGCGGATCGGAATGCGCCGGACCTGAAGGGCGATCTCGACTTCAGTTTCAGTGGTCTCAAGACCGCCGTCCTGCGGCACGTCACGCTGCAGCGCGAACAGGGTCTCGCGCCGGGCGATCAGGACCTCGCGGATCTGTGCGCGAGCTTCCAGCGGTCGGTCGTCACCACCCTCGTGAACAGGACCTTCGCCGCCGCTCGCCGCCACGGGGCGGCCTGCGTCGGGGTGGCAGGCGGGGTGTCCGCGAACAGCCGGCTGCGCACCGACATGGCGGCCTACGGCCGCACCCGCGAGATTCCGGTCTTCATGCCGAGCCTCGACCTGTCGACCGACAATGCGGCGATGATCGCCGCCGCGGGCCTGCGGCGCCTGCGGCGCGGCGGGCGCTCGGGGTTCGACATGAACGCCGACGCGGCGCTCGTCCTCTCGTGACGCGGCAGCCGCCACGCGCGACGATACCCCTGGTCCGGAGGTCAGACCCCATGAGTGAATCGGCTCGGTCCACACCGCTCCGCGCGCCCACCACGATCGTCTTCACGGACTACCTCTGGTTCAACACGACGCAGCGGCAGGAGTTCATCCGGATCACGGACCGCGTGGCCGAGGTCGTCGGGCGCAGCGGCATCCGTGAGGGCATGGTCCTGGTGTCCGCGATGCACATCACGGCTGGGGTCTTCGTGAACGACTGGGAGGACGGCCTGATTCACGACTTCCAGACATGGCTGGAGAAGCTGGCGCCCGCCGGGCTCGAGTATCGCCATCACCGAACCGGAGAAGACAACGCGGACGCGCACCTCAAGCGTACGCTCATGGGACACCAGGTGATGGTGCCGATTACGGCTGGCGCACTCGATCTCGGGCCGTGGGAGCAGGTGTTCTACGCCGAGTTCGACGGGCAGCGGCGCAAGCGGGTCGTCGTGAAGGCCTTCGGCATCTAGCGGGATCACGATGACGCAGGATGCCCGCAGCTATCCCTCGCGCCCCATTCTCTCGGTTGGCGCCGTCGTGACGTCGGGCGACGCCGTGCTGCTCGTCCGGCGCGCCCAGGAGCCCCGCAAGGGGCAGTGGAGCCTGCCGGGTGGCGCCGTCGAGGTCGGCGAAACGCTCGTAGCCGCCGTCCAGCGCGAGGTGTTCGAGGAGACCGGGCTGCTGGTCGACGTCGGCCCGCTCCTCGAGGTGCTGGATCGCATCTTCACCGACGGCGACGGACGGGTCGAGTATCACTACGTCCTGCTGGATTACGCCTGCACGCCCATCGCGGGCCAGCTGACCGCGCGCTCGGATGCGGCCGACGCGCGGTGGGTCGGGCGGACAGAGTTGTCGCTCTTCGGGTTGACGGCAGGCACGCTCGCCGTCATCGCCAAGGCGTTCGATGGTCCTGCCACCACCCGCGCATGAGCCGGTGTGCCGCCATGCATTAGAATCCGCCCACGGCGTGCACTGACATGGTCACACTCGATTTCGTGAACACGGTCGCCTTCGGCGGCCTGGTGCTGTTCGGAGGCCACGGCGTGCGGCGCGCCGTTCCGCCGCTGGCGCGCTACAACGTGCCGGCTCCCGTCATCGGCGGGCTGATCGTGGCCACCATCATCACCCTGCTGCGCGCCCGGGGCGTCGACCTGGTCGCGTTCGACACCCGCCTGCAGACGCCGCTGATGATCGCGTTCTTCACGACCATCGGGTTCGGCGCCAGCCTGTCACTCCTGCGCGTCGGCGGTCCGCAGATGCTCGTGTTCACCGTCATCTGCACCGTACTCGCCCTGCTCCAGAACGTCATCGGCGCGCTCGTCGCCTCGCTGCTCGGACTGCCCCCGCTGTTCGGCGTGCTGAATGGTTCGGTCACTCTGACGGGTGGCCCGGCCACCGGCCTGGCGTTCGCACCGCTGTTCGAGCAGGCGGGCGTAGCGGGCGCGTCCACCGTCGCGGTGGCGGCGGCGATGGTCGGCATCGTGTCGGGCGGCCTCATTGGCGGTCCGGTCGGTACGCTGCTGGTGTCGCGCCTCCAGCGTCCGCGGCTGCAGCCGGAGGGACACAGCGCCCCCGTCGTCGCCGCGCACATCGTGGAGGAGCAACTGGCCGATCCGGTGGCCGCGACGCCGGCGGGCGAGGACAAGGAGTCCTACGCCATCCTCAAGGCGCTGGTGGTCATCCTTGCGGCCATGTGGGCCGGCTCGTGGGTCAGCGCCCAGTTCGCGGCAGCGGGACTCACGCTGCCGGCGTACATCGGCGCGATGCTCGTGGCCTCGGTGGTCAGGAACGTGGACGACGCGACGGGCTGGGTGGGGCTGTCGCAGCAGACGATCGACGATCTCGGCAACGTGGCGCTGGCCCTGTTCCTCGTGCTCGCGCTGATGACGCTGCGGCTGTGGGAACTGGCGGGACTGGCGCTGCCGATGGTGATCATCCTGGTCGTGCAGGTCGCGCTGATCGCCGCGGTCTGCTTCTGGCCCGTGTTCCCCGCGATGGGCCGTGACTACGACGCGGCGGTCATCAGCGGGGGCCTCTGCGGGTTCATGCTGGGCACCACCGCGAACGCCATGGCCAACATGGAGGCGCTCACGGATCGGTATGGGCCGGCGCCCCGCGCCTTTCTGGTCGTGCCGATGGTCGGCGCGTTCTTCATCGACTTCATCAACGCGGTGCTCATCACCGTCTGCCTGAACCTATGGACCTGAGACGCGAGCGTGCGTGGGCGCTGCTGACCGAGTACACACAGGGCGACAGCCTGCTCAAGCACGCCCTCGCCGTCGAGGCGGCCGTGCGGGGATACGCCAGGCAGTTCGGTGCGAACGAGGAAGAGTGGGCCGTGGTCGCACTCCTGCACGACTTTGACTACGAGCGCTGGCCCAGCCTGGACGACCACCCCTACAAGGGCGTCGCCATCCTCAGCGGGCTGGGGTACCCGGAGTGGGTCACGCGCGCGATCCTGTCGCACGCCGACTACACCGGGGTATCCCGCGAGTCCCCCCTGGAGAAGACCCTGTTCGCGTGCGACGAGATGGCGGGCTTCGTGACGGCCGCCGCGCTCGTGCGCCCGAGCCGGAGCGTGCTCGATCTCGAGCCGGCCTCCGTGATCAAGCGGATGAAGGACAAGGCGTTCGCGCGCGCGGTCAGCCGCGACGATCTCCGGGCCGGCGCCGAGCTTCTCGGCCTGCCGCTGGAGCAGCACATCGGCAACGTCATCGCCGCCATGCGCGCCGAGGCCGATGCGCTGGGGCTGCGCGGCTCCCTCTGAACGGACCTTTTCCCCAGCCGCATCCGTCTATGAACTGCAATGGCTGACGCGGCGCCGGTGGTGACCCTGGAGGGGGTGACGGTGGCCTACGGCGCCCACCTGGCGCTGCGGGACGTGACGGCCACGTTCGCGGCAGGCGCAGTCGGGCTGCTCGGTCCCAACGGCGCAGGCAAGAGCACGATGATCAAGGCGCTGCTCGGCTTCGTCACGCCCAGCCGCGGGCGCATGCACGTGATGGGTCTCGACGTCACGCAGGCTCCGCTCGACATCCGTCGTCGGGTCGGCTACATGCCGGAGAACGACGCACACATCCCCGGGATGAACGCCGTCTCCTTCGTGGCCTACTGCGGCGAACTGTCCGGGTTGCCGCGTGTGGACGCGATGCAGCGAGCCCACGAGGTGCTGTTCTACGTCGGTCTCGGCGAGGCGCGATATCGCAACGTCGAGACGTACTCGACGGGCATGAAGCAACGTATCAAGCTGGCCCAGGCCCTCGTCCACGATCCCGATCTCCTCTTCCTCGACGAGCCGACCAACGGCATGGATCCCCGCGGGCGCGACGAGATGCTCGAACTCGTGCGCGACCTCGCCCACGCGAAGGGGGTCCGCGTCATCGTCTCGTCGCACCTGTTGCCCGACATCGAGTACACGTGCGACCAGGTCGTCGTGATGGACAAGGGCCAGGTGGCGACCAGCGGTCCGATCGACGGGCTCAAGCAGCCGCGCGGCCAGGTGTTCGAGCTGCGGGTGAAGGCGCCGGATGGTCTGGCCGCGTTCGTCACCACGCTCCGCACGGCCGGCCTCGAGTGCCACGCCACCGAGGACGACATCATGCGGGTGTTCGTGCCGGGGGAGGAAGGGGCGCGGCGGCTCTTCACCATCGCTGCATCGGAGGGCGTGCAGGTGCGGCATCTCCGGCAGAGCGTGCCGACACTCGAGGACGTCTTCGCGCAGGCGGTGGGTGAGGAGTAGGCGATGCCCATCCACGACCAGGGCTACCGACGCTACGCCGGAGTCCGGGCCCCATCCGGGCGGGCCTGGGCGGTGATCGCCGCGGCCGGCATACGGACGCTCATCGCCAGGCGCGCGTTCGTCGGCCTGCTGCTCCTCGCCTGGGTGCCCTTCCTCGTCCGCGCCGTGCAGATCTACGCGGCGGCGAATCTCCCGCAAGCGCAGTTCCTCAGGCCAGACGCCCAGCTGTTCCGGCAGTTCCTCGAACAACAGGACATTTTCCTGTTCTTCATCACCGTATACGCCGGCACCGGGCTCATCGCGAACGACAGGCGCGCGAATGCGCTCCAGATCTACCTGTCGAAGCCGCTGACGCGCCTGGAATACATCTTCGGCAAGTTCGCCATCCTGCTCACGCTCCTGTTGCTGGTCACCTGGGTGCCGGCCCTGCTCCTGCTGGTCATCCAGGTGCTGTTCAGCGGCAGCGTCGCCTTCGTCCTCGAGAACCTGTACCTCGTGCCGGCGATCACGCTGTATTCCCTCATCCAGGTCACTGCCGTGGGCTCGACGATGCTGGCGTTGTCGTCGCTGTCGAGGAGCAGCCGGTACGTCGGCGTGCTGTATGCGGGGCTGATCTTCTTCTCCCAGGCGATCTACGGCATCGTGCGCGGCATCACGCGGGACTCGTCGATGGCCTGGCTGTCCATGCCGCTGGACCTGGCGCAGATCGGTGACGTCATCTTCCGCCTGGAGCCGCGTTACGACATGCCAGCCTGGAGTGCCTTCCTGTGCGTGGGGCTGCTCATTGCGGCGTCCGCGCTGGTGCTGGACCGGCGGGTGCGGGGCGTGGAGGTGGTGGCGTGAGCGCCATCGTCGTGGCAGAACACGTCTCGAAGTGGTACGGGCAGGTGATCGGCCTGAACGACGTCACCCTGTCGGTGCCGCCGGGCATCACCGGCCTGCTTGGTCCCAATGGTGCCGGGAAGTCCACGTTCATGAAGCTCATCACGGGTCAGCTCAAGCCGAGCAAGGGCGCGCTGACCGTACTCGGCGAGCCGATCTGGCAGAACCCGCCGCTGTACTTCCGCATCGGCTTCTGCCCGGAGCAGGATGCGTTCTATGAGCGGATGACCGGTCTGGAGTGGGTCGGCGCCCTCGTGCGGCTGAACGGGATGACGGAAGCCGAGGCGACGGCCTGTGCCCGGCGGGCACTCGACATGGTCGATCTCGCGGACGCCGCCGGCAAGAAGATTGGCGCGTACAGCAAGGGGATGCGCCAGCGCGTGAAGATGGCGCAGGCCCTGGCGCACGACCCGGAACTGCTGATCCTGGACGAACCGCTGTCTGGCATGGACCCCATCGCCCGGCGCAAGACCATCCGGCTCATTCGTGAATGGGGCCGTTCCGGGCGCAGCGTCATCGTCTCCAGCCATATCCTGCACGAGATCGAGTCGATGACGTCGAACATCCTCCTGATCAACCAGGGGCGGATCCTGGCCGAGGGCGACGTGCACCAGATCCGCGACCTGATCGACGAGCACCCCCACACCGTGCACATCCGGGCCGAGCATCCCCGCGCGCTGGCCCGCGAGTTCCTCGCCGAGAGCGACGTGATCAGCCTCCGGTTCGAGGAGGATGCGCTGGTCGTGCAGACCGCCCGTCCCGATGCGTTCTACGCCCGCCTGACGGCGCTGGCCGCATCGGGGGAGCAGGGGGCCATCCGGGAAGTGACCTCTCCCGACGACAACCTGCAGGCCGTCTTCCAGTACCTGGTGAAGTGATGGTCACCCCTGACACCCGGCAGGCACCAGGCTTCGGCGCGGCCGTCCTGCGCATCTTCGACCTGTCCCTCGGTGAGATGCTCTGGTCGCGCCGCTCCGTGTTCCTCGGGCTGGTGGTCGGCGGTCCCGTCGCACTGGCGGTCATCACGCGCGTGGTGTTGGCGGTCACGTCCGACTCGGTGCGCATCAACGGCGAATCGGTCAGCGGCGCCGCCATCTTCGGCCTGATGATCTGGTTGCTCTACCTGCGCTTCATCGTCCCGGTGCTCGGGGTGTTCTATGGGACGGCGCTGATCGCCGACGAAGTGGAGGACCGCACGATTACGTATCTGTTCACGCGGCCGGTGCGTCGGGGCGCCGTGCTGGTGGGCAAGTACCTCGCGTATCTCGCCTGCACGGTGCTGCTGATCCTCCCCTCGGTGGTCCTCGTGTTCTTCCTGATCGTCCCACTGGGCGGCGGCTCGGTCGGGGAGCAGTTTCCCGCCCTGCTGTCGGACCTGGCGATGATCGCGCTCGGGCTGGCGGCATACGGTGCCCTGTTCGCCCTCGTTGGCGCGCGGATTCGCCGCCCGCTGGTGGCCGGGCTGGTCTTCTCCCTGGGCTGGGAGCCTGGGGTTTTGCTGTTCCCTGGGTACCTGAAGCGCTTGACGGTGGCCTACTACCTGCAGTCCCTGGTTCCGCACGCGATGCCGCAGGATTCTTCGATCAACGTCCTGCTGCAGGTCTTCGCCGAGGTGCCGGGCCTTGCCAGCAGCCTCACGGCGCTGCTCGCCATCACCGGGACCGCGCTCTGGGCGGCGAGCCGGACCGTTGAAGACCGGGAATACGTGCTGGAACAGTAGAATCCCGTACTCCGTATACTGTCACTGAGGGTTGGATGACCACGAGAACGCGCTACTTCGTGATCGCTTCGCTGCTGACGCTCTCGGTCGGACTTGGAACCGGGCTGGTCGCCTATTTCAGCGGCTCAGCCACGAGCGCCTTCGCCGGGGCGGGCGGGCCTGAAGAACTCCAGTTCGTTCCCGCCGATGCCGCTCTGGTCGCCTACGCCGACGTGCGCGACATCATGACGTCGGACCTCCGCCAGAAGCTCCGCTCCGCGGTTCCAATGTCCGGGGACGGCCAGCAGGAATTCCAGACCCAGACCGGTATCAACATCGAAACCGACATCGACCACGTCATCGCCGCCGTCGTCCCGCGGTCGGACGGGGCGCCCAGCGCCGGACCCAACGTGCCGGGGTCGATGATCGTGCTGGCACGTGGCCGTTTCGATCAGGTGCGCATCGAGGCGCTGATGCGCGAGCGCGGTGCCCGCGTCGAGGACTACAAGGGCAGCCGCCTCATCGTCGGCGAGAGCGGGGATGAACGTGCGTCCGTATCGCTCGCGTTCCTGCAGCCGGGGCTGGTAGCCGTGGGCACCAGCGGCCTGGTCCGCGGCGCGGTCGACCTGAAGGGCGGCGGCGCCAGCATCGCCACGAACGAGGAGATGACGAAGCTTATAGGCTCCATCGACTCGGGCAACGCGTGGGCCGCAGGACGGTTCGACGCGCTCACTGCCCGCGCCAACCTGCCGGGCGGCATGGCCGAGCGCCTGCCGGCCCTCACCTATTTCTCAGCCTCGGCCAACATCGACAGCGGCATCCGCGGCGTCCTTCGTGCCGAGGCGCGCGACGATGAGTCGGCGAACAATTTCCGGGATGTGCTGCGCGGCTTCCTCGCATTGGCCAAGATGCAGTCGTCCGCCCGCCCCGAGTTCCAGTTTGCGCTCCAGTCGCTTCAGCTGACGGGGACCGGTACGACGGTGGCGCTGTCGTTCGACCTGCCTCCGGCAGCGATCGACGCACTCGGCGTCCTCGGCCGTTCTCGCGAACGCACGCCGCAGTAAGCGGCCCCGGCGGCCGACCGACGGTCGCCGCGCGCAGACAGAGACACACAGGCGCCCCTGATGGCAGGTGGCGCCGCCCCCTCGGTTTCCTTCCGTAAACGGATCCGGTAAGCTGGCCGTAATTCTCGACGCCGGCCCCGAATCCGCATGACCGATCTGGTGTTCTTCTACGGCACGTTGATGAGCGGCTTCCGCCGCGCCGGACGTGCGCGCCTCGATACCTCGTTGAAGGCTGTCGGGCGGGGCTCGATCACGGCCGCGCTCTTCGACCTCGGAATCTACCCGGCCGCGGTGCCGGCCAGCGACAGCCGTGTGTGGGGCGAGGTGCACCAGATGCTCGATCCCGATGCCGTCCTGGCGACGCTCGACGAGATCGAGGGCTACAGCGCGTCCGAGCCTGACACCAGCCTGTATCGCCGTGTGGAAGCGCCGGTGGTCTTCGAGGATGGGCGGACGGGGAGCGCGTGGGTTTACTTCTACAACGCGCCGCTGGGTCGGGCGGAGCGGATCGCCTCAGGCGACTACCTGCAGCACCTGAAAATCCGGTAGTGCGCTACGGCGCACCCCGCCGGCCGCCCTTGACGTGCTCCACGAACCGATCGACCACGAGCCGCGTGCGTTCCGGCGGCTCGACGAACTCCAGACCCGAGCGATAGCTGACGAATTCCTGGTCCATGTCCGCGATGGCGCAGTGGACCACGCGCGCCTTCAGGACGACAGCCACGTCGTCCAGCGTGAGGCGCATGTCGTGCAGTGATTCAGGCGACAGGGGGAACGCGGTCTCGACCTGGATGCCGTCCGTGCTGATGTCGCGGACGGCGACCGGCTGATACACCATGACCTCGCCGTGCAAGTGCGCGAGGATGGGCAGGCGCTCGAGCCGCCGCCTGTCCGCGGCATCGGAGGAGGGGGCCGGCGGCTCCGCCATGCGGCGGACTATACCACGTCAGTTCATCAACCCGGCCGGGCGCTCGGCGAAGATCGGCGCCCCGGTGTCCTCGTCGGTGTCCTCATCATCGGGCACCAGCTGGCTGGTGTAGGTGAGCACCGGCACGTCCCTGGTGCCGGGATCCAGCTTCAGCATCGAGAGCACCTGGAGACTCTCGGGTTCGTCCATGCGGACACAGAGGATCACCAGGTCCGGCTGCACACGCTTGATCTGCGAGTAGGCATGATGGCTCGACTCGACGAAGACCACGTCGTAGTGGCCGGCATCGAGCACCGGCTCGAGCATCTCGAGCACCTCGCTGTCGCCGTTCACGATCAGCACGGTCTGCGCGGCGCGCGAAACGCTTCGGGCGGCGCTGGTGCTCGTTGAGGTGGCGTGTGTCAGCATCGGTGTCCGTCTCCCGCTCGCCCCCCATGATTCACGTCGCGTGCCACGTTCGAGGGGCCGCGGGTGGCGTAAGGAGGGCCGGAATGCCTCTCTTTCGCCGGTGGCTGCCGAGGAGGTGACACCCGCAGGGGGCAGTGCCCTCCCGGGTCGTCGCGGAAGCTCCTAACTGTAATGACGCCGGCGGGCTCACGCGGTTTCGCTGTGGGACTACCGGCGGGCTGAATGCTTTATCGGCCGTTGAGTTGGTGGCATGGGGCGATTTGGCCGCAGCACCTGCACAACGTTGAGCACACCGGCGCGGAAAAAACGAGAGCTAGCGCAGCGACGTGAGGCGGGCGGCGGCCTTGTGCTTGAAGTCCTCGTCCTCCGGCACCCACTCCGGATTGAGAGGGGCGTCGAGCACCTGCTGAAGGACGGTGCGCGCCTCCGCGGTGCGGCGGGCATCGATGAGCAGTTCGGCGAGAAAGTACAACGACACGGTGCTGCGCGGGTCGTAGGCAAGCGAGGCGCGCAGGTGCTGTTCGGCGAGGGTGCGGCTGCCGCCGAGGACACCCGGCACCTTGTGGTAGTAGCGGCCGAGCGCACGGTCGGCAGACCCCTGCATGAACGACGGGTCGAGCCTCAGGACCGTTTCGAGCGCCTCGCGAATCGGTTTTCGGTATTTCAAACCGGCGCGCATGCCGAAACGCTCCGCGAGCGCGCCCATGTTCGCTGCTGCCCAGAAGTGTCCTTCCGGGCGAAGGGGCATGAGACGACGCGCCCGCTCGCCGGCCGCGATCCCCTGCTCGATGTACCCGCGCTGGTCGCGTGCGGGCGCCCGCTCACCGAGGAAGTAACACACGCGGGCGAACTTCCAGGCAGCCTCGAAGTTGGCAGGCTCGCGGCGGGAGATGTCGGCCCAGGCCTCGGCCGCACGCGCGGCATTGCCCGGTACCGCGCGCTCCGCGTACAGGCTGTCGGGCGACTGCGCCGCGAGGAGAGCCGCGAGAAGCGGCATGTACAATAGACAGATGCAGGATCTGGTGAAGAACTTGCTCGCGGCGCTCGGTGAAGACCCGGAGCGGGAAGGGCTGGTCAACACGCCGAAGCGCGTCGAAAAGGCGCTCAGGTTCCTCACGAGCGGGTACAACGCGGACATCGACGAGGTGCTCAACAACGCGTTGTTCTCCGTCGATTATAGCGAGATGGTGATCGTCAAGGACATCGACTTCTACAGCCTCTGCGAGCACCACATGCTGCCGTTCTTCGGGAAGTGCCACGTGGCGTATCTCCCGAACAAGAAGGTGATCGGCCTCAGCAAGATTCCGAGGCTCGTGGATGTCTTCAGCCGCCGCCTGCAGGTCCAGGAGCGCATGACGAGCCAGATTGCCGAGACCATCCGCGAGAAGATCTCGCCCCTCGGCGTCGCCGTCGTCGTCGAGGGCACGCACATGTGCATGTCGATGCGCGGGGTGCAGAAGCAGAACTCCTTTGCGGTGACGAGTGCGATGCTCGGGGCCTTTCGCCAGGATGCACGGACCAGGATGGAATTCCTGGAACTGATCAAGCTGCGGGGCGCCGTCTCGCTGCGCGAGCCGTCGGCGGCTGCCCGCGCGGACTGCCTGGACGAGTAACCCCATCGGCACGTTGATTTTCGTCGCCGCCTACGCGGCGATCGCCGTCGGCCCGTTGCCCTTCTTCCGGCTCGACCGGAGCGGGGCGGCGCTTCTCGGCGCGGCGCTGATGGTGATGATCGGCGTCCTGCCGTTCAGCGAGGCGGTACGTGCCATCGACGGCGCGACGCTGGTCCTGCTGTTCAGCATGATGGTCATCGTCGCGCACCTGCGGCTGGCCGGCGGGCTCGACCTGCTCGCACGCACCGTCGGATCGCGCGTGGTGCATCCCGCGGCGCTGCTGGTGCTCGTCGTTGTCGCGGCCGGCGTGCTCCCGGCCGTGTTCATCAACGACACGGTCTGCCTGGTGTTCACGCCACTCGTCCTGGACATGGCCGAGGCGCGGCGCGTCAGGCCAACGCCGTTCCTGCTCGCGTTGGCGACGGCGTCCAATGTCGGCAGCGCCGCCACACCGACCGGCAATCCGCAGAACATCCTGATTGGAAGCCTGTCGGGGCTCACGTTCACGCGCTTCGTGGCGGCGCTGGGGCCCGTGTCAGTCGCCGGGCTCGTGGTGGTCGTGGCAACGGTGTGGCTGCTGTTCCGCAGGGAACTGGTCGTGCCCAGGGCCCTCGTCTCGGCGCGCGCGCCGCGGGTTCACCGATCCCTGCTGCTGAAGACCCTTCTCGTCATGACGGGTGTGCTGGCCGGTTTCGTGGCTGGCTACCCGACTGCGATCGTCGCGGCGACGGGGGCCGCGGTCCTGCTGGCGACGCGCCGCATCCGGCCGCGCCGCGTCTACACGGCCATCGACTGGGATCTGCTCCTGCTGTTTGCCGGCCTGTTCGTGATCGTGGCCGGCGGGGAACGCGCCGGCGTGGACGACCGGCTGTTCGCCTGGCTGGCTCCCCTCGGCGTGTCCACCGTCGCGGGCCTCAGCGCGACCACGGCGGTGTTGTCGAATGCCGTCAGCAACGTGCCTGCCGTGATGCTGCTGACGCGTATCGTCCCGCGCCTGCCGGACCCGGCGACCGCGTGGCTCGCGCTGGCCATGTCGAGCACGCTGTCGGGCAACCTGACCGTGATCGGATCCATTGCCAACCTGATCGTGATCGAAGGGGCGCGGCGTCGCGGTGTCGCGATCGGCTTCGGTGAGTACGCGCGGGTGGGAATCCCGATCACGCTGGTGACGCTGGCGTGCGGCGTCTGGTGGCTGTCGTAGAGGCTATACTGGCCGCATGCGTGCGACGGCCATCCTGCTGAGTTGCGTGGTGCTCGCGAGCAGCGTGGTGTCCGCCCAGACACGGCGCCAGGCGCCCGCGCGGCGGGCGCCCGCGGCTCCCGCGGTGAAGGTGGAGACGCCCGAGATGCGCTGCCCGGCGCCGCTCGGCACCGGCGTCCGCACCAAGCGCGAGTTCTGCGACATCCTGACGCGCCGGGTGCCGGCGGCCGGTTTGATCATCACCATTCCGCCTCACCGGGGACCGGTCACGCTCACCTTCGACCTGCACAACCGGCACACCTACTCGGAAGAGCAGATGAAGGACCCGCGCGCGGCCTTCGCGCGCTACACGGCAGTCATCGGCGCGCTGACGGCGGACAACACGCTGATCAGCCGAGCGGCCATCCAGAGCGAGTTCCGGAGTGCCTCGGACCTCGTCGATCGGGTGTCGGGCGGAGCAGGTCCCACTGGCGTGAAGGCGGTCGCTCCGACAGGCACCGAGTCGATCACCATCACCATTCCCGAGGAAGAAGACGAGGTGTCGCTGCTCGGCGAGAAACTGACCGTCGAACGGGCCGAAGGCAGTGCCACCTACACGTCGGAAGGCCGGCCGATTGCCGTGGTCAGCAACGTGAAGATCGAGTATCGTCCGGCCCCGCCCCCGCGGCCGGCTCCGGCCCGACGGCCCACCAGCAAGCGGCCCGCCCGCTGATCCCGCGCCCCGGGCTCCGCGGTGTCAGAACGCCGCGACCGCGAGCGCGATCCAGCCCACGAGGAAGGCGACGCCGCCTATCGGCGTAATCGCCCCGAGAATGGTGATGCCCGTGAGCGCGAGGGCGTAGAGGCTGCCCGAGAAGATGAAGATGCCGGCCACGAAACTCCAGCCGGCGACAAGGGCCGAGCGTGTCTCCCACCGCGCCATGAGGGCGGCCGTCGTGAGCAGTGCCAGGGCGTGGTACATGTGATACCGCACACCGGTCTCGAAGACAGCCAGCATGTCCGGCGAGAGGCGTCCCTTCAGGCCGTGCGCGCCGAATGCGCCAAGGCCCACTCCCACACACCCCATCAGTGCCCCGATGAACATGAACGTCCGGTCCATCTGCCGATCTTAACGGAGGAGTGTCCGCCCCGGGTCTGCGGGCGCCCGCGGACGGCGCGGTCGCGGGGCCGAACGGCCCCAGTCTCCAGGGTGCCTTCGGCAGGGCGCCGGACCCACCGGGCGGTGCGGCCACGTGACGTGAGCCGACGCCGGCGGCTAGTACCCGACCGCCTTGCCTGCGGCCGAGCGGCCGTCCGACGCCCCCTGCAGCCAGCCGCCGTCGTTCAGGATGGCTGCTGTCTGCGCCAGCACCACGCCCGGCGAATAATCCACGTCGTAGCCGCGCGACTTCAGCAGGTCCACGGTATCGGGCGAGATGCCCCGCTCGAGCGAGAGGCGGTCCGGCAGCCACTGGTGGTGCACGCGCGGCGCATCGACGGCATCCTGGATGCTCATGCCAAAGTCGACCACATTGAGGATGACCTGCAGCACCGCGGTCGAGATGCGCGAGCCGCCTGGCGCCCCCACGGTCATGAACAGCGAGCCGTCCTTCACCAGCATCGTCGGCGTCATCGAGGACAGCGGCCGCTTGCCGGGCGCGATCGCGTTCCGCTCGCCCTGCACCAGGCCGAACATGTTCGGTGCGCCCGGCTTCGCCGAGAAGTCATCCATCTCGTTGTTCAGGAGGAATCCCAGCCCAGGAACCGTGATGCCGTTGCCGTAGCCGCCGTTGAGGGTGTAAGTGACGGCGACCGCGTTGCCCTGTGCATCCACCACTGAATAGTGCGTGGTTTCCATCTTCTCGGATCCGGCGGGCTGCCCCGGCTTGACCTCGGCGCTTGGGGTCGCCCGCACCGGGTCGATCCGCGCGCGCAGCCTGGCGTGGTAGGCGGGGTCGAGCAGGCCCGCGAGCGGGACCTTCACGAATTCCGGATCGCCAAGGTACTCGTTCCGGTCGGCGTAGGCGAGCCGCATCGCCTCGGCGACGTAGTGGAGGGCGGACGCGGAGCCGAAGCCAGCCTTCTCATAGCCGGTGCCCTCGAGGATACCCAGCATCTCCAGCAGCGCCACGCCTCCTGAACTCGAGGGCGGCGCGGTGATGACCGTGTAGCCCTTGTAGCGGCCCTGCAGCGGTGTACGCTCGATCGCCTTGTAGTCCCTCAGATCCGCAAGGGTGATGAGGCCACCGTGCTTCGACATCTCCTCGGCGAAGCGCCGCGCGGTCTCGCCTTCATAGAACTCGCGGGCCCCGTTCGCGGCGATCCGCTGCAGGGTGCGACCGAGGTCGGGCTGGACCAGGGTCTCGCCGACGTCGAAGAACCGTCCATCGCGCTGGAAGATCCGGCGGGACTCCGGGTCGCGGGCCAGGCTGCCCGAACCCTTCAGGCCCTCGGCGAGCGCATAGGACACGGGGAATCCCCTGGCAGCCAGTTCGACCGCCGGCGCCAGGTTCTCGGCCCAGGATCGCTTCCCGTACTTGCTGTTGGCGAGTTCGAACCCGCGTACCGAACCCGGTACGCCCGAGGAGCGCCAGCCCTGGATGCTGTCGCGCGTAGGATTTCCCTGCGCGTCGAGATACATGTCGCGCGTGGCGGCGCCAGGCGCGCGCTCGCGGAAGTCGATGAAGGTGGTCGTCCCGTCCGCAAGGCGGATGAGCATGTACCCGCCGCCGCCGATGTTGCCCGCGAAGGGATGCGTCGCCGCCATGGCGAACCCCATGGCAACCGCCGCATCCACCGCGTTCCCCCCTTTCTGGAGCACGCCGACGCCGACATCCGCGGCGATGGCCTCCATCGCGACGGCCATGCCCTGGCGACCGCGCACCGGCTGGCGCGTGGCGTGCGCGGGAAGGATCAGTACGAAGCAGAGCAGAAGGGGCAGCAGACGTCGCATGAGCGAGATTCTAGCCCGGCCAGGTCGAGGGAACGCCCGACAGTTCTGTCGACCTCGCCGGCCGGTGCCGCGGGCTCAGAGGTGCTCGCCCAGCCACTCGTAGGTCACGTCCCAGGCCCGGTCCGACGATCGCTGGTGGAAGGCCGCGCGCTCGTCGCACGCGAACCCATGACCGCCCTCCGGCAGCGTGACCACGTCGTGGTCCTTTCCGAGTTCCGTCAGGCGCGCGTCCACCGCATGGACGTCGTCCGCCGGGATCGACTGGTCCTTGCCGCCGAACACGAGAAGGAGCGGCCCGCGAATCAGGTGCGCATCGTCGATCAGCGGCGTGAGGGCGATATTGGGACGGGGGCGGACGATGCCGCCCGCATAGAAGGCGACGAAGGCGCGCGCATCGGTGTGCTCCGCTGCCAGGAACGCGGTGAAGCCCCCAACGCAGAACCCGATCACCCCCACGCGCGCGGCGTCCACGCGCGCGTCGGTTTCGAGCGCGGCGAGGCCGGCGCGCACATCCATGAGCAGCCCACCGTTGGTCAGTGCCGTGAAGTGGGGCATCACCTTCGCCATGTCGTCGTACGGGAGCTCGACGCCTTGGCCGGTGCGGTGAAAGAGTTCGGGCGCCAGCGCCACGTAGCCTCGAGCCGACAGGCGCCTGCAGACGTTCCGGATGTGCGAGTTGACGCCGAACGCCTCCTGAATCACGAGGAGGGCCGGACGCCGGTCCGTGCCTGCCGGTGCCGTGCGGAACGCCCGCATGGGCCCATCCGACGTGTCGAGGCTGATTACGGTTTCCATCATGGAACCCTCACCGGGATGGGTCGCGCGGTATCGCAAGGGCGCCCATGTCCTTGTCACCATGGCCATCGGCGAGTGCTGCATCCATGCGCGCAGCGATGGCGGGCCACACCGTCAGTTCCTGACCCGCCGCGGCTTCGAGCATCAGGCGCATGTCCTTCCGGGCCATCGTCAATTCGAACGAGGCGGTGTAGTCGCCCGCGGCCATCTTCGCACCGCGTACGTTGATCATGTTGCCGACCGGGAACTTCTGGAAGAGGCCCACCGCGTCCACCGGGTCGATCTCCTGTGCGCGTGCCAGCGCGAACACGTCGGCCAGTCCGGCCGCCAGCACGAACAGCATCGAGTTGCCAATGAGCTTGAAGATCGCCGCCCGCTCGAGCCGCTCGCCGAGATAGACGACCGAGCCGGTCATCTCGGCCAGCAGTGGCTGCAGCGCGTCCGCCGTCGCCGTCGGCCCGGAGGTCAGCATCAGGCCGGTCGCCTCGCGTGCATTCTGCGGGCCCATGAACACGGGGACGTGTACGAAGCGGACGCCGGCCGCCTGCAGGCGCTCGTAGCGCGCACGGGTGCCGGCGGGTGAGGTGGTGGTGTGATCGATCACCCACGCGTCGCGCCCCACCACACGGGCGATGTGGTCGAGGACAGGATCGACGGCGGCGTCGTCTGACAGTGCGAGGTGGACGCGTGCGGCGCCCACGACGGCGTCCTCGGGCGTCGCGGCCACGCGCGCGCCCAGCGGTTCGAGCGCCAGGGCCTTGGACACCGTCCGGTTCCAGGCGGTCACCGCGTGTCCTTTCTTGAGGAGGTTTTCCACCATGCCCGAGCCCAGTAGCCCGGTGCCGAGAAAAGCGATATGTGCCATACGCTCCATCCTGAAGGTCGCCGCAGCACCGGCCCTGCCGTGCAGTCTGTCAGCGGTCGTGCCCGGGTGTCACAGCAGACCGGGTTCGTCCGGGCTTCGCGTCCGGTGCGGCTGGCAGGCGCCGCAGGACCGACAACGGATCGACGCGTGCGCCCTGCACGCGCATGGCCCAATGCAGGTGCGGCCCCGTGACGCGCCCGGTGGCGCCCACCAGGCCGACCACGGTGCCACGCGCGATTGCCGCGCCCTCGCGGACGTCGATCCGTGACAGGTGCGCGAGCATGGAGAAGAGGCCGCGCCCGTGGTCGATGATGACCGTATTGCCGCTGAAGAAGAGGTCGCGCGCTGCCACGACGCGGCCACCGCCGGGTGCATGAACGGGCGTGCCGCTGCCGCTCAGGAAGTCGGTTCCCGCATGGGGGCTCCGCGCCTCGCCGTTGAACACACTCCGCGTGCCGAAGCTGCTGTTCGCGGGTCCGGGTACCGGCCGCGCGAACCCCTCGGCCCACGCGGCATCCATGGTGCTCGACGCGTACACGTGGTCGACGAAGTGCGATTCGGCTGCGATCCGCGCGGTGAGTTCGGGTGGCGGGTTGACGTACTCGGGCGCGACGGTCAGCACGCGGCGCCGGAACCGGCGGGCGCCGACCTGGAGCGCCGCCTCGATCCGGGAGGCATCCGCCCCGGCCCCCTCGGTCATCACGGTCACGGGATAACGACCCGGTTCGCGGTCGAGATCCACGCCGATGACGACGGTCCAGTCCGCCGCGCTGCGTCGCAGGGCTGGCCACGACTGGCCGAAGGCCTCGACGGTGAGGGTGCGAGTGGCTTCGGACGCGTGTATGGACAGCACGCTCACGCTGCCCACCGACACCGGCGTTTCGAGCCCGCCGATGCGGACATCCTCCGCCGTGAGGTGGCCCCCGCCGGTCAGCAGGAGCACGCCGCCCACGGCGGCCCAGGTCCGCCACCCTCGGTTGCGCATCAGGCCTCCTGCCACGCGCGCCCCGGCCAGATGACCTCGAGGTAGGTCGTCAGGGCTGCCCCGAACTCGGCCATCGACTCGTAGCGCTTTGTGCGATCGTGATCGACCGCAGAGAGCAGGATGGCCCTGAGCGGGTCATCCAGCTCGGTATCGCGGGCTACCGAGCGGGTGATGTCGTCCCGCCACGTCCAGCCGTACCCGGCCATGAGCGTATACAGCACCGCACCGAGCGAGAAGATGTCGGCGCGCGCGTCCGGCCGTTCCGCTGGAATCTCCGGGGCGGAGTAGCCCGGCGTAGTCGGCGGGTCGTAGTGCGCCGAAGGACCGTGACGGTGGGGCTCGAACGAGGACTCGAAGTCGACCACCCGGATCACCGGGCCTCCACGCTCCGTCCGGTAGAGGATGTTCATCGGGTTGAGGTCGACGTGAATGACCGGCACGCGGTGGAGTTCGGCCACGACCCGCGACGCGGCGACGGCCGTGCGCAGGTGCGACACCAGGCGGCCCGACGCACGCTCCGCCCCGATGGTCGTGGCCAGCGGGAACTCGTCGAACAGGGTGGTGATGAGGAAGACGCGCCCGTCGCGAAGCCGGCCGTGGTCGAGGACGAGCGGGAAGTGGCGCGAGTCGGGCAGCGCCCGATTGATCGAGGTGAGGCTCGCGATCTCGTTGTTGATGTTCTGCTCGTAGAACAGGCCAGGCCGGGCTGTCACCTTGACCAGCGCCGGGACGTTGGTGCGGCGGTCGACGGCGGCGTAGAGCTGGTGTCGTGCGTGCGCGTCGGGCGCCCGTCCGCTGCGCGCCGTCGCCAGCGGGCGAATGGCCTTGTAGTGCTCGAAGGGCGCAGACCGGGTGTCGAGTTCGACTCGCTCGGTGGGCGGCATGGTGCCGGACCTCGGGAGGCGCCGCTGCGCTTAGTGGACGACCTCGCCGTAGTCGAGCTCAACCTCGAGGTGGGGAATCTCGAGTTCGGCGACAGCCTTGACTGCGACCGCCAGTGCCTGATCCACGTCTTCGCCGCACTGCGCATCGCGCATGACACGCCGCAGCTGCCGCAGCGTGCGCAGCACCTGCGCGCGATCGAATCGTTGTCCCTCACAGTGCGTGCAGAATCCCATCGAGTCCCTCCGATACGCCGGATCGTACTTCAGCCAGCGCGCGAGTCGACGAAAAAGCCGGCTCCCGGCGAGCCGCCGGGCGGGCGCACCCGCCCGGGCGGGCCGCTCCGCGCTTTGCGGGCCACGGCCGTGGCATCGTGATCTAAGCTCAGCGCATGTATCGCCCGACCCTCGCACTGGCTGCAACCGCGCTGCTCACCGCCGTGACGCTCGCCCAGCGGTCGCCCTCCTCGGCTGCGCTCGGCGAATGGCGCCACTACGGCGGAGACGCCGCCAGCAGCAAGTACTCGCCGCTCGACCAGATCACACGCGCCAACGTGTCGCGGCTCGACGTGGCCTGGCGCTGGAGTTCCGCCGACAACGAGATCGTCAAGGGCAACCCGGCGCGGCCGGGCGCGTACCAGGACACGCCGATCATGGTCAACGGCGTGCTCTACACGACGACGTCGCTCGGGGTCTACGTGGCGATCGATCCCACGACGGGGCGGACACTGTGGAAGTACGACCCGGAGATCTGGCGGCTTGGGCGGCCCACGAACCTCGGGTTCACCCATCGGGGGACGGCATTCTGGACCGATGGCACGCGGCGGCGTCTGATCAGCGGTACCCATGACGCGCACCTCGTGTCCATCGATGCGGAGACCGGGAAACCGGACCCCACCTTCGGCGACAGCGGGCGCGTGGACGTCATCGCAGACATGCCGTATGCGGAGCGCGTGCGGAACTACGCCATCAACTCCACGCCAGTGGTCGTGAGGGACGTCGTGATCGCCGGGGCAAACATCGTCGATCGCCCGCTCGTGAAGGAGCAGCCGCGCGGGGACATCTTCGGCTTCGACGTCCGCACGGGCCGGAAACTCTGGACGTTCCACGCCATCCCGCAGAAGGGCGAATTCGGATACGACACGTGGGAAGACGGGTCCGCGGAGTACACCGGCAACACGAACGTCTGGTCGCTGATGACCGTCGACGAAGACACCGGCTACGTCTACCTGCCCTTCGGCACGCCCACCAACGATTTCTACGGCGGACACCGGCCCGGCAACAATCTGTTCGCCGAAAGCCTCGTGTGCCTCGATGCGACGACGGGTAGACGCGTCTGGCACTTCCAGGCGGTGCATCACGGACTCTGGGACTACGACTTCCCCGCGGCGCCCAACCTGATCGAAATCACGGTCAACGGCCGTCGGGTAAAGGCCGTGGCACAGGTGAGCAAGCAGGGTTTCGTCTACGTGTTCGACCGCGCGACGGGCGAGCCGATCTGGCCAATCGAGGAGCGGCCGGTCCCACAATCCGACGTGCCTGGCGAGCGTACCTCGCGCACACAGCCGGTTCCCACGAAGCCGCCTGCCTTCGAGCGGCAGGGCTTCACCGACGCCGACGTGGTGGATTTCACGCCGGAACTCCGCGCGCAGGCGCTGACCGTCCTCGGACAGTGGAACCGCGGGCCGCTCTTCACACCGCCATCGGAGCGCGGAACCGTCCAGTTGCCCGGCGATGTCGGCGGTGCCGACTGGGGCGGCGCCGGCGTGGACCCTGAAACCGGATTCCTCTACGTTCCGTCTCTGACCAGCCCGATCATCGTGCAGCTCGAAAAGGGTGACGCCGCGCCGGGCAACATGCGGTACCGGCGGGGTCCGCTGGCGAACCTGCCGACCCTGGACGGCATCCCTCTCTACAAGCCTCCGTATAGCCGGGTCACGGCCTACGACCTGAATACCGGCACGATCGCCTGGCAGATCCCGATTGGCGATGGACCCCGCAACCATCCACTGATCAAGGACCAGAACCTGGGACCGCTCGGCAACGGCACTCGCGCAAGCCCGCTCGTCACCAGGACGTTGCTCTTCGTGAGCCAGTTCTCCGGCGGGCTCGGCCGTGCCACCGGTCTGCCGGTCGGCGGCCGCCCCCTGACAGACCTGCCGCCCGAGCCGCCGCGCTTCCGGGCGTTCGACAAGCGCACCGGTGAGCTCGTCTGGGAGAAGGAACTGCCGCTCGGTCCGGCGGCGGCGCCGATGACGTACCTCGCGGGAGGACGCCAGTACGTCGTCCTCGCCATTGGTAGCGGCATCACCGCAGAACTGATCGCCTTCGCGTTGCGCTGAGGCCGCGCGGCCCTCGGGCACGCCACGCTGCTGGCTCGTCCGGCCAGAGCCGGCGGCTGCCGCGGACGTCTGGACCCGGCTCCACACCTGGCGCAGCGTGGGCCGTATACTGGGCACGGTCTGATGGAAGCGCGCGTGCTACCCAACCTGCGGTGCCCCGTCGCGTGGGCGATGCTTCGTCGCGTGCCGGACTGTCCCTCTCGTCCCATCAGTTCCAAGGCGCTCAGGTGACGCGCCCTCGCTCGGTCCTGCGCCGCGGCCTGCTGCTCGCGGCCATGCTCCTCAGCACCGCGTGCGGCGCGGGTTCGGGAGCGTCAAAGGACGACCCGGCCGCCAGCGAGGCCGCGGTCCGTCGTGCACACGACGCCTATGTCGCCGCGATCAACAGCAACAAGGTCGACCAATGGCTGGGCTCGCTGTCCGACGATGTCGAGTATCTCGTGCCGAATCAACCGGCGATCGTCGGCAAGGAAGCGGTCGGTGCCTGGGCGTCGCGCTACCTCGAAGAAGTGAGCACGCACTGGACCAAGTCGGTCGAGCAGTGGAACGTCAGCGGAGGATGGGCGGTCGGGCGCTACGCGTACACCGCGAGCGACTCGATCATCATCCGCGACCCATCGACCGAGGGCGGCGGCACGGCCAACGATACGGGGTGGGGACTGATTGTCTACCGCCGGCACGACGACGGGCGTTGGCTGGTAACACGCGAGGCCTGGGGGTCGGACCGACCGGCACGCTGACGCGAGGTCCGATGCCCAGGTCGTGCTCTGCAGGGCAGGGCGACTGACGGGATTCCGTCAGCGCCCCGGTGTTTGCTCCCATGATCCGCGGCAACCATCGTGGTACCTGGTTTGCCCTTCTCTCGGGCAGGCCGGCCATGGCTCCGGTTCGTCGTGTGTCCCGCCCCGTGATCCTGTGCGCCGCCAATGCTGCAGCGGCGCGCCGGGTTCTGTGCGTCCTGGTGATTGGGCTTACTGTCGCGCCATTCGTGCGCGCCATCGGTCACGCCACCACCGATGCCGGCAGCCCGCCTGGTGTCGCGGTGCTCCTGTATCACCGCTTTGGTCCCTCGGCCTCGGATGCGATGACGGTGCGTACGGCGACGTTCCGCTCCCAGCTCGAGTACCTGGCGCAGCACGATCGCCCGGTTGTTCCGCTGGGCCGTGTCGTCGATTGGCTCCAGGGCCGCACCGCCGCCCCGCCTCCCAACGCCGTGTGCATCACCGTGGACGATGGGCACGCGTCGGTGTTTCACGAGATGCTGCCTGCAGTCCGCGAGTATGGCGTGCCGGTGACGCTCTTCGTCTACCCGTCGGCCATCTCGAACGCCTCCTACGCGATGACGTGGCCCGAGCTTCGGGCACTCTCCGGGACGGGCCTGTTCGACATCCAGTCGCACACCTTCTGGCATCCGCGTTTCGACGTCGAACGGCGCCGCCTGAGCCCCGCCGAATGGGAGGTGTTCGTGGCGCGACAGCTGGAGCGTCCCAGAATCGTGATTGCCGAGCGAGTGGAGACGCCGGCGCGGCTGCTGGCGTGGCCATTCGGGATCTACGACGCCGACCTGATGACGAGGGCGTCGCAGGCGGGGTACGTCGCGGCGTTCACGATGGACCGACGCGTGCTGACACGCGGCGACCCGATCATGGCGTTGCCGCGCCTGCTCGTCACCGACGCTGATGTCGGGCCGCGCTTCGCGTCGCTGCTGCCTCGGAGGCAACCATGAGCGTCCGGTTGGCGGTGGTATTCGTCGTCGCCTGCCAGGCTGCCGTCGCTGCCGCGGCCGATGGGCCGATCCGGTCGACGGTTCGCGTCGTCGACGCGGCGTCGAGGAGGCCGATCCCGGGCGCGATCGTCACAGTGGGTGCTGTCGCCAGCCGCACCGGTCCGGATGGCCGCGCCACGGTCCTCCTCGATGGTGTGGCCGTCTTGAGGGCCCGTGCGGCGGGGTATCGCCGCGCCGATGCGCCACCGCGCGAGGCCGTCGATCGCGAGGTTGCGCTGACGCCCATCACGCCCAGGGCCGTGTACCTCTCGGTGTACGGCGTGGGCGACAGGCGCCTGCGGAACGCGGCCCTAGCCCTCATCGATCGCACTGAACTCAACGCGCTCGTCATCGACGTGAAAGGCGACCGTGGCCTGGTGCCGTACCGCAGTGCGGTTGGCACGGCGTCGAGCATCGGTGCCCTGCAGGTCATGACCGTGCCCGATCTGCCGGCTTTGGTGCAGTCCCTTCGTCAGCGCGGCGTGTACACCATCGCGCGCATTGTCACCTTCAAGGACACGCTGTTGGCGCACGCGCGTCCGGACCTGGCGCTGCGGCGGCCCGACGGGACGCTGTACTTGGATCGGGAGGGGCTTGCCTGGACCAGTCCGTACAAGCCCGAGGTCTGGCGCTACAACATCGCGCTTGCGGTGGAGGCCGCTGCAGCCGGGTTCGACGAAATCCAGTTCGACTACGTGCGGCTGCCCGACACCACGCAGGTCGCGTACGACGTGCCGTCGACCGAAGCGCAGAGGACGGCGGCCATCGACGGGTTCCTGGCCGAGGCCAGCCGGGCCCTCGTGTCCGCCAACGTCTTCCTGAGTGCGGACGTCTTCGGATACGTGTGCTGGAACAGCAACGACACGCGAATCGGACAGCAACTCGAGCACGTGGCCGCGATCGTCGACTACGTGTCTCCGATGCTGTATCCATCGAGCTTCCAGTTCGGCATACCGGGATGCCGCAACCCCGTGCAGAATCCGTACGAGATCGTGCGGCGCTCGCTGGAGCATGCGCGGGAGCGCACGGGGTTGCCCGCGGTCCGCTTCAGGCCGTGGCTGCAGGCGTTCTCCGACTACGCGTTCGGAGGCGGGCGTTTCACCTCCGGCCAGGTTCGTGCGCAGATCCAGGCCGCCGAGGACTTCGGTGCCAACGGGTGGATGCTCTGGAACCCCCGCAACCGCTACGAGGCGGCCGACCTTCGCCCGTAAGCGCCACCGATGAACGGGCGGCGGCTCGTACCGGGCGCGCGGAGTCCCACAGCGGTGGCGGGGCTGGTGGTGACGTCATGGTGTCGCGGTCGATCGATCAGGCCGAGGTGATCGCCTTCCTGGCGTCCCCGTCCACTCACGGCGGATCGCGGGTCGAGCGGATCGAGACGCACGCCTCGGTGGTGTTCCTCGCCGGCGATCGCGCGCTCAAGCTCAAACGCGCCGTGCACTACGACTATCTGGACTACTCGTCCGCGGCGCGACGGAAGGCGATGTGCGAGGCGGAACTGCGCATCAACCGGAGTGGGGCGCCTGGCCTGTATCGCGGCGTCGTGGCGGTCACACGCACCGCCGGCGGCACGCTCGCGCTCGGCGGGCCTGGTGAGCCCGTCGACTGGCTCGTCGAGATGACGCGCTTCGACCAGGATCTGCTGTTCGAGCGGCTTGCTGCCCGGGGTGCGTTGCCCCTCGACCTGATGGGCCCGCTTGCCGCTGCCGTCGCACGCTTCCACGACGTCGCCGATCGCTGTCCCGGATACGGCGGCTCGGCCGGCATCCGGCGGGTGATCGAGGGCAACGCGCTGGGGTTTGCCGAACAGGGGGCGGTCGTGCTCGAGGCGTCGTCGTGCGCGGCTCTCTCGCGACACGCGATGGCCGCGCTGGACCGCCTCGGTCCGCGGCTCGACGCCCGGGAGCACGAGGGGTGTGTGCGGCGGTGCCACGGCGACCTGCACCTGCGCAATATCGTCCTGCTCGACGGGCAGCCCAGGCTGTTCGATGCCATCGAGTTCAACGACGACATGGCCTGCATCGACGTGCTCTACGACCTGGCATTCCTGCTGATGGACCTGTGGCACCGGGGGCTGCGGCACCACGCCAACGCCGTGTGGAACGGCTATCTGTCGGCCGCGGGCCATCTCGACGCCGTCGCACTGCTGCCGCTGCTTCTTTCGTGCAGAGCAGCGATCCGGGCCAAGACGAGCACCACGGCGGCGCGCCTGCAGCCGGATCGGAGGGCCGCGAACGAACTCGCCCGCCAGGCGGAGGCGTACCTGACGCTCGCGCGGCAGCTGCTGAATCCTCCGGCGCCCTGCCTGGTCGCCATCGGTGGCTTCTCTGCGTCTGGCAAGTCGACCCTCGCCCGCTCCCTCGCGGCCCACATCGGTGCCGCCCCGGGCGCCGTCGTCATCCGGAGCGATGAGGTGCGTAAGCGTCTGTGCGGCGTGGATCCGCTCCAGCGCCTGGGGCCCGAGGGCTATGCGCCCGAGGTGTCAAGGCGCGTCTATGCCACGATCGCGGATCAGGCGAGACAGGTGGCGGCGGGCGGGCACGCAGTGATCGTTGACGCCGTCTGTGCAAGGCCAGCCGATCGCGAGGCGGTGGCGCGCGCCGCGGCGACTGCGGGCGTACCGATGGTCGGGCTCTGGCTCGAGGCGGCGGAGCCGGTGCTCATCGAGCGTGCGGCGCACCGGGGCCCCGATGCCTCCGATGCCGATGCCGCCGTCATCCACCGCCAGTTCGCGGAGGAGACAGGATCGATTCCGTGGTCCCGGGTCGACGCCTCGAAGCCCTTCGACACCGTTCTGGCCGCGGCGACGGAGGTGCTGGCAGGGCAGTGCATCCCGCGGTAGCTCCGGCGGTCCACGTTACGCCGCGAGCGTTGTCGGCGCGATCGTCGCCGGGGAGTCCATTACGCCTCGCCCGCAGTTCGTGCAGATAGCGCCACCGCGCTTCGATTTCGCTCAACCTCTCGCTGGCGTATTGCGAGGCGGCGGCCAGGATTTGCCGCGCGGCTTCGTCGCTGCGCGCGGCGAGGCCTTCGAGGGTATGGCCGGCGCCTGCCAGGTACGCCTGGATCAGGTGGACCTCGATGTCAGCGAGCGGGTCGTGCAGGGGCGCCTGTCCTTCCGTGTCGCGGCCCATCGGCGGTCTCCCTTCGGGGTGTATCGTCGGTCGTCAGTGGCATCGCGGCATCGTGCCCGCGGACGATGCGCAGGCCCGCGGAGGCTTCCGCGTTCGGCAGTGATGACCGTGCACTGGTGTTCACCGTCGCTTCCGTCCCAGTAGATCACGACCCAGTCGCGCGACTTGCCCAGCCGGTGCGCGCGTGCGGTATTCGAGAAGAGGGCGGTGTAGTGACGCGCTCCCCGCGTCGTGTGCAGGATGGGCAGCCATGCCGCACGGTCGGGATTGAAACGGCGCGGGGCGATCAGTGGCAACATGCCGGCCAGTGCCTTTTCGCGGTACTCACGGTCCACGTCGAGCACTTCTGCCTGCGAAGGGCTGCGAGTCGGCTGCACGGGCGCCGGGGGCCTCACCCGCTGCAGCCGATAAGCGAGCGAGTCGCTGATGCCGGCCAGGCGCTTGGTGCCGAACCCCGCCAGGCGGCGCAGGCGGCCGTCGTGCGCGGCCGCCTCGAGGTCCTCGAGCGTGCTGATACCGAGGTCGTGGTGCAGGCGTTCTGCCGTTCGGCGTCCGATGCCAGGCACGGAAGCGAGCAGCGCCACCGGATCTCCTTCACCGCGCAATCGATCGAGCATCGCGAGCCGGCCTCGCGTGAGCAGGTCCCGGATAGCCCGGCTCGTGGTCTCACCCACGTGGGGGAGCGCCTCCAGCCCAGCGAGACCAGCGGTGGTCAGGATCTCGGTGACGGGGCGATCCAACTGACGGATCGTCTGCGCGGCCAGCCCGTAGGCGCGTACCCGGAAGTGGTCGGCCCGCTGCTCGTCCAGCAGGCGTGCCACCTCCTCGAGTTTCCCGGCGACGTCGTCGTTGACCTGGATGCCCATGCCGTCGATTGTCCCGGTGCAACTGATCTGCCACGGGTGGCCCCAATTGTTCCGCGCGTGCGGCGGCACCGCCGCCGCGTGTCCGGCGGGGCGGTGCGTTTGCTGCAGACGTGAAACCAGCCCGCGCGCCGTACAGGCTGCCGGACACCGCGTCCACGACGGTTATGGCGCCGGCCATGCCGCGTTCTGCAACACGACCCTGTAGCCGTCGGGGTCTTCGAAGGTCCGGCCGAACCTGTCCCAGTACGGGTTGAAGGCGGTCACCGCTCGATGGCCCGCGGACTCGAGCCGGGTCAGAGCGCGCTGCCACGCCGCAGCGTCGGACAGGTAGAACACGAGGAGGTTGTCCTGCGTCGGCGCGCGACCGGCGTGGTGGCCAGCGCGACGCGTGAACTCGAGGTGGTATGCCGCGCCTCGGTGCCCGAGCATCACGCCGTCGAACCCGTCGTGGTCCTGAAACTCGAACAGCACGTCGAAGCCCAGGCCGTTCCGGTAGAACGTCGTGACGGCATCGAGGTTGTCTGTGGGGCGAGCGATACGAAGATGCGCGACGGCCACGTCGGCAGTGTTCTCCATGTTGTGCTCCGTTCGTCAGCGCTTCGTGAGCGGCATCGCGATCGGCCGGAAGGGCGCGGCAGATGCCCCGCGGAACTTGAGTGATGCGGCGACGAACGCGAACTCGAACAGGCGGGCCTGCGACAGCTCCTCCAGGTTCACCACTTCGATGATCGGGATACCACGCTGGGCGAGCAGGTACGTGTGGACCGGCACCCAGGTGCGGCCCGGTTCCACCGGGAAGTGCTCGAGGCTCAGGTTGTCCCCGCCAATCGCCATGACCTGCTGTTCCTCAGCCAGCCACCGCGCCGCCTCGAAGGACAGGCCCGGCTGATTGTCGACGTAGCGGTCCACATCGGGCCATGCCGTCATGCGTCCCCCACGGATGAGGACGACGTCACCTCGCGAGAGCGCAAGCTGCTGCGCACGCAGGGCTCCCTGCAGGTCGGCGACGGTGATGCCATAGCTGTCGGGCAGGCTGCGCACGCCCTTGAACGCAGCCACGTCCACGAGGACTCCGCGCGCGATGATCGGCGGAAAGGTCTCGACCCCGGCCTTCCGCCAGCCTCGGTCGCCGAGGTGCTCGTCTGCCTTGAAGCCGTTCCAGATCTCGCCGTGCAGGCCGAAGTGATTGAGGGCGTCGATGTGGGTGCCCGTGTGGGTGTACATCGAGATCGCATCGCCCGTGTAGGCGACCTCCTCGTTCCGGGACCGGCCCACGCCGGCCGGGTCGTCCACGGCCGTGCCTCGCGGTGTGTGCGTCAGCCAGAACTGATAGCGGGGGTCGCCAAGGATGTGCCAGCTCGGCATGCCGACGAAGTAGTCGACGGCCAGATCGAACACCCGACTGGCATCGGCCCGCGACAGCACGGCCTGCCTGCTGGCGGCGGTCATCATGTTGAGCGTGCCGATCTCGTCGTCTGGCCCCCATGGGCTGCGGCCGACGCGCTCGGCGTGCGCCAGGGCATGGGCTGCCATGACGATGGCCAGCCCACCCGCGGCCGCGATTCTTGTCGTCGTCTTCATCGGTCTTCTCCTTTGTGCGAGGGTCGAGTTGTAGACAAAATATGTTTGCAACACACATGAGGCAGCCACGCCCAGGCTCTCCCGGGTCGCGGTGTCGGCTAGGACACCAGCTTGTCGAGCGTCTTGCCGAGCGCGCGGAGTTCCTCAGCCGAGAGCGGTGCGAGCACCTCGGCCTGGAACTGCGCCAGCCCGGGGTCGATTGTCTCCAGCACGCGCAGGCCCTTCGCGGTAATGCGTGCGACGGAGTGCCGCCGGTTGTCGGGCGACCAGCCCCGCTCGATGAGGTGTTCCCGCTCGAGGCGGTCGAGGATGCGAGTGACGTCCGGCGCCCGGCGTATGAGGCGACTGGCAATCTCGAATCTCGGATGGCCCGCCGGCGCGCCGCGCAGGATGCGAAGCACGTTGTATTGGGTGTGCGTGATGCCCTGCGCGCCGCACAGCTCGTCCAGGCGCTGATTCAGCCGTTCGGCCACGACGAGCAGGCCGACGAAGGCGGACTCGAGCGAGTTCCTGAACCGGGGCTGCTGCAGCCGCTCCTGTAGGTGCTTCTCCATAATGACCACGACAATATGTGTTTCAAACACACGTTGTCAAGCCCCACCTGCAGGCCACATCGTCCCATGCCGCGGATCCCGGCGGTATGAGCTCCGTCCGGGGCTGTCACGTTTCCGCCCCCTCGTTCGTCATCCGATCATGAACACGACACGCACACAGATCCGCTGGCTCGTCGGGATCGTTCTTGCGCACCTTGCGGTGTCGCTCGTCCACGGCGCGGCGCACACCGGCGCCCATGTGCCGCTCGGCCCCGCGGCCCACCTCTTTGTCGTCACCGTCATCCTGACAGGTCCACTGGTGGGCATCGCGGCGATCCGTATGGCACGCCGCGTCGCCGCCCTGCTCGTCGCCGCCACCATGACTGGCGCGCTGCTCTTCGGAATCCTGAGTCACTTCGTTCTCGGGAGTCCCGACCACGTTGCGCAGGTCGACGTCGAATGGCGGCCGCTCTTCGCGGTGACGGCTGGCTTGCTGGCTGTCACCGAGGCACTGGGCGCCGGGCTCGCCATTCGCCTGTCGCGGCAGGAGCCGCTGTCATGAAGGTCCTGGTTGCCGGAGGCACAGGAACGATCGGTCTTCCGCTGGTGCACGCGCTCGTCAGCAGCGGCCATCAGGTAACGGCGCTGTCCCGCTCGAAGACCCGCCATGCCCAGCTTCGCGACGCCGGGGCGACGGCGCTTGCGGTGGACGCACTCGATCCGAGTGCGATTCGCGCGGCGGTCGTTGAATCACGTCCGACACACGTCATCCACCAGCTGACGGCACTGCCGAAGGAGGGGCCGAAGCACAGCCGCGACATCGAGGCGACGAATCGCCTGAGGATCGACGGGACCCGGAACCTGATCGAGGCATCCATTCAGGCCGGCGTCCAACGGCTCATCGTGGGATCCTTTGCGATACTGGCGCATGCCGCGGATGCCGGGGCGCAGGCCTCTGCGGCGGCCGACGCGGTCGCGTCGATGGAGCGGCAGGTTCTGGATGCGTCCGCGCGTGGCGCTCTCGAGGGGATCGTGCTCCGATACGGGATGTTCTACGGCAGCCAGGTGCCGTCCACGCAGGCACTCGTCGCCATGGTTCACCGTCGCCGCATGCCTGTCATCCGCAACGATGCGGGCCAGCTGCCGTTCGTGCACATCGACGATGCCGTGAACGCCACGGTACGCGCGCTCGACCGGGGGGCCCCTGGCACCGTGGTGGACGTCGTGGACGACCGGGCGGTCAGTTTCGCCGAATTCGTCGGGGCCATCGCTGCTGCCACAGGGGCGCCGAAACCACTCCGCGTGCCGGGCTGGGTCGCGCGGCTGCTGGCACCCGCGATGGCGAGGATGCTCGCGGTGCAGTTGCCCCTGGCGAACACCACGGCGCGAACCGAGCTCGGCTGGCGGCCAAACTACCCGACTATCGCCCACGGATTGACAGGGATGCTGAGGACGGCGGCGTAACCATGGCTGACGACGTGTTCACCCGGGATCGGTCCCGGCTGTTCTCGATCGCGTACCGCATGCTGGGCAGCGCGTCCGATGCCGAGGACGTTCTCCAGGACGGCTGGTTGCGGTACCAGCGAGCGGACCATGCGACGATACGCTCGCCTGAGGCGTTTGCCACCACGATCGTCACGCGGCTGTGTCTCGATCGGCTGAAGTCCACGCGCGCGACCCGTGAGGAGTACATCGGTCCGTGGCTGCCCGAGCCGGTGCTGACGGCGGAGATCCAGACGCCGCAGGTGGCGGTCGAACGGGCCGAGTCGGTGACGCTGGCGTTCCTCGTGCTCCTGGAGACCCTCTCGGCGGAAGAGCGCGCGGTGTTCCTGCTGAAGGACGTGTTCGAGTACGACCACGCGGACATCGCACGCATGCTGGGGGTGTCGGCCGACAACTCGCGCCAGCTGCTGCATCGCGCCAAGGCCAGGCTTGCCGACAGGCGGCCCCGGCTGTCAGGGTCCGCGGAGTCACGCCGCGCGGCGGCAGAGCGCTTCGCGCGCGCGTTCGCGACCGGCGACGAGGCCGCGCTCACGGCGCTGCTGGCACCCGACGTGGGCATGTGGAGTGACGGCGGCGGCAAGGTGACCGCTGCGCGGCGTCCGTTGCGCGGCCGCGATCAGGTGAGGACCTTCCTGGTTGGCCTGCATCGCACGGCCCTGGCCGCAGGTCTGGCGAGCGACGTGTCGCTCTGGGTCGAGGACGTCAACTCGGAGCCCGCGGTCGTCATCCGCGTCGGTTCCCGGATCGAGGCGATCTTCGTGATGTCAATCGAGGAGCACGCCGTGACCGCCATCCGCGCCGTCCGAAATCCCGACAAGCTCGCCCGGATTCAGCGGCAACTCTCGAAGCGCCACTGACCGGGCCTGCGGGCGCGCCTCGTGAACCTGGCATGTCCAGCAACCGCGTCGGTGGTGCGACGAGATGCCTTCCACATCGCGCGCGGGTGGTTGTACGCTGGCCTCGCGATCGCCAGGCCTCCACACAGGATCTTCGCCATGCCGTCCAGACGCGCCTTCCTGCACGCCGCCCTCGTGACGCCCGCGCTGACCCTTGCGGCGCGGGCCCAGCAGCCGGCCGTCCCACCGTCGCCGGTGCGGGACTGGTCCGGCCAGGCGCCGGTCCGCTACCCGGATCCGGATATCGTGGCCCTCGACCCGCGCTTCCGGCGCTACATGCTCGGCAACACGCCGATCCAGCGGCTGCACACCGGCACGCTGTGGGCGGAGGGGCCCGCGTGGAACGGCGTCGGCCGGTTCCTCGTCTGGAGCGACATTCCGAACAACCTTCAACTGCGCTGGGTGGAAGACGACGGGCGCGTGACCGTCTTCAGGAACCCCTCGGGCAACAGCAACGGCAACACCTTCGACCGCGAGGGACGGCAGCTCTCCTGCGAGCACGGGGGGCGAAGGGTGGTGCGCTACGAGCACGACGGCCGCGTGACGGTCATTGCCGAACGGTACCAGGGTAAGCGGCTGAACTCCCCGAACGATGCGGTGGCACACCAGGACGGCAGCATCTGGTTCACGGATCCGATCTACGGCATCCGCGGCAACTATGAAGGCAACCGCGCGGAGTCAGAAATCCGGCCCGGCGTCTACCGCGCCGACCCGCAGTCGGGCCAAGTCTCGCTGATGACCGATGAACTGGGCGGACCCAACGGCCTCTGCTTCTCGCCCGACTACTCGCGGCTGTACGTGGCGGACACCGGCACCGGGCGAAGTCTGCGCGTCTTCGACGTCGACGGCGCGCGCGTCCGCAATCATCGGCAGCACGCCACGCTGACGGTCCCAGGCACGAACGAGCCCGCGGCGGCCGACGGCATCCGGAGCGACGTCGATGGCAACGTCTGGGCCGGGGCACGCCCCGGCGTGCAGGTCATCGCGCCGGACGGCGCCACCATCGGGATGATCCGGCTGCCCGAGAACTGCGCCAACGTGGCGTTCGGTGGGCGGAAGCGCAACCGTCTGTTCATGACGGCCAGCCAGTCGCTCTATGCCGTCTACGTGGACACCCAGGGCGCCGGGTTCGCCTGAACGACCGCATGGACGGCGCCCGGGCCGTCACCGCAACTCCCTCGCGCGCGTGGTGATGATGCCAGCATGCCCATGCTGGACGACATGCTTGGCGGCCTGCCGGCCAACTGCTGCGTCTTGATCACGCTGCCGCCGGCGTTGCCGGGATGTCGTCGGGTCTTCGGCCGGCGAGCGGTCGTGGACGGCCCGGCGTTCGCGCAACGAGAAAGGGCCGGCAGTGCATGCACACTGCCGGCCCTTGCGTTGACTCCGACTGGGCGCGAGGCGCGGTCCCAGGGGACCTGCGTCCGCTGGAACGCGTGCTTGCCTACGCCTGCGGCTTGTCGTGCAGGACCTCCTGGACGTCCTGCTTCTTCTTGCCGCCGAGCCCCTGGATCTGGATGGTCGGCTGCTCCTTGAGCACGTGCTGCGCGTAGAGCTTGGCCATCTCGGCGTGGTACTTCGGGTCGTGCTCCTTCTTGCGGGCCTGGAGCTTCTCCTCACGGGCGTTCTTCGCGATGCCGAGCTCGTCGAGATCGGTCTGCGCGCCCTTGGCCACCGCTTCGGCGTTCAGCACCAGCGAGTGCTCGGTCGAGGCCAGCGGCACCTTCTTGTTGCCGGCGAAGATCTCGTGACGGCCGTGCTCCTCGTACCACTTGGTGAGGGTGGCCGTCATGTGCATCTTCTCGATGATGTTGCGCCAGCCGATGCCGGTGTTGTAGGCGCAGAACGAGATCTCGCCCTGCTGCGTGGCATACGGGATGATGCACATCTCGGTGCGGCGGAAGTCGTAGTTGAACAGATCCTGGAACCACATGCCCGCGATGAATAGGAAGTTCCAGCGGTCCGAGCGCCGCTTCGCGATGTCGTCCTTGGTGATGTTTCCGCTGGTCTTGCCGTACTTGCCCTTTTCGGCCGCCTTGGTTGCGCCGAAGGTCTTGTCGAACTTCTTCAGCAGGTCGCCGATCTTGAAGTGCGTCGGCGCCTTGAACGGGTCGTAATTCCGCATCAGGGCGAGGGCCATGCCCAGCACCGAGAGGCTGCGGCTCCGGCCGCCGTCAGTGACCGCCGCCACGTCCTTGGCGAGCTGCTCGGCATTGAGGAACGCGGTGACCGGCACGGCCTCCTTCGTTTCCTTGTCGATCATCACGGCCATGCCGACGCCGCAGTTCGGGTGGCAGCCGCACGTGAGCTGACCCCAGTCCTTGTCTGGGCCGTGGACGACGTCCGCCCAGTCGGTGAAGGTGGACATGAACGAGATCGGGAACCAGTCGCGGGTGGGCTCGCCCAGGCCGGTCTGGTTCTTCACGTCGTGCGCGAGGTGCGACAGGGTGTAGCGCTGCGCGGCCCGCCGCTCGGGCGTGACCTCCTCGTCTCGGCCGGTGAACGACACCGGCTGGAACGAGAGGAAGTTGATCTTCTTCGGGTTGTCGAGCGCGAACTCGACCACGCGGCCGACCTGCTCGTTGTTCACGCCATTGACGATCGTGATGACCGGGACGATGTCGACGCCGGCGCTGTGCAGGTTCTCGATCGCGCGCAGCTTGACGTCGAACAGGTTGCCCACGCGCCGGTGCGAGTTGGCGGCGTTGCCGATGCCGTCGAACTGCAGGTACGCGTAGCGCAGGCCGGCCTCGGCAGCCGCCTTCGCGAACTCCGGATCCTTGGCGAACTCGATGCCGTTGGTCGCCGCCTGCACGCTGGCGTAGCCGACCTTGCGTGCATAGCGGACCGCGTCCAGGAAGTACGGCGAAATCGTGGGCTCACCACCCGAGAACTGCACCGACATCTGCCGCTTCGGCTTGATGCTGATCGCGTTGTCGAGCACCTGCTTGATGTCGTCCCAGGTCAGCTCGTGCACGAACCCAACCTGGTTCGCGTCCATGAAGCAGGGGTCGCACATCATGTTGCAGCGGTTGGTGAGGTCCACGGTGAGCACCGAGCCCCGGCCGTGCAGGATGGTGCTGCTGCCGTGGTTGTGCAGCTTCTCGTCGTTGTGCGCGCGGATGTCACGACCCGGGAACACCTGCTCGAGGTGCTTGAAGAACTCCGTGTCGATCGCCATCACGTCCTCGAAATGGCCGTGGATCGGGCAGTCCTTCACCATCAGGATCTTGCCGTCGCGCTCGAGGATCGTGGCCTTGATCTCGCCGACCTTGTCGTTGAGCAGGACGCTGACATCCTTCTTGCCGTCGAGAATCTCCTGGCGCGCCTCCCGGACGCACACCGGGCACAGCGAATCGGTCTCACGCGGCCAGCCGAGCGGCGGCTTGCTCTTCTGATACGACTTCTGCAGCGGCTTGTCCGACCACTTCGGAGTGAACGACGGGCGCTGATTCACCTTGTTCAGCGCGTTGAACACCACCCAGGCGCCGTTCGCGGCGTAGGACAGCCCTTTCTCGAAGTACTTGATGGGCGCGTGCATTCGTGTCGTCTCCTGTAAATGACGAGGTGTCGGGTCGACGGACCCTGAATTGCCGTAAATCATAGACCGGAAAAGGCTTGGCATACATCGCTTATCGGCGAGCTGGCGTACGGCGGGGCTGAGTGGGCAGATCGCCCGGTTGAGAGGGCAGCGGCGGCTCCAACGGCCGGGCTGCCTTCCCGGTGCACGGCGCTTCCGGGTGGCCCGACCGGGTGCCCCCCGCCAGCGACATCTACAATCAGGCTATGGCCCTCCACGACCTCCTCATCATCGGCGCCGGCCCCGCAGGCCTGGCGGTCGCCATCGCGGCGGCAGAAGCCGGCGTCGATTACGTGGTGGTGGAGAAGGGCGTCCTGGTGAACTCCATCTTCAACTTCCCGCCGGGTATGACCTTCTTCACCACCCCCGACCTGCTCGAGATCGGACGCCTGCCCTTCGTCACGCCCTACGAGAAGCCAACGCGAGGCGAGGCGCTCCGCTACTACCGGCGGGTGGCCGACACCTATCGCCTGCGCATCGTGTTTGGCGAGGAGGTGCTCGGCATTACACGCGAGGAAATCGAGGGGCGCACGCAGTTCGTGGTGGATTCACGGTCCGACAGAGGAGTGCGGCAGGGTCGCCGCGCGCGAGCCGTGGTCTTCGCCGTCGGGTACTACGACCAGCCAAACCGCCTCGGCATTCCCGGGGAGGACTTCCCGCACGTCGCGCACTACTACGGCGACCCGCACGAACACTACCGCCGGAACGTGCTCGTCGTCGGCGGCAAGAACTCGGCGGCCATTGCCTCGCTCGAGCTGTACCGCGCCGGCGCGTCTGTCACGCTGGTCCACCGGGGCCAGACGCTCTCGGACCGCATCAAGTACTGGATCCGTCCGGACATCGAGAACCGGATCAAGGAAGGATCCGTCATCGCCTACTTCCAGGCCTGCGTCACCGAGATCCGCCCGACCTCGGCGCTCGTGCGGCTCGCCTCGGACGACGTGCGCGAGGTCCCCGCTGACGCGGTCCTGCTGCTCACCGGCTATCACCCCGACTTCGCCCTGCTCACCGGAGCCGGCGTTGCGCTCGGACCCCGCCGCGAGCCGGTGTTCGACCCGGAAACCATGGAGACCAACGTCCCCGGCGTCTTCGTGGCGGGCGGCCTCGTGGGCGGCCTCGACACCGGGGCGATCTTCATCGAGAATGGCCGGTTTCACGGCGAGCAGATCGTGAAGCGGCTCCGATACATCCTCTCCAGCTGAGACCCCCGATGCGGCGATGCGCCGCCGCGCTCCTGTTCGCGGGTGCCTCCGGTTCGCGCTTGGCCATCGCGTCCTGGCTCAGTCTGGATTCGCCTGTGGCGGCGATGGTCCGGCCTCACCGCCGATCGTTGCGCCGGTCCTCCCGCCGATCGCGCCGGTCTTCGCGGCGGTCCCGTGTATCTTCCGCCCGGTCGCGCCGGTCTTCATGCCGGTCGCGCACGTCCTCGCGCCGGTCTCGAGCGCCGCCGTCGTGGCGGGCGTCCCATCGATCTTCGCGGCGGTCACGTACGTCCTCGCGGCGGTCGCGTCGGTCCTCGCGTGCGTCGCGTGCGTCTTCGCGGCGATCGCGCCTGTCCTCGATCCGGTCGCGCCTGTCGCGATTGGTGGACGCCGGCGCCTGCGCCAGTACCGGTGCGCTCACCATCGCCAGCAGTGCAATCGTGCTGAATGTCCTGAACATGCGGCTCCTCCGTCGCTGAGTTCCCCGCATCGGCCCGACCGCCGGACCGCTGCGCTGCGAGGCGGATGAGCAAGCGCTGCGCCGGAGAGCGGCGCAGGTCTGTGACAGGTCTGTGACATCGACGGGCTGGCCCACACGAGTGTCGGGGAGCAGCTGGCCCCGGCGCAGGTGAGGGTCGCCTCGGCGGGCCTCGTGAACACGGCGCCACGGCGCCGGCTTGCCGCGGTTCTCGTGCTGATCCCGGTGGTAGGATCCGTGTGGCATTGTTCAATGACCTGCCCGCGCTGCGGCACCGAGTACTCTGATTCGTCGACGAGCTGTCCCGCCTGCTCGGCAGCGGCGCCGGACGACGGCGCCACGCTCGTCCACACGCCTGCGCCGGGCGAGCGTGCCGAGTTCGTCATCGACGCGGAGCAGACACTCGCACCGCCGTCGCCTCTTGATGCGGGCCAGACGCTGCCGCCCCCGCCCTTCGATCCGGACGTCACGCTGCTCGGGGAGCCAGCCGATGCGGACATGACGCTGGCTGCGCCGCCACGCCAGGCGACGACGCGCAGTGGGAACCGGGCGGGTGCCGGCAGCCGCGCGACTGGCGCCACCGGGCCCCTGGCCGTCGGGCAGACCTTCGGCACCCGGTACCACATCATCAAGGTCCTCGGCGTGGGTGGCATGGGGGCCGTCTATCAGGCGTGGGATGCGGAACTGGGCGAGGCCGTCGCAATCAAGGTCATCCGGCCTGAGGCGATGGAGAACCCGGGCGCTGCCCTCGAACTCGAGAAACGGTTCAAGCGAGAGCTCCTGCTGGCACGCCAGGTCACCCACAAGAACGTCGTACGCATCCACGATCTCGGCGAGATCGACGGCATCAAGTACATCACGATGTCGTACGTCGAGGGCACCGAGCTCGCCTCGATGCTGCGCGAGGAGGGGAAACTCAGCGTCGAGCGGACGCTCGTGATCATCCGGTCCATCGTGGAGGGGTTGCTGGCCGCGCACGCTGCCGGCATCGTGCACCGCGACCTGAAGCCGGCGAACATCATGATCCGGGAGGACGGCGAGGCGCTCATCATGGACTTCGGCATTGCCCGGTCCACGAGCGGGCCGTCCGAGAAGGCGGTCGCCGCCTCGGTGGCGTCACTGCCCGCGCGCCTCCGGAACGCCGCCACGAACTACACCGAGGCCACGATCGCGGGCTCCATCGTCGGCACCGTCCAGTACATGGCCCCCGAGCAGGCACGTGGCGAGGAGGTCGATCAGCGGACCGACATCTACGCTCTCGGGCTCATCGTCTACGACATGCTCGCCGGGCGGCACCGATCGGAGCACGCCGAGAGTGCGATTCAGGAACTGCGCACCCGGATGGAGCGCTCGCCGGTGCCCATCCAGACGATTGTGCCCTCCGTCCCGGGGCCGCTGAACGAGTTCGTCTCGCGCTGCATCGAGGTGGATCGTGACAAGCGCTTCGCGTCGACCCAGGACATGGCCGCGGCGCTGGCGCGGCTGGACGAGCACGGCAACCTCCGCCGCATCCGCCGGGTCGTCGGGCTGCCCCTGCTGGCCGCCGTCGTCCTGCTCCTGCTGCTGGGATCCGGAGGCATCGTCTACTACCAGCGCCAGCTGATTCCCGAAGCGCCGCACGATCCCGTGTCGGTGGTCCTCGCCGACATCGAGAACCGGACCGGGGATCCGACGTTCGACAACACGCTCGAGCCCCAGATCAAGCGCGCGCTCGAAGGCGCGGGCTTCATCACCGCGTACGACCGCACCGGCATCAGTCGCACCCTCGGCGTAAAGCCGCCAGAGAAGCTCGACGAGAACGTGGCGCGTGAAGTGGCCGTGAAGCAGGGTCTCGGTGTCGTGGTGTCCGGCGCCATCGCACCGGCCGGGAACGGCTACGAGGTGTCCATCAAGGCCACGCGCACCGTCAGCGGCGACGTCATCACTGCGGCTCGCGCGAGAGCGGGCAGCCGGGACCGCGTGCTCGAGACCGCCAACCGCCTGGTGACGAACGTCCGCCAGGCTCTCGGTGACAAGGCGTCCGAGTCCGAGCAGATGTTCGCGATGGCCAGCCTGTCGGCCACTTCGCTCGAGGTGGTCCGCTACTACGGCCAGGCGATGGAAGCCCAGTCGAAGAACGACTTCGAGCAGGCTCGCGAGAACTTCCTGAAGACGGTCGAACTCGACCCCAGGTTCGGCATCGGCTACCAGGGGCTGTCCGTGATCTCGCGGAACCTCGGCCGGCTCGATGATGCCGACAAGTACATCAAGCAGGCGCTGCAGTACCTCGACGGCATGACCGAGCGTGAGCGGTTCGTGACCCGCGGGATGTACTACCGCGTCAGCGGCGATTACGAGCAGTGCGTGAAGGAGTACGGCGAGCTGGTGTCGCGCTATGCCGGTGATGCGGTTGGCCACAATCAGCGGGCACTCTGCCTGTCGAAACTTCGTGACCTGAAGGGTGCCACCGAGGACATGCGGCAGGTGGTGCAGCTGCTGCCACGGCGTGCCGTGTTCCGCGACAACCTGGCCCTCTATGCGAACTACGCCAGCGACTTCCAGACCGCCGAGAAGGAGGCGCTGGCGGTCGAGGAACCCGACGCGTATGCGGTGCTGGCGCTGGCATTCGCGCAGTTCGGGCAGGGGCGCGTGCAGGAGGCGACCGCCACCTACACGCGGCTCGCCGGGATGGGCCGCCTTGGAGCGACCATGTCGGCGTCCGGGCTCGCCGACATCGCGCTGTACGAGGGCCGCCTGTCGGACGCGATCCAGGGCTTCGAGGCGGGCGCCGCCGCGGATCTGGCAGCGAAGAACGGGGACAAGGCTGCGATGAAGCTGACGTCGGTGGCCTATGCGAACCTGCTGATGGGTCGGCCGCGCCCGGCGGCCGCTGCCGCTGAACGGGCGCTGGCCCACAGCAAGGCGGTGGCGATCCAGTTCCTCGCGGGCAGGACGTTTGTCGCGGCCGGCGTCACGGAGCGGGCGAGGGAGCTCTCTGCGGGGCTCTCGCAGGGGCTCCAGTCCGAGCCTCAGGCCTACGCCAGGATCATCGAAGGCGAACTCGCCCTCAAGGCCGGTAACGCTCGCGAGGCCGTGAAGGCCTTCACGGAAGCCAACAACCTCCTCGACACCTGGCTGGGCCACTACGACCTCGGCCTCGCCTACCTGGCGCTGGAGGCCTACCCGCAGGCGGACTCCGAGTTCGATCGGTGCATCAAGCGGAAGGGCGAAGCGCTGTCGCTCTTCGTCGACGAGGAGCCGACGCTCGGCTATTTCCCGGGCGTGTACTACTACCAGGGCCGCGTGCGGGAAGGCCTGAACAGTGCGGGATTCGCCGACCTCTATCGCGAGTACCTGAACATCCGCGGCACGTCGACCGAAGATCCGCTCCTGCCCGACATCCGCCGCCGACTCGCGAACTGATCCGGCGACCTACGGCAGCGTGGGGTTGGACGGCTGCAGCAGGTCGATCACGTACGAATGACTGGCGTGGAGCGAGGGCAGCTCGCCGTCCCAGACATCGACGAACACGTAACGCGGGCTGCCATTGAGCACCGCCTGCTGAACCATGCCGTTGAGCGCCACCGCGCCCGTCTGTCCGTCCACCGTGATGACGTTCTGTCGCGACACCAGCTGGTCGAAGGTCACGGTGAACACCGTGGCCGACGAGGTGCCGGCGCATGAGGGGTCCAGCGCCGTGAGCCGGATCGACGCACCGGGTCCCGGGTCGAAGGCGAGCCCGACGTTGATGGCGACCGAGCCGGACCCACCCGAGACAAACGCACCGGCCCCGTAGCCGAAGGCAGTGGCGCCGTCCTCCAGCGGCATGTCGGGAATCGGGTGCAGGTCGGGATTGGCGAGCGCGGCGTCGCACGCCGTGGCCGGCACCGCCACCTGGGCGGAGACGGCGGAGGGTAGCGACAGCGCGGTCGCGCAGAGACCGGCTGCCACCGACTGACGGACCGTGAACGCGCGAAGAAGCCTGCTCATGACGGAGTAAACCTCGCTTCGAGAGTGACCGGAGCCAGGGTCGGCACCGCAAGAAGCAGCGGCCGACCGGGACCCCGTACGCGCATGGGCACCAGGATCCAAGACATGCATCACGGGCCAGCGGTCACCGTCAGGCTGACTGTGGCCTGGGTGCTGTCGAGGGGCGTCACGCCACTCGCTTCCCGGGCGACGTAGGTGAAGCTGTCCACGCCGACGAACCCGGCAGCTGGCCGGTAGATGAACCCGCCTTCCGGGGTCAGCGTGAGCGTGCCGTTCGCCGTGGGCGAAGCGAGCACCGCGATAAGCGGATCGTTCTCGACGTCGGTGTCGTTGGCCAGGACGCCGCCATACGACGACGCGGCGTACACGGCCTGCAGCTCCGTGATGGTCAAGGCGCGGTTGAAGAGCAGCACCTGGTCGACGCTGCCAACCAGCGACGCGCCAGGCACGAGAAGCGTGGTCGCCCGCGCACCGATGAGCACGGGTTCTCCGGGCGTCAGAACCGGCGTGCCGGTGGTGGTGATGACAGCGCACCCGTCCTGCACGCCGTCGAGGTACACGCACAGCGTCCTGGTGCTGTCGTCATACACGCCTGCCACGTTGTGCCACGTGCCGCCGCTCACGGTGGACGCACCGCCGACGACGCACGTGCCGCCCTCGTCGCACGCCACGTAGGCGCTGCTGTCCCAGTACGCCGGCGTGAGCGAACCGCTCGCTGCGGCATCGGTGAATGCCACGCCCAGCTGGACCCTGCCGCCCTGCACCTGGAGCCGGTAGTTCGTCAGCGTGCCGTCCTTGCTGACGACGGTGTTCTCCGCGTACCGGTCGGTCAGGTTGACCCAGGCGCCGATCGAGAAGCTGCCCGGCTGGGCGAGCGAGGGGCCATCCGGGATGGACACAGCGCTCGACCCGTCGAGCACGAAGGCCTGGCCGTACTTGCCCGCGCCGTAGCTCACGCTTCCGAGGGCGGACCCGTCGTTCGTGCCCTTGCTGTCCTGTGCATTCCCGTCACCGCGCCACCAGCCCGTGAGCCCGGCGGGCGGTCCGGCCACGACGACATCGGAGGCGCCGACGTAGGACCAGTTGAGGATGTCGGCATTCTCGACTGCGCCACCGGTGCCGGCCGTGAAGCCGACGAAGGCGTCCGAGCCACCCAGGGTGCTCGGGATGTCGATCGCGTAGGCGAGGGTCGCGTCCGCCGGACGCTCCGATGTCCGACTCAGGCGCACGGCAAGCGTTGCGCCGTCGTACTCCACCCAGGCGTACCAGAGCGCTCCGTCCTTGAGCGATCCGAGCGGAGAGACGTCGGCGGTCTGCACCGAGACCATCGAGCCGTTGACGTCCACGCCGATGTGGTTGTCGTTCGGATCGTAGAAGTTGGGGAACGTGTCGAACTCCACGGCCACGCTCGGCGAGATCTTCGCACCCTGGCAGGGGGTCTCGACGCCGCACAGGCTCGGGTCCGGGAACTCGCCGAGCCCGAGGTTCTCGCCGCGCGCGCCGAGCTGTGTTGGCCCGACCGGCTGCAGCACGAAGGCGAACCCGTCGCCTCCGCCTTCCGAGGGCGCGAGCCTGAAGGTGAAGGCGGTGGAGAACCGTGTGACGTTGCGGGTCAGCGACGTGAACGCGCTGCCCCGCTGGCCGAAGTCTGCCGGAACGACCCGCAGCACCGTTCCGTCCGTCGTCGTCACGGCCGCAGCCGGTCCGTTGAGCGTCAGTCCGTCGGTGGATGCGAAATCGGCGAAGGACACGGGCGGGCCGACCCTCGTGGCGTAGCTGTCGTCCGTGGGGACCGGGGGATCGTTCACCGGCGTGACGTCGATCGTGACCGTCGCCGGGGTGCTGGTGATCGCCGCCGCGCAGAGCGTCGCCACCGCGCCGCAGTTGTCCGGATCGCCCCTGTCCGTGATGGTGAACACGAAGCTGTCGGGGCCGAAGTAGTTGGCGTCGGGCGTGTAGGCCAGGTTCGGCAGCGTGCCCGTGAGCGTGCCGTGCTGCGGAGGCGTGGTGATCTGGAACGTCAAGGTCGCACCGGACGTTTCCAGGTCGGAGCCCGACAACGTCAGTGGCACCGGCGTGGCGCATGAAGCCGCCGGCGAGCTGCTGCAGTCCTCGAACAGCGTCAGGACCTGCGGCGTGGCGGTGGGCGGGTCGTTGACCGGCAGCACCGTCACCGTGACGGTCGCCGCCCCGCTGGGGAGCGCGCCCGCACAGCCCTGCGGTGGGGGCGCCCCTGCCGCGCAGGAGTCCGGGTCGCCGCGATCGGTCACCGTGAAGGTGAACGTATCCACGCCGTTCCAGTTTGCGGCCGGCGTGTAGGTGGCGGTCCGCCCGGACAGGAGCAGCGTTCCGCCCGCCGGTGACGTGCCCACGGCATAGGCGAGGTCGTCGGGACTGATGGTCTCGACGTCAGCGCCCGACAGCGTCATCACCACCGCGCCGCTGTCCTCCGTGATGGTGATCGGGTCCGGCGCGATGGCCGTCGGCTGGTCGTTCACCGCGCGCACCGTGATCGTGAACGTGACGGGCGGCGTGCTCGTGTCGATCCCGCCGAAGGCCGTGCCGCCGTTGTCCCGAATCTGCACCGTCACGGTCGCGACGCCGTTGGCATTCGGTGCCGGCGTGTAGGTGAGCACGCCGGACGGCGAGATCGCCGGTTGCCCGGCGCCCGCCGTGAACAGCCCGCTGTTGTTGTTCGAGACGAGGAAGGCCAGCACCTGTCCGCACACCGACGGCACCGCACCAGGTTCGGCACATGAGGTGCCGTCCGTCTCGTTGAGCGGTCCGGCGCTGAGGACCGAGGCCCACCCCACTGAGCGAGTTCCCGAGTCTTCATCCACCGAATCGTTTCCGCCTGCAACGAACGACGGCACGTCATTGACGGGGTTCACGGTGATGGTCACCTTCGCCACGTTCGAATCCGGGCTGAGCGGGGTGACCCCGTTCCACAGGGGCGCCTTGATCTTGTAGGTGAACGACACCGTGCCGTAGTAGTTGCCGGCTGGCGCGAAGGTGAACGACCCGTTGTCGTTCAGCACCAGGATGCCGGCCGACGGATTGGAGAGACCGGTGACCAGCAACACGCCGGCCGCCGGCTTCGGGCTGTCGGGGTCGGTGTCGTTCAGGAGCACGCCCGTCGCGGCTGAGACGCTCAGCAACGGCGTGTCCTCGTTCACGCTGTAGAAGTCGTCATTCGCGGACGCCTGCGCGTTGAACGGCGGGATCGCGGATGCCGCGTCGTTCACCGCGGTGACGGTCACGAAGTTCGAGGGGCTGCTGACGTCGGCCGCGCTGGTGAACTCCGCGATGGCCCAGTAGGTGAACTCGACCCCGTTCGGCAGTTCCTCCTGATCGACGAGGCTGAACGTCGAGCCGTTCGGCGTGCGCCCGACCAGCACCTTGGCTGCCGTCGTGGTCGCGTTGATGGCCGTCCCCGTGATCCGGTACACCGCGTAACTGGTGACCTGGTCCCCGCCGACGTTCGGCACCTCCCAGCGCAGCAGGTTCCGGTGGAGCGGCGCAATCGGAGGCGTGGTCGAGGCCTGCACGCACCCGGGTGTGCCGATCACGCACACGGTCAACCGGTTCGGCGGCGTGTGGCTCAGGGCCGACGACGTCTCGTAGTCGATCTCCTGGCCGCCGCCGAAGTCGATGCCGCCGCCGAAATCGATGCCGCCGCCGAAATCGATGCCGCCACCGAAGTCGATGCCGCCGCCGAAGTCGATGCCACCACCGAAATCGATGCCGCCGCCGAAGTCGATGCCGCCGCCGTAGTCGATGCCGCCGCCGTAGTCGATGCCGCCACCGTAGTCGATGCCGCCGCCGTAGTCGATGCCGCCGCCGAAGTCGATGCCGCCGCTGAAATCAATGCCGCCGCCGAAATCGATCCCGCCGCCGAAATCGATGCCGCCGCCGTAGTCGATGCCGCCGCCGAAATCGATGCCCGCCGAGAAGCCGGCCATGTTCGGCGTGGCGCCCATCTGGTTGAGGCGCACGTTCGCCCATTCGTTGAAGCCGGTCAGCGGCGACAGGCTGCCGTCGAAGTTGACGTCCTGGGACATCAGGCCACCGGGATCGAGGCCGGTCGTGTTCCAGTCGATGACGCCCGACATCGGACCATCGAAACGGGCCGTCGGCACCCACCCCGCCGGAAGCGGATTGGGGAACGTCGCGCCGTTGCAGTACTTCTTGGCCGGCGTCAGCCCGAGGTTGGCGGCCAGCGAGCCGGGCACGAGCGGCACGAACCAGGCCGCGCGGTAGATCGCCCCTTCACCCGGCATGCCGGCATCCCGCAGAGCGCCCTCGGTCAGCGTCGGCCGCTGGCCGCGGCCGTAGTCCAGCACCTGCTGGTTCGTGTAGTCGAGCAATCCGTGCGTCTGATACAGGTAGCTCATTACGCTCGGGATGTTCGGCTTGCAGTTCGGCTCGTACTTCACCGTCACGCGGCCGTTCGGGTTCGCGGTGTATGTCGCCGGAGCCCCGCCGTGCCACAACTCCAGGTTGTGACCCAGTTCGTGCATCGTCGTCGACGCCTGCGCGAACGATGTGCCCACGAAGTTGTCCCAGAGGCCGAGCGTCACCATCAGGTTGCCGCCGGGCAGCGTGCTCACGCCCGAACTGCTCTTCGGCACGTGGTAGTCGGGTGAGTTCGGATCGGTGGACTTCGGGATGCCGCGGGCGTGCGCGTAGAGCAGGTAGTGGAACAGGCCCTGCCGTTCGTGATCGAACCTCCGGCGGCAGGGATTGCTGGCGCGGCCCGGAGCCTCGCAGGCGTCCTGGTCGGCTGCGTTCAGTTCCTGGCCCGCTGGTCCGACCGGCGCGTCGCGCAGGATCTGGTAGCCGATCTGGAAGCTGACCGTACCTGGGAAATCGGGGAACTGGCAGGGTGCGCCGCCCGCCGTCGTGCATGCGGTCTCCCGCATGGTCTCTCCCCCACGGGCATACGCGGGATCCACGAGATAGTCCCTGGCTGGCGTGTCAGCGCCGTAGCCTGGCAGCCCGCGGTAGTCGCCGACATCGAAGTGGATGTTGATGCCCGGTGTGTTGTCCGGGTTGCTCACGGGGGCGTTCCTGTACGCCTCGCCCAGCATCCGGAACACCTCGGGCTTGGGCAGGTGACTATGGCCGGCCGCATCGACGACGCGTGCCGTCGTGGCGTTCACCGGGGCAGCCGCGGAGCCGTACGCGGTTCCGGGGTCGGCGGTCATGGCGCCGACCTCCACGAAGATGTCCTTGTGCCTCGAACTGGCGCCCATCGCCTTGAGGTTCGGGAGCGGCTCCCAGTTCGGCTGTCGCAGCGTCCCCGTCGCATCTTCGATGCGGTCGGGGATGCCGTCGTTGTCGACGTCCTTCACGGTGGTGGAGAACGCGATGGCCGCCCACGCGAGACAGTCGTACTGGCTCGAGTTCGTATGGTCGATCGTGGTGACCACTTCTTCGCCGAAGCCGCCCCCGCCCGGCGCCGCATCGCGTCCTGGCAGCTGCGCGGTCACGTCGAAGGTCGGGTTCGACCAGCCACGGTCCGAGTTGCCCCCCTGGCCCGTGTTGACGAACTTGTCGCCGCCGAGCAGCGTCGGCGCGTTCGAGCGGAGATTGTTGAACCAGACGCGGTCGGTCTTGTTCTGGCGTCCGCTCGCGACGATGTGCGTGAGCTTGGCGACGTGGGTGCTCGACGACTGGAAGAACCCGCGCAGTTCCTGGGAGGTGACGGCGTTCGGTGGCTCGAGGTAGGCGCCGTCATACAGCACGATCTGGGTGAGCGGCTGCGACGGGTCGCGATAGACGACGAACAGCGACGCGCCGGCGCTCACTGGGACGGCATTAGTGGAGGGCGGCGCGTCCGGCAGCTTGACGCTGTGCAGCGGTAGGCCTGCCCTGGCGAGGTCCGTGTCATTGACGAGGCGCTTGCCAGTGGGCTTGCCGTTCGTGTCCAGTTGCAGCGGCAGCAGGCGCAGCACGTCGGCGCGGTACATCGTCAGCGTCGGCTGCGGTCCCGCGCTGAAGCAGGACGCGGTGGCCGGGGTCGGCCTCACGCGCGATGCCTTGACCGTGGTGACCGGTTGCCCGCGGAACGTCACGCCGTCGGCCTGCTCTCTGATGATCGACGAGCCCGTGATGGTTTCCCAGTAGAGGAACGCCGCGATGATGTCCGCATTGGCCGGTACGCCCGTCATCGGGATGTTGCCCGTGACGAAGGCCGAACTCCCGGCTGCCTTCGGCAGGTCCACGCCCCCGACGGCGTAGTTGCCCGTCAGCAGATAGCTCTTCGAGAACGGCAGCGCGTCCCTGAGCGGCGCCTGCGCCTGGCCGCCCGTCCAGGCGAACGCGAACGCGAGGGCCACGGCGAGCAGGGCGGCACGAGCCGTGACACGCATCGTCGACACCGGGCTGACTGGGCATGCGCTCGGGTCGCCTGGCCCGGTGAGGGCAGCATGGGTGTGCGCGACGTGATCGATCCTTCGCATCGAGGCCTCGAATGTGTGCGCGCAGCGCCCGAGCGAGATGGTGTGATGCCTGGGGGCTCAGGCAGCCCGCGCCCCGATGATACGGCCGAACGCGGCGGCGTCAGCGGCCTTGTCGAGATCTTTAGCTGTCCGGTTACGCGGATGTTACGAAAGGGCCGCTGCCAGGTCGCACGGCCCACGGACTTGTTGACTGCTGGTCACGCGCCTGCCGAAACCCCGCTGCACCTCTGCTCCAGCCCGGCCGCGACTGCCAGCGCCTGGAGCTAGCTGCGATCGGTGAGGAGGGCGAGGTCCGCGATGAGCTGGTCGACCGCGTGCGGCTGCGTGCCGTTGTAGACGCCACGCAGGTGCCCCTCGCCGTCAACGAGCAGCAGCTTTTCCGTGTGCAGGAACGCAGTTGGGTCGCCCGGATCAAGGCGGCTGTCGTCGGCGAAGTAGGACGCCCGGGCGAGCCCGTAAATCGTGCGCTTGCTGCCGGTCACGAGCGACCAGCGGGCGGCGTCGATGCCGCCGTCGCGCGCAAACAGTGACAGCTGCTGCGGCGTATCCGCGTCCGGCATCACCGAGAACGAGACGATGTGAGCCGTGCCCGGCTCGATGGCGCGCTGCACCCGCGCGAGCTGGCGCACGATGAGCGGACACAGCGCCGCGCACTGCGTGTAGATGAAGCTGGCGACGTACGGGCGCCCGCGCAGCGACGTACTCGAGATCGCCTGGCCCGACTGCGTGGTCAACGAGAAGTCGGCAACCACGTGCTCCACCGGTCGCCACGTCGGCGTGAAGGCAGGCGCGTCGTAGTAAGGAAGCGTGGTGCGAGCGGCAGTTTCTGCCTGCTGCTTCCCAGCCAGATCCTGCGCCCGCGGGTCCGAGTCTCCGGCAGCGGAGCCTCCCTCGGCCACGGGACCCCGCCGTCTGTCCACGACGTCGGCGCCGGCGGCGACGGGCTCACAGGGGGCGGCGTTCACGAGGCCGAATCGACGGCCGCCGCTGACCTCGTAGTTCAAGTAGAGGGTACCGGCCTCGGTCCACGCCTGCTGGGTGCCCTCCTCGCGGCCGTTGCGATAGTGCTTCCGTTCGTACGGACGCCCGCTGGCGTACCAGGTGCGGTACTCGCCTTCGTACGCATCGGCGTGGTAGGTGGCGTCGGCCTTCAGGCCGCCGTCCGGCCAGTACTGAAGCACGCGACCGTTGCGGGCTCCGCTGCCTGACGCAGACGAAGAGCCGGGCGCAGCGTAGCGCAGGAGCGCAGGGACCGCGGCGGCCAGCGTCAGCGTAACCGTCGTGAGCACGAGAGGCCGGATGCGCGGAGTCATCAGCCGGCCACCGTGCCAGGTGCCCCGCGGAAGCATCCGGAGATGTAAGGCGGTGCTGACGTCACGTGGTAGTGGTAGACGCCGGCGGGGTAGTCGGCGGTGGGTGCGACGTGCCCGTTGCAGCTGTCGAGATCGACCGGCGCCACGCCGCTCTCGTCGATCGTGCCGTACACGGGGTAGCCGTCGAGGAGGACGCCAAGGTACGCCGCCTTGCCGCGGGCTTCGGTCAACCACAGGGGTTCGACGTGATAGTGATACTGGTTCGACGGCGACGGGTGCCCGTTGAAGCGATCGAACGACAGGATCTCGCTGGTGAGCGGCATCCGCTGCGCCGCGTACTGGTTGAAGAAGACGACGCCGTTCACCGCGACGCCGATCGGGCCGAGCGGCGTGTCGGACGGGGTGGTGCTGGCCGGCGCCGCCGGTATGCGGAAGACGATGTTCTGCGCGGCGATGCGGTGCGGGTTCACCTGCATGCCTGCATGGGGAGCCTCGTAGCTGGCGTGCCCGGCGCCGAAGTACGGACTCCTGTGGTCCGGGACGTTGGTGGTCCGGATCACCACGGTGCCACCCTCCATCGTGACGGTGGCGCTGCCGCCAAAGCGCGCATAAGGCCGCGGGCAGCGTTCCGGTTCCGCTGGTGACGGCAGTGGAGGCGGCGGGCGTGGGTGAGGTCGGGGTCGTCGCGTCGGAACCACCGCACATCGCGCTGGCGAGCGCGGCGGCCGCCGCGCACGCCGTTCGGGCGAGCATCAGTCGTGTCATGGGGTCACTATAGCGACCGGACCGAGCGGCCGCCGTGACACGTTCGCAGCGCGGGTGTGAAAAATCCGTGGACGCCGGGGCCGGCGGTCAGTGCGCGATCGGCGAGCCGCCTGATGTCTTCGACATCAGCACCTTCATCTCCAGCAGTTCGGCCAGGGCCCTGGCACGGGCGACCACGTCGGGCTGCTCGAGCAGCGCCTGCTTCTCGATGGGCGCGAGGTCGAGGTACTGGGCCAACGCGTTCACCAGGTCGTCGTCGCTCATGGCCGCGGCGGCGCGCGGATCGAGCCCGGCCTCGAATTCCGACGGGGCGAGCAGGGCCTCGAGTCGGGCCCGGTGCGCGCGCAGCCGCAGACGGTCCTGGGCGGAGAGGTCGGGTTCCGCGAGCGGCTGGATTTCGGCGCGCCGATAGGGCCGGGCGTGGTCTTCGGCAACGATCCTGAAGCGCTCGACCCCCCGCAGGATGATGTTGTAGCGACCGTCGGGCAACTGCTCGCAGTGCGTGATGACGCCGCTGCAGCCCACGGTGTAGATCGCCGGCCGGCCCTCGTATTCGTTCTCCCACCCGTCGCGCAGCAGCGTCATGCCGATCAGGCGGTCGCTCGCCAGCGCGTCGGCGACCATGGCGCGGTACCGCGGCTCGAAGATGTGCAGCGGCAGGAACACGCCAGGGAAGAGCACCACCGTGGGCAGCGGAAAGAGGGGCAGCAGATCGGACATACGTCGATTCAGTTGAATGCCTGAAGGCTGAGCGACGTGGTGACGCCGTGACTCATCGACGTGGTGACCTGGTGAACTGGCGACCCGGTGGACTCGGTCTTGGCGAGTTCCTGATCCGCCGCCAACTGCCATCCCGCCGCTTCACCCCTTCGCCACCTCACCCCTCCCTAGTGGATCGTTTTCGTCTTCTTGTCCATGTAGTCCATGAGGACGTACTGGCCGAGGGTGTACGGCGTGGTGAAGTACGCCTTGCCCTTGCAGATGTCCGCGACCCGCCGGACGAAGCTGACCAGGTCGTAGTCGCGCGCCAGCATGAACGTGTTGATCATGATGTTGCTCTTGCGGCAGGCCGCGACCTCGCGAAGCGTCTCGGTGACGACGAACGGATCCAGCCCGAAGGCGTTCTTGTAGATGCGGCCGTCGGGCTGCGTGAGGGCCGACGGCTTGCCGTCGGTGATCATGATGATCTGCCGCATGTCCTTGCGCTGCCGGTCGAGGATGCGGCGCGCCAGCCTGAGGCCTTCGCGCGTGTTCGTGTAGTAGGGGCCGACGCGCGTGCGACCGAGTTCGGACAGCGGGATCTCCTCGGCCGAGTCGTGGAAGAGCACGACGTTGAGGGCGTCACCCGGGTACTGGTTCTTGATCAGCTGTGCGAGCGCGAGCGCCACGCGCTTGGCCGGCGTGAAGCGGTCCTCGCCGTAGAGGATCATGCTGTGGCTGCAGTCGAGCATCAGGACCGTGGCGCACGAACTCTGGTACTCGCCCTGCGCCACCATCAGGTCCTCGTGTTCGACGGTGATGCGCCTCGACGCCGCGCGCGACTCCGCCCGCGCCAGGCGCCATTCGCGCTGGGCGGCGTTGAGCAGCGTGCTGGCCGGGTCGATGTTCAGGGTGTCGCCGAACTCGTACGGCTTGGGCGCGCCCGTGGTCTCCACGCCCGTCGCCTGCTCCCGGGTGTCGTGACGGCCGTAGCTGCTCTTGCCGAGCGATCCGAGCAGGTCGCGCAGCGCGCGGTACCCGAGGAAATCCAGGGCCTTGTCGGTCACCTGGAACGTGTTTGGCGGCTGGTCGGGCCCCTGCCCGCCGCCGCGGCCCGCCCGGCGTTCGCGTTCGGCCTCGAGGTCGGGCGGCAGTGTGATGTAACCCTCCTCGCCCATGCGCTCGATGATCTGCTGGATCAGTTCCTCGAGGGCGTTCCGCGCTTCCTCGCGGTCGCCGTCCTGTGAATCGAGCAGCCGCTCGAGCGTCTCCTCGGGCAGCACGCCGCCGTTGAAGAGCGCGTCGAGGATCGCGTCGTGGAGCGCCTGCATCGTACGCTCCTCGGCGTCCATGTTGCGGGGATCACCGAATCCGCTCGACAGCAGCAGGTCCGACAGCTTCGAGACCAGGTCCTCGAGATCGAGGTCGTCGAGGATGTCGCCGGTGAACTTCGTGTAGCGGTATTTCATGGCACGGCCTCGGGGCGCTCCGATGCGACGGCTGGGCGAGGCCCACGGCCTCCGCTTCTCAGTTGTAGTACTTCTTCTTGCGGTTCGGCATCTCGAAGTCGTCCCCGTCGGTCGGCGGCTCGTCGCGCCGCATCGGCCGACGCTGGCCGCCCTCCTGCCCCGCCATGTATCCGCGCTCCTCGCTGCGGCTGATCTTCCGCTGTGCCGTGAGGCCCTCGAGCACGAAGTCGATCGCCGACGCCACCGCGCCCGCCGGCGCGCCGGGCGCCAGCCCGGTCCGCTCCGCCAGGTCGCGCAGCCCCTGGACGCCTTTCGCCTGCTGGATCACGTCGGCGGCCGAGGTGTTGTCGCTCAGTGGCAGCGAGCCGCCCAGGTCGAACCACTCGACGACCTTCTTCGTGTCGACCCCATCGAACCGCTGGGCGAAGACGGCGCCGACCGCCGAGCGGATCAGGTCGCGGGCCACCTGCTCCGCGCCCCGCATCTCACCCTCGTACTCCAGCTCGAACTTGCCGGTGATCGACGGCAGCGCGGCGTACAGATCGGTGACGCGCGGCACCGCCACCTTCTCGCCGCTCAGCAGCGCCCGGCGCTCGGCGTTGGACACCACCAGTTCCAGCGTCGTGATCGGCAGGCGCTGGCTGACGCCGGACCGCTTGTCGATCTTGCGGTCGGCACGTGCCTGGAACGCCACCTCCTCGACCACGTCGCGGACGTAGTCCGGGATGTCGGCCTTCAGCGCGCCGGCGCGCTCCGTCCACGCCTCCTGGGCGGTGATCGCCAAGGCATTCTCGCGCGACGCCGGGTAGTGCGTGCGGATCTCGGAGCCGATGCGGTCCTTCAGCGGCGTGATGATCTTGCCCCGCGCCGTGTAGTCCTCGGGGTTGGCCGTGAACACCAGCATGACGTCGAGCTGCAGGCGAACCGGGTAGCCCTTGATCTGGACGTCGCCCTCCTGCAGGATGTTGAAGAGCCCCACCTGAATCTTGCCGGCCAGATCCGGCAGCTCGTTGATGGCGAAGATGCCGCGGTTGGCGCGCGGCAGCAGCCCATAGTGCATCGTGAGCTCGTCGGCGAGGTTCAGCCCCGCCTGGGCGGCCTTGATCGGATCGATGTCGCCCACGATGTCCGCGATCGTGACGTCGGGGGTGGCCAGCTTCTCGACGTACCGTTCGTCGCGCGACAGCCAGCCGATTGGCAGGCTGTCACCCTCGGCGGCCACACGCGCACGGCACGCGCCGCAGATCGGATCCAGCGGGTCGTCGTGAATCTCGCAGCCGGGTACGACCGGGATCTGCTCGTCCAGCAAATCGATCAGGCTGCGGAGGATCCGGCTCTTGGCCTGTCCGCGCAGGCCCAGCAGGATGAAGTTGTGCTGCGAGAGGATGGCGTTCACGAGCTGGGGAATGACGGTGTCGTCGTACCCGATGACGCCAGGAAACAGCTTCTCGCCCGCCTGGAGCTTCCGCACCAGGTTGTCCCGGATTTCCTGTTTGACGGTGCGCGGCTTGGCGCCTGCACGCTCGCGGAGTTCGCCCAGAGTGCGGATGCTTGCGGACATGTGATGGATCATATCCCGACTTAGACTGGACCCCCGGTGCGACACCGCTTCTTCCATGCCTCTCGCCCGCTCGTCTTCGCGCACCGCGGCGGGGCGGCGCTTGCGCCGGAGAACACGCTGGCGGCGTTTGCCAACAGCGTCGCGCTCGGCGCGGACGGCATCGAGCTCGACGTGCGTGCGTCGCGCGATGGCCGGGTAGTCGTTCACCACGATGGGACGCTGGATCGGACCACGCCGTTGCGAGGACCCGTCGCCTCCCGCACCGCGGCCGAACTGGCCCGGGTGGGGGTGCCCGAGCTGTCGACGGTCCTGCGCCAGTGCCCCGACGTCCGGGTCATCGTCGAGCTCAAGCTCGATGAGCCGTCATTTGGCAACGCCGTGCTGGAGGAGCTGAGGCGTGCCGACGCGGTCGATCGGGCGTGCGTCGGTGCCTTCGGCTGGCGGGTCCTGCGGACGATCCGCAGCCGGGAGCCGGCGCTCGCCACGAGCGCGGCGCGCGAGGAGGTGCGTTGGGCGCTTTACCGATCCTGGCTGGGGTGGCCCGTGACCCGTCCCCCGTGGCAGGGGTACCAGGTTCCCGAGCGGGCCGGGGCCATCCGCGTGGTCTCGCGACGCTTCACCCGCCATGCTCACGGCGCGGGGCTCGGCGTGCAGGTGTGGACGGTCAACGACGAGGACACCGCCGCGCGCCTGCTGGACTGGGGTGTCGACGCACTGATTACCGACCGGCCCGACATCATGGTGCCGCTCGTCCGTCTACGCAGCCGGCGTGAATGACCGCACGGAGCGCCGTCACGTCGAAGCGCGCCAATACCGCGGAACCTCCGCACGCACCCAGCGGGCGCCGAACACCAGTCGGCGCTGTCAGCCCCCCTGCTGCCAGTGGCGCACCACGTCGATCGGGTGCAGCAGCATCAGGATGTTCAGAGAGAGGTTGTCTCGAATGGCGATGGCCAGGAGCACTTCGGTCGCCACCGCCAGGGCCACCGATGCCCACACGGGCAGCCGTCGCGCCAGCCAGAATCCCAGCATCATGGCGGCGACGTCTGAGACCGAGTTGAGGATGCTGTCGCCGTAATAGTCGTAGGAGATTGTCACGGCGCGATATCGGTCGATGATGGCGGGCGAGTTCTCGACGACCTCCCAGATGCCCTCGATGGCGACGGCCACCAGCAGGCGGGCTCTGACTGGCATGCGCCGCGCGGCAACGGCGAGCGCAGCGTAGAAGAGCAGGCCATGCAGGACGTGGGTGAACGTGTACCAGTCGGTGACCTGCTGCGAGTTTTCGGCGCTGGCCACCACGCCGTGCCACAGCCTCACGCGGCCGCAGGTGCACAGGAGGACCCGGCCCATCCACCACTCGGCGGCGGCCACACCGGCGAGCATCGTGATGACGATGACGGTCGTCGACACAGGCCCAGGCCGCCCCGCTTCAGGGGCTGGAGTCCTCGACCTCGCCGCGGTCGACAATGCAGGTGCGAGGGACATGCTCACCTCCTCGACAGTCGGCGCGCGACGCGGAAGACGTCATCCATCATCGGGGCCGTCAAGCGGCCGGTGTTGGTGTTCTGCCGGCTCGGGTGGTAGCACCCGAGGAGCGTCTGTCCGTTCGGGAGGTGCGCGAGGCTCCCATGCCCGAAGACGGGGCGCGGGCGGACGACGATGCCCCGTTGCCGCGTCAGCTGGAGGTAGGCGTCGAATCCGATCCGCCCGAGCGCAACCACCACACGGACGTGGGGCAGGGCCCCGAGTTCGGCGTCCAGGTGGGGCAGGCAGCGCGCGATCTCGTCCGGTGTCGGCTTGTTGTCCGGTGGCGCGCACCGGACCGCTGCGGCGATGAACGCCCCGTCGAGCTGGAGCCCGTCGTCGACGTGCTGCGAGGTCGGGAGGTTGGCGAATCCGGCGCGGTGCAGGGCGGCCATCAGGAAGTCTCCCGAGCCCCCGACGCCGTCGCCCGTGAACACGCGCCCGGTGCGGTTGGCGCCATGTGCCGCCGGCGCCAGGCCCACGATGAGCAGGCGGGCCTCAGGGTCGCCGAAGCCGGGGACCGGACGGGCCCAGTACGTATCCGTGAGATAGGCCCGCCGCTTCTCGCGTCCTATACGTTGACAGTACGTCCGGAGGCGCGGGCAGCGCTCGCAGGTGACGATCTGCTGGCGGACCAGCTGCAGCGTGGCGGTCATGATCAGGGCCGCGCGGTCGCGGCGGCGCTCGGCAGACGAAAGTTCGGTGAATCGCGCCGGCCGGCCGCGCGTGTTCCCGTCCGCCGGGGCTCGTGGTTAGAATAAGGGATTGGCCGCGAGGCCGCCTGTCGGTACCCCGACACGCACGAGGAGCTTGGAGTTCCAGTGAGAAACATTGCCCCCAAGGATGCAGCCGAGCTCGACGCCATCGAACGGCGTGAGTGGCTCGAATCCCTCGATTATGTCCTCCAGAGCGGAGGGCCGGTCAAAGTTCAGCGCCTGCTCCGCGAGCTGACGCTCCACGCCACCGAGAACGGGGTGAAGATCCCGTTCACCGCCAATACCCCCTACGTCAACACCATTTCGGTCGACGATGAGGCCCTGATGCCGGGCGATCGCGACCTCGAGCGCCGGATCAAGAGCCTGGTGCGCTGGAACGCGGCGGCGATGGTGGTGCGTGCCAACAAGGCCGAGGACGGGATCGGCGGGCACATCTCGACCTTCGCCTCGGCGGCCACGCTTTACGAGGTCGGCTTCAACCACTTTTTCCGCGGCCACGACAGCCCGGACGCCGACACGATCTTCTTCCAGGGTCACGCGGCCCCGGGCATCTACTCGCGGGCGTTCCTCGAGGGCCGGCTGACCGAGAAGCACCTCGAGAACTTCCGTCGCGAGATGAAGGAGGGGGGCGGCCTGTCGTCCTATCCTCACCCCTGGCTGATGCCGGAGTTCTGGGAGTACCCGACGGTGTCGATGGGCCTCGGCCCGATCATGGCGATCTACCAGGCGCGTTTCACGCGCTACCTGGAGGATCGCGGCCTGAAGCCGAAGTCGAACTCCAAGGTCTGGGCGTTCCTCGGCGACGGCGAGACGGACGAACCCGAGTCGCTCGGAGCCATCACCCTCGCGTCGCGTGAAAAGCTGGACAACCTGATCTTCGTGATCAACTGCAACCTGCAGCGCCTCGACGGACCGGTGCGCGGCAACGGGCAGATCATCCAGGAACTGGAAGCAGCATTCCGGGGCGCCGGCTGGAACGTGATCAAGGTGATCTGGGGGCGCGACTGGGACCCGCTGCTGGCCAAGGACCACGACGGCCTGCTGGTCAAGCGGATGGGCGAGATCGTGGACGGCCAGTATCAGAAGTACGCCGTCGAATCGGGCGCCTACATCCGTCAGCACTTCTGGGGTGCCGACCCGCGGCTGCTCGACATGGTGAAGCACCTCACCGACGATCAGCTGAAGAAGCTGACGCTCGGCGGGCACGACCCCGTGAAGGTCTACAACGCTTACAAGGCCGCCACCGAGCACAAGGGAGCCCCCACGGTCATTCTCGCCCGCACCATCAAGGGGTACGGCCTGGGCGAGGCCGGTGAGGGCAAGAACATCACCCACCAGCAGAAGAAGATGAACGAGGACGAGCTGAAGGCGTTCCGGACGCGCTTCGGCCTCCCGCTCTCCGACTCCGACATCGCCAAGGCTCCCTTCTACCGACCCGCGGACGACAGCGAAGAACTCAAGTACATGCTCGAGCGGCGCGCGTCGCTCGGCGGCTTCGCGCCGCGGCGGCAGGTGAAGGTCTCGCCGATCAAGCCGGTGGCGGAGGAGGTGTTCGAGGAGTTCTACGCCGGCACGGACGGGCGCAAGGCGTCCACCACGATGGTGTTCGTCCGGCTGCTCTCGAAGCTGCTGCGCGACAAGGAGATCGGTGAACTCGTCGTGCCGATCGTGCCCGACGAGGCGCGCACCTTCGGCATGGAAGCGCTGTTCCGGCAGGTCGGGATCTACGCGCACTCGGGTCAGGCGTACGAGCCGGTGGACATGGACACGCTCCTCTACTACAAGGAGGCGTCCGACGGGCAGATTCTCGAGGAAGGCATCAACGAGGCGGGCTCGCTCTCGTCGTTCATCGCCGCCGGCACGGCGTACGCCACCCACGGCGTCAACACCATCCCCTTCTTCATCTTCTACTCGATGTTCGGGTTCCAGCGGGTCGGCGACCTGATCTGGGCGGCGGCCGATTCGCGGACTCGTGGGTTCCTGCTCGGCGGCACCGCGGGCCGCACGACGCTCGCGGGCGAAGGGCTGCAGCACCAGGACGGCAACAGCCACCTCTACGCGCTGCCGTATCCGAACGTGCTCTCCTACGACCCCGCATTCGCCTTCGAACTGGCGGTCATCATCAAGGACGGCATCCGGCGGATGTACGTCGAGGGCGAGAGCGTCTTCTACTACCTCACGGTGATGAACGAGCAGTACGCCATGCCGAAGATGCCCGACGGCGCGATGGAGGGCATCCTCAAGGGGATGTACAAGTTCCGCTCCACCTCGCAGCCCAAGGCCAAGGCGCGTGCGCAGCTGTTCGGCAGCGGGGCGATCCTGCCCGAGGTAATCAAGGCCGCGGACCTGCTCGAAGAGAAGTACGGGGTCGGCGCCGACGTGTGGAGCGTCACGAGCTACCCGGAACTCTATCGCGAGGGGCACGCCTGCGAGCGCTGGAACATGCTGCACCCTGGCGAGACCGCGAAGGTGCCGTACGTGACGCAGTGCCTGAAGGACGCACCTGGCGTGTTCGTGGCGGCGTCGGACTACGTCAAGGCGCTGCCGGACTCGATCGATCGCTGGCTGCCGCGCCCGCTGGTGGCGCTCGGGACCGATGGGTTCGGCCGCAGCGAGGGCCGCTCGAGCCTGCGCGAGTTCTTCGAAGTGGATCACCGCTACGTGGTCCTCGCGACCCTGACGGCGCTCCTCCGCGAGAAGAAGATCGATGCGGCGGTCGCGCAGCAGGCCATCAAGGATCTGAACATCAACCCGGACAAGCCGAACCCGGCGATTTCGTAGCCGCACCCATCAGCCGCGGACGCGGCCGGCGCGCTGGCCGGAGCAACGGCCACGCGCCCGGCGGCGTGTCCGCGGTGGAGACTCCTCAACTTGGCGACAGACTTCACACTCCCCGAACTTGGCGAAAACGTCCCGGCGGGCGACGTGCTTCGTATCCTGGTGAAACCCGGCGACACGCTCGCCAAGGATCAGCCGGTCCTCGAACTCGAGACCGACAAGGCGACGATCGAAGTGCCGTCCAGCGTGGCGGGCACCGTCGTCGACGTGAAGGTGAAGGTTGGCGAGAAGGTCAAGGTGGGCCAGCCGATCCTCAGCGTCGAGGCAGGTGGTGGCGGCGCCGCAGCTCCAGCGCCCGCAGCGTCCGCGGCGGCTCCCGCCGAGGCACCAGCGGCGGCCAGCGGCGCGGACGAGTCCGCTGTGGGCGCGAACACCGCGAACAGGGTGACCGGCCACGAAGCGGGTCTCGAGCAGCATGTCGAGGGCCAGCGGCGGGAGCACGCCGACAAGCCCGGTGTCGCCGAGAATCCCGCTCCTGCGCCGGTGCAGCGCGCGGCAGCGCAGGTGGTCGACATCAACCGTGGCGCCCGCGTCGCCGCCGAACAGCCCCGCTCGGTCGATCAGCCCCGCGCTTCGGATCAGCCGGCTGCCCCGGCCTCGCCGTCCGTGCGCCGACTCGCGCGTGAACTCGGCGTGGACATCAACCAGGTGCAGGGCAGCGGCCCCAGCGGGCGCATCTCGAATGACGACGTGAAGGCGCACGCGAAGCGGATCATCACCAGTGTCGCGCAGGGCGGCGGAACGGGCCTTGGCATTCCCACCGAGCCGCTGCCGGACTTCTCGAAGTGGGGCGAGATCGAGCGCGTGCCGATGCGCGCGGTGCGTCGCAAGACCGCCGAGCACCTGACGGCGGCCTGGCTGAATATCCCGCACGTCACCCAGCAGGAGTACGCCGACATCACGGGGCTCGAGGACCTGCGGCGCCGCTATCGCAAGCAGGTCGAAGCGGCAGGCGGCAACCTCACCGTGACGGCCGTTGCGGTGAAGATCGTCGCCCAGGCCCTGCGGCACTTCCCGCAGTTCAATGCCTCCATCGACATGGCGTCGGGCGAGATCATCCAGAAGAAGTACATCCACATCGGCGTGGCCGTCGATACCGATCGGGGGCTGCTGGTTCCGGTGATCAGGGACGCCGACCGAAAGAGCCTGATCCAGATCGCCGTGGATCTCTCCCAGCTGTCGGAGAAGGCGCGCACCCGGAAGATCACGGCCGAGGAGATGCAGGGCGGCTGCTTCAGCATCTCCAACCTGGGGGGCATCGGCGGCAATTTCTTCACGCCGATCGTCAACTCACCCGAAGTGGCCATCCTGGGGATCTCGCGCGGGCGGTTCACCCCCGTGTACAACGAGGAGACCAAGGAGTTCCAGGCACGCCAGCTGCTGCCGCTGTCACTCTCGTACGACCACCGCGTCATCGACGGTGCGGACGGCATTCGTTTCCTGCGCTGGATCGCCGAGGCGTTCGAGCAGCCGTTCCTGATGGCGCTGCACGGGTAACCATGGACGGTCAGGCAGGGTTGGTCGGGAAGCCGGGGTCGGCCAGGAGCCGCCCCGATCTTCGCGCCCGACCCTCCCGACCCGTCAGACCAACCAGGCGTTGATATGACCCAGACTCAACTCGTTGTAGTGGGCGGCGGGCCCGGCGGGTATGCAGCCGCGTTCTATGCGGCCGACCTCGGCCTGAGCACCACGTTGATCGACACGGAGCCGAATCCGGGCGGCGTGTGCGTCTACCGCGGCTGCATTCCGTCGAAGGCGCTGCTCCATGTCGCCAAGCTGATTGACGAATCGCGCCACGCGAAGGCATGGGGCGTGGAGTTCGCGGAGCCGAAGATCGACCTCGGCAAGCTGCGTGACTTCAAGAACAGCGTCGTGAAGCGCCTCACCTCCGGCACGGGCCAGCTCGGCAAGGCGCGCAAGGTGAACTTCATCCAGGGGTTCGCCGAGATGCTCGATGCGCGCAGCCTGAAGGTGAAGAAGGTGGACGGCACCGAGGAGACCATCGGCTTCGAGCACGCCATCCTGGCACTCGGGTCGACTCCGGCCGTCCCGCCCATGCTCAAGGTCGACGACCCGCGCGTCATGGATTCCACCGGCGCGCTCGACCTGCCTGACGTCCCCAAGTCGCTCCTCGTCGTCGGCGGCGGCTACATCGGCCTCGAACTCGGCTCGGTGTACGCGACGCTCGGCAGCGCGGTGACGGTGGTCGAGATGATGCCCGGTCTCCTGCCCGGCGCCGATCGCGACCTGGTGGACGTGCTGGCCAAGCGTATCAACGGGCTGATGAAGTCGGTGCTGCTGAACACCCGCGTGGTCAAGGTCGCACCGGAGAAGGCCGGCATCCGTGTGACGTTCGAAGGCGACGGCGCCGGCGAGCAGGTGTTCGATCGCGTGCTCGTCTCGGTCGGTCGCCGTCCCAATGGACGGTCCATGCCCGGCCTCGAGAAGACGCGGGTCAAGGTGACGGATCGCGGCTTCATCGAGGTGGACGAGCAGCTCCGGACCGCCGAGCCGTCAATCTTCGCGATCGGCGACGTGGTCGGCGAGCCGATGCTTGCCCACAAGGCGTCGCACGAGGGTCGCGTGGCGGTCGAGGTGATCGCCGGCGAGAACGTGGCCTTCGAGCCGAAGGCGATTCCTGCGGTGGTCTTCACCGATCCCGAGATCGCGTGGGCCGGCATCACCGAGTCGCAGGCCGAGAAGGAAGGCCGCAAGGTGGTGGTGGCGAAGTTTCCCTGGGGGGCCTCGGGCCGCGCCGTCACGCTCGATCGGACCGATGGCCTGACCAAGCTGATCCTCGATCCGGAGACGGAACGGATCCTCGGAGTCGGACTCGTCGGGCCCGGCGCGGGCGAACTGATCGCCGAGGGCGTGCTGGCCATCGAGATGGGCGCGAATGCGACCGACCTGAAGCTGTCGATCCATCCGCATCCGACGCTGACCGAAACGATGATGGAGTCGGCCGAAGTGTTCTTCGGCCACGCGACGCACGTTTACAGGCCGAAGCGCTGAGGCGGCGGGCTGTCGTACAAGAGGGCGGGAGGCTCCGGAAGGGTCTTCCGCCCTTTTCGTTCTACAGGGCGAACAGGCGTGCCGTGACGGCAGCGCCGTGTGGGGGATTACGCCGCTCGCGTGAGCGCACCCGAGCGGGTCCACCGCAGGTGCGCGGCGCCCACCAGCCGGTCGACAATCGTTCGCGTCACGTCCGGCTCCAACCCGAAGAACCTCGCCGCTTCCGAAACCGTCAGCACCAGACCCGGGGCCTCGTCGAATTCCGCCCGCACACGCTCCGCAAGCCTCTCAACGTTCATCGCGCTGCCCTACCTCCAGTACCTCGGCTTTCAGCAAGATGCCGGCCACGCCGCGATACCGCGCCGGGTAGGGCTGCATCGCGTCGATTCGGGCCGGAAAATGGCGGAAGATCGGCTGAATCTGCTGAATCAAGCCCGCAACGCGTCGGGCATGCCGGCGTACAAGGAGGTCGGGGTCCCGGCAGGGCAGGACATTTTCGTCGACACCAGTGAGCGTCGGACTGCCCAGCGGATCCGGGGCCCGGTCAGAAGCGGTAACTCACGCCGCCGCCGAAGCGGCCGATGGTACGGTCGCGGGTGCCGAGCAGGGACAGGACGCGCAGGTCCGCGTCGAGCGACACGTGGTCGGAGAGCAGGAAGCTGGCCCCGCCACCGAGCGTCAGGACCATGCTGGTGCGCGAGTTCTCGATGAACGGCGGGCCGGGCAGGATCGACAGCGCGCGCCCCGGGTCCATGCCGGGACGGATCGATGGCAGGCCCGGCATGCGTCCGTCGATCGCCAGGTAGTTCACCTCGAACTCGCTCCGCACCGACGCGACGCCGCCGCCTCCGACGACGTAGGGCAGCACCCGCGCTGACAGGGTCGGAATCTCGAGCCGCACGTTCGTCGTGAACATGGTGGCGCGGGTGTCCCGTTCCAGGGTCAGCGCGTCAAAGCGTCCCCGGGCAGGCAGGTCGCCAGCAAGGTCCGGCATGTGGGTGAGCTCGACGCCGAGGCCGAACGACCGGTTGAAGCGATAGGACACGGATGCCGCGAGCGCCGGGGAGGTGATGTCCTGGCTGACGGCAGCGGACGCCTGGCCAGACACGATCACCCCCTGTGCCTCCGCCGGCAGCGACGCGGCCCCGACCGACAGCGCAACGAGCCCCGCGAGAGCGAGTGCGTGCTTCATGGGATCAGCCCTGTGCGGCCGCAACGTACGCGTCCGCCGTTTCGTGTGCATGGTACGAACTGCGGACGAGCGGACCCGACTCGACGTGCACGAAGCCCATGTCGAGCGCGATCTGCTTCAGTTCCGCGAACTCCGCGGGCGTGTAGTAGCGGACCATCGGTGTGTGGGCCTGCGTCGGGCGCAGGTACTGGCCGACGGTGAGGATCTGACAACCCACGTCGCGCAGGTCGCGAAACGTGGCGAGCAGTTCTTCCCGCTCCTCGCCCAGGCCGACCATCAGGCCGCTCTTGGTGGGGATGTGGGGCGCGATGCGGCGGGAGCGGTCGAGCAGTTCCAGTGTGCGGGGATATCGTCCGCCCGAGCGCGCCATGCGATAGAGCCGGGGCACCGTTTCGGTGTTGTGGTTCAGCACGTCGGGCCCGGCCTCGAGCACGGTTCGCAGCGGCGCCTCGTCGCCCTTGAAGTCCGGGATGAGCACCTCGATGCGGCAGCCCGGGAGCCGCTTGCGCGTCTCGGTGATGACGCCGGCGAAGATCGAGGCCCCGCCGTCCTTCACGTCGTCCCGATCCACGGACGTGATGACGACGTAGTTCAGGTCAAGCTGGGCGATCGCCTCGGCGACCCGTACCGGCTCGGCCTCGTCCACTGGCGCGGGCCGGCCGTGCGACACGGCGCAGTACGAACACGCGCGCGTGCACACGTCGCCGAGGATCATGAAGGTGGCGGTGCCGTGGTTCCAGCACTCGCCGATGTTCGGGCAGTGCGCCTCCTCGCAGACCGTGTGGAGGTTCAACTCACGCATGATGCCCTTCAGGCGCAGGTAGTTCGGCGAGCCGGGGGCTCGTACCTTCAGCCAGTCGGGCTTCGGCGGCCGGGGCTGCGCGGGCGTCAGCGGGATTACGCGAGGCATGTCCTTCAATTATAGCGAGCCCGACTCTGCCGGATCGGGTACAAGATCGCCAGCGACCGTGGCCCCAGACGGGCCGGCCTGCCGCCACCACCATCCACCATCCGACGGAGCCGCTGCGAATGTCCCTGTCGTTCACCTGGCTCGGCCACAGCACGTTCCTGTTTCGTACGCCAGCGGGCAAGCGGGTCCTCCTTGACCCCTGGATTGCGACGAATCCGTCCTGTCCCGACCCGGCAAGGAAGGTCGGTCCGGTGGACCTGCTCCTCATCACGCACGGCCACTTCGACCACACCGCCGACGCCGTGGCGATCGGGCGGCAGACCGGTGCGCAGGTGGTGGGCGCCTACGAGCTGATCAAATGGCTGGAAGCGAAGGGGCTCAGGAACACGGTCGGCATGAACATCGGGGGCACACTGCGCACGCACGGCCTCACGATCACGATGGTGCCCGCCCTGCACAGCAGTTCCATCGAAGAAGACGGCCGCACCGTGTACGCCGGCCCGGCTGCCGGCTACGTCATCACCCTCGAAGACGGCCTCACGGTCTACTTCGCCGGCGACACGTCGGTCTTCGGCGACATGCGCCTCATCCGCGACCTGTACAAGCCGGCCATCGGGTTCCTGCCCATCGGCGACCTCTTCACGATGGGACCGGAGCAGGCGGCTATCGCCTGCGACCTCCTGGGCATCCGGCAGGTGGTTCCGATGCACTATGGGACCTTCCCGGCCCTGACGGGGACTCCCGCCCGACTGCGTGCGCTGGTGGAGCCGCGCGGCATCGAGGTGCTCGCGCTGCAGCCCGGCGAGTCGACCGAGTGATCGGCGCCATGCCAGGCCGGTGCGACCGTGCCGCTGTCAGCGCTGGGTGACGAGCATCGCAACCGTGAGGCCGATCATCGTCACGACCGTGATCCAGGCCACGATGTTGAAGCCGCGTGAGTTCACGTGCTCGCCCATCAGCTCGCGGTCGTTCGTGAGCAGCAGCATGAAGATCAGCACGAAGGGGAGGACGATGCCATTGACGACCTGCGACAGCACCATGATGTGCGTCAGGGGGAAGTTGGGCACGAGGAGGACCCCGGCTCCGGCGACGATGAGCGCGGTGTACAGCCAGTAGAACACCGGCGCCTCGTGGAACTTCTTGTCCAGGCCCGATTCGAATCCAAGACCCTCGCACACGGCATACGACGTGGAGATGGGCAGGATCGAGGCGGCGAACAGGGATGCATTGAACAGGCCGGCCGCGAACAGCAGGTAGGCGTACTCGCCGGCGAGCGGCCGCAGCGCCTGGGCGGCGTCGGCGGCGTCGCGAATCTGGGTCACACCGGCCGTGTGCAGCGTGGCCGCGCAGGCCACGATGATGAACCACGCGACGATCGCGGCGAACAGGCAGCCGACGATGACGTCCCAGCGCGAGGCGCGGTACTGCCGGATCGTGACGCCCTTCTCGACCACCGACGCCTGCAGATAGAACTGCATCCAGGGGGCGATCGTCGTGCCGACGAGTCCGATCAGCATGTAAATGTAGCCGTAGGTCCGGATACCGTCGCCCTGCGGCCTCGACACGAGGGACAGCGTGGCCGTGCGCCAGTCCGGGTGGGCGAGCACCCCCGCCACGATGTAGCAGACGTAGAATCCCGACGCCAGCAGGAAGATCTTCTCCACGCTGGCGTAGGTGCCCTGGACCACCAGCAGCCATACCGCCGCCGCGGCCAGCGGGACGACAATGTGCCGGGATATCCCGAAGAGTCCGAGGCTGCTGGCGACGCCGGCGAACTCCGCCATGATGTTGCCGAAGTTGGTGACGACCAGCGCCAGCATCAGCCAGAACGTGACGCGGAACCCGAACTCCTCGCGAATGAGATCGCTCAGGCCCTTACCGGTGACCGCGCCCATGCGCGAGGCCATTTCCTGCACGACCACCAGTGCGATGGTCGTGGGAATCATGGCCCACAGCAGGGAGTACCCGAACTGGGCGCCAGCGACCGAATAGGTCCAGATGCCGCCGGCGTCGTTGTCCACGTTGGCCGTGATGAAACCCGGCCCGACGACGGCAAGGAAGAGGACGACTCGAGCGCGCCATTGCCGGAGCGTCGCCATCCTCAGGCCCGGAGCATCGAGATGACGTCGTCGGCCGTGATGATGCCGACCAGACGGCCGTGCTCATCGGAGACGGCCAGGGTGAGCAGGTTGTACTTGTCGAACAGCTCGGCCACATCCCGCTCGGGCGTGTCGGGCGCGCACACGATAGGCTTCTCGCTGAGGCTGACCAGCGGAGTGTCGGGGGTTGCCGTGGCGATGCGTACCAGCGGCACGGCTCCCGTGATCACCTGCCCGGGCGAGAGCAGGTAGATCGTGGCGACCACCTCGCCCGAACCCTCGAAGGCGCGCAGCTCGGCCACCGCATCGGCCACCGTCCCGGCGTCGTCGACCGCGATGTACTCGGTGGTCATGCGGCCCGCCGCCGTGTGCTCGCCGAACTCGAGGAGCTGGCTGACTTCCTGCCGTTCCTCGGGCTCCATTTCCTTGAGGATCTCGCCCGACCGGTCTTCCGTGAGGTCTCCCAACAGGTCTGCCGCCGCGTCGGGGTCCATTTCCTCGACGATGTCGGCCGCTCGGTTGCTGTCGAGCGACTCGACGATGGCGACCTGGGTATCGAGGTCGAGTTCCTCGAGCGCTTCCGCGGCCACCTCCTCGTCGAGTGCCTCGAACACGGCCTTCTGCTCGGCGGGCGGAAGGTCTTCGACGATGTCGGCGATGTCCGCCGGATGCATCTTCGAGAGACCTTCGTAGGCGATCTTCAGCTTCACGCGTCGGGCGGCGTCCGTCTCGATGAGATCCACGTACTGCCAGGGAATGACGCGCGGCGGAATCTTCTCGAGGAGCGCGCGCAGCGTGAAGGAGGGCACGAGGCCCTTCGCGAGGCGGCGGACCGCACCGCGCGCACCGACATCGACGGCGAGGACGTCGAGCGCGATGTGGCTGTTCACGGGGTTCGAGTACAGCTCGACGTCGTTGACCCGCACCACCTTGCGGCCGTGGACGTCAATGATCTGCTGATCCAGCAGGTCCCGCTTGAGGAGCAGGACGCCGTCCGCGTTTCCGAAGCGCTCCCAGTGTGCCGATTCGCTGCTGGCCTTGACGGCCACCCCGGTGGACACGATGCCCTGAGCGGGCAGCACCCGGTCGCCGTCGGCGGTGCGCACCACCACGAAGGCAATGCGGGTGGGATGTTCCTGCGGCGCCACCGCGACTTCGCGCACGCGCCCCCGCACGGACCCGCTCGAGTCCCTGACCGCTGCGCCAAGCAGTTCAGACAGTGCGACGATCGACATGCGTGTGTTCCAGCGTGCGACCGCGTGTGGAGAGACGGGGACGGGCGGAGGGGATGCCAGCGCGACGTTCCAACCCGGGGCGATTCGCTGCTCGGCCCAGTGTCGTCGCTGCATCGAACAGGTGTCAAGGCAGAAGAGGAGCGTAGGATCAGCATCATGAACACCTCGCGCCTGTTTTGGTGGACGGGTGGCCTTGTCCTGGCAGTCGCCGCGCTGTCACCGGCCGGACGTGCCGTGGGCGACCTCACGACCCTCGGCGTCGCCGGGCGCGCCAACGCCCACGTCTCACTCGCGTCGGAAGGCCCCGTCGTCATCGCAGCGTGGGCCGCGAGCGCGCCGGGTGGTGAAACCGACATCATGTCGGCCGTGAGCCGCGACGCCGGCCGCACCTTCAGTGCCCCAGTGCGGGTCAACCACATCCGTGGCGATGCGCGCGTGAACGGCGAGCAGCCTCCGCGGGCCGTTCTGGTCAAGGGCACGGGGGCCGTGCCGCGCGTCACCATTGTCTGGACGGCGAACGGAGCCAACGGCACGCGGCTCCAGTGGGCGTCGTCAGTGGACGGCGGCCGCACGTTCACGCCAGCGCGGCCCGTGGCGGACACGGACGCACCGGGCAATCGGGGGTGGGAAGCGCTGGCCGCTGGTCCTGGAGGGCGGGTGTTCACGGCGTGGCTGGACCACCGCAAACTCGCCAGCGGCGGCGCGATGCCCGCAGGGCACCAGCACGGTGCCGCCCCATCAGGGGCACCGGCGGCAGCGGACGGCGCTGGCATGGCCGAGCTGTCACAGTTGTATGTCGGCGCCGTTGACGGGACGGGCGCGGCGGTCCCCGTGACGGGGGGCGTGTGTTACTGCTGCAAGACCGCACTCGTGTCTGGCGCGAACGACACGGTGTTCGTGGCGTGGCGGCACGTTTATCCGGGCAACATGCGCGACATCGCGTTCAGTGTCTCGCGCGACGGTGCGCGGACCTTCCAGTCACCCGTCCGCGTCAGCGAGGATCGCTGGCAGATCGCCGGCTGCCCGGATGACGGGCCGGCCATGGCGCTCGACCCACAGGGCCAGATTCACATCGTCTGGCCGTCGGTGGTGACGGAGCAGGGCGGACCGGTCAAGACGATCTTCCACGCGGTCTCGCGCGACGGGACGACGTTCGCCGCGCGGGCGCGCGTGCCGACCCAGGGGCAGGCGCATCACCCGCAGTTCTCGATCCACGCGGCGGGCGAGGCTGTGCTCGTGTGGGACGAGTCGGGCACCGGCACACGGCAGGTCGTGGCGGCACGGGCTCGCACCGATCCGTCTGGTCGGTTGGTGTTCCTCCGCCTGCCGGGTTCGCTCGGAGCGGGCTCGTATCCTGCGGTCGCTGCAGCCGGGCCTGACGGATGGCTCGTGGCATGGACGAGCGGTGCGGGAGGGGCGGCCGAGATCAAGTTGCACCGCATCCCCCGCAGCGGTCCGGCCTCATAGGGGGCCTGTCTGGGAAGTTCGCGAATTCCGACTTGACAGGTCGGTGATAAGTCCATACCCTCTCTGATTGTTGTTGAGACTGAGTCTCAATATCGAGACGTTGTCTTGACGGGCATTTCAGGGAGCACACGGCGGTATGGCGGCTGTTCGGGCGCTGTTGTTCTGGTTTCACCTGGTCGCGGGCGTGCTGGGCGGCCTCCTCATCCTGATCATGTCGGCGACCGGTGTCCTGCTGGCGTTCCAGCCCCAGATTCTGGAATGGCTTGAACGCGACCAGCGGCGCATCGTCGCTCCCGCCGGCGGGCAGCGACTGGCACCGAGCGCCCTGCTGGCCGCAGGGACCCAGGGGCGGACCGGGAGCGAACAAGGCACGCTCACCCTGTCGCGCGACCCGAATCTCAGCGCCGTGGTCTCGTTCGGCAGGGAGGGCATCCGCTACGTCAATCCCTACACAGGCGCCCTTCTGGGGGAGGGTGCCGGGCGCGCCCGTGCGTGGTTCCAGTGGCTCATCGAGTTCCACCGGTGGCTCGCTGTCCAGCCCGCAGACCGCCCGCTCGTGCGGATGGCCACGGGCGGCAGTTCGATCCTATTTGCCTGTCTTGCCCTGACCGGTGTCGTGCTGTGGTGGCCGCGGCGGGTGTCGCTCGCCTCGCTGGTGCGTGCCGCGACCCCGCGCTGGGCCGGCACGGCCGCCGCGCGCGAGTTCAACTGGCACACCGTCATCGGCTTCTGGTGTGCTCCGGTGATCGTGGTCCTCGCGCTCTCCGGGGCCGTGCTTTCGTTTCCATGGGCCAACCGGCTGCTCCACGCGGCAGCGGGCACGCCGCTTCCGGCGCCGCAGGCCACCGCGCCGCGGACTGCGGCCGCCGGCGGGGCAGCAGCGGAGCGGCAGGGCGCACGCGTCCCGGTGGACTACGCGGGGGTCGACCCGATATGGCGTCTTGCCGAGCAGCAGATGCCCTCGTGGGGCACCATCGCGATGCGCATTCCGGCGCGACTCGAGGGGCCGGTGTCGTTTACCATTACCGACGCCGCTCACTGGAACAAGTTCGCCCGGTCGCAACTGACCGTGAACATGGGCTCCGGCGCGGTCGTGCGGTGGGAGCCGTACGCCCAGCAGACCCGCGGCCAGCACTGGCGGGGATGGGCGCGATTCGCGCACACGGGCGAACTCGGCGGGTTGACCGGCCAGGTCGTGGCGGCCGCGGCGTCAGCCGGCGGCGTGATGCTCGTCTGGACGGGGATGTCGCTGGCGCTTCGTCGCCTGGCGCGTGCGCGTGCCCGGCGGCCACCCGTGGTCGCACGGGCCGCGTAGCCCCCGCACGCCAGGTGCGACCGACGCAGTTCAAATCGACATGACACTCATCGATTCGTTGTCCGGTCTCTCGACGTGGGTCGACGCACACGCGGTCTGGCCGCACCTGCCCGTCTGGGCGTACGCGCTCATCACGTTCGTCGACACCCACATCACCACGACGTGCGTGACGCTCTTCCTGCATCGATGCCAGACGCACGGCGCGATCAGCTTCAGTCCGCCGGTGTCCCACGCCATGCGGTTCTGGTTGTGGGTCCGGACCGCGATGCCCACGAGGGAGTGGGTCGCGGTGCACCGGTGCCATCACGCCCATGTGGACACCGACCAGGATCCGCACAGCCCGATCTTCTACGGGATCTGGCGCGTGCTCTTCCTCGGGACGGCGCTGTATCACCGCGCCGCCCACAACACCGCGATTGTCGAGCAGTACGGCCGGGGCACGCCCGACGACTTCCTCGAGCGGACGTTCTACGATCGGCTCGCGATCACCGGCCCGGTGTTCACGCTCGTCACGAACCTGTGGCTGTTCGGCTCGGCGGGTTTCGTCATGTGGCTGGTCGAGATGGCCTGGATCCCTTTCTTTGCGGCAGGCGTGATCAACGGGCTCGGTCACTACTGGGGCTACCGCAACTTCGACACGCCTGACGCCTCCACGAACCTCAAGGGCCGCATCTGGTCGATCCTGACCTGCGGCGAGGCGCTGCACAACAACCACCACCACATCCAGAACACGGAGCGGTTCGCCATGCGGCCCGGCGAGATCGATCCCGGCTACTGGTACTTCCGCGCGCTGCGCGCGCTGGGGCTCGCCCGCGCGCGACGGGACGTGGTCGGCACGTAACGGCGGCCCGGAGTGCCCGAGGGGCGTGGGAATCAGCGCTTCTCGGGAACCGGATACTTTGCGAGCTTCCGCTGCAGCGACCGCCGGTGGATGCCGAGCAGCCGCGCCGCCTGCGACACGTTCCCATCGCAGTCCACGAGCACCCGCTGGATGTGTTCCCACTCGACGCGCGCGAGCGGCTGGACCGCGACTGAGGCTTGATCCTCCAGCACGCCGCCCAGATCGAACGCTGCCACGATCTGGTCGGCGTCGACCGGCTTGGTCAGGTAGGTGTGGGCGCCGAGCTTCACGGCCTGGACGGCCGTCGCGATGCTGCCGTATCCGGTGAGCACGACGACGGTCGTTGTCGCATCGAGCGCCTTCAGCTCCCGTACAAGATCCAGGCCTGACCCGTCTGGCAGTTTCAGATCGACGAGCGCACATTCGGGGCTGTCCTCGCGCGCGAGCGCCAGCGCCTCAGCGCAGCTCCCGGCGCCTGACGTCACGAACCCGCGGAGGGTCAGGGCCTTCACGAGGCGCAGCCTGAACACCGCGTCGTCGTCGGTGACGAGCAGCGTCCGTGGTTCGATGGCCTGGGGCCTGGGCGGTGCGCTCATGGGTTGGGCTCTGGGGGGGCGTACTCCCGCGGCACGCTGAGCGTTGCCGTGGTGCCATCGGTCGACTCGAGCGCGAGCGAGCCGCCGACGCGTTCGGCATACACGCGCGCCAGGAACAGCCCGAGGCCAAGCCCGCGGCCTGGCTGCTTGGTCGTGAAGAACGGCTCTCCGGCGCGGCTCAGGACGTGCGGCGGCATTCCGACGCCAGCGTCGCTCACCGCGATGACCAGCATCTCATCCTTCATCGACGCCTGCACCGTGACGGCGCCGCCAGCAGGCGAGGCCTCGAGGGCGTTCATCACCAGCGTGACCACTGCCTGTGTCAGCCCGCTGCGCGGCAGCCGCAGCACCGCCGAGACCTCGCTACGGATGGTGAGGCGATCCGCGACGTCACGCGGGAGGCGCGTGCGTGCATCCGCGAGGAGATCCGCAACTGTGAAGCGCTCGGGCACGTCGACCATGCTGCCGCCGGCGCGCCCGCTCATCTGGTCGAGGATGGCGCGGCAGCGATCCACCTCCGCTCGGATCAGCCGGGCATCCTCCGCCAGGTCGGGTACGGTTCCCCGCTGGACCGCCGAGCGTTCGAGTTCCCGCGCCGCCAGCGCGATGGTCCCGAGTGGTGTCGAGAGTTCGTGCGCCGCGCCGGCAGCGAGCGTCGTCAACGACACGAGCCGATCGGCCCGGGCAGCGCGCTGACGCATGTGGTCGATCTCCCGGTCGCGGCGCTCCAGCGCATTCGAGGCCTGCACCATGAAGTAGGCGGCCAGTTCCGCGGTCAGCGAGATGGTCATCCACATGGTGTAGAGGTGGGTCGGGAAGTCGGTGAGGCGATGATGCCCCTCGTCGATCTCGGTGAGGTGCCAGTAGGCGAGCAACGTGTAGCCCGCCGCGCCGCAGACTGCGGCTGCCGTGCCGCTCCGGCCGTTGATGGTGAGCGTCGCGAGGGCGACGGGCACGACATATACCACGGCGAACGGATTGAACGGTCCGCCGGTCAGCTCCAGCAGGCCGGTCAGCAGTATCGGTTGGAACGCGAGGTCGCCCGTGACCAGCCAGGCCGGCACGCGCCCCCGGCGCGTCAGGGTCGACGCAACAGAGAGGCCGATGAGCCCGGACCCGAGGAGCAGCCATCGGACGCCCGCGAGCGGGAAGTCTCCCGCTGGCACGACCCACGCAGTTGCCGCCAGCGCCAGGTCCACGAACACCCGGGCCCACCGCAACCTCGCGAACCAGGGAACGGCCGCCATCGACGTGGCGGCGAAGTACCACGGCGTCCCGGGCGGGAGCACGTTCGCCGGCCGCGTGTCGACCACCTGCTGCATCGCAGCGTCAGTGTAGTGCGTCCGGGCCGCCCGTCCACCTGCACGATCGGCGCGTGCGGCGGGATGCGACAACTTGCCGCACGCCGGTCGCGCATGCCGCCCGCTACGATTGCGGACTGTCATGTCCGGGCGAAATCGAGGATGGCGAGCGGTCCTGTTGCAGGCCGTGTTGGTGTGTCTGCTGGCGGCGCGCGCCCTTGCGCAGGGAGCGACCGTCACGGGCCGCGTGGTCGACGAGACGGGCGGCGCGCTCGAAGGGGTGGTCGTCCGGGTGGCTGGCGGCGCCGGTGTCTCCGCCGTCACCGATCGGGAAGGCCGCTACGTCCTGGCGGGCGTGCCGCCCGGCCCCGCGCAGGTGACGTTCTCGCTGCCGAACTTCGCCGTCGTTCGCCGCGACGTCGACGTGGACGCGACCCCCAGCCAGCAGGTGGACGCGGTGCTGTACTTCACGCTGAGCGCCGACGTCACGGTGACCGGCCAGTCCCGGTTCACGAACCTTGCCGACGTGCCCGACCCCGCGGCAAACCTCGTCGGCATTGCGCAGGCGGCGAGCCAGGGAGCGATCACGGCACGGCAACTCGAGGCGCGACCGCTGCTGCGGGCCGGCGAGGTACTCGAGACGGTGCCCGGTGTCATCGTCAGTCAGCACAGCGGCGAGGGCAAGGCCAACCAGTACTACCTGCGCGGCTTCAACCTCGATCACGGCACCGACTTCGCGACGACCGTCGCCGGCATGCCGGTGAACATGCCGACGCACGCGCACGGCCACGGCTACACCGACCTGAACTTCCTCATCCCCGAGCTGGTGAGCGGCGTGCAGTATTCGAAGGGGCCGTACTACGCCGAACAGGGCGATTTCGCCACCGCCGGCGCGGCGAACATCAACTACGCGAACGCGCTGCCGCAAGCCATCGTGCGCGTCACCGGCGGCGGTTTCGGCTACGGTCGCGCCGTCGCGGCCGGGTCGGCGGAGCGCGCCCTCGGCACCTGGCTCGGGGCGCTCGAACTCGAGCACAACGACGGGCCCTGGGCGCTCGAGGGCAACTTCCGGAAGGCCAACGCCGTCGCCCGGTACACCCGAGGCACCGCCGCCAGCGGCTTCAGTGTGACCGGGATGTTCTACCGCTCCACCTGGAACGCGACCGACCAGATCCCGCGCCGCGCCGTCGAGGGCGGATTGCTCGGCCGCTTCGACAACCTCGACGCCTCGAACGGGGGCGACACCCATCGCGCCAGTGCCTCGGTCGAGTGGCAGCGCACACGGGGCAGCGCCGCGACCCGGGTGGTTGGCTACGGGATTCGATACGGGCTCGACCTCTACTCGAACTTCACCTACTTTCTCGACGACCCCGACAACGGCGATCAGTTCAAGCAGGCCGACCGCCGCACGATCGTCGGCGGACGGATCACGCACCGCCGCATGACCACCTGGGGCAACCGGCTGATTCAGAACGCCGTCGGCGCGCAGTTCCGGTCCGATGACATCCGCCTGAACCTCACCCACACGGCGCGTCGCCAGTTCCTGCACCCGGTCAGGCAGGACGACGTGCTGCAGACGAGCGGTGCCGTCCACGTCCAGAACGAGATCGCCTGGTCGCCGTGGCTCCGGACCCTCGCCGGACTGCGTGGAGACGGCTACCGCTTCGACGTGACGGGCATCACGGAGCCGCGCAACAGCGGCGTGGAGCATGCGGGCATCGTCAGTCCCAAGGCGGGCGTTGTCGTCGGTCCCTTTCGCGGAACGGAGTTCTACGGCAACACGGGCGCGGGGTTCCACAGCAACGACGCGCGCGGCGCCACCATCACCGTGGACCCCGTCACCGGGGAACAGGCGAGCCGCGTCACGCCCCTCGCCCGTGCCACCGGTTCGGAGTTCGGCATCCGCACCGTGGCCGTCCCGCGGCTCCAGTCGAGCCTCTCGATCTGGACCCTGCGCCTCGCCTCGGAGCTGATCTTCATCGGTGATGCGGGGACAACGGAGGCAGGGCGGCCAAGCCGGCGGTCCGGGATCGAGTTCGCGAACTACTACCGCCCGACACGGTGGCTCACGCTCGACGCCGACATCGCGTGGTCGGTGGCACGCTTCACCGACGCCGATCCAGCCGGGCGCGACATTCCCGGCTCGGTCCGCACCGTCGCCGCCGGCGGCGTGACGATCGACGGCGTGTCACCGTTGTACGGCAGCCTCCGGTTTCGGTACTTCGGCCCGCGGCCGCTCCTCGAAGATGGCTCGCGGCGATCGCGCGCGACCACCCTCGCCAATGTGGAAGCTGGGTATCGCCTGTCTCCCCGGCTGCGGCTGTCGGCCGATCTCCTGAACCTGTTCGATGCGCGGGCCAGCGATATCGATTACTTCTACACGTCCCGCCTGCCGTTCGAGCCGGCCGACGGCGTCGAGGACTTCCACTTCCACCCGGTGATCCCGCGCATGGTCCGACTCGCGCTCACGGCGTCGTTCTGACCGGCGCTGGAGCGGCTCAGCGGATCACGATCGTGCCCCGCAGCGATGCCACGGTCGGCAGGTTGTGATCGTGGAACCCGCAGCTGCGCGCGGTGTTGAGGTTGCCCGTCTGGCGGCTCTGGCCCGGCGACAGGAATCCCGCGGCATTGATCTCGGGGCAGTCCGTGTGCTCCGGGTGCGGATCGGAGGTCATCTCGTGGGCGCGCGTGTCATTGTTCACGAACTGCACCTGGCTGCCGCGTGCCACCGTCACCGTCTGAGGACTGACGCCGCTGGCGGTGATCGTGATGACCGCGGCTGGCGGCTGCGACGGCGACGGCGTCGAGTTCGACGACGAACCGCCGCAGGCGACGGCGAGAGCAGTCAGGCTCAGCGCGACCGTGAGGCGAACGTGGCTGTGCATCAATCGATCCTGTACTTGGCAAGGTAATACGAGAGCGCCCGCTGGCTGATGCCCATCAGCTCGGCGGCATCCTTCTTCACGCCCCGCGCGCTCTCGAGCGCCCGGCGGATGGTCTCCTTTTCCACCCACTCGATGTTCTGGTGCAGCCGCAGCGACGGCAGGCCGGTGTTCTGCGCGGAGGTCGCCCCGACCACCGAGATCGACCGCGCCGTCAGCCGGGGTCCTGGTGTCAGCACGACGGCGCGTTCGATCGTGTTCTCGAGTTCCCGCACGTTCCCTGGCCAGTCGTACTGCTGCAGGGCGGGCAGGACCTCGTCGTCCATGCCGTCGATGCGCCTGCCAGTGCGCTGCGCGTGCTTCCGCACGAAGTGCTCCACCAGCGCCGGAATGTCGTCCCGGCGGTCCCTCAGCGGCGGCAGTTCGATCGGGATCACGTTCAGGCGGTAGAACAGGTCCTCCTGGAACCTGCCCTCCGCCACCATCTGCCGCAGGTCGCGGTTGGTGGCCGCGATCACCCGCACGTCCACCTTTTCGGTCCGCTCCGAGCCGAGCGGCTCGAACTCGCGCTCCTGCAGGACCCGCAGCAGCTTGGCCTGGAGCGCCGGGCTCATGGTGCCGATCTCGTCGAGGAAGATCGTGCCGCCGTCGGCGAGCGTGAACTTGCCCTTCTTCGATGTCGCCGCGCCGGTGAATGCACCGCGGACGTGGCCGAACAGCTCGGACTCGAGGAGCGACTCCGGGATTGCGGCGCAGTTCACGCGGATGAGCGGCATGTCCCGCTGCGCACTGCGGTTGTGGATGGCCCGCGCCACCAGTTCCTTGCCGGTGCCGGTTTCGCCGGTGATGAGAACGGTGCTCTTGGTCTGGGCGACGCGTTCCACCCGCTCGATGATCTGCTGCATCGGGCGGCTGCGCCCGATGATGCCGTAGTTGCCGAACTGCTCGTCCCGCTCCGAGCGCAGGTACCGGTACTCGGTGCGGAGCCGCTGGTGCTCGAGCGCGCGGCGCGCCACCACGAGGAGTTCGTCGATCTCGAACGGTTTCTGGAGGTAGTCGAGCGCCCCAAGCTTCATTGCCTCGATCGCGCTCTCGACCGTGGCGTGCGCCGTCATCATCAGGATCTGCGAGCGCTCGTGCTCCGGCGTGCCCGCGACATACTCCCGGATCAGCTCGAGGCCGCTCAACTGGGGCATCACGTTGTCGACGACCAGCAGATCGAACGACCGTTCCGCGAGCAGGCGCTGGGCCTCGCGCGGGCTCGTGGTCTCGACTACGGCATGCCCGGCGTCGCGCAAGGCGCGGCCGAGCGACTTCAGGATCTTTTCTTCGTCGTCGACGAGGAGAATGGAACCGCGGTGTGCCATCAGGTGCGTCTGGTCTCGCTGCCAGAGTGTACGGTGGAACTGCCCGACCCGGCCAGCGGCAACACGATGCGTATCGTCGTGCCCCGGTCGACCTCGCTGCTGACGCCGATGGTGCCACCGAGGCCTTCGACGATGTTGCGGGTGATCGGCAGGCCGAGCCCGGTGCCGCCCCGCCTCGTCGTGAAGAACGGCTCGAACACGCGCGCCAGGTCCTGGGCCGCGATGCCCGCCCCCGTGTCGCTGACCTCGATGACGACATCGTCCGACGCCCGGCGTGTGGCGAGGACGACATCCGCCGGAGCGCGTCCCTCCACGGCGTGGCGCGCGTTGACCAGCAGGTTGACGAGCGCGAGCCGCAGCCGCTCGCCGTCCGTGAGCAGCGTGCCGGCGTCCGGCGCGAGCCGGAGCGAGATCGGGGCCCCCGGGGTGGCCTGTGCGGCCGACGCCGAATCCCGGCACACGGCGTTCAGGTCGACGAGGGTGCGATCGAAGTGCAGCGGCCGCGCGTAATCGAGGACGTCGTTCACCAGCCGGTTGAGGCGCGCGACCTCGCCGTCGATGTCCGCCGCGACCTCCCGGAGTTCGCCGGCCGACAGGTCGGGTCGCCTGAGCGCGTGCAGCGCGGCCTTGATGATCATCAGCGGGTTCCGCACCTCGTGCGCCACGACCGTGGACAGCCGGCCCAGCGAGGACAGCCGCTCGCGCTGGGCGATTTCACGCTGCGCGCGCGCCACCGAGTCGGTGAGCCCGTTGAAGGTGGAGGCGAGGAGGCGAGCCTCCTCGTCGCCCCAACGGCGATCGGTTCTCAGCACGATCTTGCGGGTCAGGTCGCCCGTTGCCGCCACGTCCCGCATGACGTCGGTGATGGCCTTGAGCGGCCTGGTGATCGTGCGGGCCACCGCCAGACTGAGAACGGTGGCGAGCAGCACCGCCCCAAGGGCGGTGACCGCGAGTTCGGTGTGGATCTGGCCGAGAAACCGGGTCTCGTCCGTGCGTGAGCGGAGAACGAGCGCGAACGGCCGTGCGGGACCGGAGGCCTCTGGACCTGCCCCGAGGCTGAGGGCCAGCGTGACGTACTCGCCCGTGCTCAACTGCACGTCGGAGGCCTGTGCCGCGCCGAGCAACGCCGAGAGCCGCGCCCGATCGGTCTCGCCGAGGCTGCTCGAGACGACCTGGCCGTCCATCGCAAAGGCGAGGTCGGAGCCGGTGACCGCCTTCAACTGCGAGGCGAACTCGTCGTCGAGCAGGAACCCGACGCTGAGGGTCCCGAGCACCTGCGGTTCGGTGACGCCGAGCAGGATCGGCACAGTGACCATGTGCAGGATGCCGTCGGGCCGATGGAGCAGGCTCAGCCCCTCGCCGCCAGCCAGCGCTTCGGCGATTGCGGGCTGCCGCGCCACGGCACCTGCGTCCGCGCCCGAGGCCCCGATGGTGGCCAGCACGTCGCCGCGCGCGTTGGTCACCAGCAGCAGGCTGGACGCCAGCTGGCCCTGGTAGTCGTTCGCCGCGTTCTGCACCGTGGGCGGATCGTTCGTGTCGACGGCGGCCTTCAGCTTCGGGGTGTCGGCAATCAGGCGGGCCAGGGTGGTGAAGGTCTGCGTGCGGCTCGTTCGGAACTGTTCCACGAGGGCGGCCGTCGTGACGATCTCGCGCCGCAGCGAGGCCTCGAGTTCGGCCGTGACCCGCACGCTGACGAGGTAGATGGCGGCCCCGATCGAGAGCAGCGTCAGCGTGGCCGTGGCGATGAAGATGCGACCGCGGAGCGAGACGAGGGGGTTCATCGCATCCGGAAGTCGGCGTCGGCGGTCGCCCCGTCGGGCACCGTGACGCTGCGGGAGGCCGAAGTCGTTCCTTCGTTCCAGGCAATCACCTGGTACGTGCCGGGCGGCACGTTGTCGATGACATACCGCCCCTCCGGATCGGTCACCGCGAAGTACGGATGGCTGAACACCAGGATGAACGCGTTCATGTGCGAGTGGATGTCGCAGAACACCCGGACGATGCCCGGCCGGTCGAAGCGCACGGACTTCGATCGGCCCGCGGCGTACCGACCCAGATCGAACTGGCGGGTCTTCGAGAGCGAGAAGACGTTGTGATAGATGCCGTCACTGTTCGGAAAGTCGACGACGGTGCCTGTCGTGACCGCAAGCACGTGCGGCACGAAGGTCTCGTTGCGTTGGTCCATGACGGCACGGCCTGGCTCGACCTGCTCGAAGGCTCCCCGCGGAACGCTCTCGAGATAGACGACGGACATCTGCCGGCCGGTGGACGGACGGGGCGCGGGCATGCCCAGATCGGCGACACCAGGGCGCCGTTCGCTGCGCCGGGGTCCCCGGGCCAGGGTGACCGTGCCGCGAATCGCCCCGTTCGCTGCACGCGCGGCGACCGGGGCCTCGAGGGGCGCGAGGTCCACGATGCCGGCCAGTATCGCGAGCAGCGCGATCGCCGTCGGTGGCGTGCGGCGCGGCAGGCGCGGAGGAGGCCAACGCAGGATCTGCATCGCGATCAGAACCAGTAGAGCACCTGTGCCGACAGGGCGGTGAGCCGCCGCACGCGACCCCCGTCCCGGGTGTTGTGCTGCCACGAGGCGCGCAGGTGCGCGTTGCGTCGAAGCAGGTAGCCGGCGCCCACTTCCCAGCGGGTGACCGGAGCTTCCCACTCGAGGCGCGTCGTGCCAGCCGTGATGCGGCTGAAGTCCAGATGGTCGCCCCGTGCTGCTACGTACCAGGACGGGGTCAGGCGATAGCGCCCTTCGACCGCCGTGCCCAGCGCGTCGAGCGGTTCGGCGATCGACGGCATCGTGACGCGGCTCGCGACCGACTCGGCGCGCAGGAGGTAGCGGGCACGGGAGTACTCGATGTCCCAGCCGAGCGCGCGCTGCCGGACGTCCCGGGCCTCGAATCCACCGGCGGCCGCCGCCTCGGTCGTCGCGAACGGCGCGGTGGAGGCCGACCCACCGATGACGAGACCCGCCACGGGGCGCGCCACGACACGGCCGGCGTACTGCCGGCCATCGTTGTCATCGAGGAACCGTGGATTGGCCAGCGAGCCGGTCGTGATCGAGGCGGTGGCCTCCACACGCGCGACGGTGGCGTGTACCTGCACGCCCGTGTCCCAGCGAAAGGCGTTGGCCAGCGGCAGGCCGGCATCGGGCGTGCGGTTGCCGATTGGGAAACTGGACAGCCAGCCGCGTCCGCGCATGCGCACGAGGTCCTCCGGCCGGGCCGGAAGCGCGTCGGCGCGCAGGGACGTGAGGTACTGGTAAGCGAGCGGGAACCCGATCAGCGGGTTGTCGGTTGCGTAGGCCCGCCGGGCCGCCGCGCCGAACGTGGTCGGCACACGTCCCACCTGCACGTCGAGGGGCAGGTCGGCCCACGGCCGGATGCGCAGGTACAGGCCGTATGGGCGGGGACGTTCCGCGTTCTCGAACCTGACGTCCGCGAGCAGGGCCGCTTGCCTGCCCAGCTTCACGGAGGCACTGAGGCCAGCGCGGATCATGCGGATTGTCGAGAGGTCGTACTGGCTGAAGTTGAAGAAGCCGGTGTCACTGGTGCAGGCGGCTCCGCCCTGCGGCTGCGCGCAGCTCATCGTGGCGGTGAGATCGCCGCTCACGACCAGCCGATCACCGATCGTGAGGGGGGAGGAGGGCAGCCCTTGTGCCCAGGCCGGCGCCGGTGCCGCGCACGCGATCGCCAGGGCGGCGACCAACCGCAGCGCGGTCCGGGAGCGCGGATGAGCCACGGGTCGGATTATAGGCGTTTGACTCTCCGGCGGGCGCCGGATACATTTGGAAATCCCGCATTTTTAACCAGTTAGCGCAAATGGCGTACATCATCTGCGAGCCCTGCGTCGATACCAAGGACACGGCGTGCGTGGACGTCTGCCCCGTGGACTGCATTCATCCCCGCAAGGACGAAGCGGGCTTCACCGCGGCGCGGATGTTGTACATCCACCCCGACGAGTGCATCGATTGTGGTGCCTGCGTGCCGGCATGTCCCGTCGAGGCCATCTTTGCGCTCGAGGAGACGCCCAATCGCTGGTCTTCGTATATCGCCGCCAACCGCGCCTACTTCGGTGACGCCGCGCGTTGAGGAGCGGGAGCGCGCATGGGACTCATCGACCACCACTTCGAGGACAACATCGTCACGACCACGATCGACCGCGTGCTCACCTGGGCACGGGAATCGTCGATCTGGCCGATGGGGTTCGGTCTCGCCTGCTGCGCGATTGAGATGATGGCCGCGTCCGCGTCGCGGTACGACATCGCGCGCTTCGGTGCGGAGGTGTTCAGGGCCTCGCCGCGGCAGTCGGATCTGATGATCGTGGCGGGTACGGTCACCAAGAAGATGGCCCCGGTGCTCCGGCGGCTCTACGACCAGATGCCCGAACCGAAGTGGGTCATCTCGATGGGCAGCTGCTCGAATGCGGGCGGGCCGTTCCCGACGTACAGCGTGCTGCAGGGTGTGGACAAGGTCGTGCCGGTGGACGTGTATGTCTCGGGCTGTCCGCCGCGACCCGAAGCGCTGCTCTACGGGTTGATGCGGCTGCAGGATCGTATTCGCAAGGAAGGCACGGTGCTGCGGCGGGAGCGGGTCATCCTCGCCGGCGATACCGAACCGACCCTCGTCGATCGCGGACACCCCGAGGACCTCGCCCACGCGCGGCACCAGAGGGACCGGGCGTGATGCGGACCGTGCTGCGGTTCCTCAAGACCGTGTTCCTCGTGGACATCCTGCAGGGGCTGTGGGTCACCCTGAAATACACGCCGCAGCCGGCGTTCACCTTCCAGTATCCGGCCGAGCGGCGCCCCACGGCCCCGCGCTTCCGGGGTGTCCTCCGGCTGCAGGTGGAACCGGGTACGGGCGCCCAGACCTGCATCGTGTGCGATCAGTGCGCGAAGGCCTGCCCGGACGACCTGATCGCCCTGGGCGGCCACCGGGAGCCCGGCCAGAAGATCAAGGTGCTCGATTACTTCGACTTCAACCTGTCGCGGTGCAGCTTCTGCGGGCTGTGTGCCGAGGTCTGCCCGACCAAGCCGATCAAGGCGCTCATCATGAGCGAAGACTACGAACTGGGCAGCTACAGCCGCGAGACGCAGATCCTGCGGGTGGACCAGATGTACGACGGGCTGCCGATAGAACAGTACACACGCTGATTACGTGACCGAGTTGAGGGTTCGCGCGTCGAAAGCGGAAGTGTCGCCCCTCGAACAGAATCACTCGGCTCTTGCGCGGCGCGCTTCTTGTATGCAGAATCCGGTTCGCTGGTTCTTCCGGGAGGCACCATGATCGGGGGTTGGGTCCGCACCGCCGCCGTCGTTCTTGTCGTTGGCGCGGCGTCTTTCGTGCTCCATGCCGACGATACGCCACGCTCGCAGGCCTTCGAGGTCCAGCTGCAGCTGGGACACGAGTTCCTGGCCGAAGCGCGATACCTCGACTCGCTGGACGCGTTCAAGCGAGCCCTGGCGCTGGCCGGGCCCGACGACCAGCGGGCGGCGCGGAGCGGGGTGATCATGGCGGCTCTCCGCGTCGCGGAGTTCGAGCTGGCGCGCGCCGAGGCCGAGAAGCTCGTGGCCAGTTCGCCCGAATCGCCCGACGCCATTGCCCTGCACGCCGATGCGCTCTGGGCGTCCGGGCACTTCGAGCAGGCCGAGGCCCGATATGCCGAGGCGTTGGCAAAAGCACCCGACCTCGCGCGCGGCCGCCACGGGGTGGCCCGCTCGCTCGCCGCCCGGAGCCGGCTCGACGAAGGGCTGACCGAAGCGCTCGCCGCCCTGCGTATCAACCCGCGGGACCTCGAAATCCACCACACGGTGGGCTCGATCTACGAGCGCATGGGGCGCTTCGAGGAGGCGGCCAGCGCCTACACGAACTACGTCAACCTGCTTCCCAACAAGGATCACAGCGAGAAGGCCGACTGGTCGCGCTCGGAGATCAAGTTCCTTCGCTCGTTCGGGCAGCGCGTGCCGTTCGAGACCGAGCCCGGCTCGGACAGCCAGACCTACACGATCGACTTCCGCCTGGTCGGCGAGAAGGTGATCGTGCGCGCCAAGGTGAACGAAGGGTCGTTCCAGGACTTCGTGGTGGATACGGGCGCGGAGAACACCATCCTGTCGCGCACCACCGCGCAGCGCCTTGGCGTGGCGCCCATCACCTACACGCTGAGCGCGGGGGTCGGCGACGTTGGCCTCCGCGGCCTGCAGCTCGCGCGCATCAACACCCTGGAGCTGGGGCCCCTGAAGCTGCGCAACGTGCCCTGCATGATCAAGGACCCGCCGCTGCGCGAGATCCCGGTGAAGGAGATGGAAAGCCTGTCGCCGCTGGCGCTCGGCTACTCCATGGTGATCGACTACCGCACCAAGAAGATCACGTTCGGGAAGCACCTCGACCCGGAGCCGGTCGACTACGAGCTGCCGCTGCGCCTGCATCGGCTGGCCACGGTGCGCGGCACGGTGGACGGCAAGCACTCCGCCACGTTCGTCGTGGACACGGGCGGCGAGGTGATCTCGATCAGCCGCTCCACGGCGGCGGCCATCGGCCGCGAGCAGCCCCCGCGGAAGATCATGCTCAAGGTGTTCGGCTCCTCCGGATGGGACCGCGACGCGTTCCTGCTCCCCGGCGTGGACCTGCTGTTCGACAAGATCCGATACGCGAACTTCTCGGTCGTGGTGCTCAACCTGAACACGCCGAGCGCGCTGCTCGGCTTCCAGGTGGGCGGCATCGTCGGCCACAAGTTCCTGAGCCAGTACCGGGTCGGCATCGACCTGGAGAAGTCGGTGCTGCGCCTGAAGCGCATCTGACGCTCGGCACGTCGCCGGGCCCGGTCGCTTGGTCGGCGCCGGGCCGGGTGACATGATGAGCCATGCCCAACGCCGCCGACCCGTCGTCCGGTTCCACGTCCTCGTCCTCGTCCCCGCTCACGCCCCGGCGGTCCGCCGAGTCCGCCGCCGAGATGGTGCAGGTGGTGCTCCCCAACGATGCAAATCCCCTGGGGTTCATCCTCGGCGGCACGGTGATGCACCTCGTCGACATCGCGGGCGCCATCGCCTCGTTCCGTCATGCCAGGCGGCGTGTGGTGACGGCTGCCGTCGACGACCTCGTCTTCCTCCACCCGATCAAGGTCGGCGATCTCATCATCCTGAAAGCCCGCGTCACGTGCACCTTCTCGACGTCACTGGAGGTGCAGGTGGACGTGTTCTCGGAGGAATCGCTCACGGGCAAACGCCAGTTGACGAGCCGCGCGTACCTCACGTTCGTGGCGATCGACGAGGCGGGCAACCGCGTGCCGGTGCCGCCGCTCCTGCTCGAGTCCGACGAGGACGGGAGGGTTGCCGCGGCCGCCAGGGTCCGGCGCGAACAGCGGCTGCAGCGCCGCGTGCTCTCACAGGCGCAGGAGTAGACAGCCGCGGTCCGTCACCTCCTGAGAGGAGCGCCGCGCAAGCAAGAGAAAGGGCCTGGCGGTGTACCCGCCAGGCCCTTCTGTTTGCGCCGGACCGCTCAGGATTGGGGACCGAAGCTCGTGGACTCGGGACCGACGACCTGCGACGGGGAACCGAGGCCTGAGGATGTCCTAGACCATATGGAAAGACCGACCCCGGCTTTGCATCTGTCGCGGACTACTCTGGACCTGCGACAGCTCAGAGCAGAGCCGCATACAAAGGAGGTCGGTCACCATGCAGTCTACTCCTCTGGTTGCGTTCGATCAGCATGCCGCCACCACGGTGGCAGCCGTCTTGTTGCCCGGCGAGCGGACGCCGGCGCTGCACACGCTGACGTCGGATAGTCCGACGATTCTCCGGTTCGTGCAGCGGCTGCAGCGGCACGGGCCGATTCGGTGCTGCTACGAGGCGGGGCCGTGTGGCTTCGAGTTACAGCGGGCGCTGAGCCAGCACGGCATCCCGTGCGACATCATTGCGCCGGCGCTGATTCCGCGCCGGCCCGGGGATCGCATCAAGACGGATCGGCGCGATGCCGGACAGCTCGCGGTGCTCTATCGCGCGGGGGCCCTCACGGCCATCCACATTCCGACGGAGCAGGAGGAAGCGGCCCGGGATCTGCTGCGCTGCCGGGAAGACATTCGGGCCGACCTGCTCCGTGCGCGCCATCGGCTCTCGAAATTCCTGCTGCGTCACGGCCGCCGGTTCACGGGGACGAAGAAGGCTTGGTCACGGCGCCATGACGCGTGGTTGCGCGCGCAGACGTGGCCGCTCGCCGCGCTCGAGCAGACGCATCGGGCGTATCTCCGCACCGTCGATGAAGCCATGGCGCGGCTGCGCGCCGTCGAGGAGGATCTGCGCGCGCTGCTCGCCCTCCCGCCTCTCCGGCTGCGCGTCGAACGCCTGCGGTGCTTCCGCGGCATCGATGATCTCACCGCCCTCACGATCGCCGCCGAACTCGGCGATGCGCGACGCTTTGCCACGGCGCCGAGTCTCATGGCCTTTGTCGGCCTGATTCCCTCGGAGCATTCGAGCGGGACCAAGCAGGCGCGCGGCGCGATCACGAAGACTGGCAATGCACATCTCCGGTCCGTGCTCGTGGAAGCGGCCTGGCATTACCGCCACCACCCATTCATCGGCGACACGCTGCGCGTGCGGCAACGGGGCGCCCCCGCCAGGGTGATCGCGCAGGCATGGACGGCACAGCAGCGGTTGCATCGCCGCTACGCGCGCTTGGCGGCGCGCGGCAAACCCAAACAGCACGTCGTGACCGCCGTGGCGCGCGAGCTGACCGGCTTCGTGTGGGCGGCGCTGACCCAGTGAGGTGATCGGCCGACTGTCGAAAGGAGAACCCTCGGCGCTTCTATGCGATAGATGACTCCGGTCTCGAACTCGCGCCCCTAGAGCGAGGCAGCTCCCGACGAATCATGGTCATGCGGTTCCGACCCGCGAATATCAGAGTGATTCATCGTCGTTGTCGCTCGGCCGATCACCTGACGGGGTACAGACAACGCCCCGCACCCGGATGGCTTGATAAGCCGGGTGCGGGGCTGACTTGCTTTCGAACGATGAGAAAACTACCGGCTAATTGACACCGGTCTTTCCATATCAGAAGTCGTACCCAATCCAGACGGCGAACCGCGGCCGGCGGAACGACGAACTGCCGCCGTTCGCCGCGAAGACCAGGTCCTCCCACTCGCGGTTGAACAGCGTGCGCCACGCCCAGTCGAAGTGAATCGGGAATCCGAGGGCAAAGGTTTCGAGCCCGATGCCGTACGACGCGCGCCCGTCCTTCAGGCGGAACCCGCTCACGGTGGTTGCGGGTCCGAAGATCGGGATCGGGTTACCGCTCGCGTCGCCCAGCAGGTTGCCCGCAGCGTCGGTCTGGTAGCCGGTGACCGGCGTGACGGTTTCGGGTGACGACGTGGCGAACGTGAAGGCCTGGTTGTTGAACCACCCGCCGCCGATGTTCGCGAAGAAGACGCCGCGGATGCCGCCGATCACGCCGATGGGCGTCAGCGCCGCCTCGATGATCGGGAAGCGCAGTTCTGCGTTCGCGAACGTGGCATTCTGCCCGACGAAGGACAGGAAGTTGTAGCCGCGCATCTCGGAGTTGCCGCCGAAGTACAGGAAGTCCGGGAAGGCGCCGGTGCTCTTGAAGCCCCTGAAGCGCACGGCGAACACGCCGGTGGTTGCGAGCCGCTGGTAGAAGCGCACGTCGGCGTCCACCGTCTGGCGTGACAGCGTGTTCCCGATCTTGGGAGCCGCGTTGTAGGCCAGCCGCATGGTGTTGCCCGCGAGCGGGCCGAACTCCCGGAAGACGGTGGTTTCCTGGATGAACGAGACACCCAGCGGGATGATCGTGCCGTTGCGGAAGATCTGCCGGCCGAAGGTCTGCTGCTGGTACTGCTGCGCGAAGAACTGCAGCGTGGGGTCGTTGTACTGCTCACGCAGGTGGGTGAACCCGCCCGTGAACTCGACACGGCGGAACCGGCTGATCGGGTAGATGCCGAACGCCGTGCCGCCCTGCACAGTGCGGGTGGCCGTGGCGAGGTCGCGGCTGATGAACGGGGTGAGCCGGGGATCGTAGAAGACCCCGGAGAGCTGGCCGAAGAAGAACTGCGTCTGCGAGAAGCCCTGGAGCGCGTACTGGAACCGGCGACCCAGGTTCACGTAACTCAGCGACAGCGAGCGGTACTGCGCGATCGATGCGGCGAACAGGTTGACCTGCTTATCACCGAGCACATCGCCGAAGCTGATCTGCGTGCCGCCGAACACGTCGCCGTTGTTCGTGACACCCACGTTCACGGGCGGCCGCCCCTCGAGGAACATCTTCTCGAACGGCTTCTTGCGGCGCGCGTTCGACTCCACGAGCGTGTGCTCCATCGGCGCCTGGAAGTCAATCACCGGCCCGGGGCCGCCGAAATCGGCGGTGGCGGCCGTGTTGAGCGGCTCCTTGCGCTCGAAGGTGTGCAGGCCGTAGTCGCCCTTGTAGTAGCTGACGAACCCGAGCTTCGCGCCCGCGGGGTCGTTCAGCACGATGGGTGACAGCACACCGCCCAGGGCGTCGGTGTACTGCTTCAGTTCGCCGGTGCGCAGGTCCAGCGTCCAGATGTTGTAGATGTTCGCGTTGCGCGCCACGTCGGCGTCGACCGGCTGGTTCGGGTTGAGCGCCGTCGAGGAGAACACCAGCGTGTGCTCGTCGATGAACTGCGCGGCCGATTCATCGTGCGTGCCGAAGGTAATCTGCGTCTTCTTCTTCGTGTCGAGGTCGACCCGGAAGAGCTTCTGGTTGCCGCTGATGCGCGCGCTGTAGACGACGTACTTGCCGTCGGGCGCGTAGGTCGGTCCGTAATCGAAGAAGTCGTCGCTGGTCAGGTTCACTATCTCCTGCGTCTGGAGATCGACCGCGAAGATGTCGCCGATCCCGCCCCGCAGGCCAGCAAAGGTGATCGAGCGTCCGTCCGGCGAGAAGCTGGGAGACTCCGGCTCGTCCACCGTCTTCATCGGCACGCGTGCTTCGACCTTGCGCGTCAGCACGTTCTGGACGATGAGCGTGCGCTCCTTCTCGGTGCGCACGAAGTAGGCGAGGCGATCGCCCTTCGGCGACCACGACATCCAGTGCATCGTGTTCCAGCGCTCGCCGAGCAGCACGAGGTTCGTGAAGCCGAGATCCTTGTCGAACCCCTCGGTCAGGTTGCGGACGACCGAGCCGTCTTTCGACGAGATGAGGATGATGTCGGCCTCGCCGTCCTTGCGGTTGATGGTCACCACGGAGATGAGGTCGCCCGATGGTGACGGCGCCACCGAGAGCGCCTGTGCGAACTGCGTCTTTTCGGGATCGGGTGCGATGTCGCGGCCGTAGTCGGCCGGACGTTCCTTGTCGCGAAACGGCTTGAAGCGGTCCTTCAGGTAGCGTTCGAACGCCTGATCGAATTCGTCGGGCGTCATCTTGAACGCTTCCTGGTAGGCATCGTCTCCGCCGCCGATCACGCTCTTGCGGAGCGCGAACATGAACTGGCGGATGCCTTCCTTGCCCCAGCGCGCCTCGATGAACTCGAAGACGGCGTGCCCGAGGTTGTAGATCAGGCGTGGATTGCTGCTGTTGCCGTAGCCCTGCAGCTTGCTCATCTTGGGCACGATGTCGGCGACGGCGGCGTCGCGGATCATCATCAGGTCGAGCGGCTGCCACTGGCGGCGTTCGTAGTCCGAGAGCCCCTCGTTGACCCACAGCGGGACGCTGCGGCGAATCAGGCCCTGCGGGATGATGTCGAACTCGAAGATGTGCGTCAGTTCGTGCGCAATCAGGCCGTAGAGCCGGTCGGGCGGGTCGTCGATGGGCAGCAGCATCCGGTCGCGGAACGGCTCGGCGAAGGCGCCGACTCCTTCCTGGGCGGCCCCGGGAATGACGTTCTGCTGCTCGAACTCGCTGTGCGTCTTGAAGAGGATGAGGGGGACCTTGAACGAGAGGTCGTGCTTCAGGTCGGCGCTCACCTGCTGGTAGGCGCTTTCGGCATACCCGGCGATGCGCTCGAGGTGCTGCTGGATGTCGGAGTAGTAGTAGATCTCGAAATGGTCGGTCGTGTAGATGTGCCAGTCGAAGTTGTCGTAGTGGATGTTGTTCTTCCCGTAGTACGGGACCATCTGGTACTGGGCGGCGGCGGGCGAGGCCACGCCGGCCAGGCAGAGGACGACAAACAGGGCGAGGGCGACCAGCGGGCCTCGAGCCGGGGACCGGCCCGAGGGGACGCGCATCCGCATATGCAGTACCTCGAAGGGGGTGGCAGTTCGAAACTGCGGAGATCTTACCGTGACGGGGCGCCTGCAAACCACGGTCCCCGCTCATCCGCCTTCCTTTTGACGGGAGGTGTCCTCCACCCGGTGCACGGCGCGACACCTGCAGGCGACAGATCCGCCCCCTCGGCACTACCATGAGGGAATAAATGCAGGCGCCGGGGTGTTTACACCTCTGACGCGCAGACGATGCGCATGGCACAGGCGAAACCACCACTGCCCGGGGACCCGGCGCGCCGGGAGGCCTTCGAGGCCGAGGCCCTGGCGTACGTGGACAGCCTTTATCGGACGGCCCTGCGGCTGACGCGGGTGCCCGCCGACGCGGAAGATCTGGTGCAGGACACGTATCTCAAGGCATTTCGCGCCGCGGACACCTTCCAGCCGGGGACCAATCTCCGGGCCTGGCTGTTTACCATCCTGCACAACACCGCCAGGAACCGGGCCCGCGACCGGGCTCGCGACTCGGTCACCATTGACAGCGAGGTCGTGGACGAGGCCGCCGAAACCCCGCAGTTCGCCGTCGCGGGCACCGTGGACAGCCCCGAGACGCTGCTCTTGCGCAACACGCTGACCCCGGACCTCCAGGCGGCGATTGCCGACCTGCCCGACGCGTTCCGCGAGGCGGTCTGGCTCCGGGACGTGGACGAGTTTACGTACGCCGAAATCGCCGACATGCTGAAAATCCCGGCCGGCACCGTGATGTCGCGGATCTCCCGCGGCCGCCGGATGCTCTTCGAACGGCTTCACCATCTGAGACCTGTCAATGCCTGAATGTTCCCGCATCGACCCGCTCGTCACGCCCTTCGTCGACGGCGAACTGCCGCCCGGCGAGCAGCAGGACGTCGCCCGCCACCTCGGCTCCTGCGAAGCCTGCCGGGCCCGGGTCGTGGCCGAGCGAAGCGTCCGTGCGCTGCTGCAGGCGCGTCGCCGCGAGCTGCTGGCCCCGGCCGCCGCGGCGGACCTGCAGGCGCGGATCGCGGCCATGCGTTCGCGTCCCGCCGCCACGGTGCATGCCTTCCCGACGGCCGCGGCGAGGTCGTCGGCCGCGGGCACGGCGCTGACGCCCGGGCGCGCCAGCTGGAGCGCCCGTCTGCGTCCCTTCGCCCTCGCGGCGAGCCTCGTGCTGCTCGTGGGCGGCGCCTTCCTCTATCAGGCGACGCGGAGTTCGTCGCGCGTGCTTGCGGCCGAGCTGGCTGCCGACCACATGAAGTGCTTCGGCCTGAACAACATGATCGGGACCCGCCACACGCACGAGGAGGTCGAAGCCTCGATGGAGTCCCTGTTCGACTGGAGCATGGACGTGCCGGAGGTGCCGGCAGACGAGAAGCTCGAGCTGGTCGGTTCGCGCTTCTGCCTGTACGGCGAAGGCAAGACCGCGCATATCATGTTCAAACACGACGGGCAGCCCATGTCGCTCTTCATGCTGCCGAGGGAAACGCGCAGCGATGAACTGGTTCGTGTCCTCGGCCACCAGCTTCGCATGTGGTCGGTGGGCGACCGCACGTTCGTCCTCGTGTCGACCGAACCGGTGCAGGACGTCGAGCGCGTGGCCTCACTCGTGCGTGCATCGCTGAAGTAGCGGGAACAAGGAGTTCATCATGCGTGTCCGTTGGGCCATTGCCGTCGTCGGTGTGATCGCGCTGGCCGCGTTGACCATCACGACGCAGATGCCCTGGCTCACGGCGGATCACCCCGAGATGGTGGCGCAGCCCGTGGTGACGGCGTCCGACAACACGCAGCCGGTCCTCGAGTGTCCTGCGGACGCCAAGCCCGCCAACCTGGACTTCACCCTGAAGGACGTCGAGGGCAAGGACGTCACGCTGGCCGACTTCAAGGGGAAGGTCATCCTGCTCGACTTCTGGGCCACGTGGTGCGGTCCCTGCAAGGTGGAGATCCCGCACTTCGTCGAGTTCCAGAAGACCTACGGCACGCAGGGCCTGCAGATCGTGGGCGTGTCGGTCGACGACCCGGTGGACAAGCTCGCACCCTACGTCAAGGAGATGGGCATGAACTATCCCGTGCTCCAGGGCCTCGGCCGCGACGATCTGCAGGATGCGTTCGGCCCAATCCTCGGCATCCCCGTGAGCGTGATGATTTCTCGCGACGGCAAGGTGTGCGCGACGCACACCGGCCTGACCGAGAAGGACGTCTTCGAGCAGGAGATCAAGGCCCTCCTCTGATCCCCGGTGCGCGCGCCGGCAGATGCGGCGCGGTGCACACCCGTCCGGGCGCTCGTCCGCACGCACGCCCTTCGCCTCCCGCCGACTTCCACCGGGCAACTGCCGCCAGTGATATGATGAGGACCTGATGTTGAAGGGCTTCACGCACGCGCGGCTCGCTTGTGGGTGCCGGGTCTCGTTCCGGGAAGGCGTCGAAGGCAGCCCGGTCACCGTCGTGGTTGCCGAGAAGTCGCCCGGCTGCCTGCTGTCGCTCCACGTGCGCGACCTGCCCTTGTACGACTACCGCGAAGCGCTGCGCCCCTCCACGCGCCTCGGCCCGTCCGAGGAAGAAGAGTACGAAGAGGAAGGCTAGGCCGGCGCATTCTTGCGGTGATTCCGATTCCTCCCGTTCCACCCTGCGCGGCGCCGTCCCGGCTGCCGTCCGCTGCATCCGCGGGTGTCTGAACTCATGAAGCTGCTGACGCAGACGATCTTCTGGATCGTCCAGGCCTCCGCCCTGCTCGTGTTCTTCGTGCCGTTCTCCGCCGGGCTCGTCGCGTTGTGGGCGGTGTCACACTTCCTGCGCGCGGTCGGCCTCACGCTGGCGTTCCACCGCTATTTCGCGCACCGCGCCTTCAAGATGCACCGGGCGGCGCAGTTCGTGTGGGCGTTCATCGGCACCGCCGCCATGCAGAAGGGGCCGCTCTGGTGGGCCGGCCACCACGTCAATCACCACAAGTACGCGGATCGGGACGGCGACCCGCACAGCCCCATGGTGAGCGGCTTCTACTACGCGCACATCGGGTGGTTCCTCAACGACGCGAAGCACGACGCCCTCGAACCCACCAACCCGGTGGTGCGCGACTTCTCCAGGTTTCCCGAGATCCGCTTCCTGAACACCTACTTCTTCGTCCCTCCGCTGCTTCTGGCCGCCCTGCTGTTTGCAATCGGCGGGTTCCCGTGGCTCGTGTGGGGGTTCTGCCTGCCGACGGTCACGCTCGCCCACGCGACGTTCGCGATCAACACGGTCAACCATCTCTTCGGCTCCCGACGCTTCGACACGATCGACGAGTCGCGGAACAACGCGTTCACCGCCTTCTTCGCGGTAGGCGAGGGCTGGCACAACAACCATCACCGCTACCAGCGGGCCGCCCGCAACGGCTTCTACTGGTGGGAGTTCGACCCGACGTGGTATGTGATCCGCGCGATGCAGGCGCTCGGCCTCGCGTGGGACGTGCAGCCGGTGCCGGAGCGCATCTACGCCGAGGCCCGGGCCACACGGGCGCGCCGCCGCCAGCAGGCGCATGTCAGCGTGGTGCAGGAGGGCGGGCCGATCGGCCTTGAACTGGCAGAGGACACGGAGTAGTCGGGAGCCCTCAGTCCCCGGTCCTCAGTCACCAGTCGCCAGTCCTCGTTCCTCCATTCTCGTCCCCATCTCCGTCCGTAGTTCGCCGTCTGCGCGCCGTCGTTTGACAATCGGTCGACGGCCGCGGAGGATTGCGGGGATTTCGACATCTCTTGGAGGTGCGACGTGCATCGTCAGGCTCTCGCAGCCATCGCCGCGTGCGGCGGGGCCGCTCTCGGCGCGACCCTCGTCTTCCTCCCGGGCCGCACGCCCGTGGCGGCACGTCCGTCACAGCCTGCCCCACCCGCAGCGGCGGCGCTGACCACCGCGCGCGGGGAGTGGCCGTCGTACGCCGGCGACCGGCGGATGCACCACTACTCGCCACTCGACCAGATCACTGCGGCAAACTTCGGCTCCCTCGAAGTCGCGTGGCGCCTCAAGACCGACGCGTTCGGCCCACGGCCCGAGTACAAGCTCGAAGGCACGCCGCTGATGGTCGGCGGCATCGTGTACACGACCGCCGGATCACGACGCGCGGTCATCGCGCTGGATGCCTCGACGGGGGAACTGATCTGGTCGCACTCCGAGCGTGAGGGCGCCCGTGCAGCCGCCGCGCCGCGCCAGCTCTCCGGCCGTGGCCTGTCGTACTGGACCGATGGGCGCGACGCGCGCATCTACTACGTGACGACCGGCTACCGCCTGGTAGCGCTGGACGCGCGCACTGGATCGCTGGTGTCCACCTTCGGCGCCGAAGGCATCGTCGACCTCAAGCAGGGCGTCGTGTTCGGCAACCGGCAGCCCATCGATCCGGTGACGGGCGAAATCGGCGTGCACTCGACCCCCGCCATCGCGAAGGACGTGATCCTCATCGGCTCGTCCATGCGCGAGGGTGGCACGCCGAAGACCCACAACAACACCAAGGGCCTGGTGCGGGGATACGACGCGCGCACGGGACGGCTGCTGTGGACGTTCAACACGATCCCGCGCCCCGGGGAGTTCGGCAACGACACGTGGCTGAACGACTCATGGTCGGTCAACGGGAACACCGGCGTGTGGAACGAGATCGCGATCGACGAGGATCTCGGGCTCGCGTACCTGCCGGTCGAAACCCCGTCGTCCGATTTCTACGGCGGACTTCGGCCCGGCAACAACCTGTTCGCCGAGAGCCTCGTCGCCGTGGACGTGAAGACCGGCGCGCGCCGGTGGCATTTCCAGCTCGTTCACCACCCGATCTGGAACATGGACATCGCGGCTGCGCCGGTGCTGGCCGACCTCACGGTGGACGGCAGGCCCGTGAAGGCCGTGGCGGTGATGGGGAAGCAGGCGATGCTGTACCTGTTCGACCGCGTCACCGGGCGGCCGCTCATCCCGATCGAGGAGCGGCCCGTGCCCAGGGGCGACGTGCCGGGCGAGTGGTATTCGCCGACGCAGCCATTCCCCGCACGGCCGGAGCCGTACGATCACCAGGGTGTGACCGAGGACGCGCTCATCGACTTCACGCCGGAACTGCGCGCGGAGGCGGTCCGGATGATGTCGAAGTACAAGCTGGGTCCCATCTTCACGCCGCCACCCGTCAGCCGCATCGAGGGGCCGATCGCGTCGTTCCGGTCCTCGGGCGGCACGAACTGGCCCGGTGCCTCGTACGACCCGGAGACGCACACGCTGTTCGTGCCGTCCTTCACCTCGCTGGTACCGCTGGGGCTGCTTCCGCCGCCCAGCCGGGAGTTCTCGGACCTGCCGTACGTATCGGGCAACGCCGTGACCGGTGTGCGCTACGTGACCGGCCCGGGCGAGGATGTCGGGGCCGACGCCGTCCAGCGACAGCCCGCGACGGGCGAGTCCCAGCGCACTACGACCACGGGGGAGTTCGGCGCGTCGCTGACGCCGCAGGGGCTGCCGCTGCTGAAGCCGCCCTACGGGCGCATCACCGCCTTCAACCTGGATCGCGGGGAGCGGCTCTGGCAGGTCGCGCACGGTGAGACGCCGGATACCGTCCGCAACTCGCCCGTGCTGCGGGGCCTGACGATCCCGCGGACCGGCCAGGCGGTGGCCATCGGCGCACTGGTGACGAAGACCCTGCTCATCGCGGGCGACGGCCAGGCGACGACGCTGCCGGGCCAGCCGCGCGGTGCGATCCTGCGCGCGTACGACAAGGCGACGGGGCGCGAAGTGGGCGGCGTACGGCTGCCCGCGCCCCAGAGCGGCACGCCGATGACCTACAGCGTCGACGGCCGGCAGTTCGTGATCGTGGCCGTGAGCGGCGGGAACTACTCCGGCGAGTACATCGCCTTCGCCCTGCCGCGCCGCTAGCCGCCGCTACCGCGCGCCGGCGAGGTCGGCCTTCGACGCCGCTTCGTCCTTGAGCGGCACGATCTTGTCCGGGTCCAGGCGGATCATCAGGTAGGTGATGTGGTCGTCGATCTTCGTGAACCAGTGCCCCGTGCCTGCCGGGATCACGATCACGTCACCCGGCTTCAGGTGGTGCTCGACACCGTTGCGAATCGACGCCGCATCGGCGCCGGGGCCGTTCAGCATGCGCACGTTCTGGTTCGTCGAGGGCCTCGGCCTCGCATCTACCAGGTCGGGCCCGGTCACGAGCGTCGCCGTTCCCTCGATGATGTGGTACACCTCGCTGACCTGGTGGTGCTCCGCCACGGACCGGTCAGCGGGCTTGTCCAGCTTCTTCCGGTGCACGATGCCCACGTCCACGTTGGTCCGGCCGACGTCCAGCGCCCGGACCTGCTGGTCGATGATGTTGTTGGCCATCGCCCGCTTGATGTAGGCCTGCAGTTCCTCGTTGCCCACGTACGTGGCCGGGCAGTTGCGGCAGGTGGCCTCGCTCACAGGCTGCGCGTGCGAAGACGCCACCCCCGCGCCACAAGCGAGCGCCACGAGACCTCCGACACGAAGCAGTCGCCACATATCTGTCCTCCTCCTTGCGCGTCCCGCGCGTTATCTGGCGCCCACCCTGAAGGCGAGCAACTCTCCCGCGTGCCCCGCGCCCCCGATCGCGACGACGAGGTACTGCGTGCCATCGATCATGTAGGTCATCGGGCTGCCGGTCTGCGGGGCGGGCATGTAGACGGCGCCGACCTCGGCCCCGCTCGCCTTGTCGAACGCCCGCAGCATCGCGCCGCGCCGCCCATCGGGCGTGGGCCCGAGATTGCCTTCGCCTGCCACCAGCAGCGTCTTCGTGACGAGCGTGCCGACGTTGTTGCCGGGCCGGCCCAGCGGCGGCAGCGACAGTCCCTTCAGCGCGGGGTGATTGCGGATGGCGTCCGGCGTCCCGCCGAACGGCACCTGCCACCGGAACGCGCCGCGGTCGAGATCGATGGCGGTGATCCGGCTGTAGGGTGGCTTGACGAGCGGAAGGCCCTGGACGGTGAGCGTCGCGCTGCCGCTGGCTTCGGTGCCGGCGGCGCGGGGCGCGGCACCCGCCCCCGAGCCGGAGCCACCCGTCAGCCGTGCGCCAGAGAGCACTGTCCCCTGGAAGTAGGGCAGATCCGAGGCGCCAGGCGGCGCCGGCACGAGCCCGAGTGTCGCGATGCTCGTCTGCGAGGCCACGAAGACGGTGTGGGTCTCGGGGTCGTAGGAGCCGCCGGGCCAGTTGGTGGCGGCGGCCTGCGCGCCCATGGTGAGCGTTGCAATCGGGCCCTCAGCCCGGCTGAGGGAGGGCGGCGTGAAGATCGGGCCGAGCCGGTACCTCGAGACGATCTGCACGGCCTCGGCGCGCAGCGCCGGCGTGAAGTCGATCAGGTCGTCGGTCGTGAGCCCCTGGCCATCGTAAGCGGGCGGACGTGTCGGGTGCGGCTGCGTCGGCGCGTACCACTCGCCGGGCACGTCGCCCTTCGGCACGGGCCGCTCTTCGATCGGCCAGACCGGCTCGCCGGTCTCCCGGTTCAGCACGTACAGGAACGCCTGCTTGGTGGGCTGTGCGAGTGCCTTGACCGCGCGGCCGTTCACGGTGATGTCGGCAAGGATCGGCGCGCACGGGATGTCCATGTCCCACACGCCGTGGTGGACCAGCTGGTAATGCCACCGCCGCACGCCGGTCTTCACGTCGACGGCCACGAGGCTCTCGGCGAACAGGTTGTTTCCCGGGCGCTCGCCGCCGTAGTAGTCGTGGGTGGGCAGTTCGACCGGCAGGTACGCGAGGCCAAGCTGCGGATCGACGGAGATCTGCGCCCACACGCCGGTGTTGCCCGTGTACGACCAGGAGTCGTTCAGCCAGGTGTCGTTGCCGAACTCGCCCGGGCGTGGGATCGTGTGGAAGGTCCACAGCCGCCTGCCGGTCCGGACGTCGAAGCCTCGCACGTACCCCTTCACGTTCGCTCGACTCTTCGGGTTCGCCCCGGTGTCGAACGCGGCGCCGACGATCACGACGTCGTTGACGATGGCCGGCGTGGCGTGCAGCCCGACGCGCGCTTGGGCGGGGTCGAGCGGCTGGTCGAAGTCGGCCTTCAGGTCGACCACTCCATCGGTGCCGAAACTGCGGACGAGATTGCCGGTCGAGGCGTCGAGCGCGACCAGCCGGTAGCCGGGCGTCACGTAGAGGATGCGTCGCTCGCGCCCGTCAGTCCAGTACGAGAGACCGCGGCCCGAGAGCTGGCGGGGCGCCGCCGCCGCGCGCGCGCCCTCCTGTTCGCCGTGCATCCACAGGAGTTCGCCGGTCCTGGCATCGAGGGCTGCCACGTCACGTCGGGTGCCGGCCGTCGTGTACACCACGCCGTTCACCATGAGCGGGGTGGATTCGAACTGATACTCGGGCCGGGGGCCGAACGGGACGGTGTCGAAGCGCCAGGCGATCTCGAGCTGGCCGAAGTTGCCGGCGGAGATCTGCGACAGCGGTGAGTACCGGGTATGTCCCGGGTCGCCTCCGTATGAGGACCATTCGCCGGACACCGCGCCCTGCTGGGCACGTCCCAGCGCCCCGAGCACCAGCCCTACGCACGCGACCGCGCACATCACTCGTGTCATCGTCCTGCCCTTGTCCTGCCCGTACGGCTGGGCAAGTGTGCATCGACGGCGCGCGCGCTGCAACCCAAAGACGGCCGGGCGGCCGTACGCGGCTAGATACGGATGTCGGCGATGAGCGGCAGGTGATCCGACGCGATCAAGGCCAGCCTGGAGCGCAGCACCTCGATGTGGTCGATCTCGAGCGCTCCGTCGTAGTAGATGTGGTCGAGGTGCAACAGCGGGAACAGGCCGGGGTAGGTTCGCCGCCGCTTCATGTACTGCGAGAGGTCCACGCTCTTCATTTTCGTGCTGAGCAGCGTCGTCGTGAGGCCGCGCATCCACTCGTTGAAGTCGCCGAGCACGATCTTCGGCCCCGTGACGTGCCTGTCGGCAACCAAGGTCGCGAGCCGCTGCGCCTGGTAGCGCCGCTCGAGGATGGCCGTGCCCAGGTGCACGTTGTAGACGTGCAGCGTCCGGCCGTTGACCTCGACATCCACGCGGTGCATGCAGCGCTCCTCGCACGCGCGCCAGGACAGGTCGTGCTGGGCGTGGTGCGTGATGGGGAAGCGGCTGAGGACCACGTTGCCGAAGAGGTGCCCCCGCAGGTGGCGCGTCGGAGCCATGACCCAGCCCATGCCGAGCGCGGCACCGATCTCCTCGATGTGGCTGCCGCCGGAAGGCCCGGCGCCCACCACCTCCTGCAGCGCGATCACGTCGGCATCGACGCTGCGCAGCACCTCGGCGACGCGAGCGGGCCGCGTCCGCCGATCCATGCCCCGCGACCTGTGGATGTTGTAGGTGACGATGCGGATGGGAGTCCTGGGCGCGTGGGTCACTACGCTATGATAGACCGCGGTTGAGCGTCCGCTGACGCGACGGAGACCCCATGGCGCGCCTCAAGTCGGAACTCGAAGTCACCTGCCCCTGCTGTCAGGCCACGCTCGTGATCGATCTGAATCTCGGGCGTGTGGTCGCACACCACGAACCTGAACGGGGCAACAAGCCCGAGCTGAGCGACGCGCAGCGCATCCTCTCCGAAGAGGCGGCGCGCCGCGAGGCGATCTTCCAGCAGTCGGTGGACGCGGAGAAGAATCGCGGCGATGCGCTGGCACGCAGGTTCGAGGAAGCGCTCCGGCAGGCGAACCGCGAACCGATCACCAAGCCGACGCGCGACTTCGACCTCGACTGAGACGGACGAGGCGCGCCACGGCGCCGGCTGTCATCGCCGTCAGCGCCGCGCCCACGTCCGGTCCTTCGGCAGCGGTTCCCACGCCCGGCGCCCCTCGTAGTACACAGGCTTCAGGTCGTCGTTCGCAGCCCGGAACGCCACGTACCGCGCGCGCAGCCTCTGATAGCGCGACTCACTCATCGTCAGCGTGCGATGCGGGAAGTCGATGAGCATCTGCTCCACCTTCCAGACGTTGCGCGCCGACAGGCGCCAGTCGTACGCCCCCATCTCCCTGGCGAGGTTCACCAGGGCGAAGCCGGTCACCCGACCCGTGAAGTCCACGTACGGGTCCATGTAGCTGGCGGCCAGCGCGCGGGGCGTCTCGAACACGGGCCTCCGGCCGTTCAGGCCCGGATCGCGCGAGCGTGCCACCGAGCCCCACCGGCCCCGTTCACGGTAGACGAAGATCACGTGATCGAGCAGGTCGATCGACTCGAAGCTGATCACCAGCGGCGGGAAACCGTGCTGCTCGAGCACGGCGGCGGCGAACAGCGCCGCCTCGAGGCAGTGCGCTTCGCCGTGCTGGACGACGCCGCGGAAACCGCGCAGGGTCTCGCGCCCGGTTTCGTAGTTATAGGGCAGGCGATTGAGGTAGTGCTGGACTGCCGCGGGCGTCCGCAACCGGGCGATGAGCCGCCGTTCGCGGGGCGTGAACCGCGGCTCAGTCAATCCCGACCATCACGCGGATGTCGGCCACCACTTGCTCGGGCGTCCACTCGTTGCCGCCGTAGGTGTGTACGAGGTTGCCCTGACGGTCGATGAGGGCCGTGCGCAGGTTGTGCGTGATGTCGCGCGGGTCGTTCATGGCGCGTGAGATCGACACGCCGAATCCCGACGCCCACTTGTCCACGGCGTCCCGGTCGCCGGTGACGAAGCTCCAGAGCCGCGGGTCGGCACCGAGTGACTCGGCGTGCTTCTTCAGCACGGGCGGTGTGTCGACAGCCGGGTCGAAGCTGACGCTCAACAGGTGGGCCTTGAGCTGGTTGCCGGTCTCGAGCAGCTTCTTCTGGATGGCAGCGAAGTTCCTGTCCATCAGCGGACAGAAGTTCGGCATCGGACAGCTGGTGTAGATGAAGGTGACGACCACGGCGGAGCCGCGGAACGACTCGAGGGAGACGGACCGGCCCTCCTGATCGACGAAGGCCATGTCCGGAACGGGCGCACCCGTCTTGATCAGCTCGAAGCCAGCCGATGCGGCGCCGTCCGAGGCCGTACGCTCGAGCGGCGCGTTGCCCACCTTCTTCACGTTCTCGAGGTAAGCGGCGTTGGGCAGGACGACGAGCCGCGCGGTGATCAAGTCGCCCGGGACGAGCGGCTCGTATTCGCGCGCCTCCTTCGCCTGGTACTGCATCGTCATCGCGGACATGAAGCCGGGGATCTCCTCGTGCTTGATCATCGCCGTCGTGTGATCGGCGGTCAGCGAGAGGACCTGGCCTTCGAGCTTGTACTCACGACGTTCCGGGCCGCCGCAGGCGGCGGCGGTGAGCAGCCCGACGAGCAGCGAGGCCGTTGTGAAAATGCGCATGCTTGTAGTTTACAGTTGGTCCCATGATCTGGGTCGGCACCTCCGGCTACAACTATCCCGAGTGGAAGGGCAGCTTCTATCCCCCCACGCTTGCCGCGGCCAAGATGCTGCCGTACTACGCCGCACGTTTCCCGACCGTTGAAATCAACTACACGTTCTACCGGATGCCGAACGAGACGCTCGTCTCGGGGTGGGCTGCCCAGACGCCGTCGCCCTACCGCTTCACCTTGAAGGCACCGAAACGGATCACCCACGACCGCAGGCTGAAGGATGTGGGCGATCCGGTCCAGGGGTTCTGCCGGGTCGCGGCGTCGCTCGGCGACAAGCTGGGGGCACTCCTGTTCCAGCTGCCGCCGAACCTGAAGAAAGACCTGGCGTTGTTCGACGCCTTTCTGGACACGCTGCCGCCGCGCGTGTGCGCCGCCTTCGAGTTCCGACACCCGTCGTGGTTCGACGACGAGGTGTTCGGCAGGCTCGAGGGGCGCCGCCTGGCCCTGTGCGTCTCCGATAGCGAAAAGCTCTCGGCGCCGGTCCGCGTCACGACGGAGTACGCGTACTTCCGGCTGAGGGACGAAGGCTACACGCCGGATGACATCGCCCGCTGGGCCGACACGATCGCCCGGGAGACCGCGGCGTGCCGCGACGTCTTCGTCTATTTCAAGCACGAGGACGAAGGGAAGGGGCCCGAGTTCGCCCAGTTGCTGATGCAGCGGCTGGGAATTGCCCCGGTCGCCTGACCGCCCGCCGTTCTCGGCCTGGCGCCGGCCCTATGAGTACGTCGGCTCGAGCACGGACGTGCCCTCGTGCCGGGCGACGCGGTCCTGATGCCGCCGCTCGGCAAACCGCACGATCTGGGTCTCGGCCCAGTAGCCGTCGTCGCCGGCCGACGGTGCCGTGACGAAGCCGCAGTGCCCGCCGTAGCGTGTCACGTGCAAATCGACGTGGCGGTTGGCCTGGAGGACGCCGTTCATGAACGGCTCGTGCGGCACGAACGGATCGTCCTGTGCGGTGATGACGAGTGCGGGCACGCTGATGCGGTCGGCGATACGCATCGCGCTGCAGCGGTAATAGTAGTCGTCCGCGTCGACGAACCCGAAGTGCGGGGCCGTGTAGACGTTGTCGAACTCGCGCACGGTCCGGATGGCCCTCAACCGCGAGAGGTCGAACAGCCCTGGCCAGAACCGCTCCTTGCGCAGCATGCGTTTCTTGAGCTCGCGAACGAAATTCCACTCGTAGAGGACGTTCTCGCGCCGTTCGAGCGCGCGCGTACATTCGCCGATCTCGATGATCGGCGAAACCGCCGCGACGGCCGTGACCACAGCCGGCGGCCGGTCCGCGTACTCCCCGGCCAGCTTCAGCGCGAGGTTGCCGCCGAGGGAATACCCGACGACCACGATCGACCGAAGCCGGTCGACCACCGAGAGCTCCTCGACCACGTGTCGTGCATCCTCGGTCAAACCGGAATGGAACAGGCCCGGGGCCAGGTGCTCGGTGTTCCCGCAGTTGCGCTGGTTCAGCCGCACCACGTTCATGCCGCGCGCCCAGGCCTTGGCGGCAATGCCCTTCATGTAGTGCGAATCGCTCGACCCGTTCAGGCCGTGCAGGGCCAGGATGGTGGGCCGGTCCCACGGCTCGGGCTGCCAGTGGCAGTGCGCGAGCACGCGCGTTCGCGGCGCCACGTCGAAGTAGCGAGGCGTGGGCGCCGGCAGTCGCGGGAAGTGGCGCGGATTGCCCCAGCCGAAGAGCGTCATCCGGTGCCCGCCGCGCAGGACCGGACGCGGAACAAACGGCTCCATCTGTCCAATTGTACCCGCTATGATTACGCGCATGCCGAAGCGGCCGTTCTACGCCAACCTGTACGTCCAGGTGCTGATCGCCATCGCGATTGGCGTCGTCTTCGGCGTGATCTCGCCGGAGCGGGCCGCCGCCATGAAGCCGCTCGGCGACGGCTTCATCAAGCTGGTCAAGATGATCATCGCGCCCATCGTCTTCACGACGGTGGTGGCGGGCATCGCGCACATGGGCGAGATGCGGGATGTCGGCCGTATCGGGCTGCGGGCGCTGGTGTACTTCGAGGTGGTCTCGACGCTGGCCCTGGTCATCGGTCTCGTGGTGGTCACCATCCTCCAGCCAGGCGCGGGCGTCGGCTTCGACCCGGCGAGGGCGGATGTCAACTCGGTGTCCGCCTATACGTCAGCGTCGCAGCACCTCAGCACCGTGGACTTCATCCTCAACGTCATCCCCGAGACCGTCGTGGGCGGGTTCGCCAGGGGCGAGGTCCTGCAGGTGCTCCTCTTCTCGGTGCTCTTCGGCCTCGCCCTGCTTCGCCTCGGTGCGCGCGTCCACCGGCTCGTGGAGCTGATCGAGATGACCTCGGCGGCGCTCTTCGACGTCGTTGCCATCATCATGCGCCTGGCGCCGCTCGGCGCCTTCGGCGCGATGGCGTTCACGGTCGGTCGCTACGGGCTCGGATCGCTGGTGGCGCTCGGCAAGCTCATGGCCGGCGTGTACCTCACGTGTGCCTTCTTCATCTTCGTGGTGCTCGGCGCGATCGCACGGGCCACCGGCTTCAGCCTGATCCGCTTCCTGCGGTACATCGGCGAAGAGATCCTGATCGTGCTCGGCACCTCCTCGTCCGAATCGGCGCTGCCGCGAATCATGGCGAAGCTCGAGCACCTCGGGTGCTCGAAGCCGGTCGTCGGCCTGGTGGTGCCAACGGGGTATTCGTTCAACCTCGACGGGACCTCCATCTACATGACCATGGCGGCCATCTTCGTGGCACAGGTGAGCGGCGTCCACCTCTCAATCGGACAGGAACTCGGGATCCTCGGTGTGCTGCTGCTGACATCGAAGGGCGCGGCAGCGGTGACCGGCAGCGGATTCGTGACGCTCGCGGCCACCCTCGCCGCGTTCCCGACGATTCCGGTGGCCGGCCTCACGCTGCTGCTCGGCGTGGACCGGTTCATGTCGGAGGCCCGGGCGATCACGAACCTGATCGGCAACGCCGTCGCCACGATGGTGGTGGCCAAGTGGGACGGTGCCCTCGACATCGAGCGCGCCCGGGCCATCCTCGACGGTCGCCCGATCGCCGAGGGGACACCACAGACCGCGGTGCTCAGCGAAGCCCGCGCGGTCGCAGACTGATCGCCCAGATGTCCGCGGTCCTGATCGCGATGTCCGCGGTCGCGCACACGACGGCGTGCCGTCCCCTGCGGGAGGCGTTTCCCGCCGGCACCGCCGCCCGCCCCGTGCGGCCCCGCTGATGTCGTCCGACCTCTGCTTCGCGAGCGCTCGCAACCTTGCCGGGCTCATTCGGACGCGTGTCGTGTCGGCGCGCGAGGTCATGGCGGCGTTCCTCGATCGCGTCAACCGCCTGAATCCGACCCTGAACGCCATCGTCTCCCGCCTGCCCGACGATGCGTGCCTCGCGCTCGCCGACGCCGCCGATGCCCGCCTGGCTCGTGGAGAGCCCGTGGGTCCGCTGCACGGGCTGCCGTTCGCGTTCAAGGATGCAGAGCCGGCCGTCGGTTTCCCGTGGACCCGCGGGTCGCTGATCTTCCGCGACGCGCAACCCACCGCCGACTCGGTCCTCGTGGAGCGCCTGCGCCGCGCCGGTGTCGTGCCCATCGGCAAGACGAACGTCTCCGAGCTCACGATGGGCTCGCACACCTACAACCGCGTGTTCGGGACGACGGTGAATCCGTGGGACCCGACCAGGAGCGCAGGGGGCTCGAGCGGCGGTGCGGCGGCAGCGGTCGCAGCCGGCTTGCTCCCGCTGGCCGACGGCAGTGACCTGGGTGGCTCGCTCCGGAACCCGGCGAGCTTCACCAGCGTGGTGGCGTTGCGCCCCACCGTCGGACTGGTCCCGAACGCGCCGACGGCGTTTCCGTTCCTCGAGATCCTGTCGAAGGGCCCGCTCGCGCGCTCGGTCGCCGACGCGGCATTCCTGTTGAGCACGATTGCCGGCGCGGACGACCGCGACCCTCGCACCTATCCGGCCGACGTCGAGCCATTCAGGGCGCCGCTCGACCGGAGCGTCCGCGGCGTGCGCATCGCCTGGTGCCCCTCGCTCGGCGGGCTGCCGGTCGACCCGGCGGTCACGGCAGTGCTCGACAGGCAGCGCATGACCTTCGAGGAACTGGGATGTGAGGTGGAGGATGCTGCACCCGACCTGAGCGACGCCGACGATGTGTTCCTCACGCTGCGGGCCTGGATGTCCGCCCAGACACTCGGGCCGCTGCTCGACAGCCATCGCGACCTGCTGAAGCCCGAGGCGATCTGGCAGATCGAACTCGGCCGAACCGTCACCGCTGCCGCGCTCGGCACCGCCATGCAGCGGCACGCCGCGCTGCTGGACCGTATGCGGGTCTTTCACGAACGGTATCCTTTCCTCGTGTGCACCGTCAGCCAGGTGCCGCCGTTCGACGCGTCCCTCACGTGGCCGCGCGAGGTCGCGGGCGTGCCGATGGACAACTACATCGCGTGGATGGCTTCAGCCTTCCGCATCAGCCTGCTGCTCGGTCCCGCCGCCGCCGTGCCGGCCGGCTTCACCGACGACGGCCTGCCCGTGGGCTTGCAGATCGTCGGCCGTATCCGCGACGATCTGGGCGTGCTGCGGCTTGCCGCGGCCTTCGAGCAGGCCACCGGTTTCGGGCGCCGCCGCCCGCCGCTTGGCGCCGACTGAGGACCGCGACACGTGAACGAGACATCCCAGATGCCCCCGACAGGGGATCCCGGCGGGCCGCCGCCGACGCTGCTGCGCCATGTCGTGCCGATCGCCGTCGGCGCGGTAGTGACGATCGTCCTGACGGCGGTCACCGCCGGATGGCTGGTGGCGCGCATGGGCACCCCGCCGCTGGCGCTCGACGCAGGCCTGCGTGCGGTGTTCACCGTCCTCGGATGCCACCTGACGGCACGGCTCGCCCCCGAGGGCAACCCTCGCATGCGCTACGCCGTGGCGCTTGGCGTGGTGCTCACGTTCATCAACTTCATGGCGGCCGGTGCGGTGTGGGGCCAGGTGCCGATGTGGCACCTGCTGCTGCCGATCGTCCTGCCGTTCCCCTGTGCCATCGTCGGCGGCGCCACTGCCATTCGTGCGGTTGAGCGCGCGCACGCGCCTCACCGTCCGCGCGCATGAAGGACCGCCCTTGACCATTGCGCAGTTCCGACGCATCGCGCTGGCGCTGCCCGGTGCCGTGGAGTCGTCGCACATGGGGCATCCCGATTTCCGCAGCGGCGGGCGGATCTTCGCCAGCATGCAGCCGGACCGGGGGATCGCCGTCGTGAAGCTCACGCCGGGGCAGCAGGCGGAGGCGGTGGCTGCGGACCCGCAGATCTTCGTGCCTCAGGCGGGCGCGTGGGGCCGGCAGGGCTGGACGGCGGTCGTGCTCGACCAGGCCGATGAAGAACGTGCCGGTGCGGCCCTGACGCTCGCGTGGCAGAACCTGGACACGGCGCGGCGGTCCCGCAGCACTCGTCGGCCGGCTGGCGGGGACGGCAGTCGTACGCCGCGGCGTGTGCGTCGCCGCTGACGGCACCCGCTGCGGCGGACGCAGAACCCAAATGCGAGAATGACGTCATGAGAATCGTTGCCGCACTCATCGTCGCCCTGCTGCTGGCGCCATCTGCGCGTGGGCAGGACCCCGCCTCCCGGGTGGATGCCATCCTCGCGAGCCCGGCCTATCGCGATGCCAGCCGCTTCCTCGAGTCGGATCACGAGCGGTTCGTCCGTGAACTGACCACGCTCACCGAAATCCCGGCGCCCCCCTTCAAGGAAGACCGCCGTGGCGCGGCGTACCTCGAGATGCTCCGCGACGCCGGGCTCTCGGAGGTCGAGCGGGATGCCGAAGGCAACGTGATGGGGGTCTGGAAGGGCACCGGCAGTGGCCCGATGCTCGCCGTGCTCGCCCACCTCGACACCGTGTTTCCGGAGGGCACGGACGTCAAAGTGCGCCGGGAGGGAAACCGGCTGCTGGCGCCAGGCGCGGGTGATGACACCGGGGCCCTTGCGCTGATGTTGACCGTCGTGCGGGCCATGTACGCAGCGCGCGTGCAGACCCCCGGCGACATCCTGTTCGTGGGGAACGTGGGAGAAGAGGGTGAGGGCGATCTGCGCGGCGTCAAGTACCTGCTGCAGAAGGGCAGGTACAAGGACCGGATCAGGAACTTCATCTCGATCGACGGCGGGTCGCAGGACACGATCACCACCGGCGGTCTCGGCAGCCGGCGGTACCGGGTGACGTTCAAGGGGCCGGGCGGTCACAGCTACGGGGCCTTCGGTCTGGTCAGCCCGGCGTTCGCCCTCGGCAGCGCCATGACGAAGTTCTCGCGACTCCACGTGCCCGCCAGGCCGCGCACCACGTTCAACGTCGGCGTGGTTGGCGGCGGCACGTCGGTGAACTCGATCCCGGTGGACATGTACATGCTCGTGGACATGCGCTCCGAATCGCCGGAGGAACTGAAGAAGGTTGACCAGGCTTTCCTCGCGCTCGTCCAGGAGGCCGTCGACGAGGAGAACCACGCGCGCAGCACGCGCGAGGGCAGTATTGCCGCGGACGTGACGCTGATCGGCGATCGGCCGTCGGGGACGACGCCGAGTTCGACCTACCTCGTGCAGGCAGCGGCGGCCGTGAGCCGCGCCTTCGGCTTCATCCCGCGTTACGAGACGAGCAGCACGGATTCGAACGTGCCGATCAGCATGGGCATCCCGGCGATCACCATCGGTCGCGGAGTCGGAGGGCGTGCGCACTCGCTCGACGAGTGGATTGACGTGACCCGGGAGAAGAACGTCCAGGCAGGGCAGGTCGTGCTGGCGACAATCCTCGCGGCCGCGAGCGCGCCTTGATATGATCGGGTGTTCCGACCGCTGACAAGTTCACGAGAGACCATCCAGAGGATCGAGAGTCGATGGAAACGATCAACTTCACCCGTGGTGTGCCCGCCAACGAATCCTTCCCGCTCGAGGAGGTTGCCGCGGCCGCGATCGACGCGCTGAAGGCGAGGGGGCCGGCCATGCTGCAGTACGGCCCGTCGGCAGGCTTCCAGCCGCTGCGCGAGTGGATCGCCCAGTGGCAGGGCGTGACGGCCGACCGCGTGCTCACGGGCAACGGGTCGCTGCAGCTGGTGGAGTTCCTCTGCCTCGGGCTGCTGAAGCCGGGCGACGTCGTGTTCACGGAGAACCCGACCTACGACCGGACGATCACGATGCTGCGGCGGCACGGCGTGCAGGTGGTGGGTATCCAGCTGGACGCGGATGGGCCGAACCTGGCCACGCTGGAAGCCGCGATCGCGAAGCACGCGCCAAAGGTGTTCTACGTCATCCCCGACTTCCAGAATCCGTCGGGCACCACCTGCTCGGGGGCCAAGCGACGGGCGATCGCCGCGCTCGCCCAGCAGCACGATTTTCTGGTCGTGGAGGATGCGCCGTACCGGCCGCTCCGGTACCGCGGCCAGGAAGAGCCCTCGGTCTACTCGCTGGCGCCGGAGCACACGTTGTTCATGTGCTCGTTCACCAAGCTCATTGCCCCTGGTGTGCGGACCGGCTTCATGATCGGCCGGCCCGACCTCATCCAGCGGCTCGCGAAAGTGGCCGAGGACACGTACATTTCGCCCGGCTACCTGGCGCAGGGCATCACGTACGAGTGGTGCCGGCAGGGGCTGCTCCAGCCGCAGATCGAGCGGTTGAAGGTGCTGTACCTGCCGCGGCTCGATGCGTGCCTGGCTGCGCTGGATCGGTACATGCCCGGCGCCGTCGATGCACGGCCGGATGGCGGGTTCTTCATCTCGCTCACACTGCCCGAGGGCGTGCTGACGAGCACGGTGAGGGCGGAGGCGGCCCGGCGGAACCTGAACCTGTCGGACGGCCTGGCCTTCTTCCCGAACGGCGGCGGCGAACGTTTCCTGCGCCTGCCGTTCTGCGCGCTCACGCCGGCCGAGATCGACGAGGGCGTCCGTCGGCTCGCCGAGTGCGTCGAGGCGTCGCGCGGCTAGGCGGCGGTCCAAGCGCGCCCTCCGACACGCGACCTCACGTGCCGCGTTTGCGGTGCGTCCGGTGTGGGCCTAGGGTTGCCGGCCACTGTCGGCCGTCGGGCCGTACAGCGGCGGCACCGGGACGTCAATCAGGCGCAGGTACACGGTCAACTGGCCCCGATGATGCACCACGTGGCCGAGCACGAACGCCCGGATCGCCGCCGCGCGCGGCATCCGGAACATCTCGTATCCCTCGCGCGCAAGAGTCCACGGGGCGTGCAGTTCGGCATCGCTGCGGTCCAGCGCCCGCCTGACGCGCCCGACGTCGCCGTCGAACGCCTCGATCAGGGCGGTGCGCGAGGCCGGCTCGGTGTCGATCGCGAGCGGCTCGTCGAGATCCACGCGCTCGCGGTCGACGATCTGCAGCGCCCAGGTGGGGATGTGCGCCAGGTGCGCGGCCAGCGCCCCGAGGCTGCGGGAGCGTTCGTGCGGCTTCCAGCCGAGGCGATCGTCGGGAATGCAGCGCAGCACCCGGCGTGTCGCAGCCATCTCGTGATCGAACTCGGCGAGCAGCGCCTCGCGGGTAGCCATGCCGGCTAGTCTATCCCGCGCCCTGCTGGTGCTGAGCGCGGCTGTCGTGCTGCTGATCGCGGCGTGCCGGCGCCCGCCCGAGACGCCGGCACCCGTGCCGCCGGCGATGCCGCAGACCGACGGCACACTCGCCCTGCCCGGGCTCACGGCACCTGCCACCGTGGTGCGTGACCGCTGGGGCATCCCGCACATCACCGCGTCGAACCTCGACGACCTGTTCTTCGCGCAAGGTGTCGTGCAGTCCCAGGACCGCCTGTTCCAGATGGACCTGTGGCGTCGCGCGGCGCAGGGGCGCCTCGCCGAGACGCTCGGCGCCAACTTCATCGAGCGCGATGCGATGACGCGGCGGTTCCAGTTCCGCGGCCGCGTGGAGGACGAATGGGCGGCCTACGGCCCCGATGCCCGCCGTATCGCCACCGCGTTCACCCGCGGTATCAACGCGTGGGTGGTCGTCGCGCGCGCCAACCTTCCCGAGGAGTTCCGCCTGGCCGGCTGGCAGCCCGACACGTGGAAACCCGAGGACCTGCTGAACCGCACCGATGCCTTCGTGGCGAGCGCCGGCGCCCTCGACGACCTCCTGCGCGCAAGGCTGGCCGCGGCCGTCGGCGTCGAGGCGGTCGATCGCCTGTGGCCCGCGCCGGATGGCCGTACGCTGCGGGCGCCAGCGGAGGTGGACCTTCCCGCCATCACGTTCAGCGTCGGCGACACCGTGCGCCGCATGGGAACGCCCGCGTTCTTCAGCGCGCTTTCGGCGAAGGTCAGCGACGCGCCGCGCGGTGCGCTCGCCACCGACATGGCGCAGCCGCCGGAGCCCTCCCGCGTTGAGCGGCCGCGGATCGGCCGGGAGAACAGCGCGTCGGGCGGCGGCGACGTGCCCCTCGCGCCCGCACAGACCGCTGACGTTGAGCGGCTGGTCGGTGAATTCAGCCTCCCGGAGCACGTCGGCAGCCAGGCGTGGGCGCTTGCGCCGGCGCGCAGCGCGACCGGCGCGCCGCTCCTGGCTGTTGCGGCGACGGGTCGACTCGACGCGCCTTCGGCCTGGTACCTCGTCCACCTCAGCGCTCCCGGCCTGAACGTGATCGGCGCGACGGCGCCGTGGATGCCAGGTGTCGCAGCCGGCCACAACGGGCACATCGCGTGGGCCATGGTGATGACCGGCCTCGACACACAGGACGTGTTCGTCGAGCGGGTCAACCCTGCCGCACCGCATCAGGTGGAGCGGGACGGCCGCTGGGTGGACATGGTGGTGGAAGCCGAACGCGTCGCCGTCAAGGGGCGCACCACGCCGTTCCAGATCGACCGCCTCTACACCTCGAACGGTGCCGTCGTCGGACTCGACCGGGAGCGCCACCTCGCCTACACGCTGCGCTGGAGCGGCACCGAGCCTGGCGGTGCCCGTCAGCTCGCGTCACTGGGCGTGAACCGCGCCACTACGTGGACCGAGTTCCGCAGCGCCATGGAACGGTGGACTGCGCCAGCCGCGACCTTCGTCTACGCGGACGTGGATGGCCACATCGCGCAGGTGCAGGCAGGCGCGCTGCCCTCGAGGGGAAGCGGGAACGGGCTGCTGCCGCTGCCTGGCTGGCGCGCCGCTGACGCGTGGCGAGGGACCGTGCCCGCGGCAACCGGCAGCGGTGTGCAGCTCGATCCACGCTCGGGCATTGCGGCGGCGCTGAACGGCCAGGCCGCCCGGGCGGCGCGGCTGCAGGAACTGCTCGCCGCGCCGGGCGAGCGGACCCCGGCCGACGTGCGGGCCTCGCTCGTCGACGCCGTCGAGCCGAACGCGTCGCGTCTGTTCCCCGTGCTCGTCGCCCTGCGCGACGTACCAGAGGAGGCCGAGCGGGTGCTGACGGCCCTGCGCAGCTGGGACGGACACGCGTCGTCGGCCGAGGCCCTGCAGTTCGAGGCGCTCGAACGGGAGGTGGCCCTCCGCCTGGCGCGGCGCCGCGTGCCGCCGGAGTTCGCCGAGGACCTGGCCGCGCGGATCGATGTGGGCGAGGTCCTCGCCCGCCCGTCAGCCATCTGGTTCGACGGCAACGTGACGGCCGATCGCGACCGTGTGCTGGTCGAGGCGCTGACGGCCGTGGCCCGCGCGGGCGTGCCGATGGCGCCGACCCTCACCTTCGCGCATCCGCTGGCGGTCTTCGACGCGGCGAAGCGGCGCTTCAACGTCGGTCCGCTGGCGCGGCCGGGCGCACCGCAGGCACTCTTCTCGACGACCGCTCGGACCGCCCAGACTTTCCGCGCGGTGTTCGACGTGTCCGACTGGAGCCGTTCGATGGCGACGCTCGCGCCTGGGCAGTCGGGTTCGCCCGCCAGCCCGCATTACGACGACCTCGCCGCGTCGTGGGCAGCAGGCGAGTTCCAGCCGCTCGCCTACACAGCGCCGGACGTGAAGGCGGTGGCTGTCGAGACGCTCGTGCTGACCCCGCGCTGAACGTCGCGCGGCCGGTGGCTAGTGTCGGGCCGGGTAGAGCCCGTCCACCCACGCCTCGAACCGGGTGCAGAGCCCATCCTCCCCGTCCGAGGCATCGGCGATGGTGGCCGAGCCGTGCACGATGCGGATGTGCGCGTCCAGTGTCCGCTCTCCGCTGGCGGGCTGGCCGCGGCGGGCTGCCGACTCGATCGCCGCCTCGGCCCGGGCCCACGCCTCGTCGACAGAGCGGTTGCAGTCGTCGGCGAGATGACTCGCGGAGAAGCCCTCGCCCGTGAGGCTGCGCAGCGTCTGGTCGTGGTCGACGGCGTTGCCCGGCGCCCAGTAGTGGTCGCGCAGGTCAGGCCCGATGCGCGGGTTGTCGGTGATGAACCCGTCGCGTCGGAGGAAGAACGCGCGCGTCTGCGCCACCGCCATCTCTGCGAGCAAATAACCCTGATACGACGCAGCCGACTCCTGGTTGAGCAGGTGCGGGATGGCGAGCAGCGGGCGGGGACTCTCGATGCCGAGCACGCGCCGTTCGGTGGCGCGGGCCAGGTCCAGCACGGCCTCGGGCGAGCGGCCCGCGTCGTCCAGTGCGTAGAGCGCCATCTCGAAGCTGGGTACGACGGCGAGGGCGCGGGCCTCGACGGCGCGCATCGGCTGGCGGCTGGCGATGCCCTCGCGGATCACCGTCGGCGGCATCGGCTCGCCGGAGCGGCTGCGCGCATATCGGGCGAGCCAGTCGGCATCCTCCAGCAGGCGGTCGCAGAACATCGACTGCGTTTCCGCGTAGGCCATCGAGGTTGGCGCGTACTCCTGGGAGAAGCAGGGCGCGTTCTGTCGCACGTTCGCGAAATGCGCGGCGTGGCCGCCTTCGTGGAACAGCGTCGTGAGGGCCCGGACCCCGCTGCCGACCTGGTCGGGCCTGGCGTCGGACGTGAAGTTCACCTGTCCGGCGATCCACCGCCCGGTCTCGTCCACCCACGCGGGAGTGGGGGAGTGGCAGAAGCCGTTCTGGTACTTGCCGGGCCTGTCGAGCAGATCGAGTTGCAGCGTCGCGCCCTGGAAACCGATGCCGAGCCGGCGGAAGCTCTCAACCCAGCGGCGCAGCGACGTGCTGAACGGCAGATAGGCGTCCATCTGGCGCACAACGTCGCCCGTCGCGAAGAACCGCAGGTTCCACGGCTCGGTCGCCGTCCGGCCGTGGCGCTGGCGGACATCGTCGAACGTGCGCGTGGCAGCACCCGCCGTCTGCCCGAGGAAATCGTCCAGGATCTGCCGCAGGTACGCCGACGACATGCGCTCGTTCTTGCGGACCTTGAACTCGAAGTAGTCGGGGAAGCCGAGCGCCCGCGCGAAGCGGTTGCGCAGCGACACGAGTTCGAGGAACCCATTGTCGAGCACCCAGTGTTCGAGCCCGCGCAGCGCGTCGAAGGAACTGCGCCGGTGGGATTCCACGGGGTTGGTGGCGAGGTTGGTGGCGAGGCTCCCAAGGGTTGCATCCTCGGGCTCGCCGCGCTCGTTGACGTGGCGCGGGACGAAGGCGCGGCGGCGGGCGAAGAGCGCCGCCTCGGCATCGACGATGTCGTGCATCAGCCGCCGGCCGTCCTCGTGCTCGATGACATGCGCCTCGAACAGCGCCTGCCAGCCGCGCAGGCCGTGGATGAGCGCATCGCGCTCGGGGCCTGCCGCGCCAGCCTCGACCTCCGCCCGATGCGCCCGCGTTTCGGCCAGCTTGGCGGGGTCCGCAATGAAGTCCTTGTAGGCGCGTTCCGCGCGCGCAAACCCCGCGTCATCGTCGCTCGTGCCCATGTAGGTGGACCAGAAGAGCTCCTCCTTGGCCTGGTGTACCGCAACGTAGGCGTGGTTGAGCGAGTCGAAGAACCGGCGTGCGGAGACGAGTGACATACGGGCAGTATCGCAGGCAAGGGGCGGGGCGGTCCCGCGGAACCGCCCCGCCTTCATCACGGCTTGGAGAAGTTCACCTTCGGCACCTCGCGGGCCGCCTCCGGCGCCTCGAAGAAGGGGTAGTCCTTGAATCCGAAGATCTTGTTGGTCATGTTGGCCGGGAACTGCCGGCGCGACGTGTTGTAGGCCTGCACGGCCTCGTTGTACCGCATGCGCTCGACGGCGATGCGGTTCTCCGTGCCCGAGAGTTCGTCCATGAGCCTGTTGAACTGCTCGTTCGCACGCAGCTGCGGGTAGTTCTCCACGACCGCCATGAGCCGGCCGAGGGCGCCGGTCTGCTGGTTGGCGGCCTGGATGGTCTCCTCGGGCGATCGCGCAGCGAGCAGGCGGGAGCGCGCGTCCGCGATGTCCTTGAACACACCCTCTTCGTGAGCGGCGTAGCCCTTCACGCTCTCGACGAGGTTCGGGATGAGGTCGTTGCGGCGCTGCAGCTGGTTCTGCACCTGGGCCCACTGCGCCTTGATCGCCTCTTCCTGCGCCACGAACGTGTTGTACGAGCAGCCCGCGAGCGGGAGTACCGCCAGCGCCAGCACCATCAGCTGCATCACGCGTCTGCGAGTCATGGTCATGTCCTCGATTCTACCAACCGCCCCCACCGCCACCGCCGCCGCTGCGGCCGCCGCCGAACCCGCCGAACCCGCCGCCGAACCCACCCCCGCCGAATCCTCCGCCAAAACCCCCGAACCCGCCGCCGAAGGGACCCACCCCGCTCGTCCAGACGTTGCCGCGGCGCCGCATGCCCGCCCGCGGCCCGCCACCGGAGCGGCTGATGATGAACAGGATGACGAGCAGGATGATCACCCAGTTCAGGTTGAATTCCGGCGGCCGGCTGGACCGACGGACCGGGACGGGCGCGACCCCGGTCAGCTGGACGCCTCGGCCCTGCGCAATGCGGGCCGCCAGGGCATTGGTGCCGGCGAGCACGCCGTCGCCGTAGCGGCCGTCCCGGAATGCCGGCGTCATCAGTTCGCGGCTGATCTGGCCGGCGTAGCCGTCGGTGATGAAGGGCTCGAGGCCGTATCCGACCTCTACCCAGACCCGCCGCTCCTTGAGAGCCACGAGGACGAGGAGGCCGTTGTCCTTGCCGCGGTCGCCGATGCCCCGACCCCGGTTGCCGAACATCTCGACCGCGTACTCACGGACGTCGGCGAACGGCTCGACGGTCGGCACCGTGGCGACGACCATGACGTCGCCGCTGGCCGCCTGGAGCGACCGGATGGTCTGCTCGATCCTCGAGCGGCTGTCGGCGTCGAGGACGTTGGCGAAGTCGTTCACTGGCGCTGTCAGCTCGGGCGTCTCGCGGCGGGCCTGCGCCGCGGCCGTCACGCCGAGACAGACCACCAGACCGACGACCAGCCAGCAGGCGATGCGCCGCACGAGGCGCCATGCGCCATTCACACGTCCGTTCACGCCGCGCCCCAGCGATCGAGGCTCGAGACGAGCCGCTCCATCGCCTGCAGGTATTCCGGCATCAGGCGTTCGGCTTCGTCCGACGAGATGGTGGCGCCAGGGTGGATCTCCGTGACGCGTCTCAGGACGGGGACGTCGACGGGGCGGCCGGTGAGCCGCACGACGTGCCCCAGCAGCACGGCCAGGGCGGGAGCGGAACGCGCCACCAGATCCGCGATGTGGTCGCTGCGCCCGAAGGTCTCGAGATACTCCTCGCGCAGGTGCAGCAGGTGGCTGCGGGCCTGCACCTCGCACGCCCGCCGCAGGTCGGCGGCATCCACGGCCAGCCCGTCGAACGGATTGGCGCCCGACACCACCTCGTGACTGGCGAGGATGGCGCCGAACTCGAACGGGAAGGCATCGAGCGACCGCGCGAACTCGTCCGCCTGGAGCAGCAGCGGCGTGGCCAGACCCATGCGCTGCCACCCGGCCACGCGTCCCGCGCAGGTGCGCAGGTCGGCCACCGTGAGGCCGTCCACCAGCGCCAGCGTGGACACCGCGGCGTTGGGAGCGGACTCACCGAACGTCACCAGGGAGCGGAGTCGTCCCGCGAAGATGGCGCTGAGGTCGCGTTCCAGGAAAGCAAGAGCGTCGGCGTTCTTCATGGTTCGATTCTATCGGTCCCGGGGGCCGCGAGGTCGGACCGGCCACCCGACGCTCAGTGAATTGGACTGTCCCGAGGGCACGCGAGTTCCAGCGCGCCGGCATCGGGCCCGGCGCGAGTCCGCCCGAGGCTGCGCTTACAATGTCCCCTCATGCGACTGCGCGCGCTCAACGTCGGCTGCTTCGGGGGCGGCACCGGCCTGCCGAGCCTGCTCGGCGGGCTCAAGACCAACCCGTGGGTCAGCCCGCACGCGGTGGTGACGATGTTCGACAGCGGCGGCAGTTCAGGGGTGCTGCGCGACGAACTCGGGGTGTTGCCTCCCGGCGACATCCTGAAATGCGCGCTCGCGCTCGCCCGCAACAGCCGCGAGGCCCGGCGCGTGCTGCTGGCCCGCCTGCCGACCCTGGAGCACGCGAGGCTCGGCGGCCACACCGGCGGCAACCTGCTCCTCTCGATGATGCAGCGATACAGCGGCGATTTCCTCGCGGCCATCGACGGCCTTCGCGCGCTGCTCGGCTGCCGGGGCCATGTGTGGCCCGTGAGCGTTCAGCAGGCCTCGGTGTGCGCGGAGTACGGCGATGGCTCGATGACCCGCGGCGAGGTCGAGGTGGATGCGGGACAGTCGTCCGGCCGCGCCGTGCATCGCATCTGGCTGGAGCCGCCCGTCGCCATCCACCCCGCGGTGACGCGCGCGATTGCGGGGTTCGATGCCGTCACCATCGGCCCGGGCAGCTTCTACACTAGCCTCATGCCCATCTTCCTGGTTCGCGGCGTCGCCGACGCGCTCAAGGAGATGAAAGGGCCGGTCATCCTCATCGCGAACCTCCTCACGGAAGGGCGCGGCATGGCGGGATTCACCGCCGCCGACGCGGTTTCGTGGATCGAGCGGGCGATCGAACGGCCCGTGGACGTGGTCATCACGAACAATGCCTGGCCGGGCGAGGCGGTGCTCGAGCGGTATGCGGTGGAGCACAAGAAGCCGCTCGAGATCGGCGCCCTTCCGGCGCACTGCGAACAGGTGAGCGCGGAACTCTGGTGCGGTGACATCGCCCGCCACGATCGCCTCCGCCTCGCCTATACGCTGTGGAGCGTGCTGTCCCAGCGGTTGCTGGCCTGACTCCGGGAGCGTGGCCGCCGCTACCGCGCCTTCCGCGCCGCCGGACGGCGCGTCGCGGACGACTTGCGTGAGGTGGTCCCCTCGCTCCTCTCCGCGCTCGCGGGTGTGCGTGTCGCCCTCGAGGCGCCTGCCTTCTTCGCACCCGTCGTGGCGGCGACCCCATGCGAGGCGCCCGCCTCCTTCGCGCCAGTCAGCCCTGCCGCTTTCGCCGCTGGCCCCGTGTGAGCGGGTGTCGGCGGTTCCTCCGACGCCTGCCTGGCCCGCGATCGTGGACGTGACACGCGCGCGCTCGTCCCGGCTTCGCGCGATGAACGCAGGGCTGCGGCCCGTTCGATGATGGTTGCGAGCATCGCCCCCGTCGTGCCGCCCTGGGCAGGACGGTTCGTCACCCAGACCGCCGGGTTGTCCTCGGCGAGGATGTCCTCGAAATCGCCGTCGCTCTTCACACTGCGGGGGGCGAACGCCGTGATGTCGAGGTCCGCGGACGACCAGTCGTCCCGGTGCTTGATGAGCAGCCAGGAGCGCTGGTCCGACCCCCCGCCTCCACGGGCGCCCGGATACTGGCCCTTGGTCCGCACGAGCACCCACGAGCCCTTGAGCTTGTAACCATCGAGCGTGAACTTGAGGTCGCCCTTCGCCAGCGCTGCCTCGACATCGTCGACTTCGGGGGTCCAGGTGCCCTTGTCCCACAACATGACGATGCCCGCGCCGTAGCCTTCCGGGATGACGCCCTCGAACTCGCCGTAGTCGAAGGGATGGTCTTCGGTCTGCATCGCGAGCCGCCTGGTCTTCGGGTCGAGCGACGGACCTTTGGGCACCGCCCACGAGAGGAGCACGCCGTCGTGCTCCAGGCGGAAGTCGTAGTGCAGGTGGCTGGCAAGGTGCTTCTGCACGCAGAAGAACAGCACCTTGTCACGGCCGCGGCGCGAGGCGACCTTGCCTTCGGGTTCGGGTGTTTTCGAGAAGTTGCGTTTGCGGTTGTATTCGTCGAGAGGCACTATTCCTCCTGCCGCGTGGCGGACTCGAGCGCGGCGACGCGTGCCACGACCGTGTTGACACGCGGCAGCAGGGCCGCCAGCAAGACCGCGGCCACGGCCAGCATCGCGACCACCATCAGGAAGAACCGGCTGTGAGCCATCCGGTTCCAGTTCGCGCCGACCGCGCCAGACAGGTAGCCGCCCGCCGACAGGCTCACGAACCATGCACCCATCATCAGCCCCCGGCTGCGCGGCGGCGCCACGCGGTTCACGAGCGAGAGCCCCATCGGGCTGAGGCACACCTCGCCGAGCGCGATGATGAGGTATGCACTCACCAGCCAGGCTACCGACACCCGGCCCGTGTCGCCGCCGAGCAACCCGGCGAGCGCCATCACGCCGTAAGCCGCCGCCACCAGGACGATGCCGATCAGCATCTTGACCGGAGTGGAGGGTTCGAGGCCGCGGGCGCGGAGCCACGCCCAGACGCCAACGAGCGCCCCAGAGAACAGGATGACGCCCAGCGGCTCGACCGACTGGAAGCTCTCGGGTGCGACGGCCGTCAGGGTGTTGTCCCGTGCCCAGAATGTCAGGGTGAAGCCGTTCTGGTAGAAGGCAAGCCAGAACACAGCTGCCGTCACGAAGACCACCAGCAGGGTCGCCACACGCTCGCGGGCGTCGCCTGCCGTTACCGCCTGCACCTCGCGCGCATCGTCCGCAACACGGTCTGCAGCGTCGCCGAGATGTCGCCGCCCGCCGACGAACACCGCCAGGGATAGCAACATCGCCACCGCCGCCGATCCGAACGCGACGCTCCAGCCGAAACGGGCGCGGAACCAGGCCACCGCGAGCGGCGACACGAAGGCCCCGAGGTTGATGCCCATGTAGAAGATGTTGAAGCCGGCATCCCGCAGTTCGGGGCGATCGCGATACAGGTTGCCGACGATCGTCGAGACGTTCGGCTTCAGCAGCCCGCTCCCACAGGCCAGCAGCACGAGCGCCGCGTAGAAGAAGGGAAGCGACTCGACGGCGAGCACCAGGTGCCCCACCATCATGAGGAGGCCGCCGGCGATCACCGCCCTGTAGAAGCCGAGCGCCCGGTCCGCGAGCAGACCGCCGGCCAGCGGAAGCAGGTAGACACCGCCGATGTAGCTGCCGTAGACGAGGCCGATCCGATCCGCGTCGAAGCCGAGCGCTTCGTCCATGTAGAGCGCGAGGATCGCCATCATCGAATAGAAGCTGTAGCGCTCCCACAGTTCCGTGAAGAACAGCACGTAGAGGCCGGGCGGATGGGACTGGCGGGCCGAGGGGGGCATGACGGCGTTCTGCCGGTTCACTCTAGCAGACGTGTGCCAGAATGGCCGGTATGCCGTGCGCCGTGCTGGTGTCCACCTACGACCTGGGCCATCAGCCCTTCGGCCTGGCGTCCCCGGCAGCCTGGTTGCGCCGGGCGGGGCTCGACGTGCGCTGTCTGGACCTGTCGAAGGACCGGCTCCCCGACGACGCCTTCGAGCAGGCGGACCTGATCGCCTTTCACCTCCCGATGCACACGGCCACGCGCATGGCCGCATCGGTGATCCGTGCGGCCCGCTCGCGCAGCGCGCGCGCGCGCATCTGTGCGTACGGCCTGTACGCACCATTGAATGCCGAGTGGCTGCGCTCGCTTGGCGTCGACGATGTGCTCGGGGGTGAGTTCGAGCAGGAACTCTGTGCCATCGCAGAACGGGCGGTGCTCGGGAGCGGCAGGGCCTCGCGGCCGGCCGACGGTGACGGCAGAACCGGCGTGCCGGCCACACCGCGTGCGATGCCGCGGCTCCAGTTCATCCGGCCCGATCGTCACGGGCTTCCCCCGCTCACGCGGTACGCCACGCTGCGGCTCGGCGACGGGTCGACACGGGTCGCCGGCTATACCGAAGCGAGCCGGGGCTGCAAGCACCTGTGCCGGCACTGTCCGGTCGTGCCGGTGTACGGCGGGGCCTTCCGGGTGGTGCAGCCCGAGGTAGTACTCGACGACATCGCGCAGCAGGTGGACGCGGGTGCCCAGCACGTCACGTTCGGCGACCCGGACTTCTTCAACGGGCCGACGCATGCACTGCGGATCGTCGAGCAGGTGCACCAGCGGTTTCCCGCACTCACCTACGACGTCACGATCAAGGTCGAGCACCTGCTCAGGCACGCCGCGCACCTGCCCATACTGCGCGAAACCGGATGCCTGTTCGTGACCAGCGCGGTCGAGTCAATCGACGACCGGGTGCTGGCCCTCCTCGCCAAGGGACATACGCGCGCGGATTTCGAGCGGGCCGTCGCGGCCTGTCGTGCGGCCGACCTGACGCTCGTGCCGACCTTCGTCGCGTTCCATCCCTGGATGACCCTGGCCGACTACTGCGACCTGCTCGATGCGCTGGTGACGCTGGACCTCGTCGATCACGTCGCACCGATCCAGCTCGCCATCCGGCTCCTCGTGCCGTCCGGGTCGAAGCTGCTCGACCTGCCGGACGTCCGAGGCCTTGTCGGCGAGTTCGACGCACGGACGCTCACGCACCGCTGGGTGCATCCCGATCCAGCGGTCGACGCACTGCACGCCGAGGTGTCCTCGCTGGTTGGCCGTCGCCTGACCTCGCACCGGCGCGAACTGTTCGCGGCGATCAGCGGGCTGGCTCACGCGCGTGCGGGTCGCGCCGCGCCGGTGCTGGGCGCGGGAGCGCAGCGCCCGGTGCCGCAGATGGATGAGCCCTGGTACTGCTGCGCCGAGCCGAGCCCCGAGCAGTTGACCCTGGTGTAGCTTCCACTGGGGACAGCCGGAGTACGGTCTGGGCGGACGGGGCGAAGCGCTGATCTCCCGGGTTGCTGCGGACCGGTCTGACGACTGACGACTGACGACTGAGGACCGAGGACTAGCGTTTTGACCCCCACTCGCATCCTCCTCGTAGCCACGACGAGGGGTTACCAGACGCGGATGTTCGGTGAAGCTGCGGAGCGCCTCGGCGTCGAACTCGTGTTCGCCACCGATCGCTGCGCGGTGATCGACGATCCGTGGCGTGATGCCGCCATCCCGGTGCGGTTCCACGAGCCCGGGTGGTCGGTCGCGCGGGTGTCGGAGGCCGCGCGCAGGGCGCCCGTGCACGGGGTGCTCGCCGTTGGTGACAGGCCGGCCGTGCTCGCCGCGCACCTGGCGCGCGCACTCGGCCTGCCGGGACACTCACCCGAGGCCGCGGCGGCAGCCCGCGACAAGCTGCAGACCAAACACCGGCTCCAGCAGGGGGGCTTGCGGGTGACGCCTTACCTCGTGCGGCCACTGGCGATCGAGCCCGACAGGCTCGCAGCCGAGATCGCCGCGGGGCGGCCGGAGACCGGCGCGGTCGCGTTCCCGGTCGTGATCAAGCCGCTTGCCCTGTCGGCGAGTCGCGGGGTGATGCGCGCCGACACGCCCGTCCAGCTCGCACGGGCGCTGCACCGCCTGCGCGCGATCCTGACACGGCCCGACGTCCGCGCGGAACGCGACGAGGTCCACGACTGGGTGCTGGTGGAGTCCTTCATCGACGGGCACGAGTTTGCCGTCGAGGGACTGATGCACGCAGGCGCGTTCCACGCCCTGGCGGTCTTCGACAAGCCCGACCCCCTCGATGGCCCGTTCTTCGAGGAGACCATCTACGTGACGCCGCCGGCCGCCGGCGCGGGGGTCACGTCGGCGATCACACGCGCCGTGGGGGACGCAGCCGCGGCCATCGGCCTGTCGCACGGGCCCGTGCACGCGGAGTGTCGCGTGAACTCGCACGGGGTCTTCGTGCTCGAAGCGGCCGCCCGCCCGATTGGGGGGCTCTGCGCAAAGGCCCTGCGCTTCACGGAGCCTGGCACCGGCCGCCTGGTCGGGCTCGAAGAGCTGCTGCTCAGGCACGCGCGCGGGGAACTCGTGCACGACTGGCTGCGCGAACCGGAGGCGTCGGGCGTGATGATGATTCCCGTTCCGCGCCGCGGCGTGTTCCGCCGGGTGGACGGCGTCGATGCCGCGCGGGACGTCGACGGAGTGTCGGAAGTCGACATCACGGCCAAACCGGACCAGCGGCTCGTCCCGCTGCCCGAGGGTGCCAGCTATCCCGGGTTCATCTTCGCGCGCCACGCCACTTCCGGCGGCGTTGAGCGCGCGCTCCGCGAGGCGCATCGCCGGCTCGCGTTCGCCATTGAACCCGAGGTGCCGGTGGTACAATCGCCGAATGGCTGACTGCGATCCCACTCCCTCCTCGTTTGCCGGCAACCAGAGCGGACGGGAAGTGTTCTGCGTGAAGTTCCAGCGGCAGCTGCCCGGCCTGGACACACAGCCCTGGCCCGGGGAACTCGGACAGCGGATCTACGAGAACGTGTCCGTCGAGGCGTGGCGGCTCTGGGAGGATCGGATGAAGATGATTCTCAACGAGTACCGCCTGATGCCGTTCCAGAAGGAAGCGCAGGAGCTGGTCGCCCGGCACATGGAAGATTTCTTCTTCGGTGAGAGTGCCGCGTTGCCACCCGGCTACATGCCTGAGAAATCCAAGTAACACCGGCACCGCTTCATGGCCGAACCGGAAGACCTACACCGTACCTGCTGGTACGGTCGGCGGACGCCGGACATCCCTCCGAACATCGGTTTCCACACGATCGAGGATGGGCACCTACTCTACTGTACCCATCCCATGCTCTTCCCGGTTGTCGGCTACCAGTTCGACGTGCGCAACTGCGCGCGCTGCGATTACTACCGCGCGAAGCGGAAGCCGTCCACCGCGTAGCGTCTCGCTTCGCTACTGCCCGCAAGCCCTTCTGTAGCGATCTACTGCACGGCTTCAAATTCCGCGGTCGTCGCCTCCCCGTAAGTATTTGATAACACGGGGTGACAGGCTGCGTCTCTGGCCGATCAGGTGGCACCCATCTTGAGTATCGCTGGGTTGATGGTGCGCACGCCGCCTCTTGATCCGCGGACTCGTCTCGACGCCGTTCCACCGGCTTCCGACGAACCCGACGACGAGCCGGAGGCGCCGGAGACGCCGCTCGATGAGCCGCCGCCGGTGCCCGTGACGGACCCGCCGCCGCAACCGGATCAGCAGGGGCCGTATGTCGTCAGTGCCTGACGACCGCCTGACCATGGAGGAGCACGGTGACTACTGAACGCAAGGAACGCCGCGGATTCGCCTCGATGTCCCCGGAGAAGCAGCGCGAGATCGCCAGCAAGGGCGGACGCGCCGCTCACGAAAAGGGAACGGCACATGAATGGACCGCAGATGAAGCGCGACTCGCGGGCCGCAAGGGCGGCCAGGTGAGCCGAGGTGGGCGTGGTCGGCTGATCATGCCGACCGATGCCGCCCCGCCGGCGAAGGCCGACGGGAACGAACAGTGAAGAGCGGGGCCGTCGTCGTGCCGTTTCGGGACCGGCGGCGCCAAGTGGAGGCGACGAACAATGGTCAGACGTGTAGCCGTGGCATGGGCGCTGATGCTCAGCCTGGCGGCGGGCGCGAACGCCCAGTCAGGTACTTCAGGGACATCCACGGCTCAGAATCCCGGTGGCACCCCGACACCGTCCGCTACCGGGTCAGCGAACGAAGCGGCACGCCCGGCGACCACCACGTTCTCCGGCGACACGGGTCTGTGGTTTGTGCCCACCGCGGAGGTGCTCGCGCACGGTAAGTGGTCCGTGAGCGGGTACCGCCGCGGCACGAACTACGTACAGGGCTTCACCAACGTCGGCGATTTCGCCGGCACCTTCGCGGTGGGCCTGGGTAACCGGGTGGAGCTGTTCGGGTCCTTCCTGTTTGTCACCCGCGTCGAGCGCGACCTGCGGCCGATCTACACCGCCGACCCCGACGTCGGCGGGGTCGTGGATAGGTACCCCCGCGCGGCACGGGGCTGGAGCGGCAACCGCGTGGGCGACCTCTACGTCGGCGGCAAGGTGAACCTGCTGTCCGAGGCGAACCGCAACCCGCTGGCATTCGCCGTACGCGGCCAGGTCAAGGCGCCCACCGGCGACGCAGACAACGGTGCGTCCACCGGCAAGCCCGATCTGCTCGTCGACGTGATCGCCAGCAAGGAACTGCAGCGGGCGATTGAGCTCTCCGGCTATGCCGGGTACGAATGGCGCGGCAGGCCCGATGGCTTCGACACGCCAGACGGCGCATTCCGCTGGGGCGCGGGCGCCGGCTTCCCGAGCCGGAGTCCGCTGCGCGGCATTGTCGAGGTGAACGGGTCCGCATTGAATCAGGACACCACGACGATCACCGGCCCTCGGATCGCGGCCATCGACGCGACCCTCCCGCCGCTCGTGTCCACCACGAAGAACGTCACGCGCGCAACCGCTGGACTGACGTGGCAGAACCGGCGCGGCTTCTTCGTCGGCGGAGGCGTGAGCTGGAACGTGCCGACCCGCGACCGCGACCTGTACCGGACCGACGAGGACGAGGTTGGCGACTTCGTGGATTGGCAGGTCCGGATTGGCTTCCACCCGGGCGCGCGCGCGTACGCACCGCCACCCCCCCCGCCACCCCCGCCGCCGCCCCCACCGCCGGCTCCGCAGAACCGGGCGCCGACGGTGCAGGCGCAGTGCGACCCGTGCACCGTCGAGGTCGGCAAGAGCTCGACGCTCACGGCCAATGGCCAGGACCCGGATGGCGACTCGCTGACCTATCGCTGGTCGGTTCCTTCCGGGACGCTCGCGAGCCCCGGCGACAGGCAAACCCTGTGGACGGCCCCCGACCGTGAGGGTCCTGTGCAGGCGACCGTCACCGTGGACGATGGGAAGGGCGGCACGGCCAGCGGCAACGTGACCGTGCAGGTCACGCGTCCGCCGGTCCGGAACTACACGTTCGAGGACGTGCACTTCGACTTCGACCGCTACACGCTCCGACCCGAGGCGACGCGCGTGCTCGACGAAGCCGTCACGGCCCTGCGCGAGAACCCCAACCTGCGCATCGAGGTGGAAGGCCACACCTGCAACATCGGGACGGCCGAGTACAACCTGGCGCTCGGTGACCGGCGGGCCAACGCGGTCCGCGACTATCTGGTCGGCCGCGGCGTCGGCGCCGATCGCCTGCGGACGATCAGCTACGGCGAGGAGCGTCCGAAGCACGACAACGCCCGCGAGGAGACGCGACGCCTGAACCGGCGCGCGGCGTTGACGGTGAACGTGCGGTAATGCGCGTCCTGCGTCCCCTGCACGTCTACGTGCTCGGGTACTTCGCGCTCGTGCTGGGCGCCGGCCTTGCCTTGTGGCAGGCCGGCGTCCTCTCGCGCCTTCCCGGCGGTTGGGCACTGCTGGCCGCCCTGCTTGCGGTTGGCCTCGGGGTGCTGCTCCTGGTGACCGCCGCCCGCCCGCCAGTCAACAGCGACTGACGCGTCCGTTTGGCCTGACAATAGGGGGAGCGTGCCGATGCCCGCTCCGACCCGTCGTCCGGCGTCGCGCTTTCGACCCCCGTCGTGGCATGCGTTGTGTTATGCCCCACGCTGGATGCGTCGACTCGTCCACCTCACACTCGCCGGGCTCCTCCTCCTTGCCGCCACGGCCTGCAAGCAGGATGGTACCGTTACAGTCCACTCCCTCGAGTTCAGGGGCGTCAAGAGCGTCGATCTCGCCCGCCTGAAGTCCGCGCTCGCGACCCGCGAGAACACCAAGGTGCCTGTGGTGGGCTGGGAACTGCCGTGGTCCAGGAAGCAGTACTTCGATCGCGGACGCTTCGATGCCGACCTGCGCCGCATCGAAGCCTTCTACGCCGACCGCGGATTTCCCGACGCGCGCGTCACCGCGTTCGACGTGCAGTTGAACAAGGACCAGGATGCGGTCGACGTCGTGCTCACCATTGACGAGGGAGAGCCGATCCGGGTGGTAGCCGTCGAGTATCGCGGGTTCGACGCGGTGCCGGAGGCCCACATGACCGACGTGCGCAACCGCAGCCCGCTCACCGTCAACGAGCCGCGTGATCGGCAGGAAGTAATCGCCGCGCACGAAGTCGCCGTGAATGAACTGCGCGACCACGGCCACCCGTACGCGCGCGTCGCCACCGACGAGAACGACGGTCCCAACGGGCGCGAGGCCACAATCGTCTTCACGGCGGAGCCCGGTCCCAGGGCGTACTTCGGCGACACCCAGATTGCCGGCAACAGCAGCGTGGGCGACCGTGTCATCGAACGCCAGTTGTCGTTCAAGCCCGGCGACCTGTACCGGCGGAGCCTGGTGCAGGAGTCGCAGCGCCGCCTCTACGCGATGGAGCTGTTCCAGTTCGTGAACGTGGAATCGCTCAATCCCGAGCGTCAGCAGGAGCGGCTCGACACCCGGGTGACCGTGGCCGAGGGCAAACACCAGCGTGTGAACGTCGGCGTGGGCTACGGCACGGAGGAGAAGGCGCGCATCGACGGCCAGTATCGCCACGTCAATTTCCTTGGCGGTGCCCGGTCGGCTGGCGTGCGTGCCCGATGGTCGTCCCTCGATCGTGGCGCACGGCTCGAGTTCACGCAGCCCTACTTCTTCCAGCCGGCCCTCTCTCTCGGCGGAGAAGCGCAGCAGTGGTACACCTACACGCCGGCCTATCGCTCCGCGGTGACCGGCGGCAAGGCCACGCTGACCCGACGCCGCGGCCCGGGATTCTCGCTCGCGATCTCGCTGTCGAGCGAGCGCAACAGCACGTCGATCGCGGACAACGTGCTGGCGAACCCGGAGTTGTACCAGCAGCTGTATGCCGACCTCATTGCCCTCGGGCTCGATCCGACCACGGGCCGTCAGGAAGGGACGCTGAGCGCGCTCGGGTTCGATCTGCAGCGCTCCACGGCCGACAACGTACTCAACGCGCGGCGCGGTTACCAGCTGGCACTGCACGCCGAGCAGGCCGGCCGACTGCTGCCGGGCACGTTCAACTACACGGCGGTCTCGGCCGATGCGCGGCACTATCTGCCCCTCGGCGAGCGCCTCGTGGTCGCCAGCCGCGTTCAGTTCGGTGCGATCAACGGACGCGGCGACGATCCGACCCAGGTGCCCTTTTCGAAGAAGTTCTTCCTGGGGGGCGCGACGAGCATCCGCGGCTGGGGACGCTTCGAGGTGAGCCCCCTCGGGCGGTCGGGGCTTCCCATCGGCGGCAATACCATGGCGGCCTTCAGCTCCGAGTTGCGGCTGTCCTCCGGTGGGAACCTCGGCGGCGTGCTCTTCTTCGACGGCGGCAACGTCTGGGCGGGCGACTGGGACGTCCGCCTTGGTGAACTGCGATACGCCGTCGGACCGGGGATCCGCTACCAGACGCCGGTCGGACCCATTCGCTTCGATCTCGGCTACCAGCTCAACCCCGATCCGTCGCTGCGCGTGAACGGCCAGCCACAGCAGCGCCGGTGGCGCCTGCACTTCTCCATCGGCCAGGCGTTCTAGAGGCTGGCGGCAGACATACGAACCGGTCCGGCGCGTCTTTTGCGACGCTCGGCAGCGCATGCGTCTCGCCCGGCGATTCCTGCACGCCTTCATCCTCGTCCTGACGCTGATCGTCGGTGCCACGGCCGCGGCGATCATCGTGTCGCAGACGGCCTGGTTCAAGAACTGGCTTCGCGGCTACATCGTGGCGCAGGCCAACCAGTACCTCAACGGCCAGCTCTCGATCCAGCGGCTCGGCGGCAACCTGTTCTTCGGCATCGAGCTGGAGAACGTCGGCGTCACGCTCGACGGCGCGGAGGTCGTCGCCGTGGAGGACCTGGGCGTCGACTACAGCGTGTTCGATCTTGTCAGCAAGGGGCTGTCGCTCGACGCTGTACGCCTGAACCGGCCCACCATCTACCTGAGGCGCGATGGCGACACGTGGTCCATCGCCCGGCTGGTGAAGCAGCAGGCCGAGGAAGCCGACCGCGAGGGCCCGCAGGTCCCACTGGCGGTCGACTCGATTGGCATCAGCGACGCGGCGATCGTGTTCCAGGACCCCGTGGCGACGTCGGGCGTCGACGTGCCCGACCGTATCGAGCGGTTCGATGCCGAACTCGCTTTCGCGTACGAACCGGTTCGGTACTCGATCGAGATCTCGCACGTCTCGTTCCGCGGCACCAGTCCCGAGATTGGGCTGAACGCGCTCTCCGGGGGGCTGTCGGTGCGCGACGACACGGTGTTCGTGGACGCCCTGGCGCTTCGCACGCAGGAGTCGTCGCTGACCATCGACGGCGCCGTCCAGGACTACCTCGCGCGGCCGCGGCTCAACCTGCAGATCACGTCCGACAAGCTCTCGATGCCCGAGATCGCGCGCGTCGTCCCGGCGCTCGCCGGCATACCGCTGCAGCCGGCGTTCGAGTTCAGGCTGAACGGTCCGCTCGATCGCCTCGGCGTCGACATGCACATCAGGAGCAGCGCAGGCGAGGTGGCTGGACAGTTCATCGCCGACGCGCAGACGCCGGGCCAGGCCGTCCAGGGGACGGTGCGGGTGCACCACCTCGACCTGGCACCGCTGCTCAGGGACCCGGCGCAGCGCAGCGATCTCACGGCAACGATCACCGCCGACCTCCGCGCAAACACGTTCTCCGAGCTCGAGTCGCTTCGCGGCACCGCGTCGCTTGCCGCCCCCGGGCTGACCGCAGCCGGGTACCGCGTGGACCGTCTCGACGCTGACGCAAGCGTCACGGGGCGGAGCGTTCAACTCGACGCCCGCGCGTCGGCCTATGGCGTGCGTGCGACCGCCAAAGGCCTCGTGCGCATCCCACTCGGCGACGATCCCCTGTCGTTCGACCTGCGCGGCAAGGCCGCTGGTCTCGACCTGCGGCGCCTGCCCCCGACCCTCGATGTGCCGCGCGTGGCCACCTCGATAACCGCGGACTACCACGCGACCGGCAGCGTGCCCGAGACGCCCTCCGCGCGCAACCTGTCGGCCGAGGTGACCTTCGCTGCATCCACTGTCCCGGGCGCCCGCATCGAACCGGGCAGCCTGGCGCGCGTGACGATGCGCGGTGAGGATCTCGCCTACGATGCCGACGCCCGCGTCTCGGGCGTCGACCTTCAGGCAGTGGGAACGGCGTTCGATGTTCCCGCGCTCGCGGATCCCCGTTACGCGAGCACCATCAACGCCCATGTCGTCGTCGAGGGCCGCGGCACCTCGCCTTCGACCCTGAACGTGCGGGCGCATGGTACGGTGCACGACTCGTCGCTGCTGGGAGGACGCATCCCCGGCCTCGCCTTCGAGGCGGCGGTCGCAGACGATGCCGCGCGGGTGACGGCGGAGGGCACGATCGCCGACCTGAATCCCGCGGTCGCCAGCGGGCGACCGGCCCTCGACGGTACCGTGGCGGGAACTGTGGCGGTCACCGCCACGATTCGCGAACTGTCCGCGGGCGTGACGCCGGAGCGGCTGGACGCGTCGGTGCGCCTGTCGCTCGAGCCCTCGACGGTAGGGGGCCTCGCGATCGAGCGCGCGATGCTCGACGCGGACTACCACGACAATGCCGGCGAGGTCCGGCAGCTCGACGTCGCGGGTCGCGACCTGAACGTCAACGCCTCGGGAACGCTCGCCCTGAACGACACGGGCGAGTCGAACCTCGTGGTACACGCGGATTCGCCGAGCCTCGCCGAACTCGGCGCGCTGTTCGAGGTGCCCCTCGAAGGCATCGCGCGCGTCGATGCCCGGGTGACGGGCAACCGCCGCAACCTGCGGGCGGCCGGCACCCTGGTCGGGAACGGCCTCGAATACCAGGGCAACGGCGCACTCGTCGTCAACACCGACTACGACGTGAGCGTGCCGGACCTGGCCGTCGATCGGGCGACGGTGACGGCCGAGACCAGCGCCACGTTCGTCACGGTGGGCGGGCAGAACATCAACCGCCTCGACGCGCGCACGACCTACGAGCAGAAGACGCTCACCTTCGACGCGACCGCAACGCAGCCCGAACGTTCGCTCTCGGCAGGGGGCCGGGTGGTCATGCATCCCGACCACCAGGAGATCCACCTCGCGCAGCTCGGGCTCACTGCCGGGCCGCAGTCGTGGACGATGCCCGCCGGCGCCGAGGCCACGATCAACTACGCAGCGGATGCGCTCGTCGTGGACCAGTTCCGGCTCACGAGCGGCACGCAGGAGATCGCCGCGGACGGACGATTCGGTCGCGTGGGCGACAGCCTGTCGGTCACCCTGCGGAACATCGACCTGGCTGCCGTGGACGCGCTGCTGCTGCGGCCGCCACAGTTCACCGGCCTCTTGAATGCCTCGGCCGAAGTCGGCGGCACGAGAACCGAGCCGGACGTTCGGGGCGAGTTCGAGGTGAGCGGGGGCGGCTTCCGCCAGTTCCGGTACGAGTCGCTGGGTGGCACGGTCCGCTACGCGCCGAAGGGGATCACCCTCGATGCACGGCTGCAGCAGAACGTGGCGCAGTGGATCACGGCAAAGGGCTACGTGCCCACGGCGGTGTTCAGCGCCAACACGGCAGATGCAGACGCCGCGCGCCGGGCGGGCGGTCACATCGAACCGGCGGCTCCGGACGAGCGGGTGGACCTCACCATCGACAGCAGCCCGCTCGACCTCGGCCTGGTACAGGGTTTCACGACCGCCATCTCCGAGGTGACCGGAACCGTCGAAGCACACGTGCGCGTTACGGGCAGCGCGCAGGACCCGCATCCGGAGGGCGCGATCACGATCGCGAACGGAGGCCTGACGGTCGCCCCGACGGGCGTCACCTACTCGAACATCGCGGGACAGGTCGACCTCCAGCCCGAACGGGTGCACATCAGCCAGATCACGGTGCTCGACAACCACGAGAGCGCCCTCTCGGTGACGGGCGATCTCGCGCTGCACGCGCGCGAGGTCGGCGGCTTCCAGATCTGGGTCAATGCCGAAGACTTCAAGATCATCGACAACAAGATGGGCAACGTCCGGATCCAGAGCGCGATGTCGCTGTCGGGGCAGCTGCGATCGCCGATCGTGCAGGGCTATCTGGGCGTCTCGACCGGCGAGCTGAATCTCGACGAGATTATCGCGATGCTCGGCACGTCGCCTTATCCCACGGAGTCACAGGGCGACGCCGGCAACACGACTGCCGTCATCGCGGACGCGACGCCGGCGCCGGGTGCAGGCGGTCCCTTCGATGCCCTGCGCATGAACCTCGATTTCTCCGTGCCGAACGACCTGCTGGTACGTGCCAGCAGCCTCCAGGCGCCGGGGTCGGCGGTGAGCCTTGGCGCGCTGAACGTCACGCTCGGAGGCGATCTCACCGTGCAGAAGGACCCGGGCGGGCCGGTTCGACTGGTCGGTGCGGTGAACACGGTGCGCGGCAATTACGACTTCCAGGGGCGCCGCTTCGAGATCCTCCGCGACGGTTCGATTCGTTTCGTCGGCCTGGAGGATCTCAATCCCACGCTCGACCTGCGCACGAGGCGCGTGATCTCGGGCGTCGAGGCTCGCGTCAACGTACGCGGCACCCTGCGGCAGCCGGAGATTCAGCTGAGCAGCACCCCGCCCCTCGAGGAGGCCGACATCCTCGCGCTCATCGTCTTCAACCAGCCGCTCAATCAGCTCGGGGCAGGCCAGCAGATCTCTCTCGCCCAGCGGGCACAGGCGATCGCCACCGGCGCCGTGGCGGGCCAGTTGGCGCAGTCGATCGGCAACGCGCTCAACCTCGACACCTTCGAGATCAACGTTGCGCCGGAGAACGGGGGCGGACCACAGCTGACCGTCGGCCAGCAGGTGGGGCAGAACCTCTATGTGAAGGTGCAGCAGGGAATCGGCGACCAGAGCTCGACCAACTTCGTTCTCGAGTACGAGCTGACCGACTGGCTGCGCCTGCAGACCAATGTCATCCAGGGGTCGTCCACCCAACAGTCGCTGTTCCGGCGCAACCAGGGCTCCGGGGCCGACCTGATCTTCCTCTTCAGCTACTGAGGAGTCTCACCCGGGCGGCAAAGGTGGAGCCTCAGGTGCGACCGCAGCGGGGCGGCCTCAGGCCGATGGCAACGAGGCCACCTGCACCCTGGCGTCGTTGAAACACGCCCCGCCGCCAAGGTCTGCGAGCGTGTCCGGCACCAGCGCCGTCCCGGTGACGCCGTTGCGCATCGACCTGCGCCAGAGTCCCTTGGGCAGGCTGACGGTGCCCGGCTTGATCGTCGGCAGGACGCGCAGCGTGCACTGCACTTCGCCGAGCGCGTTGAACACCCGCACCAGGTCGTTGTCCTCGAGCCCTCGCGCCTGCGCATCGTCGGGATGCATCAGCAGCCGGGTGTCCACCCCGGGCAGCTCGCCCAGCGTCGACGAAATCGTACGCTCGCTCGACGGGGAGATCAGGGCGAGCGGGTATTCGGGCGTCGCAGGATCGGGCTGGAAGTGATACAGCCCCCCTGGCGCCTGGGCATCGAGGTGGGCGGGACAGAGGTCGACCTTGCCGTCGGCCGTGTTGGGAAACACCGACACGAACTGCACGGGCCGCGTGCCGAACGCCGGCTCGGGCCGGCGGCCGTCGCGAAGGTCAGGGCCCAGACGTCCGGGCAGCGAGTCCATCACGGCGAGCATCGTGTCGAGTTCGCCGGACGGCTCGCCTTCCTCGAGCAGTCCGAGCCGCTGGCAGAGCTCGCCGAACACGTCGGCGTTGGACCGCGACTCACCGACCGCGTCGATCACGGGTCGGACGAGATCCAGGCTGATCGTGCCGTAGGACTTCGCGAAGTCGTAGTTCTCGAGAAACGTCGTGGCTGGCAGCACGACGTCGGCGAACAGCGCCGTGTCGGTCATCACCTGCTCGAACACGACGGTGAAGAGGTCTTCGCGCTGCAGACCCTTGATGATGCGATGCTGGTCCGGGGCTGTTGCTGCGGGGTTGCAGTTGTAGACGAACAACGTCTGAACCGGCGGGTCCGAATATTCGAGCAGCGCCCGGCCCAGCTGGTTCATGTTGACCACGCGCGTGTCCGGTTCGGCCGCGCCGACCCAGGTGCGTTCGATCCCCCACGACGCCGAATTGCTCGCCGAGTAGCCACCGCCGCGCACGCCGAACTTCCCGCCCACGGCCGGGAGGGCGAGAATGGCCGCCGCCGCGCTTCCGCCGTTGCGATTGCGCTCGAGCCCCCACCCGCAGCGGATCAGCGCTGGTGAACTCTCCGCGTAGAACGATGCCACCCGTTCGAGGGCGGCGGCGTCGATGCCTGCCGTGGCCGCGGCGCGCGCGATCGTCCAGGCGTCGGCCCGATCCCGCAAGGCATCGACGTTGTGCGCGTGCGCCGCGAGGAACGCCTGGTCGGCCCGGCCCGTCGTGAAGAGATAGCGGTGCAGGGCCAGCGCGACGGGCAGGTCGGTGCCCGGCTGCACGGCGAGGTGCACGTCTGCCGCGCGCGCGAGCTGAGTGGAGCGCGGGTCGATCACCACGAGCCTGGCGCCCCGCGCCTGTGCTTCCCGCACGAACGGAATCAGGTGGATGCCCGACGCGTTGGGATTCACGCCCCAGAGGATGATCAGCTTCGCCTCGGGGTAGTCCTCGTAGGTGACCGAGGGCATCTTCCCGTAGAGCCCCATGTTCGCCGCCCCGGTTGGAGCCGCGCAGAGCGTCCGGGCCAGACGCGAGGTGCCGAGGCGGCGCCACAGCGTGGCGTCGAGGGTGTCCTGCGTGAGCAGTCCGTTCGAGCCCCCGTAGGAGTAGGGCAGGATCGACTCGGCTCCGAACCGGTCGCGCGCCTGCTCCATCTGCCGCACGATGCGCTCGAGTGCATCGTCCCATGTGACCCGCGTGAAGCGGCCGTCTCCCTTGCGCCCTTTCCGGATGGCCGGGTAGAGCAGGCGGTCCGGTCCGTAGACGCGCTGGTCGAACTTGCGGACCTTCGCGCAGATGTACCCGGCCGTCACCGGGTTGCGATGGGATCCGTCGAGGGTGACCACCTTGCCGTTCTGCACGGACACGGCAAGGCTGCACGAGTCGGGGCAGTCGAGCGGGCACGCAGTGTCCACGACGGACAGCGGACCGTTGAGCTGGGTGGCGGGGCGGTCGCGAGTCTTGTCGGTCGGAGCCATGACGTTCAGTATTATCCGATTGTGCCTGCGCTGCCCCACGTAGTCATTCTCGGTGGCGGGTTCGGCGGGCTCGATGCCGCGCGCACGCTGGCCGGGGCCCCGGTCCGGATCACGCTCGTCGACCGCCACAACTACCACCTTTTTCAGCCGCTGCTGTATCAGGTTGCGACCGCCGCGTTGTCGCCCGGAGACGTGGCGTCCCCCATCCGCTGGATCCTGCGGCGACAGAAGAACGTCAAGGTGCTGCTCGCAAACGTGCGCGCACTCGACGTCACCCGCCGGTGCGTGCAGCTCGACGCGGGCGCCGCATCGCTGGAACTCACCTACGACTACCTGATCGTCGCGACCGGAGCAGCGCATGCCTACTTCGGACATCCCGAATGGTCCGAGCGCGCGCCGGGCCTCAAGACACTCGACGATGCGCTGGACATCCGCAGACGGGTCCTGCTCGCGTTCGAAGCGGCGGAGCGCGAGACCGACGAGGTCGCACGCCGCAGCCTGCTCACGTTCGTCATCGTCGGGGGTGGCCCGACCGGAGTCGAACTGGCCGGCGCGCTGGCCGAGATCGCACGCCAGACGCTGCTGCAGGACTTCCGCAGCATTCATCCGGAGTCTTCGCGCATCGTGCTCGTCGAAGGCGCCGGCCACGTGCTCGGGGCGTTTCCGCCCTCGCTGCGGGAGGCGGCGCACGACTCGCTGACCCGGCTCGGCGTGGAGGTCCGCACCGGCGCCATCGTGACCGGCATCGACGAGCAGGGTGTGCTGATTGGTGACGAGCGCATCGCGGCCCAGACCGTGTTGTGGGCGGCCGGCGTGGCCGCCTCGCCCATCGCGCGATCGCTCGGCGTGCCGCTCGACCGTGCCGGTCGTGTTCTGGCCGAGCCGACGCTCGCAGTCCCGGGGCTGCCTGGAGTGTTCGTCGTCGGCGACATCTGCGCCCTGCAGCAGGAAGGAGCCTGGTTGCCTGGCGTCGCGCAGGTAGCGAAGCAGGGCGGAGCCCACGCGGCCCGGAACGTCCTGCGTGCGCAACGCGGCGAGCCGCTGGAGGTGTTCCGGTACCGCGACTACGGCAACATGGCGACCATCGGCCGCGGCTCCGCCATCGCCGAGGTGTTCGGGCTCCGGCTGTCAGGGCTGGTCGCCTGGCTGATGTGGATCTTCATCCACATCTTCTGGCTGATCGGTTTCCGCAACCGCGTCGCCGTGATGAGCGAGTGGGCGTGGGCGTACTTCACCCTGCAGCGCCGGGTGCGGCTCATCACGGGCGAACGCATCTCGCCTGGTTCCTGACGCCACGCTGGTCGAGTCCTTGCTACGCGAACTGGCGAACCGCCGCTTGTCGCGGCGGTGACGCCGGCTACGGCTCGGCAAGGAGGATGACATGCGTGCGACGCACCGGAGTGCAATGGTGGCACTGCTGCTCGCCGTGGGCGCGGGTGCCTGCACACAGGCTGAGGTACCCGATCCCACCGAACGCGCCGAACAGGCGCTGGAGCAGGCCGACCTTTCCGACGTGAACGTCGACTGGGACCGCGAGGCGCGCGTGGCGCACCTCAAGGGGACGGTCGACTCCGCCGAACAGCGCGACCGCGCCCATCAGGTCGCCACAACCGCCATCGGCACTGCCGGCAAGGTGCTCAACGAGATCGAGGTGGAGGCGGCAGCGCCCACCGGAACCTCCGGCCACCTGGCTGCGGGCAGCGAGATGGACGGGCGCGTCCGCGACGCCCTGAACAAACTGGTGGACGACGATCAGGTACTCCGCGACCGTGACATCGACTTCGACGTCAACAACGGCGCGGTGACGGTCAAGGGCGAGGTCCGAACGGCCGCCGAGAAGACCAAGGTGACCGGGCTCGTGAAGTCGGTACCCGGCGTCAAGGACTTCGCGAACGCCCTCGAAGTGAAGCCGAAGCGCTAGCCATGCGGCTTCCCTCGACGTGGCGTCGCCTGGGCGAGGCGCAGCGGCAGGCGACGCGTGCGCAGGCGCGGATGCGGGCCGTGGTCCGCAGCCGCGCGTCGGCGCGCACGGGCGCGACCCCGGCCGGGGCCGTGCCTCCGCAACTCGATCCCCTCGAGTCGGCAAAGGTAGCCGGGCTGCGCTACGTGAACGACGAAACCAGTCCGGGCATCCGCCGCGTCGGTCGTCTTTCGCGCGTACGGTACGTGCGGCCGGACGGACGCCCCCTCACCGATCCAGCCGAGCTCCAGCGGGTGCGAAGCCTGGCGATTCCACCCGCCTGGACCGAGGTCTGGATTTGCGCGGATGCGAACGGCCATCTGCAGGCGACCGGTCGCGACGCCCGGGGACGCAAGCAGTACCGCTATCACGCACGATGGCGCGAGGTCCGCGACGAGGTGAAATACGGGCGCCTGATCGCATTTGCCGAAGCCCTGCCCGGAATTCGGCGGCGCACCGACGCCGACCTCCGGCGGCCCGGGCTGCCGCGCGAGAAGGTGCTGGCCACTGTCGTCCAGCTGCTGGAGAAGACGCTCATTCGGGTCGGCAACGAAGAGTACGCGCGCGAGAACGGCTCGGTCGGGCTCACCACGATGAAGGACGGCCACGCGACGGTGAAGGGTGGCATCGTGCGGTTCTCGTTCCGCGGCAAGAGCCGCGTCCAGCATGCCATCGACCTGCAGGACCGGCGGCTGGCGCGCATCATCAAGGCGTGCCGCGATCTGCCGGGGCAGGAACTCTTCCAGTACCTCGGCGACGATGGGACGACACAATCGATCGGGTCGTCGGATGTGAACGCGTACCTGCGTGAGATCAGCGGTCAGGATTTCACGGCCAAGGACTTCCGCACGTGGGCCGGCACGGTGCTCGCGGCGCAGGCGCTCGCGGAACTGCAGGTGTCGGCAACGGCGGCTGCCGCCAGGCGCAGCATCGTTGCGGCCATCGAGTCGGTCGCGAAGCGCCTCGGCAACACGAAGGCGGTCTGCCGGAAGTGCTACATCCATCCCGCCATTCTCGAGGCCTATATGGACGGTGCGACGATCCAGACGTTGCGGTCGCGCGCACGGCTGGCCGAGGGTGTCGGCCTTGGCGCGGAGGAGCGTGCGGTCGTGCGCCTGATCGAACGCCGGCTCTCGCGCGGGGCGGCGTAGGAACGGGCGCGCGAACCAACGTCAGTGGTCCAGCCACCGGCGTCCCTGGCGCAGCTGCCGGGCCGAGGCAGGCACCGCCGCCCCGGAGGCTGACCGCCGGCATCGGGAGACGGCACCCGGGCGGCCGTATCGATCGTCCTATAATTGGCGTCGCCCCGGATTCACCTCACATGCGTGCCGTCGTCCTTGCGCTCGCCGATCTCGGGAAGAGCGCCCGTATGCAGTACCACGCCCGAGCACTTGCCGCCACGGGCGTGCAGGTGGATCTGGTCGGGTTCGACGGCACACCGCTCCCGCGCGTAATCCTCGACGACGCGCGCATCACCGTCCGCCGGTTTGCGGCCTCGAATCGGCGGCTCGGACAGACCACGAGCCTGGGATATGCGGTGGTCGCGGTATTCGACACCCTCACGGTGATGGTCCGCCTCTGGACGGTCCTGCGTTCCCTGAGACCCGACCTCGTGCTGACGCAGAACCCGCCCGCGTTTCCCACGCTCGCGGTGTCGTGGTTCGCGCTGCGCCGCCGGCGGGTCCGTTTCGTGGTGGACTGGCACAACCTCGGCTACACCGTCCTGCGGCTTCGGCTGGGCCGGTGGCATCCGGCCGTGCGCCTGGCGCGCTGGTACGAGCGGCGCGATGCGCAGCGCGTCGACGCCAACATCTGCGTGTCGCGCGCGATGGCCGCGTGGCTGGAGACGCGCTTCGGCGTCCGGCGCCCTGCCGTCCTGTACGACCGTCCGGCCGCTGTGTTCACGCCGCTCGATCGCGCGGAACGGGAGCGTTTCCGCCAGGCGATCTTCGGCCGCCTGGGTGTCCGCCTCGGCGGCAACGCACTGATCGTGTGTCCGACCAGCTGGACGGAAGATGAAGACTTCGACCTCGTCGTCGATGCGGTCCGCCGGCTCGAAGAGCGCATCCGCGGATGGGAGTCTGCAAAGCCTGGACGCCGCTTCACGGACATCGTCATCCTGGTGACGGGCGACGGGGCGCGGCGCACGCGGTTCGAGCGGCTCTTCGCGGGTCTTCCTGCCCGGCGGGTACAACTGCGCACGCGGTGGCTCGAACCGGAGGAGTATCCGCGCGTGGTGGGCAGCGCGGATCTTGGCCTCTGCCTGCACCGTTCCTCGTCCGGGCTCGACATCCCCATGAAGGTGGCAGACCTGTTCGGCGCCGGTGTGCCGGTCGTGGCTCTCGACTACGGCGCATGTCTGGCGGAACGCGTGCGCCACGGCGACAACGGCCTCCTGTTCGCGACCAGCCGCCAGCTGGCCGACGTGCTGTTCGAACTGCTCGAGCCGTTCCCGGCGGACCAGTCGGCCCTCGACCGGCTGCGCACCGGCGCCCGCCGGTCCGCACGCGAGACGTGGGACCAGGGCTGGGAGCGGGAGGCGAGGCCCATCCTGCTGCCGGACACGCCGGCTCCGCCGAACTGACGCGAAGGCCAGCCGCACGGACCGATACCCCGCACGCTTCGTGGACCGATGGCCTCGCGGTGCGGGTATGATCCGCGCGTGGCTGACCGTCCCTCGACCGACGACATCGCGAAGTGGCAGAAGTGGTTTGCCGTCGCTTGCAACAACCGCGCGTGGCAGCTGATCGAGCAGCCGTCGCGAACGCCTGCCGAGGGGCATGAACTCCTGCACGCGGCCCACGCCTCGGCGTGGCACTGGGCCCGTGTGGGCACCCCCCTCAACATGGCGCGCGCCGAGATGCTGCTCGGGTTCGCGCACGCGCTCCACGGTGACGGGCCCCTCGCGCTCCGTTACGCGATGGCGTCATTCAACTACTTCAACGAACACGAATCGCCAGACTGGGAACAGGCGTTCGCGCACGCCACGCTTGCCGTCGCGGCGCGCGCCGCGGGCGACGCGGCCCTGCACACCGAGCACTACGGCGAGGCCAGTCGGCTGGGCGACGCCATTGCCGATCCCGAGGATCGTGAGGTATTCCTCCGCTCCTTCCGGCAGGTGCCCGCACCGTGATCGATCTGGACGCGTACTTCGCGCGCATCGGCTACTCCGGCCCGACGGCGCCTACCCTCGCCACCCTGGCGGGCATCGTCGAGCGCCATGTGGAAGCGATTCCCTTCGAGAACCTGAACGTGCTCCTCGGGCTGGGGATCGACCTCAGTCCGGCTGCCATCGAGCGCAAGCTCGTCACCGACCGGCGGGGTGGGTACTGCTTCGAGCAGAACGGGTTCCTGCTGCTGGTGCTCGAGCACCTCGGATTCGACGTGACGCCGCTCAGCGCGCGGGTGCGCGTGGGACGCCCGCGCGACTTCACGCCTCCGCGCACCCACCTGTTCGTCCGCCTGGAACTCGAGGGGCATCCCTGGCTTGCGGACGTCGGCGTGGGCGGGCTGTCACTCACGGCGCCCATCCGATTCGAGCTCGACGTCGAGCAGGGCACCCCGCACGAGCCGCGGCGCATCGTGCACGAGGCGGGCCGCTACTTCCACCAGGCGCGCCTGGCGGACGAGTGGGTGGACGTCTGCGAGTTCACGGGCGAGGCGATGCCGCCGATCGACCGCGAGCTGGCGAACTGGTATACGAGCGCTCACCCCCAGTCGCACTTCCGGTCGCGGCTCATGGCTGCGCGTTCGCTGCCCGCCGGTGGACGACTCACCCTGCTCAATCGCGAACTCACCGTACGCGGGCGGGACGGGATGGGGCAGAAGCGGCAGGTGGCCTCGCCCGACGAACTCGTCGCGGTGCTGGACCGGGAGTTCGGCCTGCAATTCCCGCCGGGGACGGTGTTTCCCTGCGAGGGGTTGGACTGGGGTGTCCAGGCGGGAACGTAACCGTGCCTTGCTGACGAGCCACACCCGTAGTACCGTCCGGGCTGATGCATCGCCGTACTTTTCTGTCTCTGGGCGCTGCGGGCGCACTCGGCTCCCTCTGGCAGCTTCGTCCCCGCGCCCAGCAGTTCCTCCCGAAGGAGCGCGTTCCTTACGGCGAGCGGCGTCTCATGATCTCGGACGTGGAGCCTGACGGCCTCCTGTTCGTTCCGAAGTCCTACGTCCCCGACACGCCGGCCCCGTTGCTGGTCATGCTGCACGGGCTGAGCGGCACGTCGCAGAGCGTGCGGTTCGTGTTCCCCTTCGCCGAAGAGTACGGCGTGATCGTCATCGCCCCCGACTCCCGGCGGGTTGGATGGGGCGCCGAGGTGCCCGGCTTCGACGACGACTCGAAGTACATCGCCGAAGCTTTCCGCGAGGTCGTCGAGTTCCTGAACATCGACCGCTCGCGCGTGGCGCTCGGCGGGGTTTCGGATGGTGCCACCTACGCGTTCGCGATGGGGCTCTCGTACGGCGACACGTTCAATCACCTGATGATCTTCTCGACCGGCATGATGGGTCCCCTGCGGAAGCAGGGCAAGCCGAAGATCTTCGTGGCCCACGGGCTCAACGACACCCAGATGCCGATCGACCGCACGGCACGCCGGCTCGTCCCGCCCCTGCAGGCCGAGGGGTACGACGTCACCTACCGCGAGTACGACGGCGGCCATGGTGCCCCGCGCGAACTGGTGGGCGAAGGCTTCCACTGGTTCGTGCGCGGCAAGTAGGGGCGCCGGCCGTGGCCGTCAGGCTGACGCCCGACACCGAACGGCGGCTGCAGGCGTCCATCAAGCGTTTCCTCTCCGAGCAGCTCGATGAGGACGTCGGCGACCTCAAGGCCGCGCTGTTTCTCGAGTTCGTGCTGAAGGAGATTGCGCCGTCGGTCTACAACGGCGCGATTGCCGACGCGCAGGCTTACTTCCAGGAGCGCGTCGCGGACCTCGAAGGCGTCTGCCACGAGGTGGAGTTCGGGTACTGGCCCCCGGCGGGGCGGCGCAAACCCTAGCCGCGCCCGCTAGGGGCGTCCGCCGAACAGGTCCTCATAGGCGACCATGAGCGCCGCCGTGCAGATCGGCAGGGCGACGATGAGGCCGATGCCCGCCGCGAGGTACCCGAGCAGGATCAGCACCGCCTGCGCCATCAGCAGCCCGAACGTGGGCAGCCACTGGCGGTGCACGGTCGTTCGGCTCAGCTCCATGGCCTCCCAGAACGGCAGCTTCCGATCCACGATCACCGGAACCACGAACGCGTAGCACACGATGAGGTAGATCCCCGGCACGATCAGCGCGATGAGGCCGAGCAGGCTGAGTGTCACCTGCGCGATGGCGGCAACGACGATCGTGACGGAGACCGCGCCCACGATGGAGGCCGCCTGCATCGGCGATACGGGCTGACCGCGCATCCGCGAGAGGAACAGGACGTAGAGCCCGCCGCGCAGCAGCTGATCGACGAGAAACGCGACACCCAGCCCGATGCGTGGCGCCATGCCCGCCACCCCGGTGATGATGCTGGCCAGCAGCGTCCAGCCGACGAGCACCGGCAGGTCGAGCTGCAGCACCGGCCACGCACGCTGGAAACAGCTCACCGGGTCGAGCCGCTCCGGCGCGAGCGTCGCCCGCGCGTGAGGCCCCTCCTGGCCAGCCGGTTCGTCGTCGCCCGGCGGCAGGCGGAAGCCGACATCCGGCGGACGGGTGTCCTGCTCGAACTCGGGCATCTCGCGCAGCGGCTGCCAGCGCTCTTCGTGCGCACGCCGTGCGCGGCAGTAGCGGTTGGCGCGCCCGTCGCCGAGCCACGTGCGCACATCGTCCTGGGTGATCGGGCCGTACTGGCGGCCGTCGGTGGCAATGAGGAAATAGCGCAGGTCCATCGGATCGTCCGATCCTTGCCGCAATCCGGGGTTTCTGCAATCCTCAGTTCTCGAAATGGACCTGCGCCAGCTCGAGATCCTGCAGGCGATCGCCGAGACCGGGTCGTTTACCGCCTGCGGCAGGAAGCTGCACGTGTCGCAATCGGCCATCAGCCGGCAGATTGCCCTCCTCGAAGAGGAACTCGGCGAGCCGCTGTTCCTGCGCGTCGGCCGGCAGGTCCGCATGACGCCTGCGGCCGAGAGCCTCGTCCAGCTCGGACAGCGGGTCTTCCAGGACGTGCGCGACACCGTCGGCGCCATCACCGATCACACGCGCACCCTGCGCGGCACCCTGCGGCTGGCCGGTGGCATGACGGTGTGCCTGTACGTCCTGCCGCCACTGCTCAAGCACGTCAAGCAGCTGCACCCGGAACTCGACATCCGCGTGACGGTGGCGTCGGCCGCGCGCTCGGTGGAGGAAATCCGGGCCGGGCGCTACGACGCCGGGCTGCTCACGCTGCCGGTCGAGGAGTCGGACCTCGAGACGGTGCCGGTGATGCGGGAGGAACTGCTGCTCGTGACGATGCCGACCCACCCGCTGGCGCGCAGGCGACGCGTCCGCCCGCACGACCTCGCGCACCAGCCGTTCGTGCTGTTCGAGGCCGGATCCGCCACGCGTCGCGTCATCGACGGCATGTTCGTGACCGAGAAGATCGAGCCGACGGTGGTCATGGATACCGAGAACGTGGAGATCATCAAAGCCATGGTGAAGACGGGCCTCGGGATCAGCATCGTGCCGTACCAGGCCGTGGCCCGCGAAGTGCGGGAAGGCCAGTTCTTCTGCGCGCGGATCGAGGGACACGAGCTTGTGCGCGAGACCGGGTGGGTGTACGCCCGCGCCAGCCGCGTGCCGCGGATGATTCACGAACTGCTCAGGGCCTTCGACGAGACGAAGGGCCGGCTCGAACTGGTGCCCGAGCCGGACGATGCCCGCATCCGATGAGCGCGGCGCATGACAGCGATGACGGATTTCGTGTTGTGCCGGAGCGGTCGCGCCGGTAAAGTCGAGCCATGACCACCGAGCGTGAACGCGTCCTCTGTGTGTCGCTCAGCGAGTCTGAGTGGAAGGCCTTCATCGCGCGCCATCCGCAGCCGGTCGACTGGTTGCGGCAGCAGATCCTCAGCCAGGTTGCCGAGGCGCGTCCCTCCACGGCCGACGTGCCAGCCGTTCCGCGGGCCGAGGCGAACTGACCGGAGGACTCAGGCGCCCTGTGTCCGGGGCGCCGGCACGCCGGAGATCGTGAACACGGTCTGGCCCGGCCGGCTCTTCACGTCGATGCTGGCACCGTGCCGTTCGACGATGGCTTTCACGATCGAGAGCCCCAGCCCGCTGCCGTTCGCCTGCGCGGCCCGGGACGCCTCCACCTTGTGGAATCGCTCGAACACCCGCCGCAGGTGCGCGGCGGGGATGCCGGGCCCCTCGTCGCTGATCGTGATCGTCACGGTGGCCCCGGACCGCACCGCCTCCAGCCGCAGCGCCGTGCCCGCTGGTGCGTAGCGCAGGCCGTTGGCCGCGAGGTTCTGCAGGGCCTGCTCGAAACGCGTGCGGTCCGCCACGATCGTCTCGGCGCCGGGGCCGATGGCGAGCGCGATGGTGACCTGCGTGGACTCGGCCGTGCGTTCATGCCTGGCCCGCACCCGCTCGAAGAGGTCGGCGGTGGCGATCGGCTCCAGCGTCAAGTCGCCGCCACCCCCTTCGAGCCGCGCCAGGTCGAGCAGATCGCCGATGATCCGTTCGAGGCGCGCCGTTTCGTCCCCCACGATCCCGAGATAGCGCGCCCGCGTGGCGTCGTCCAGCCCGAGTTCGGGCATGCTGAGCGTCTCCAGGTATCCGCGCATTGCCGTCACCGGAGTGTTCAGTTCGTGTGAGACGTCCGCGAGCAACTGCCGGCGCGCACGGTCGGCCTCGACCAGTGCCTCCGTCCGCGCGGCGAGGTCGACGGCCATGGCGTTGAAGGCCGTGGCGACCGCGGCCACCTCGTCGCTGCCATCGGAGGGTGCCCGTGCCGTGAGGTCGCCCCCGCCGAGCCTGCGCGCCGCTTCCTCGACCCCCTTGAGCCGGCGCCGGGTAGGACCGAAGATCGCGACGGCCGCGATCATGCCGCCGATGACCAGCGTGGCCACGGCCACCGTGACGAGCGTCGGGGCATAGCGGGTGAGCAGGAACGAGAAGGGGGGCTGCGGCGGCACGGCCACCAGCCCGGTGACCGTGCCCGCGGCCACGATCGGCGCAACGCGCGCACCCCGCAGCCCGACGCCCGCGGCCGCGCGGAGGGCCGGGAAGGGACCGCGGTCGTCGGGATCCGGTGGTCGCCCATCGGGACCGAGATCGAACTCCGGCGGCGGCCCCTCGGGCCGAGGCCCGCGGCCAAACCCTGGACCGCCGCGGGGCGGCCCATCGAACATCGGCGGCCACGGCCCGCTTCCGTCGGGAGGCTCCGGCCGCTGGGCATCGTCTGGCGACAGCGGCGCGCGGCCGCGGCCGCGGAGCGGGCCTCGCCCGAACAGTCCGCGCTGCAGGCGCACGGGATCGAGCCGCCGCCACGCGTCGAGGCGCGCCCGCGCCTCGGCCGCCACGGGTGTGGGCAGGCGCATGCCGATCGGGATAGTGCGGCCGTCGGCGAGCACGACGAAGAACGGCTGCGAGTCGCCCTCGTACTCGTCGCGGATGAACTTCTCGACATCGAGGGTGGCGTCGCGTTCGAGCGCCTGCGAGATGTCCACCGCCACTGCGCGTGCGAACCGCTCGGGCGGCTGGTTCGGCACCGTCGACTCGGCGCGCGCGATCATCCACACGAACAGCAGGCCCTGCACCACGAGCAGGAGGGCGAGGCAGGCGATGAAGCCGACCCCGATGCGCCAGTACAGGCTGCGGTACCAGGTCACGCCGAGACGCTCACGATCAGGGCGATCGTAAACGCGCGCCGTTGTGCGGACACGCGGGCGCGCGCCGAAATCACAGTCTTTTCACTCGTCCCACTCGTCCTCGTCGTCGGCGTAGCCCGTGGCGACGAACCTCACATTCACGTCACCCCGCCCGAGCCGCTGGAGTTCCAGCCGAATCGCGTCGAGGTAGTGGAGCGAGATGTGGCGGCGGTCGGCTTCGGACGGGATCCAGATGGTGATCTGGTCGCCCGAGTCCGACGCCTGTGCGGAGGTGAGAAACCAGCGTCGGAATTCGTCCGGGTCGATCGTGCGGCGCAGGTGCTCCAGGACCGCTGACCAGACGTTGTCGCTCATGCCGCGCGGTCGCGTGTGGCCGAAGGGAGGCGGGCGTGCGAATGCACGAACGGCCCGGGCTGGCGGCCTCGCGCGGAGCGGGGGCGGCAGGGCCGGGCCGTCATCGTGGGCTACTCGTCGTCGCTCGCGTCGTCGTCCTGACGACTCGTGGCGAAATCATCGATGTCCGGCAGCGCCTCGTCCGGGCTGTCGTCGTCGAGAGAAAAGGAGCGGCCGGTGAACTTCGTCGGGATGGGGCCGCGCGGGCGCTCGGATTCCTTCTTCTTGGCCTTGGCATTCGGGCCGCGCTGCGGCTTGGCATCCGGTCCGAAGTTGCGGCTGCGCGACGGGGGGGGCGCCGCCGGGTCGAACGGGCGGGGACCGCCGAAACCTCCGGGACGGGGCCCGCTGAACCCGCCGCCCGGTCCTCCGGGACGCGGACCGCTGAACCCACCGGGGGGACCACCCGGCCGCGGACCACTGAACCCGCCACCCGGGCCACCGGGCCGGGGCCCGACAGGACCTCGGTCTTCCCGTGCACGGGCTTCGCTGACCGCGAGGGGCCGTCCGTTGAAGACCTGGCCGTTGAACCGCTGAATCGCCGTCTCCGCGTGCGACCGATCGGTGAACTCCACGAATGCAAATCCGCGCGGGCGACCTGTTTCCCGGTCTACGGGGAGCACGACCTGCGAGGGAGCCGCGACCGCGCCGAAGTAAGCGCGCAGGTCGGCCTCGGTCGTGCTGTACGACAGGTTACCGACGAACAACCGGACAGCCAATCAGTAATCTCCTTGCTTCGATGTGGGGGACGCGGGTGGCCGCGAAGGGGAACAGGCGAAAGACACGGTGGGTAAGCGGAAGCTTAGGGAGGACACCTTACCTGAAGTTCGTCACGCTGGCAAGCGGCTATAGTAGTCGCGAGGGTCTAGATGAATCGACGCCGGACACTTCTGTCGCTCACTCTGGGTGCGCTTCTCGCCGCGGCTCCGCTGTCCGCCGCGGGCGGCGGCCGCGCCTCCATCACCCCGGAGGACCTCAGGCAGTGGCTTTCGTACGTCGCATCGGACGAGTTGCAGGGGCGGGCCGTCTACTCGGAGGGGCTGGGTTTGGCGGCCGGTTATATCCAGGGACACCTGCAGCAGTGGGGCCTGACGCCCGGAGGTGATCGAGGCTCCTACCTGCAGACCGTCCGCGTCCTGGGGGTGAGGGCTACGAGCCGGTCGAGCATTACCGTGCAGGTCGGGGGCGAGACCCGCACGTTCAAGGACGGGGAAGGCGTGACATTCCCGCGGAACCAGGGCGCCAGCCGGGTGCAGACCATCGATCGCGTGGAGTTCGCCGGGTATGGCCTGGACGCGCCCGGCGCCAACTACTCCGACCTGAAGGGCAGGAACTACGGGCAGTCCGCGGTCGTCTTCATCGGCCAGGACGGTCCCCGCGCCGTGGACGCTGACGCCTCACGCCGCCTGCTCGGCGGCCGCGGCCGCTGGCTCACCGACCAGATGCAGGCTGCCCTCTCGCTCACGCAGGCGCCGCCGGAACGGCAAGGCACCGACGCAGGTGCGGACGCACCGGCCCGGGGACCGAACGGGCTGCCGCGACCGGATTTCACCACCGCTCAGCGGCTCGACAACGTCATCGCGCCGAACCTGACGGCGTCCGACGAGGTGCTCCAGTTCCTGTTCAGCCGTGCGCCCGCGAAGTACTCGGACCTGAGAAAGAAGGCGGAGAACCGCGAGCCACTGCCGTCGTTCCGCCTCGAGGGGGTGCGCATCACCATCAGGGTGGATGCGGAGTACTCCGTCGTTCGCACGCAGCTCACCCAGAACATCGTCGCGGTCGTGGAAGGCAGCGACCCCGGCCTGCGGTCCACATACGTGGCCATCGGCGCGCACTACGATCACGTCGGCTACGCGCAGGGCGACATGGAAGCGGACCGGCGCGACCGAGGTGCGCCGGGGCGCATCAGCGACTCGGCGAAAACCGATCGGATCTGGAACGGGGCAGACGATGACGGATCTGGCACGGTGGCGCTGATGGCGCTCGCGCGGGCCTTCCAGGAAGGGCCGAGGCCGAGGCGCTCGGTCCTGCTGGTCTGGCACGCGGGCGAGGAGAGCGGACTGCTCGGCTCGCGATACTTTGCCGACTTTCCTACCGTCCCGATGGACACGGTGGTCGCGCAACTGAACATCGACATGATCGGTCGCAACCGGGACAACAAGGAGAGCGAAGGCAATACCGTGTACCTGGTGGGGTCGGACCGGATCAGCACCGAGCTGCACGAGCTGAACCGCGAGGCGAACCAGTCGCTCGACCAGCCGCTCACGCTCGACTACGAGATGAACGATCCCGCGGATACCGAACAGCTGTACTTCCGCAGCGATCATTACAGCTACGCCGCCAAGGGCGTCCCGGTCATCTTTTTCACCACCGGACTCCATCCCGATTACCACGCCAACACCGATGAGGTGAGCCGGATCGAGTTTCCGAAGCTGGCCCGGATCAGCCAGCTCGTCTACGAGACGGCGTGGCGCGTTGGGAACCTCGATCACGCCCCGATGCGGGATCGCCAGGGGCCGCGGGCCGGGAAGGGAACCCGCTAAGTGTCACGGCCGCTGCTCGTCATCTTCCTGACTATCTTCGTGAACCTGGTCGGCTTCGGGATCATCATCCCGCTGCTGCCGTTCTACGCCGAGACGTTTGGGGCTTCGCCGCTGGTGATCGGCCTGCTGTTCGCCGTCTTCTCGGTGTGCCAGCTGATTGCCGCCCCCGCGCTGGGCGACCTGTCGGATCGCTACGGCCGACGGCCGGTGCTGATCTTCAGCCTCGCCGGTACTGTGGTCAGCTTCGTGATGCTCGCCCTGGCGCAGTCGATCCCGATGCTCTTTCTCGCGCGCATCGTGGACGGCCTCTCCGGCGGCAACATCTCGACCGCGCGTGCCTACGTGGCCGACGTCACCGAACCCCGCGACCGTGCAAAGGCGTATGGTCTGATCGGCGCGGCCTTCGGCCTGGGATTCATCATGGGGCCCGCGCTGAGCGGCGTGCTGGCGAAGATCAGCTACACGGCACCGGTGTGGGCCGCGGCCGCCATCACGATGGTCGCGACCGTGATGGCCTGGCTCTGGCTGCCCGAGACGGTGCACCGCCAGACGGCCGGCACCGGCATGCCGTTCCGCAATCTGGCGGCGATGCTGCGGCGCCCCGGGCTCCGTCGCATGCTCTGGATCGACTTCATCTACTGGTTCGCCTTCGCGATCTTCCAGACCACGTTCGCGCTGTTCATGGCGCGCCGCTTCGGGTTCGACGTGTCGCAGACCGGCTATTTCTTCGCGGGGTTCGGCGTGCTGGGTGCGGTCGTGCAGGGCCTGCTGATCCGCCCGATCGTGCACCGGCTGGGCGACAAGCCCACCTTCATCCTGGGACTCGCGTGTACGGCATTCGGCCTCGTGTGCGCGACCTTTGCGCCGACGCTGACCCTCTTCACGCTGGCGCTCGTGCCCCTCGCATTCGGGATCGGCTTCGGCCACCCGACGGTGGCGGCGCTCGTGAGCCGTGCCGGGCGAGGAGATGAGCAGGGGCGGGTCCAGGGAGCGGCGGGTGCGATGGAGAGCCTCGGCCGCGCAATCGGGCCGGTGTGGGGCAATGCCGCCCTGCAGCGGTTCGGCGACGCGATGCCGTACATGTCGGCCGCAGCCTGCCTCGTGTTCACGCTCGTCCTGAGCCTCTCCTACACCGTGACCGATTCGGAAACCGCATTGGTCTGACCTGATGACGGCCGGTTGTACACCAGGGCGGACGAGACGCTGCGCCAGGCAGGTACGGCGATGGACGTGTCCCGCGGCGGCGTAGGCGCGGGCCGATGGGCGACACCTGGGTGGTGCAGACAGGACAGGCCGGTACGAGGCTGGACAAATTCCTCGCCGATCCAGGCCGGCTCGGCTCGAGGGGCCGTGCCGCGGAAGCACTCGAGAAGGGCAAGGTCTTCCTCAACGATCGGGAGGTCCTGCTGGCGGACGCGGCGAGGCGGCTTGTGCCAGGCGACGCCGTGCGCATCTGGATGGACCGGCCGGGAAGCTCGCGCAAGCAGTCGCAGCGCCCGCCGCGTCCAGGCGAGCTGCCGATCGTGTACGAAGACGAGGCGCTGGTGGTTGTGAACAAGCCGGCTGGCCTGCTCACCGTCCCGCTGCCGCGCCGCACGGAGGCGCCGTCGGTCGAGGACGCACTCGGGGAACACCTTCGCTCCAAGGGCCGGCGTCGGCCCCTGGTGGTGCATCGGATCGACCGCGACACCTCTGGTCTCGTGATGTTCGCCGTCCGGCCCGACGCCCAGGCCCGCCTGAAGGACCAGTTCCGCCGGCACGAGGCCGAGCGCACCTACCTGGCGGTCGTGTATGGGGTTCCCGAGGCGCGGCGCGGCACGTGGCGCGACCACCTGGTGTGGGATCAGGACGCGCTCATCCAGAAGGCGACCCACCCGGCCGACCCCCGCGCCAGCGAGGCCCGGTGCGACTACGCAGTCCTGGAATCGTTCGGGGACACCTGCCTCCTGGAGGTGAGCCTGGTCACCGGCCGCAGGAACCAGATCCGGCTGCAGGCGCGCCTCCGGGGTCATACACTGGTAGGAGAGCAGCGGTACGTGTTCGGCCCGCAAACCACTCGACCTGTTGAGTTTGGCAGGCAGGCGCTTCACGCCTGGCGGCTGGGGATCGTCCACCCGCTCACGGGCCGGCCTCTGCGCTTCGAGGCGCCGCTGCCGGACGATATGGCCGGGCTCATCGAACGCCTGCGGTCGGGTCGACCGTCAAGCTGACGATTTTCGGGGATCCTCCCAAGCGCGGGAGCGGTCTAAAATGTGAGGGGAGAGTTCAATGGCTAAACGTTCATCGACCGGCGCCATCGTCTGCCCGCGGTGCGGGGTGCCGAGCGCGAAGGTCATCGGCCGGTCAGAGTCACTTCCGGTGATTTACCTCCGCTGCGACGATTGCGGTCGCACCTCGATCTCGCCCGAAGAGACCCTGGCAGTGCGTCGGGGGGCGGGCACGCCACGCCCCCTGCCCCCCGAGTTCGTTCCTTCGTCGTCTGGTTTCCCACGGTCCACTCTGTCGCTGCGCCGCCACGAGATGCCCGTCGCGCCGTAGGGCGGGACGCCAACTGTACCGGCCGCGCGCGTGCCGGGGGGCCGCGGACCGACGGATGGCGGCCGGCTGCCTACGGGTGGGCGGACGGATGTTTGGCGCGATGCGCGCGGAGGATTTCGACGACCTCTGTGTGATTGCCTCCCGCGGCGAACAGCCAGGCCGACTGGTTGCGCTTGTTCTGCACCTCCATGTCGGCACCCTTGTCCAGCAGGAACTGCACGAGATCGGGGAAGCCGCCGCCCGCCGCGCGCATCAGCGCGGTCTCGCCGTCCTCCGACACCTGGTTCACGTCCGCGCCGCGGCCCAGCATCAACTCCACGCCCTCGCGGCAGTTCGCACCGGCCGCCAGCATCAGCAGCGTGTCGCCACCCAGCTGAATGGGCGCCAGATCCATGTTGTTGCCGGCGAGCAGGGAGCGGAACAGCGGGACGCGGCATCCACGCATGGCGTAGGCCAGCGCGACGTCCGTTCCCTTCTGCACGCCGGCCTTCTTCAGAGCCAGCACGACGCTGTCGTGCCCCGCGGACGCCGCGTAGACGAGCGCGTTCAAGCCGTTGCGATCCTCCAGTTTCGGATCGACCTTCCTGGCGATGAGCAGCTCCGTGACGGCCGCGTTGCCCCCGAGCGCCGAGGCCATGAGCGCGTTGCGCCCTCCTTTGTCGAGCAGCGAGGTGTCGGCGCCTCCATCGAGCAGCGCCTGGGCCGCCTGGGCGTGTCCGCCGTACGCGGCGGCGATCAGCGCGGACGCCCCGTCGTTGTTGACGGCGTTGACGTCGGCGCCCTTCGCGAGCAGCGCCTTGATGGCGCCGGGGCGGTTGGACGAGGCGGCGGCCATGAGGGGGGTGAGGCCCGCCGCGTCCCGATCGTTCACCGTAGCCCCGGCGGCGACCAGCGCCTCAACGGCGGCGACATGCCCTTCACGCGCCGCGACGGCGAGTGCCGACTCGCCATCCTGGTTCGCGTTCACCTTCGCGCCACCCTCCACGAGCAGACGAATCACCTCGGTCTTCCCGTAGAGTGCGGCGATGCCGAGGGCGGTCATGCGCGAATCGCCCGGGGTGTCCACCGCCACCTTGTCAGCGAGCGCCGCCCGCACGGCCGCGACGTCGCCGTTCATCGCGGCGCGCTGCAATGCCTCGACCGGAGCGGGTGTAGCCGGAGCGGCCTGGGTCTCCGGTTGTGCCGACGCGATGGCAGTACCGCAGAGCACCAGTCCGACGCAGGAAATCAATCGGAAGAAGGACGTCATTTCACCGGCGAGTATAGGCCAACGTACGTTGCGACCACATGGGGCCTGTGGCAAAATTACGAAAGCTATCTTACGGAAACAGAAACTAGGAGAGTCGGGAATCATGCACCGCGTTTCCACCGCTCTGATGTTCGGGTTCGGCCTCTGCCTGGTGGCCATCACGACCGTGAGCGCTCAGAACCCCGGCGGCAGCCCTGCCGGCAAGGCAATGAAGAACCCTGTCGCCGCCTCGAGCGAATCGATCGCGGCCGGCCAGGCCGCCTACACGCGCAACTGCCGCTACTGCCACGGCACCGATGCCAAGGGTAACGGACCGATGGCGCCGAAGGACTCACATCCGTCGGACCTCACGGACACGAAATGGGACCGCGGTGCGACCGACGGTGAGATCTTCATGGTGCTCCGTGAAGGCGCCGGGCCCGACTACGTCATGAAGGGCTACAAGGGTCGTCTCACCGACAACGACATGTGGAACATCGTGAACTTCCTCCGCAGCGTCGGGTCGAAGCAGACCGCGAAGAAGTAGCCCGCCTGTGAAGCCTGGCGCCCGACGATGGGCGCCGGGGCTTCCTCCGCCCTCCCCCGCCCGCCGGCAACACCCGCCGCACAACACCCGCCGAACTTGCTAGGATCTGGCGCGCGAGGAGCCTCTCGAGTGATGCGTCCATGCCTGCCCGTGCTCGCCGCAAGTGTCCTCCTGTCAGCCGCCGTGGCCCGGCCGCTTGCGGCCCAGCCTGGAGCGGCCCAGCCGCCTGCGGACGGCGCAGCCGTCTTCAAGGGGCAGTGCGCCACGTGCCATGACGGCGCGGCCGGATCGCGCGCGCCGGCACCCGACCAGTTGAAGGGCCGGACGCCCGAGTCGATCATCGCCGCCCTCACCGGGGGGGCGATGCGCTACCAGGGTTTGTCGCTGAGCGGGGCGGAGCGCCGGGCCGTGGCCGAGTTCCTGACCGGGACGCCCGTCGGCACCGACGCGCGCGTCGACCCCTCGATCGGCCGGTGTCTCGCCACCCCCCCGATGCGCGACCCTGCCTCGGGGCCGTCATGGAACGGGTGGAGCCCCACGCTCGCCAACACCCACTTCCAGCCCGCATCCGCGGGCCGCCTGAGCGCCGGCGATCTCCCCAGGCTGACGCTGCGCTGGGCCCTGGGCCTCCCCGAGGCCACGTCGGCCTGGGCGCAGCCGACCATCGCCGGCGGCCGCCTTTTCGTGGGCACCCAGAACGGCAGCGTGTATTCACTCGACGCCAGGACCGGATGCGTCGCATGGATGGTCACTGCGCACGGCGGCGTACGCGGCTCGGTGGTGGTCGGACCGCGCCCCGGCGCGGCCGGCAGGTACGCGGCGTACTTCATCGACCAGCAGGGCTATGCCTACGCCGTTGACGCGGCCACCGGCGCGGAGATCTGGACGGTCCGCGTCGACGACCATCCGCTCGTCCGTCTCACCGGCTCACCCGTGCTGCATCGGGGCCGGCTCTACGTCCCGACGTCATCCTACGAAGAAGTGGGCAAGAGTCCGACCTACGAGTGCTGCACGTTCCGCGGTGCCATCGTCGCCATGGACGCGGCCACTGGCCGGACGATCTGGCGCGCGTATCCCATCGCCGAGGAACCGCGTGTGATGGGAACCCGACCTGACGGCGGCAAGTCCCTCGGCCCGTCGGGCGGTGCCATCTGGTCCGCGCCGACGATCGATGCGAAGCGCGGCGCCATCTACGTCGGGGTGGGGAACACCTACAGCGGCGCGACGCAGCCGGCCACCGACGCGATCGCGGCGTTCGACCTCGAGACGGGCAACCTGCGCTGGGCCCGGCAGGTGACGCCCGACGATGTGTACGGATGCCGGAACAACGAGCCGAACTGCGGGGAGCGTCAGGGGCCCGACTACGACTTCGGCGCCTCGCCTGTGCTCACGCGAACCCCCCAGGGGCGCGACATCCTGGTGGCCGGACAGAAGTCGGGCGTCGCGTTCGGCCTCGACCCGGACGCGGACGGAGCCGTCCTGTGGCAGTACCGGGCCGGCCAGGGCGGGTCGCTCGGCGGCATCGAGTGGGGCATCGCCACCGACGCGGAGCACGCGTACATCCCGGTCGCGGATCAGAACCACCCCAATCCGGGCGGCCTGCACGCCGTGAAGCTTGCGACAGGCGAACGCGCCTGGTTCGCGCCACCCGTCGACACGCTCCTGTGCGCACGGGGGCGCGGCTGCAACGCGGCGCAGTCGGCCGCCGTCACCACGATCCCCGGCGCGGTGTTGTCAGGCGCCTTCGACGGCGGCATCCGGGCCTACTCCGCGCGCGACGGCTCTGTCTTGTGGACCTTCGACACCAACCGCGAATTCCTCACCGTCAACGGCGTTCGGGCGCGAGGCGGGTCGCTCAACGGGCCGGCGCCGGTCGTCGTGGACGGCATGCTCTACGTCAACTCCGGCGATTACCGCGCGAGGCCGGGCAACGTGCTGCTCGCCTTCGGCATCGACTGACCCCCAGGGCGGCATGCACCCCGAGGCGCGAGGCGGCGCACGCGTGTCAGGCGAGGCACCGGGCGGTGTCGTTGCGCGGCAAGCCCTGGCGCTGACGGCGTGGACGGAGCGCTGGGTTCCCGACGCCTTCATCTTTGCGCTGCTCGCGACCGTCGTGGTGGTGGCCGCGGCGCTGACGGCGACGCCGGCGAGCACGGGCGAAGTCGTCGACGCGTGGGGTCGCGGCTTCTGGGATCTCATCCCCTTCACGTTGCAGATGGCGCTCGTGATCATCACCGGTCACGTGCTCGCGACGTCCGCGCCGATGCGCGCGCTGACCCGTCGGGTGGCCACGTGGCCGGGTACGCCCCGGTCCGCCGTGGCGCTCGTCACCGCGTTTGCCTTGGTGAGTTCGTGGTTCAACTGGGGTTTCAGCCTGATCTTCAGCGCCGTGCTGGCCCGGGAGCTGGCCCGGCGCGTGGACGGGGTGGACTATCGCGCGCTGGCCGCAGCCAGCTTCCTGGGCCTCGGCAGTATCTGGGCCCAGGGGTTGAGCGGATCGGCGGCGCTGCAGATGGCGACGCCCGGCGCTCTCCAGCCGGCTATCCGGGACATCGTCGCGAACGGCGGTATCGTGCCCGGCGGTGTGATCGGCTTCGCGCACACGATCTTCCTGTGGCAGAGCCTGGTCTCCGTCGCCGTGGAAATCGTCGTGGTGACGCTGGTCATGTGGCTGGCCACCCCGCCGCCGGCCCTCGCCCGGACCGCACGCGATCTCGGCATCGATCTCGGCTCGAGTGAGTTCGTCGATCCGCCCCGGCCGGCCGTGGTCGAACCGGGAGCCTGGCTGGAGCATTCCCGGCTGCTGACGCTGATAGTGACGGCGCTTGGGGTGGTGTTCCTGGTGCGCTACTTCGCCGCCGCCCCCGAGCCGCTCAATGCACTCAACCTCAACATCGTGAACTTCATCTTCCTGCTCGCCGGGTTCGCGCTGCACGGAACGCCCGCGCGCCTGATGCGCGCCGTGCAGGCCGCCACGCCCGCCGTCTGGGGGGTCATCCTCCAGTTCCCGTTCTACGCGGGGATCGCGGGAGTGATCACGACCACCCACCTCAACGAGCGCCTGGCGGACGCGTTCGTGAGCTTCTCCACGGCCACCACGTTTCCCACGATTGTCGCCGTCTACTCCGCGGTGCTCGGCGTCTTCGTCCCGTCGGGCGGCTCGAAGTGGGTGATCGAAGCTCCCTATGTGATGGCTGCCGCCCACGAACTGCGGGTACACCTCGGCTGGGTGGTTGCCGCGTACGACCTTGGAGAGGCGCTGGCCAACCTCGTACAGCCATTCTGGATGCTGCCCATCCTGGGCCTGTTCGGCCTGCGCGCGCGCGACGTGATGGGTTACACCCTCGTGGTCTTCCTCGCACTCGTGCCCACCGTGCTGCTGCTCGTGACGATCCTGGGCGCCTCGCTGTCCTATCCGCTCTGAGCACGGGCGGCCGGCTCTGCTGGCGGCCGGCTCATCGATGGCTTTCACCTGCAGCGGCGGTTCCGTTCGGGTAAAATCCTTCCCGCACTTACTTCATGAACAGCGTGCTCGCTGCACATCGAGCGACCGCCGCTGGCCGTGTCCCGCGGGGCGGGTCGCCGTCGCGCCGTCCGCCGGACGGCGCGCATGGTGTTCGCACGGACATCGGTGCGCACGCATGCCCCTGGATTCCTCCTCAAGAAACCGTAATCAGGTCTCATGAATCTTTCGATGACGAACGTGGTGCGGCTCGCCGCGCTGATGGCCGTATTGGGCGGCGCGGTGGCCGGCGTCGAGGCCCAGCCCGCGCCGCCGCGCGGCCAGGCACCTGGCGGGCGGGCGCCGCTGGCCCAGCTGTCCGGCGACCAGACCGATCCGCCGCCGCCTGTTGCTCCGGAAGTGATCTCACGCGGCGCCAACGGCCGGATGGTGATCCGCGCAACGAGGCTGACGCAGCCGCTGCGCATCGACGGTCGGCTGGACGAGGAGTTCTATAGCGTCACGCGGGCCGTCAGCGACTTCATCCAGACCCTGCCGGCCGAAGGCCAGCCCGCGACGGAGAGGACCGAGGCGTGGATCGCCTTCGACGACAACTTCATCTACATCAGCGGGAAGTGCTACGACTCGGCGCCGCCCGAGGAATGGACCGCGAACGAGATGCGGCGGGACACGGGCCAGCTGCGCCAGAACGACATGTTCGGCGTCTTCCTGGACACGTACCACGACCGGCGCAACGGCTTCAACTTCTACACGAACCCCCTCGGCGGCTTCGCCGACCAGTGGATCACGAACGAAGGGAACCCGAACGCCGACTGGAATCCCGTGTGGCAGGTGCGCACGGGGCGGTTTGACGGCGGCTGGACCGCGGAGATGGCGATTCCCTTCAAGTCGATCCGCTACAAGTCCGGGAAGAACCAGGAGTGGGGCATCCAGTTGCGGCGGTCGATCCGGCGAAAGAACGAGTGGACGCACCTGACGTTCCTGCCCGCCGCGACCGGCGGGTCGACCAGCATCTTCCGCGTGTCGCGCGCGGCGACGCTCATCGGCCTCGACCTGCCGGAAGCAAGCCGGAACATCGACCTGAAGCCCTACGGCATTTCCCGGCTGACGACCGACAAGCTCACCGCGGTCTCGAACGAACTCGAACCGAACGTCGGCGTGGACATGAAGGTGGGCATCACGGCGAACCTCACGGCCGACCTGACCTACAACACCGACTTCTCGCAGGTGGAGGTGGACGAGCAGCAGCTCAACCTCACGCGGTTCAGCATCCAGTTCCCCGAGAAGCGTGATTTCTTCCTCGAAGGCCGCGGCATCTTCGACTTCGGCCGCGGCGGCCCGACGGTGGGCCTGGCCGCGGCGGGCGGCGCGAGTACGGCCCTGACGCCGACGCTGTTCTACAGCCGCGCGATTGGCCTCAACAATGGTCGTGTGATTCCGATCATCGGCGGTGCGCGGGTCACCGGGAAGGTGGGTCGCTACAACGTCGGCTTCGTGAACATGCAGACCAACGAGGACGACATTTCGCGGTCGCCGCAGACGAACTTCACCGTGATGCGCGTCTCGCGCGACATCCTGCGCCGCAGCAGCATCGGCATGATGCTGACCAACCGGTCGCAGTCGGCCCTGGTGACCGGCGCCGCGAACATGGCCTTCGGTGCGGACGCGGCTTTCTCGTTATTCCAGAACCTGAACGTCGCCGGCTACTTCGCGCAGTCGAACACCGACACGCGGCTCACCGACAACACCAGCTACCAGGGCCGCATGGACTACATCGGCGACCGGTACGGGCTGCGCGTCGAGCAGCTGCACGTCGGGAACAACTTCAACCCCGAGGTCGGCTTCACGCGACGGCGCAACTTCGACCGCACGTTCGCGCAGGCCCGCTTCAGCCCGCGTCCGCGCAGACCTTCCGCAGTGTCCGCCAGTTCACCTACCTCGCCAGCCTCGAGTACATCAAGAACGGCTTCGGCGACCTGGAAACCCGCAACCAGAACCTGCGCTTCGCCATGGAGCGGCAGAACAGTGACATCTTCTCGGCTGAGTACAACGACAACTACGAGCTGCTGCTGCAGCCGTTCCCGGTGGCCACGGGGATCCGCATCCCGCGCGGCGGGTACAGCTTCCGGGACTTCACCATGTCGTACCAGCTCGGCCAGCAGCGCCGCTTCAACGGGAACCTGTCGTTCAACAAGGGGACCTTCTACAACGGCGACATCACCGGCCTCACGCTGGGCAGCGCGCGGTACGCGATCCTCAAGCAGTGGTCCGTGGAGCCGAGCATCACGTTCCAGGACGTGAACCTGCCGGTCGGCGACTTCCGCACCCAGCTGCTGCGCGTGCGCACCGACTACGCGTTCACCCCCCGCATGTTCCTCAGCTCCCTCGTCCAGTACGCGACCGCGAGCAATACCTTTAGCACGAACGCGCGATTCCGCTGGGAGTACAAGCTGGGGTCCGAGCTGTTCGTGGTCTACACCGACGAACGCGATACCACCCGCTCCGGGTTCCCGTTCCTGCGCAACCAGGCGTTCGTCGTCAAGTTCAACCGGCTGTTCCGGTTCTAGGGACGTGCGGGGCATGGACGAGCACGTCTGGCCGGTCGCCGCTCGGCGCCGGCGGCCGGGGTTCACGCAACGGCTGTCCCTCGCGCTGTGGCTGCTCGCCGGCATCGGCATGACGGGCACGCCGGCGGCGCGGGCGCAGACGCCGCCCGCCCCGGTCGGGCCCGCCGTCATCACGCGTGATGCCGAGCGCCACGCCACCGTGCGCGCCGTGCGGCTCTCGGAACCGCTCACGATCGACGGCCGCCTCGACGAGTCGGTCTACTCCACCGTGATTCCCATCACCGACTTCATCCAGACGCTGCCGCGCAACGGCGAGGAGCCGACCGAGAAGACCGAGGCGTGGGTGATGTACGACGCGCTCAACTTCTACGTGTCGGCGCGCGTGTGGGACTCGGCGCCGCCCGAGAAGTGGATCGCGAACGAGATGCGGCGCGACGCGAATCAGGTGCGGCAGAACGACCACTTCGGGTTCATGATCGATACCTTTCACGATCGTCGGAACGGGTACGTCTTCTACTCGAACCCGGTGGGCGGCCGGATCGACTTGACCGAAGCGGACGAGGGCAACTCGAACGCCGACTGGAACCCGGTGTGGATCGTGCGCACGGGGCGCTTCGAGGGAGGCTGGACGATTGAGATGTCCGTGCCGTTCCGGTCGCTGCGCTACGTCTCGGGGCCGAGCCAGGAGTGGGGCATCCAGATGCGCCGGTCCATCCGGCGCAAGAACGAGTGGGTACACCTCACGCCGCTGCCGACCGTGATGGGCGGCTCACAGGGCTTCTTCCGGATCTCGGCGGCCGCGACGCTCGTCGGGCTCGACCTGCCGCCGGCGAGCCGAAACATCGAGATCAAGCCCTACGCGATCTCGCGACTGAGCACCGACCGCCTGGCGAGGCCGGCTGTCGACAACGACCTCGTCGGCGACGTTGGCGTGGACGCCCGCTACGGCATCACCGCGAACCTGACGGCCGACCTCACCTACAAGACCGACTTCGCCCAGGTCGAAGTGGACGAGCAGCAGGTGAACCTCACGCGCTTCAGCCTCCAGTTGCCGGAGAAGCGCGAGTTCTTCCTGGAGAACCGCGGCATCTTCACGTTCGCCGCATTCCCGACCACCGGGTCGGGCGGCGGCGGGGGCGGCGTCTCCACCAGCACGACGCCCACGTTCTTCTACAGCCGCCGCATCGGGCTCAACGCTGGCCGCGTGGTGCCGATCGTCGCCGGCGGCCGCGTCACCGGGAAGGTGGGGAAGGTCAGCCTGGGGCTGCTGAACATCCAGGCGGACCAGGACCAGGCCTCGCGGACGCCCACGACCAACTTCAGCGTGGTGCGGATCAAGCGCGACGTGCTCAAGCGCAGCGCCATCGGCGCGATGGCCACCAACCGGTCGGAGTCGTCCTCGGTGGCCGGCGCCTCGAACCAGGCGTACGGCGTGGACGGCATCTTCAACTTCTACAACTACCTCACGCTCGGCGGCTACTACGCGCGTACGGCCACGACGGGCCTGCGCGGCGACGACGAGAGCTACCAGGCGCGAGTGGATCTGGCGCCTGACAAGTACGGGCTGCAATTCGAGCGGGTGAAGGTCGGCGAGGCGTTCAACCCGGAGGTCGGCTTCCTGCGGCGGCGCAACTTCGAACGGTCCGCGGCCGAGGCGCGCTACAGCCCGCGTCCGCGCCGCTTCGGCATCCGGCAGATCACGATGACGGCCGGCGTCGAGTACATCGAGGGCAGCACCTCGGGGCGGATGGAATCCAGGCAGCAGGGCGGGCGCATCAACGTGGAGCGCGAGAACAGCGACCAGTTCTCCGTCGAGGGCGGGACGAACTTCGAGTGGCTGCCGGGCCCCTTCAACGTCGCGCGCGGCGTCAACATCCCGGCCGGCCCCTACAGCTTCAACGACGCCACCTTCCGATATGCCTTCGGCCAGCAGCGGCGCATGTCTGGCACGGTCGCCTACCAGACCGGCGAGTTCTACGACGGCCGCATCAACGCGCTGACGCTGAGCGGGGCGCGGGCGGCGGTGACCACGCAGCTGTCGGTGGAGCCGAGCGTCTCGATCAACTCCGTCACGCTGCCCGTGGGCGACTTCACCACCACCGTGCTGCGCGCCCGCACCGACTACGCGTTCACGCCGCGCATGTTCGCGAGCGGCCTGCTGCAGTACAGCTCGAACGACCGCATCTTCAGCAGCAACATCCGCTTCCGCTGGGAGTACATCCCAGGCAGCGAGCTGTTCATGGTCTACACGGACGAACGAGACACCGCCCTGCCGGGGTACCCGCAGCTGCGGAACCGGGCGTTCATCGTGAAGATGAACAGGCTGTTCCGCTTCTAGCGCCCTTCGGTCCCGCCACGTCCCGGCCGCCGCCGAGCGACGGGAGCCCGGGCCGAACGCCCACTACGGCTTCGGCGCGACGAACCGCACTTCCAGGTAGGTGAGCTTCCCCTCGACCTGGCTGTACCAATGCGCGGAGCCCTCGGGGACGATCACCACGTCGCCCTTCGCCACCTTGCGCGTTTCGCCGCCGTCGATGGTTGCGGCCCCTGCCGGTGTCCCGGGGGCGCGGACGATCTTCCCGCCCGTGACCAGCGTGCCCGCGCCTTCGATGATGTAGTGCAGTTCGGTGTTGCCGGGGTGGGCGATCGCGCCGGCCGGCTTTTGCCGGTGGACGATGTTGACGCGGTACTGGTCCGTGTTCGCCACCGGCGAGGTGACCATCTCCGTGGTCCCCGCCATGGCCTTGGCCAGGACCGCCTGCAGGTCGGCGGCGGCCTTGTAGGTGGCCGGTGATCCTGGCGGCGGCGCCTTCGGTGCAGGCGCCTGGGCCGGTGCGCTCTGCGCAGCAGCGAGTACGGGGAGGGCGACCATCAGCGCGGTCGCAGCGGTCAGTCGGAACATGGAGCACCTCATCGGGGACTGAGGACTGATGACTGAGGACTGAGGACTAGAAGATCGCCAGCGCGTTCGCCGGGAACCCGGTACCGCCAACCACCGGCACCGGAGCCACCGAAAGCAGGAACTGCCACCGCTTCAGGCGGGCAGCTGTCTCCCCGACGGCTTCGAGGTCCTGGTTGTCGAAGATGTCGACGCCCAGCGCGGCGATCGCCAGCACGTGGACCGGCAGGTTCACCCCGTCGACCAGCGCCGGCACTACATCCTGCGCGGCGTCGCTGCCAAGGAAGGAGACGCCACGCGCCTTGAGCCACGGCGCGACCGACGCGTGATAGCCCGCGGCGTTGCGCGCGACGCTCCACGGCCCGAGCTTCGCGCGACGGGCCCACCGGCCCGTCCGCAGGAAGATCGCGTCACCGGGACCGACCTTCACGTTGGCGAACTTCTCCCACGCTTCGAGATCCTCCACGAAGATCGGCGTGCCCGGTTCCAGGTACTCGACACCGCGCAGGCGCGGGATGTCGATCAGCACGCCGCGTGTGACGATGCCGCCACGGAGGTTCTCGATGCCGAGCTTCGCGCACCCCTTGTCGGTGAGGACCTCGTCGCGTCGGTAGCCGTTGTACGTCTGGTCCTTGTAGAGGAAGTGACACAGCGCATCCACGTGGCTGTGCGCATAGCCGTGATAGCTGACGCTGTAGGTATCGGTGGTCAACCCGCGGTTCATCGTGTGGTTGAACGGGTTCGGGTTGTCCGCCGCCACTTCCTTGATTGGCGGATGCGCCATCGAGACAGTGATGCCGCTCCTGGCGAGCGCGAGCGCGCGTTTGCGCGTGGCGTCGGTGATGAGATTGGCAGCGCCAAGTTGATCGTTCGCGCCCCAGCGGCCCCAGTTCTTCACCTCGTTGAACAGACGGTCGAATTCCTCGGCGTTGCGCGGGAAACGCGCCGCGGAGGGGCCCGGGCTCAGGATCACCTCGGCTGGCGGAGCCTGCTGCGCGGGAACGACGGCGGGCACGGTGGTAAGTGCGGCCAGGGCAAGGATCCAGGACATGCGGGTCATGTGTGCTCCGGGGGCGCAGCGGACGACGAGCCCCGAGAGTTATACCACCGCTCCCCTGACCCCCAGCCAGTCCGCGGCGCCGACAGTCGCGGCCGGCGCAGTCGGCTCGGATGTTGCTGCCGCTCACGTGGTGGATACCGACAAACGCTGCAAGAGCTGCGGCGCCACCGTCCGGGTGGAGATCGTCCGCAACGAGAAGGGCGGAACCCAGGCGGTCGGGCAGTGTACCGGCTGCGGGCGCCGTTACGAGGAAGAAGAGCTGCTGACGCTCACGGGCAGCGCGGGACCGGTGGGCGGCTGAACGCCACGCGGCGCGGTTGTCGCCCGCACGCCGGGCGGTTTCGTACAATCGCGGGGTGGCTGACGGGGCCGTTCAAGTCATCCGGCTATGGCGTCTGCGCAAGCGGCACCTCTACGTGGATGCCGAACTGCATCCGGTGGACGACTCGACGTGCGAGCTGCGCATCCTGTATGGCACGACGATGACGGCGTCGCGACGCTGCGCGACGCGCACCGAGGCGCTGGAGCACGCGAGGGCGAGGCGCGCCGACCTCGAGCGCGAGGGGTGGACGTTTCACTGGTGAGCCGCCTCGTGGTGCCGTGGCACCGCCGGGTGGACCGTCGCGCTCGCCGGAAATGGAAAACGGGCACGCGGACGACTCGTCCCCGTGCCCGTCATGTTACGCCGCGGCCTCAGGTGATGCGGCGGGCGCGCGCCTACGCGATCGTCACCTTGCGCGGGAACTGCGAGTTGTCCTCGAGAAAGGTCTTCTTGTTCGCGAGGTCCGCGGCGGTCGGCTGGACACGCCCGTTGATGTCGGTCACGCGCGAGACGATCGTGTGCTCACCGGGCGTGGCGCCGTTCCACGTGTAGCTGAACAGCTTCCAGCCGAACGTGGCGGTGGTGGCGGAATCGAGCGTGGCCGCCTGCCAGGGCCCCTCGTCCACCTTCACCTCGACGCTCTTGATGGGTGTCCCGTCGTTCAGCACGAACCCGACGACCTTGTGGGACTGGCCGCTCTTGGTGACGCGGGCCACGACCGACTTGAGGCGCATCTTCGAGATGCCCGTTTCCTTCCACTTGGACTCGCCGTCGATGACTTCCTCGCGCAGCGTGCGGTACCAGCGCGCCTGGAACTTCCCGAGGTACGCCTCGTCCTGGAGGTGAATCTGGGAAAGCCACTTGACGTTCGCGACGCCGTACCAACCCGGCACGATCAGGCGCAGGGGAGCGCCCTGGTGCTTGGTGAGCGGCTGGCCGTTCAGGGCCCACGCAAGGAACAGGTCCGGCGACAGCGCCTGCTCACGATTCAGGCTGCGCCCGAACTGCTGTTCGACGTTGAACTTCTGCGTGCGCCACTCGACCTCTTCGGGCCCCTTGTCGGCGCCGAAGAAGACAAACTCCCTGGCCTCCCGAACCACGCCGGCCTGGTCGAGCACGCGGCGCAGGTGCACGCCGGTCCATCGACCGTTGCTCGCGAACCCCTGCATCAGGCGCGGGCTGTTGCCGGAGCATTCGAAGCCGGCGACGAGTTCGCTGCTGCCCAGCTTTTTCAGGTCGTCCAGCGACAGCGACAGCGGCTTGGCCACCATGCCCGTCACCTTGAGGCGGAAGGACGCCGGGTCCACGTCGGGGTGCCCGTAGTGCTGGGTGGTGAAGAACTGGTCGGCTGGCGTAAACGGCCCCTCCAGCTTGCGCAGGTCGAAATTGCGCGTGATCGGGCTGGGCGTGGGGTTGAACGTGGGTGGATAGTCAGCGAAGGGAACGACGGTTTCGCCCTGCGCGAGCACCGGGAGTTCCCAGCCAGGCAGGTTCGCAACGGTGAGACCGATGCCGGCGATGCCCAGGTGCTTCAGCATGTCGCGGCGCGAGTGAGCAGGAGCCATCGTTCGCTGTCCTCCGGAGAAAAGAACCGAAACGCGCGCATGTTAGCACGGACGGCGGTGGCACCCGGCTGCCACGGCTCGGCGCGTCAGGCCCGGCTCCCGACCAGGGTCACGATGGAATCGACCAGCCGCGCGAGATCGACCGGCTTGGCGAGGTGCAGCTGGAAGCCCGCGTCCTGCGCGCATTGGACATCCTCGGGCCGCGTTCGTGCGGTGAGCGCGATCGCCGGGACGCGCACCGAGGCGTTCTCCAGGCTCCTGATCGACCTCACGAACGCGTAGCCGTCTTCGCCGGGCATGCCGATGTCCGCGATCAGCAGGTCCGGACGGTCGCGAGCAAAGAGCGCGCGCGCCTCTCCGGCCGACGCCGCGGCGGCCACCTGGGCGCCGGCATCCTCCAGCAGCGTCTTCAGCACCTCGCGCGCATCGCGGTCGTCGTCCACGACGAGCACGCGGGCGCCGAACAACCGCGCGCCGCGGGACACGCTCGCCGCAGCCGGCGGTGTCGCGCTCACGCGAGCCCCCGGCAGGCGGACGCTGAAGGTGGCGCCCTGTCCTTCACCTGCGCTGTGCGCGGACACGTGCCCACCGTGCAGGCGCACGAGGTCGTGCACGATGGCGAGGCCGAGTCCCAGGCCCTGCGCGCGTGTGCCGCCGGCGTCGGCCTGCCGGAAACGCTCGAACACGTGGGGAAGGAACTCCGCCGAGATGCCACACCCGGTGTCGACGACCTGCAGGTCGAGTTCTCCCCGATCCTCGCGTGCCCGCACCTCCACGCGGCCGCCCGCCGGCGTGAACCGGACGGCATTCGACAGCAGGTTCCACACGATCTGCTGCAGCCGACGGCCGTCGGCGGCGACCACCAGCGTCGGCGGTTCGACGTGCGGCGTGACGGTCACGCCCTGCGCCTCCGCCGCGGGCCGGATCGCCTCGAGCGCCCCGTCCACGACGTGTGCGACCGACACGTCGGTCACCTGCAGTGCGATCGTGCCCGCCGAGATGCGGGAGACGTCGAGCAGTTCCTCGACCATCTGCGCCTGGATCCGCGCGTTGCGTTCGATCACGTGCACCGCCTGGCTCACGCGCGCCTTGTCGTAGTCGCTCCGGGCGAGGATGGACGCCCACCCGAGGATCGCGTTCAGCGGCGTGCGCAGTTCGTGGGAGAGCGTCGCCAGGAAATGGTCCTTCGTGCGGTTCGCTTCTTCGGCCTCGCGCCGCGCGCGCTGTTCGCGTCCGACGAGGTCGCCGATCGACGCGGCCATGGCCCGCAGGGTGCGACCGAGCTGCCGCACCTCCGACGGCCCCTCCACGGGCACGGGTGTGTCGAAGTCGCCCGTGCCGAGCGCTCGCGTGCTGCGGGCGAGCCGCTTCAGCGGCCCCGTGGCCACGCTCGCGATGACGATCGATACGACGCCGCCCACCAGGGCCATGAGGCCCGAGGCGTACAGCAGCAGCCGGCCCAGGCGCTCGGTCGGCGCGGTGGCGTCAGCGTAGCTGACGTGCACGACGATGCACCCGTTGCCGACGAGGGGAGCGGGACGCAGCCCCACGATGAGCGGCACCGCACCGACCGCGTTCGCCTGGAGCGCCTGGCCGCTGCCCTGCACACATGCGCTCACCGGGACGGCCGCGGCCTCGGAAGCGGGGCGCGTGCGCGTCGGGGGAGGGCTGGTCACGCGGCGCCCGTCCGCGGTGGCGAGAAACGCCTCGCCGTTGGATTCGAGGCCCGCGCGGTCGTCGAAGATGGCGTTGATGTCGTCGAGGCTGAACTCGACCCGGACGACGAGCTCGTCGGCGTCGGCCCGCATCGCGTAGGCCCCGCTCGGACCGGCCACGATCCGGGCCAGTGCCGCGGCGTCCGGCGGCGGCACCGTCGGCCGCGTGCCGACGGCGGCGAGCGTCCGGGTGCGATAGGTGACCAGCGTCGACCGCGCGCGCTCGCTGCGGTGGAACCCGCCGACGGCCGTGCCGACGCACTCGTCCTCGAATCCGAAGCGGCCGCTGGGCGCGCGCTCGCCGCAGAGCGAGCGCAGGCTGGCCAGGAATCCGGCCAGCCGCTCCTGACGGTGCCCCAGCAATTCCTGCAGCTCGCGCTGGCGGCTCTCTGCCACCAGCCCCACCGCCGCCAGGGCCTGATCCACCAGGGCATCGTGGGCTGCGCGGTACGTCACGAGGGCGACACCCGCCGTGAGCAGCAGGTTCACGACGATCAGGGCGAGCCCAAGTTGATAGCGGAGGGATAGGTGCACCACGGCAGAGCCGGGTGACCACGCGCGTCACCCCGGATGGGGCCGATGCTAGCCGCATCGTGCGCGGGGTCGCAAACACAGCCGCAACGGCAAGACCACTCGTCGGTATAATCCCCGCACCGTGAGCAAGCTGATCGGCGTGTCCCTGCTGGCCGTGTGCCTCGCAGGCGCGCGCGCGGAGGCACAGACCAGCGGAGTCGACCCGGCGGCCGTGTCGCTGCCAATCGTCAACGGCGTGCGCATCAACGGGCCGACGCCGCCGATGGCCCCGGAGGTCCTGGCGCGCGACGAGCAGGGCCGTGTCACCCTTCGGGCGACGCGCATCACGCAGCCCATGCGCATCGACGGCCGACTGGACGAGCCGCCCTACGAGTCCGTTCCGCCGATGAGCGGCTTCGTCCAGACCGACCCGCGCCGCGGCGAGCCCGCCACCGAGCAGACCGAGGTCTGGATCCTCTACGACGATCAGCGGATCTATGTGGGCGCCAAGTGCTACGACTCGGCCCCGGAGGAGACCTGGGTCGCCAACGAGATGCGGCGCGACAACATGAACGTCGTGCGCAACGAGAACTTCGCGATCTGGTTCGACACCTTCTACGACCGCCGCAATGCGTTTCTCTTCGAACTCTCCCCGATTGGCGGCATCTACGACGCGTACGTCACCAACGAACGGTCGCCGGGCAACACGGACTACAACCCGGTGTGGCAGCGTCAGGCGGGCCGGTTCGACAAAGGATGGATCGCCGAGATGGCGATCCCCTTCCGCGCACTGCGGTACCGGCCCGGCGCCTCGCAGGTGTGGGGCGTCAACATCCGGCGCACCGTACGCTGGAAGAACGAGGAATCCTTCATCCAGAAGGTACAGCCCACGCAGGGCAGCGTCATCTTCCAGATCTCGCTCGGGGGGACGCTCGTCGGCATCGACGCCCCGACCGGAAGCCGCAAGCTGGACCTGAAGCCGTACGCCATTGCCGGCGTGTCGAGCGACCTGCGGGCCAACCCTCCGGTGCACGACAACGTCACGCGCGACGTCGGCTTCGACGTGAAGTACGGCCTGACCCAGAACCTCACCGCCGACTTCACCTACAACACCGACTTCGCACAGGTGGAGGTGGATGAGCAGCAGGTCAACCTGACGCGGTTCCCGCTGTTCTTTCCCGAGAAGCGCGAGTTCTTCCTCGAGGGGGCCGGCATCTTCGACTTCGGCGGCGCGAGCTCCACGGCCGGCGGGGGAGGCGGCGGGCTGACGCCGCTGCTGTTCTTCAGCCGCCGCATCGGCCTGAACCAGGGGGCTGCGGTTCCCATCGACGTCGGCGGACGCCTCACCGGCAAGGTCGGCGACGTGACGCTCGCGATGATCGACGTCCAGGCAGCGGAAACCTCCCGTACCCCGGCCACGAACTTCTCGGTGATGCGACTGCGTCGCGACATCCTTCGCCGGAGCAACGTCGGCCTGCTCTACGCCGGCCGCACGCATGGGGTCGGCAGTGCCGACGCGACGAGGACCTTCGGCGCGGACGCATCCTTCGGCCTGTACGCGAACTGGACGATCAACACCTACGTCGCGAAGACGCAGACGCCCGGGGTGACCACCGACGACCACAGCTACCGCGCCCAGGTGAACTACAACGGCGATCGGTACGGCCTGCAGGCCGAGCACCTCGTGGTCGGGGACAACTTCAATCCCGAGGTGGGCTTCCTGAGGCGCGACAACTTCGCGCGGCAGTTCGCGCAGCTCCGCTTCAGCCCGCGGCCGCGGCGGTCGCGGCGCGTCCGCAAGTACTCCTACTCGGGCACCTACGACTACATCGCGGGTGACACCAGCCGGCGGCTGGAAACCCGTGAGGCGAGCGCCGACTTCGGCATCCAGTTCCAGAACGGGGACGGGTTCAATGCGGGCGTCGGCCGCTACTACGAATACCTGGCACGCCCGTTCGCGATCGCGTCGGGCGTCCAGATTCCGGTGGGTGGCTACGGGTTCGGCGACGCGGCGGTGTCGTGGACCCGCAGCAGCCAGCACACGCTCGCCGGCACCCTCTCGGTGAGCCGCGGAACGTTCTACAGCGGCGACCGCACGACCGCCAGCTTCAGCGGTGCCCGCTACGAGGTATCCCCGCGGGTGTCGCTCGAGCCCTCCGTGTCCCTCAACTGGGTCGATCTGGCCGAAGGGCGCTTCACGACCCGGCTGGTGTCGAACCGGGCGACGTTCACGGTGACGCCGCGGATGTTCTTCAGCGGACTGGTGCAGTACAACTCGAGCACGAACGCGGTGAGCACGAACCTGAGGCTCCGGTGGGAGTACATCCTGGGCAGCGAACTCTTCGTCGTCTACACGGACGAACGGGACACGTCGCTGCGAGGCGTGCCGCTGCTCAGGAACCGCGCCTTCGTCGTCAAGGTGAACCGGTTGCTGCAGTTCTAGGGAGTCCTCAGTCCGCGGGGCCCAATCCTCAAGGCATCAGACTCAGCCCCAGGCCTCAGTCGCCAGTCCTCAGCCGGCTGTCGTGCCGTGACTGAGGACTGACGGCCCTGGGACTGCGGTCACTTCTTGATCGACTTGCCGACGTCCTCGATGAACTCGCCCGCCTTGCGGCGGCCGCGGCCGATGGCATCCTGCGTATCGCCGGCGGCCTCGTCTTCGATCCCTTCGTTGCGCAGGCGCTCATCGTCGGTCATGTCGCCGACCGCCTGCTTCACCTTGCCCTTGAGCGCCTCGGCCTTGCCTTCCATCTCATCCCTGTTCATGACAGCCTCCTAGACCACCGTCCGACGGCCGCTGATGATGCCGACCAGGAACAGCACCAGGGCGATCACCAGGAGCACGTGCACGATCGAACCGATTGTGTAAACACCCACCAGCCCGAGTATCCAGGCCACGAACAGAATCAGCGCAAGCGTCAGCAGCATCGTTTCTCCTCCGTGCCGCCAACCCCTAGGCGGCCATAGCCCGGTTAGTGCAAGCCGTGCGCCGGGTCGCGGAGCCGTCTGTCAACCACACGCAGGATCCAAACTGTCGGGCCCCAAGGCGGCAACCTTCTGATAAAGTGAGTGTTACCTCCTCGCCGGTGCCGTGTCGTCGAACCCCCGTTGGTTGATGGGTAGAGCTTTTTCCATTCTGTGTGGAGTCGTCTGCCTCGCGGCAGGCGACGCGTGGGCGCAGCCGGCCAGCGCGCCCGCTGCTGCCCCTGTACGAACCTCCTCCAGCAGTCGCTCCACCGGAGCAGCCGGGCGGGCGGCGGACCCGATCGTCGTGGTCGAACGCGACGATCAGGGGGCGGTCACCTCCGTGCGTGCCGTGCGCATCCGCGAGGCGATTGTGCTCGACGGCCAGCTCAAGGAGGACGTCTACGAGCGGGTGCCGTTCATCGACGGCTTCGTGCAGCAGGAGCCCGCACAGGGGCAGCCCGGCACCGAGAAGACCGAGGCCTGGCTGCTCTACGACGACCGCAACATCTACGTCTCCGCGCGCCTGTTCGACTCGGAGCCGGACAAGGAAATCATCACCGAGATGCGTCGGGACGGTCAGGGGACGAACGACAACGAAAGCTTCGGGGTCGTCTTCGACACCTTTCACGACCGACGGAACGGCTTCCTGTTCCAGGTCAGCCTCGCGGGCGGGCTGATGGACGGCGCGATCACCGACGAGCGCGACATGACGCGCGACTGGAGCACGGTGTGGAATGCGCGCACGGCGCGCACGCCGGAAGGCTGGACGGTGGAGATGGCGATCCCGTTCAAGTCGCTCCGGTACCCCCCGGGCGGCGACCAGACCTGGGGGATCAACTTCAAGCGGGTGGTGCGCTGGAAAAACGAGACCCAGCACCTCACCGAGATCCCGGCCGCACTGGGCCGGCGCGGCATGAACCGGCTGTCGGCCGGTGCGACGCTCCTGGGGCTGCAGGCTCCGAACGTCCACCGGGTCTTCGAGGTGAAGCCGTACGGCATCTCCGGCTTCACCACCGATGCGCCCGCCGGCTCGGCGTCCAACACGAGCGGCCGCGGCGACGGCGGCTTCGACGTCAAGCTGGGGATCACCAAGGGCCTGACGGCCGACGTCACCTACAACACCGACTTCGCCCAGGTGGAACTCGACGAGCAGGTCGTGAACCTCACGCGCTTCAGCGTGCAGTTCCCCGAGAAGCGCGAGTTCTTCCTCGAAGGCCAGGGCATCTTCTCGTTCGGCGGCGTGTCGCCGAACGCGCGCGGTGGTGGCGGCGGCTTCGGCAACCCGCAGCCGAACGACATCCCGGTCCTGTTCTTCAGCCGCAACATCGGCCTCGACAACGGGCGGCCGACGCCGATCGACGTCGGAGGCCGTGTTACGGGGAAGGCGGGCAAGTACAGCATCGGGCTCATCGACATCCGGTCGGCCGGCGTCGACAGCCGGAACATCCAGCCGACCAACTATGCCGTCGTCCGCGTGAAGCGCGACATCCTGCAGCGCAGCGCCATCGGCATGATCCTCACCGATCGATCGATCTCGTCGCTGGGGCAGGGCAGCGGGCGCACGGCGGGAGTGGACGGGATCTTCTCCTTCGGCCAGAACCTCAGCTTCAACTCGTACTTCGCGGTGAGCGACAACCCTGGGCTCTCCGGCCGCAATACCAGCCACCGCGTGCAGATGGACTACAACGGCGACACCTACGGCCTGCAGGTCGAACGTGTCGCGCTCGACGAGAACTTCCGGCCCGACGTCGGCTTCACGCGGCGCACCGCCTTCACGCGCAACTCCGCGTACCTGCGCTACAGCCCACGCCCCAACCGCAGGCTGCTGCGCAAGTGGTACGTCGATGGTGGCTACGACCACATCACCGATCCCGCCGGCCGGCTCCAGTCGAGCCAGGCGCAGGCCGCGTTCCGCTCAGAGTTCCAGAACGGCGACGCGTGGGCGGTGGAGTTCGGCTCCCTCTACGAGTACCTGCCGTCGTCCTTCCGCATCGCGACGAACGTGACGCTGCCGGTGGGGGGCTACGACTTCAACGAGGTGCGCGTGCAGTACAACTTCGGCCCGCAGCGGCCGGTGTCCGCGCAACTGCAGTTCGAGGCGGGCCAGTTCTACGGCGGCCACCGCCGGACGCTCACCGCCTCGCGCGGCCGGCTGCAGGTCAGCCCGCAATTGATGCTGGAGCCGGGGGTGACGCTGAACGCGGTGACGACGCCCTTCGGCGACTTCACGTCGACCCTGGTCAGCACCCGCACGACCTACACCGTGACACCGCGCATGAGCGCCAGCGCCCTCGTGCAGTACAACTCGGGCAACCGGAGCCTCAGCACGAACATCCGCTATCGATGGGAGTACGAGCCGGGCAGCGACCTGTTCGTCGTGCTGACCGACAATCGCGACACGCTGCCGCGCGGTTTTCCCGAACTGCGCGACCGGGCGCTCATCGTGAAGTTCACGCGCCTCTTCCGCTTCTGACGCGAGCCGGACACCGGGCGGAATGACGGACGACCGCGCAGACCGGTCGCGCGACGACGGGGCGCTCACGAGCACCGAAGCTGTTGCGCTCGCGCTGCTGGTGTCGGTCGCCTCGCTGGTCGTCGTACCGTTCCTCCTGGACGCGGTCGGCCTTCCGTTCCCGCCCGCACCGATCTTCGCCCTTGCGGTCCTTGCTTTCGGCGCCTCGCTCACCGCGGCCCGCCGCGTCGCGAGGCGCGGGGGGCACGACTCGGCCGCCTGGGGGCTCGTGGTGGGTGCGATGTTCGCCTGGCTGCTTTGGCTGGCGCGACCCGATCTCCTGCCGCTCGGCAGCGGTCCCGACCTGACCCACCACCTGATCCTGGTCCACTACCTCGAAGCGCACTGGCGCCTCGTGCACGACCCGGGCGTCGAACGTTTCCTGGGCGAGATGGCGCAGTACACGCCAGGCAGCCAGTTGCTGGCCGCCTTCGCCGGCGCCTGGAGCGGCACCGATGGCTTGAGGGCCCTGCACGCAACGCTTGCCGCCACGGTCGCGCTGAAGGCCGGCTTCCTGTGGCTCATCGCGCGGCGGGCCCTGCCTGCGACGCCCGGGGCGTTGCCCCTGGCGCTGGTCGCGGTGCTGCTGCTGCCCGGCGCCCCGCGCTACTTCCTCGGGTCGTTCACGGAGTACTCGTTCGTCGCGCAGGTCGTGGCCGAACTCTTCGTCGTGGCGATGTGGTGGACCCTCGTGGCGTGGGCCGATCGCCCGTCGCAGGGTCTCTGCTTCGCGTTCTCCGGGGCCGGTGCCGCCGCCTTCCTGACCTGGCCGGTCTACGTGGGACCGCCCGTGCTCGCGGCGCTCCTGGTGCTGGCGGGACGCCCGGGCGTGCCGCTGCCGACCCGCGTCCGTCACGGCGCCGCCGCCTTCGGCCTGCTCGGGGGGGTCGCGGTCCTTTACCTGGCGGGTCGCCTGGCCTGGCTGCAGATGGCGGGCACGGGCGGCGAGGCCCCCTGGCCGACGGTCGCGGCCTACACCTGGCTGCTGCTCGCCGCGGCACTGGCCGGCGCGGTGCGTGCGCTCCGACGCCGTGGAGGGGCACTCGTCACGCTGGCGTTCCTGTCTGCGGTGCTGCTCCAGACCGGCGCCCTCTTGGTGCTCGCGCAACGCAGCGGCGCGTCGCAGCCGTACATGGCGCTCAAGATGTTCTACCTGGTGCTCTGGCCGCTCTGCCTGCTCGCGACGTTCGCCGTCTCCTGGCTCTGGGAGCAGGCGTGTGGCCCAGCGACCGCACGACGTCGGTGGAGCGCCGCCGCTGCGTGGGCCTGCGTCTGCGTGGTGGCGGTGCTCGTGGCGCGGCCGCTTCTGCGGGCGCCGGAGCGGCTGCACCCGCGGCGGCCTGCGGTGTCGCTCCCGCTGTACGAGGCTGGACGATGGGCACGCGCACACGTGCCGGCGCACTGCGTCGAGTATCTGGTGGGTGATCCCGACACCGCGTACTGGCTGCACCTGGCCGTGCTGGGTAATCCCCGGATGTCCCAACGCACGGGTGACGACAGCACCTACGAGTTGAGCGCCTCGATCGTCCGCTGGCTCACGCCCGGCGGGCGGCCTTATGCCATCGTCGATCTCGCTGCGGTTCCACGGGACGTACGCGAGGAGCTTCAGGTCGTGGCCACGTTCACGTCGGCGGCGGTGGCACGACGACGCGGTGCGGCGTCCTGCGAGCCGCAGCCCTGACCCGATGACGGGTCGTCGCCGGCTCCGGTATCATTGACGCCCGCTTGCCTCCGCTGCTGTCGATCATCGTCCCCGTCTACAACGAGAGCGCGACCATCTCGGCGGTACTGGATCGGCTGGTCGAGATTCCGCTGCCGCTTCCGCGCGAAATCATTGCCGTGAACGACGGCTCGCGCGACGGCACGGCCGCGGCGCTCGATGCCGCTGCCGCGCGAAGCCCGCTGATCACGGCCGTCCACCTCGAACGTAACGGCGGCAAGGGCAGGGCGCTGCGCACCGGGCTTGCCCGGACCTCCGGCTCGATCGTCGCCATCCAGGACGCCGACCTCGAACTCGATCCGGGGCAGCTCGGAAGCCTGGTGGAGCCGATTCTGAGCGGCGAGGCGGACGTGGTCTACGGCTCGCGCTTCATGCCAGGCGCGTCGCAGTCGCACGTGCCCGCCGTGACGCGTATCGGGAACGCCTCGCTCACCTGGCTCACGAACATGCTGTACGGTGCGGCGCTCACCGACATGGAGACCTGCTACAAGATCATGAGGGGCGACCTGGCGCGGAGCCTGCCCCTCACGGCCGACCGCTTCGACATCGAGCCGGAAATCACCGTCCTGCTCCTGAAAGGCGGAACACGCATCGTCGAACGGCCCGTGCACTTCTCGCCGCGGTCGAAGGCGGCCGGCAAGAAGATCCGCTGGCGCGACGGGCTGCATGCGGTGCGCCTGCTGGTGACGCACCGTTTCCGGTAAGGCGCGCCGCGCTCCCTCGCGGCGCACCTGGCACCCTCGTCGCAGCCCACCTGCCCGCTTACCGTGGCGGCACCTTGAGGACCTGTCCCGGCTTGATCTTGTCGGGGTCGCTCAGGATGTCGCGGTTCGCTTCGAACAGCTGCATGTAGGACTTGGCGCTGCCGAGCAGTTCCTGGGCGATCTTGCTCAGCGTATCGCCCGGCTTGACCGTGTAGGTCTGCTGGGCGGCTGCTGCCGGCGCGGCTGCGGCGGCACCGGTCTGGAGCGGCTTGATGTCGGCGACGATGTCGGTCCGCCAGGAAGGTACCGTCTTGATCGCATCCCAGATGCGGTTGGCTTCGTCCTGATTCTGGACAGTGCCGTGGAAGTACAGCTTGCCGTCACGTTCCTCGGCGGCCCCCTGCATCCGGAGCCCCTTGGCCACCTGAATGGCCGCGTTGTAGGTATCGCGCAGTCCCATCGTCATCCTCCTTGATCGCGAGCGTTCGCGTGGATGTCCGGAGCGGCTGCAAAGCAGGTGCCTCGCGTGGGACCACCGCCCGCGCACCCGTTACGGGCACGAGGTGCGGCGATACAGGAGCACCCCGTCGACCGAGTCCACCAGCCGGTAATGCCGGCCGACGAACGCCCGCAGCGCCGGGAACTCGTCCAGCGGGAAATACTGCCAACGCTTGAGGCCAGCGGGAGCGGTATCGATGATGTAAGTGGGAGCCGACTCACGGAGATCGGCGAGCAGGCGCCGCCAGACGCGCCCACGCCTGGCGCGACCGCGGTGCCGGCGCCCCGTCGCCGTTGCCATCGGATTCCCGGCGAAGTACCGCACGAGCGGATACTCGGGGAAGAAGAAGCGGCTCGCGAGCCGAAGCCGCGCATGGTAGTAGAACTCCGGCGCGGATCCCCAGACGAACAGCGAGCCACCTGAGAAGCACGGGTCCCCGCGGAGGCGCTCGGCGACCCCGCGCGCCGTGTCGTTCAGGCGGGGCAGCACGTCACGGTGTACGCGCGAGCGATTGGCCGCGGTCCACCCCACCAGCATCAGCAGCGTCATGATGACGACGGCCCGGCCTTCCGCGTTCAGCGGCCAGGCGAGGAGGCTCCCCGCCCACGGAGCGGCCGCCAGCGCGAGCGGGACGTAGAGCTGGACAAAGTAGTGCGGAAAGAACCGCCAACCGAGGACCGCTGCCGCCGCCGACCCGCCGATGAGGCCTGGTATGAGGATCGACCAGTAGAGGGAGGGGAGCCGGGACGCCGAACGATACCAGCCGTACCACAGGACGGCCGTGACGAGCAGGAAGGGGCCGGTGCGCTCCACCGCTCGCCGGAACACCTCGCCGAAGGCGACCGGGTTCTGCAGGTACTCCAGGTTGTGCGTGACGTTCCAGTACAGGAAGTCGTCGAGTCCGGCCAGCGCCCAGAAGAGAACGACGGTGCCAGCAAGCGGGAGCGCCGCGCCGATGCACAGGGCTACGAGCGCGCGCCACGCCGCCCGCGACGGCTTCCAGGCGGGGCCGCCGAACAGCAGCGCCGCGGCACAGGCGGGCCACCAGAAGACTGCCTGGTACTTGACCAGCACCCCGAGCCCGAGGCACACCCCGCCCATCGCACTCTGTCGCCAGTCGAGGGCCCGGTCGTGGGTCGACACGAGCACGAGCGCCCACGACAGCGGCAGCAGCATGAGCAGTTCACAGTTGACTGCCAGCATGTCGCTGGCGCGGTAGGAGGCGCTGTAGGCCAGGAACAGGAGCGCGCCGGCGACTCCGCGCCGGTCGTGGGCGTAGAACGCCGAGACGGCCCAGGCTGTCAGCGGCACGACGAGCAGGCTGGTGAGGATGCGGACGCTGCCGATGCCCTCGCCCAGCAGGAGCTGGGAGGCCGCGTAAAAGGCATAGACGAGCGGCGGCTTGTTGTCGCCGAACGCCGAGTAGGGAGGGCGGCCGGCGAGCAGCTCCGACGCGCCGACCATGTACGACGCCTCGTCGACGTTGATGACGTCGGCACCCGCCACCACCAGGCGGGTCAGGCCGCCCGTGGCGACGTACAGGGCACACAGGAGTGCGCGCGTCGAGAGCGCCGCGCGAGGCGGCCCGCTGGACACGCTCGGCCACATGCGAGCCCAGTTATAGCCGGGCTAGGTTACGTCAGCAATATACCGACAGCGCTAGTCGGCGGCGGGCCCTCCGGCCGGACGGTGTCGATTTCACCGACTTGTCACACCGAAGCCTCACCGGCGCCGCAGACGTTGCATGCAATGGGGGCATGGATCGACGCTGGTGTTGGCAGGTCGCGGTGGCGGGCGTGATCTTCGTGGGGTGTATGGCGATCGGTGCCGCCAGCGGGCCCGTACTGCGCGCCACGCTGCGGTTCGTCGTGACGCCGTTCAGGCCGGCCGCGGCGCCGTTCACACCGGCGGCGGCACCGGGCGTGCCGTTCGCCCCCGACGATGGGAGGCCAGGTGGCGTTCCGTCGTCGGCGCGGGCAGCGGTCAGGATTTCTTGACGGCTTTCGCCCGTCGGGCGGCCCAGTATTTCTTCATGCGGTCGGAAACCGCCTTGCGGTCTGCGGCACTCCAAGCTTTGCGGGCGCGCTCGGGCGAGGCAGCCGGGCCGGCCGCCTTCCTGCCCCTGGAGGCAGCAGGTGCGCGGCGCAGGTCCGGGAAGGTGCGGAAGATCGAGTCGAGTTCCGCCTGCAGTTCCTTCACCCGCGCCGCCGCGCCCGAGCGGGCGAGACGAAGCAGGACGTCACGGGATAAGGCCACGTCGTTTCCTCCGGGTCGGATTGTATCCTACAAGCTCAACAGGCTCATCCGTAGCGGCTTTGCTGGTAGCATTCCGCCCGGAGACATCCATGAATCGTTTAGTCCGCACCTCGTCGACACTCGTGCTCGCCGCCATCGGCGCGGCGGGCGCGCATCTCGCCGCGCAGGGTTCCGACTCCACGCTCGCCGACTGCACCGTTCCTTCTGTGCAGGCCAGGGCCCCGAAAGGCACGACCATCACCGACGCGAAGGTCGTCGAGGCGTCGGGCCGCGTGCCGCGCTACTGCCAGGTGGACGGGCACGCGACGTCGGTCAGCAACGAGGTGAATTTCAGGCTGGGGCTGCCGGCCCGCTGGAACGGCAAGTACTACTTCGTGGGAGTCGGCGGCCTTGGCGGTTCCATCGGCGCGCTGACGCGCGGTCTCGAGCGCGGCTACGCGTCGGCCTCGACCGACACCGGCCACACCTCGGACGACCCGTCGTGGATGTCGAACCGCGAGAAGGAGATCGACTACGGCCATCGTGGCACGCACGTGACAGCGGTGGCGGGGAAGGCCCTCACCGCCGCCTTCTACGGCGGCTCGGTGCAGCACGCCTACTTCGAGGGCTGCTCCAATGGCGGTCGGCAGGCGCTGATGGAGGTCCAGCGGTATCCCGAGGACTTCGACGGCATCATCGGCGGTGATCCCGCCACGGGCACGCCCATGCAGGTAGGCCGGGCCCTCGTCTACCAGAAGATGCTCGCGAAGCCGGAGCACTTCCTGACGCCGGAGAAGATCGAGTTGCTCTCGAAGGCCACGCTTGCCGCCTGCGACAAGAGCGACGGTCTCGAGGACGGCCTCGTCACCGATCCGCGCCTGTGCACGTTCAAGCCCGAGTCGCTCCGGTGTGCCGGACCCGACGGTCCAACGTGCCTCAACGAGGGGCAGCTCGCCGTCGTCAAGCAGATTTACCAGGGCGCGACGCTGCCCGGCGGCGAGGTGTACGCCTGGGGCTTCCCGTTCGGGCACGAAGGGGGCACGAGCGGATGGCGGGCGTGGATCTCGGGTCCCGAAGATCCGACGGTGCAGGCGGACGGGACGCTCGCCTACACCGGCCGGCGCCTGCCGAGCGGGTACGGACTCGCCGACTCGAACATGCGCTCGATGGCCCTCGACAACGACGACCCCGCATTCAGCTGGCGCGTGCTGAAGTTCCCGCAGGATCTCGCGCGCATGAAGACGATGAGCGACATCCTGAGCCCGCTCGATCCGGATCTTCGGCCGTTCAAGAACCGCGGCGGCAAGCTGCTGCTGTATCACGGCTGGTCCGACCCCGCGATCAGCGCGTACGGCACCGTCGGCTACTACGACAAGGTGAAGCAGGTCGTCGGCGGCCAGCCGCAGGTGGACAGCTTCGCCCGCCTGTACCTCGTCCCCGGCATGCACCACTGCAGCGGAGGGCCGGGTCCGAACGAGTTCGACATGCTCTCGGCGCTGGAGAACTGGGTCGAGAAGGGCGTGGCGCCGGGCCCGATCGTCGCCACGCACCGGACCGACGGCACGGTGGACCGCACGCGTCCGCTGTGCCCGCACCCCCAGGTCGCCCGCTACACCGGTGCGGGTAGCGTCAACGAGGCGGCCAGCTTCCGGTGCGAGGCGCCCCGCTGAGCGGTCGCGTCCGGGAGCGGCGGGCGATTCGAACGTCCCGCGCCTAGAAGAGCACGCGCGCCTAGAAGAGCACGCGGGCCGCGAGCTGGACGACCCGCGGGTCGAACGCGCTGACGATGGTGCCGAAGTTCGCGGCGCCCTGCACCGCGACCGGCGCGCCGAGGTTCACCGTGTTCAGCGCGTTGAAGACCTCGGCACGCAGTTCCAGGCTCGCGCCGCCACCGATGGACATCCGTCGCATCAGGGACAGGTCCACGTTCCGGTATCCGGGCCCACGGACGGGATTGCGCGATGCCGTGCCGAGCGTGAACGGCGCGGCTGCGGCGAACGCGGCGGTGTCGAACCAGCGCGCGGCGCTGCGCTGGCTGGACGGCAGCTCCGGATTGCCAACCAGGTTCGGGCGCTGCACGCCGAACCCCGCGAAGGCGTTGAAGTTGGTTGCCTGCGTCACGGCCACCGGCGAGCCCGACTGCAGCGTCACCACGGCGGCGACGGTCCAGTCGTTGAGCAGCGCTCCCCGCACTCCGGTGAAACTGCGCGCGCGGCCGCGTCCTGCCGGCACGTCCCACACCGCGGATCCCGTCAGCACATGCGGGATGTGGCCCGTGGAGTAGTCGCGTTCGCGTGCCCGGTCGAAACTGTCCGCCACGGGATAGTTCGCCACCGGCCCCGTCAGCACCGACGCGTCGAACACCGACGAGGCATCGTCCTGCAAGCGCGACAGGGTGTAGGCCACCGAATAGGTGAGCCCGCGCGCCTGGCGCCGCCGCACACCCAGCGTGAGCCCCTGGAACAGCGTCGTGCCGACGTTGTTGCGATAGAGGCTGACGGTCGTGTACTGCGGGTAGGGCCGCAGCAGCTGCGCGCGCGCAATCGTCGGCTCGCCGAGCGAGGACGAGCGCGGGATCGTGCCGAAATAGGGATTGGGCACCCGCTCGGTCAGTGCGGAGCCGAGCGAGAGCAGTTCCGCCGGCAGCTGATTGAGGTTCGTGTCCGGGATGCCGACGCGGGTGATCTTCGATCCCACGTACGCCGCCTCGATCGTCGTGTCGCCGGTCAGCGAGCGCTGCAGCGACGCGTTCCACTGCTGAACGTAACCGGATCCGAGGTTACGGTCCACCGCGAACACGCCCTGTCCAAGCCCGGCCAATGGCGTCGGCTCGATCGGGGCGACGCTGGGCCCCTCACGCAGCACGAAGGCGGGAATCAGGTTGTCGAGGGTGCGCTGCGAGACGGTCTGCAGGAAGGGAAACGTGGGCGTCGTGAACGGGGTGGTGATCCCGGTCATCTCGATCCACACCAGCCCGTATCCCGTGCTGACGACCGTACGGTCGCTTGCGCGATACACGACGCCGAACCGCGGGCCGAGGTTGTCGTAGTGCAGCTGCCGCACCGGCTTCGTGCCGGGATACTCGAGCTGTGCGCTCGTGAGGTTGAAGACGGCGGTCTGGCCGTTGATCTCGGTGGACGGGAAGTTCAGCGTGTACCGCAGCCCCGGGTTGATCGTGAGCCGGTCGGTCACCTTCCAGTCGTCCTGCACGAAGTACTCCTGGATGTGCGCGCGTTCCTGGATCGGATCCCGCTGCAGGTCGATCGAGAACGACTGCACCTGTCCAAGGAGGAAGCTGGCGAGCGGTGTGCCGGTGTTGGCCGTGCCGGGCCGGTCGGTGAAGAGGCTCGTGAACGTGAATGCACCGGTCGGCGACGGAGGCTGGACGACGTCGAGCCGCGCCCACCGCCAGTCGAGGCCCGCCTTGAACGTGTGGCGGCCTCGCACCCATGTGAGCGCGTCGGTCACCTGGAACACGCCCGTGCTGAAATCCGTGGCGGTATTCGCCGGTGAGCCGAGTTGCTGGTATCCCGCGATGGAGAAGGTGGGCAGCGTGTTGGGGAAGCGGGCCAGCGAGGGGATGCCCGGCAGGCCGAGGACCGACGAGGCCGTGCCCCCGAGCTGCGCAGCCCTGCGGTCGACCGCGCGCCGCGTCTCGCCCACGCGCACCTCGTTGAAGAGGGTGCCCGAGATCGTGCGCTGGTAGCCCGCGGCGAACGCCCACGACTTCGACACCTGGGGTCCGAGCGTGCCGCTGCCGGCCCCGCTGCCGTCGGACAGCGGCGTGACGGGCACGACGTGGTCCCTGAACGACGCCAGGCGCCCGAAGGCCTGGTCGCGGTTGGAGGCCCAACGCTGATCGAGGCGCACCGTCCACTGTCGCTGGCCGTTGTCCTCGGTGTCGGTGCGGCGGTAATTGTTGCTGGTGCCCTCAGAGGTCGGCAGCGGGTAGCGCTGGAGCAGCGCCAGGGCAACCGGATCCATGCGCGCTGCCGGGATCGAGTTGCCGGGGAACGGCGCCCGTCCGGCATCACCCCCGGTGGCCGGGTCGTAGATGACCGGCACGCGTCCGCCGATCGCCTCCGTGAAGATGCCCTGGCGCTGCAGGAGGGTCGGGACGGTCGAGATGACAGTGCGTTCGATCCCCTGCACCTGCCGCTGCACGTCGGCAAAGAAGAAGGTGCGGTCCCGCCGCAGCGGACCACCAAACGTGCCACCGAACTGATCCCGTCGGTACTGCGGCTTCACCGGGTTCGCCGACTGGAAGTAGTTGCGCGCGTTGAGCGCATCGTGGCGGAAGAACTCGAAGGCGGTGCCGTGGAAACGGTTCGTGCCCGACCGTGTCGAGAGGTTGATGACACCGCCGTTGAAGCGCCCGAACTCGGCTGGCGGGCTGTTGCTCTCGACGCGAAACTCCTCGATCGAGTCCACCACGGGGAAGTAGGCCACCTGGCCAGGCTCGGGCTGCAGCACGGAAATGCCGTCGAACAGGTACTCGTTGACGCGCGGGCGGCCGCCGTTGATGCGGGGCAGCAGCGAGCCCGGCGGCAGCGTCACCCCGGGTACGAGCGTGGCGAGGGTGACGAAGGTGCGGCCGTTGAGCGGCAGCCGCTCCACCCGCTCCCGATCGACCAGCGTGCCGAGGCTGGCACGCTCCACGCGCAGGGCAGGCACCTCGGCGAGCACCGAGACATCCTCGCGCTGCGATGCCACGTCGAGCCGGACGTCCAGCCGCACCGTGTCGCCGGTCGTGAGGCGCAGGCCGGTGCGCCGGTACTCGGCAAAGCCGGACGCGGCGACCGTGACCTCGTACGAGCCCGGCGCGAGCCCCGCGGCGGTGAAGACACCGTCGGTCGTCGACGTGACCTCGGTGCGTCCGTTCGTGTCGAGCCGTGTCACCACGACGGGGACGGCGCCGAGCGCGGCGCCCGAAGGGTCGGTGACCGTACCCGTGAGCGTCGCCGAGGCCACCTGCGCCGCCGACGCCGACGGAACGGGGAAGAGCATCAGCAGGACCGACGCGACGACGCGGCAGCAGGCGAGCGCACGAAGAATCACGAGGCAACACTCTAGGACGTTCATATACGATATGCAAGTCGGTTTGAAACGATTGAAATCGTTCGGCAGATAGCCAGCGCCACCGCCGCGAATCGGGGCCTGGCACTGGTCGTGGGCGGTGGACCCGACGTGCACGCGCTCGAACGGGCCTGTCTGGGTGATCACGGCACGGTTCGCCGTCCGCTCCCGCCCCGCCTCGCTTACAATCGCCGCACCATGCGTACGGTGTACGCGCTGTTTGGCGTCAGCGTGCTGTTGTTCCTGTCGGGCGTGAGCCTCGCGGTCACTGGCGCGCGCGCCTCGCGCGCATCCGTGCCGGTGGCTCACCCGGCCGCAGCCCCCCCGGTGGCGAGCGTCGGGCACATCATGCAGGCCATCGTGAACCCGGCCGCGGAGCAGGTCTTCGGCGCCGTGAGCACCATCGTCACCGCCGCCGGCACCGAGGAGAAGCAGCCCCGCACCGACGAGGAGTGGGAGGCCGTCACGGCGAGCGCAGCCGTCCTCGTGGAATCGGGCCGGATGCTGCTCGCCGACGGGCGGGTGGTCGATGGGGACGCGTGGACCAGCTACGCGAACGACCTCATCGGGGCCGGCGCCGCGGCGCTGAAGGCGGCGCAGGCGCGCGACGCGCAGGGCGTGTTCAACACCGGTGAAGCGCTGTACCTGGCGTGCGACAACTGTCATCGCACGTACCAGCGGACCGAGTAGCGATGCGCATGCCCCTCGTGAACATGCGGACGTGCGGGGGCGAACGATGGCCACCCGGAGGCGCTCCGCGCACGTGGCCCGTACTGAGGCCCGGTATCCCACGCGTCCTCATGCTCGGCGCCGCGCTCGTTGCCGCGATGCACGTCCCGGTGGAGGCCCACGGCGTCACCGGCAGGGACGCGTTGTTCCTGCAGGGCGTGGATGGGGCCGCGATCGGCCCGCTGATGTATCTCGGGGCGAAGCACATGGTGACGGGGTACGACCACCTGGCGTTCCTCGTGGGCGTGGTGTTCTTCCTGTACCGCACGCGCGACGTGCTCCTCTACGTGAGCCTCTTCACCCTCGGGCACAGCCTGACGCTGCTTGGCGGCGTGCTCGGCGGCATCCACGCGAACAGCTACCTCGTGGACGCCGTCATCGGCGTGTCGGTCGTCTACAAGGCCCTGGACAACATGGACCTGTTCCGGACGTGGTTCGGTGTCCAGCCCGACTCGCGTCTCGCCGTCCTGGTGTTCGGCCTCGTGCACGGCTTCGGTCTCGCCACGAAGCTGCAGGAGTTCTCGCTGTCCCCGAACGGGTTGGTGGCAAACATCGTGGGTTTCAATGTGGGAGTGGAGATCGGACAGTTCGTGGCGCTGACGCTCGTGCTCGCCCTGCTCACGGCCTGGCGTGCGCGTCCGGGCTTCGCGCACTACGCCTTCGCGACCAACGCCCTGCTGATGCTCGGCGGGATGCTGCTGGTTGGCTACCAGCTCTCGGCCTGGGTGCTGGAGGGATGAGGCCCGCGCACATGAGTGCCCCTTCGGACATGCCGGTGCCGCCGGAGGTGGCCGACCAGGCCCGCGCCCGCATCGCCCTCGCGTTCGGGCTCGCCCTGCTCGTGGCAGGCCTCTCACTGGTCGTGGCCGTGCTGCCCGCCGAGTTCGGGGTCGATCCGACGGGACTCGGCCGCCGCTTCGGGCTGCTGGCCCTCGCCGACGTGAAGGCGCAGGTGGCGGCCTTCGAGCAGCGCCGTGACACGGGCAGCCGGGCCGCCGTGGTCGTGCCGCAGGAGCGCCCCTTCCAGCAGGAAACGATCACGTTCACGCTCGGGCCCGGTGAATTCGTCGAGTACAAGTACCGCCTCGAGGCGGGCGAGTCGCTCCTGTACGGATGGCGGTCCTCGACGCCGATGAATTTCGAGTTCCACGCCGAGCCCGACGGCGCGCCGCGCGGCTACGCCGAGACGTACGACAAGCGCAACGGCGTCGATGCGGCCTCCGGCACCCTCGCCGCACCATTTGCCGGCATCCACGGGTGGTATTGGGAGAACCCGTCCGGCGACCAGGCGACGGTCACCCTGACCGCCGCGGGCTTCTTCAGCATGTCCCACGAGTTCCACAAGGACCAGCCCCCGAAGACACGCACGTTCCAGTAGGCGCGTACCCGGTCGGGGGCGGGTGCGGCAGGAGGGCGGCGATGAGATCGACGCACGTGATCGGATGGCTCCTCGCGGGACTGGTCGCGGTTGGTGCGTTGCGCCACGTGCCAGTGGCCCACGCACAGCAACCCGCGGCCGCCGCCCTGCCCCAGGCCTGGACGCCGCCACCGCCTCCGCGCTACACGCCACCAGGCACGATCGCGGTACGGGCCGGACGGCTGTTCGACCCGCGATCGGGCGCGCTGCTGACCAATCAGGTCGTGCTGATCCAGGGCGAGCGGGTGGTGCAGATCGGTTCCTCGGTCACGATCCCGCCCGGCGCGACGATCATCGACTTGAGCCGTGCGACTGTGCTGCCCGGCCTGATCGACACGCACCTCCACATGATGACCGGCAGTCCTCTGGTCGGACCCGGGGGGGCCGGCATCGGGCCGAACGGACCCGGACCGGTCGGACTGTTCCAGCCCCTGCAGTACCACGCGATTGCCGCCGCCGTGAACGCCCAGCGCGACCTCGACGCGGGCTTCACCAGCGCCGTCGATCTCATGTCGCACGGCGGCTGGTACGGCACCGTCGATCTCCGCACCGCGATCAACGTCGGCCTTGTGCCGGGCCCGCGCCTGCAGGTGGCCGGCCCCGGCCTCGTCAACACCAACAAGGCGAACGTGCCGTTCCCGCTGCTCGAGCAGGCGGCGATCTCGAACCTCGGCGCCCAGATCGCCAATGGGCCGTGGGCCGTGCGCGAAGCAGTCCGCGAGCAGGCGCACTACGGGGTGGACTGGATCAAGATCTACAGCACCGAGCAGTACACCCTGAACGCCGACGGGACCATCACCGCGACCCCGACGTTCACGCGCGAGGAAACCGAGGCGATCGTGGACGAGGCGCACCGCAAGGGGCTGAAGGTGGCGTGCCATGCCTACGGCGGGGTGGGACTGCGGACCTGCATCGAGGCGGGCGTCGACGTGCCGACGCACGCGCTCCAACTCGATGACGCGTCATTGAAGCTGCTGCTCGACAAGCGCCTGCCGCTCACGGTGACGATGTTCGACCTGAGCATGGAAGACGAGCAGGAGTTTGCGCGCTACAAGAACAGCCGCTGGCGCATGATGGAGCGGAGCTTCCGGAAGGCGCTCGCGGCCGGCGTGCCGCTGCCCTTCGGGAGCGGCGCCGGTCCGTTCCCACACGGCACGCAGGGGGACCAGTTCGCGTACCTCGTGAAGTGGGGCATGTCGCCGGTGCAGGCGCTGCGGTCGGCGACGAGCCTCGCCGCGGAGACGATCGGCTGGTCGTCGGAGGTCGGCAGCCTGGAACCCGGCAAGTTCGCCGACCTCGTCGCGGTGGCGGGCGACCCGCTCGCCGATATCACCGAGATGTCGCGGGTGCGGTTCGTGATGAAGGGCGGCCGGGTGATCCGGAACGACCTGCGCTGAGGTCGTCCGCCACGACGCGCCCGCTGAATCCCGCACGGGCCGTGCGCCAAGTCTGCCTGGGGCGGAAGGGGTGGTGCCGGAGGTGGGAATCGAACCCACACGTCCTTGCGGACACGGGATTTTGAGTCCCGCGCGTCTGCCAGTTTCACCACTCCGGCATCGAAGGGTAGACCGCCAGTATAACGCGTGACGCGCACGGGCCACGGGCCCGTGCGCCGCGCGATCGCCCCGTCGCCGCCGTGATCGGGCGCCTACTTCTTCCGCTTCGCGAGTTCCGCGAGCACCGAGCGCACTTCCTTCTCGAGCGCCGCAGCCACGGCGGACTCTTCGTCGCTGTATGTCTCGGGCGCGCTGCGTGTCGCGGCCCGGTCGAGCAGGGCAAACGCGGTGTTCAGGACCGGGTCTCCGGCCTGGCCCATGCCCGCGCCAGCGCCTGCCTGATTCAGACCCGACCCGTAGGCGTTCATGTACTGGTAGCGCGCCATCAGCACCGGCGGGGCGAACTGCACCAGCTTGCGCGTGACCATGATGGCCTTGCTGAAGGTGGACGCGCCGCTGCGCTCCGACCCGGCATGCACCGGCTTGCTCTGCCCTGGGGCTAGGAGCGCGTACTCCACCTTTGCGGTGAACGCCTCGTTCGCACTGCCGGACAGCCGGCCCACGACGCCGCCCCGCGGCACCTTCACGTCGGCAATCGTGTTCTGCAGCACGAGGTCCACGTCCTTGCGCCGCGCGTCCGCTTCGATTTCGGCCGGTGTGGTGCCCTCGAGCCGGATGATGTCGTGCTCGGATTCGGACAAGGTCTCGAGCAGCGCGTCGCCAAGCTCCGGTATGGCCAGCCTGGCGTCCGACCGGTTCCCGATGGGCGCCAGCCCGATGCGCGTCACGCCCGGCTTGCGGGCGCCGGGCTCACCGGGACGATGGTCGGCGGTGAGCTGTCGCACGCTGCGCACCTCGAGATATCCCGCGGGCACCTCGAACTGCTCGGACGCCGCGTCCACCCTGACCAGCTCGGACACCTCCATCCTGGTCGTCACCGGCGCAGTGGATCCGATGGTCGAGACGGTGGTGGCGCGCACCGGCAGCCCGGTGTCGGGGCCGGACCGTTCGTAGCGGACCTCGTCGACGCACGCGTCCTTGTCCGCGTAGTGCTGGAGGCGCCGCGCCGGCTGCGGCATTGTCAGGCACGAGACGGTCTCTGGCGCCTCGACGTACCAGCCGTCGGTCTCGACGCGCTGCTCGGTCCGATCGCACGCGTCCGTCGAGGCGGCACGGGTGGTCAGGATCTTCAGGCGACGCGCGGTCAACCCGAACAGCACGCTGGTTTCGCCGGTGTCCGTGACAATCGTGCTCATGGTCACGAGGCCGCCCCGCGCGGCGGGCTTTGCCTTGCCGGCTCCGGCCTCGGCCCCCTGATCGTCCGGTTCGGCGGGGGCCCCGGTTGGCTCCCGCTCGACCGGCGTGACCAGGTAGGTCCGCGTGTCCAGATTCAGCTGCGTGGTCTGCAGGGTGTCGCACTGCTGAAGCGACACGAGGTTGGCCCCGAGCTCGATGCGGGCGCGGCTGCGGCTGAAGAGCGTCGTGCTGACGGTGGACGTGTTGCCGGTGGTGTATCGGCTCACGACGCGCAGGTCGGGCGGCGGTGGGGGCGGCGCTTTCGGAGGTTCTGCCACCGGAGCGGCCTTCGCAGCCGGGGCCGTGGGCGTCCGAGGCTTTGGCGCCGGCTTCGACGAGGGCCTCCGCTGGCTGGGCTGGGCTCCGGGCGGTCGCGTCTGGGCCGCTGACGGCAGGCTGGCAAGAGGAAGGCCGAGGGCAACAAGGGTGACGACGAACAGGACTACTCGGCTGTGCACGCGCAAGCTGGGTCTCCTGCGGCGACCGGTCCCGGCCGGGTCCGCTCCAGGACGGGCCGGATGCCGGTTCGGCGGGGGTCGCCACCAAGCTCATCCGAAACACCGTGGGAGCCGGTCAACCCATTGGCCCCCAATGGGTTCAACGCGTCATTCCAGCGTCGATCCCGCAGGCGGCGGGCGAGGGTGCGCAGAACTGCCGAGCAGGCTCCTGGAACGAAAGTGGCTGAAAATGGCCGTAATTCAACCACTTATGCATTGAGAGGGTACCTGCGGTGCGCTATAATCATAGACCTGCCGGCAAGACTTCGGCCTACCGTACGCGCCTAATCAGGGGGAACCGTGACATTTCAAGTCGGCGACAAGGTCATCTACCCGAATCATGGTCTCGGCATCGTTGAACGCATAGAGGAGAAGACAATCCTCGGGACGACCTGCGGCTTCTATCACCTGCGGATCGTTGCCAACGACACCACCGTGCTGGTTCCGGTCGCCAACGTGGACGGCGTCGGGCTGCGGCGCGCGATCAGCGACGACGACGTGGAGCGCCTCTTCGGCCTGCTCGGCGACGGCAAGATCGACAATCACCAGAACTGGAAGGGCCGCTTCAAGGACAACTCCGACAAGATGCGGAGCGGGTCCATCTACGACGTGGCCGACGTCCTCAAGAGCCTGACGTTCCTCGCCAAGTCGAAGAGCCTGTCCTTCCGCGAGAAGCGCATGCTGGACCGCGCGAAGTTCCTGATCATCTCCGAGGTGTCCGAAGTGATGCGGGAGACCGCCGCGTCGATCGAAGGCCGCGTGGACAGCGCGCTCGAGCGCTGCTTCACCACGAAGGCCCGCGCCGCGGCTCCGCGCCCGAAGGTCACCAAGGCGGCATCGCCCGCGCCGGTGCCGCGCGCGCAGGCAGCAGCCGCGACACGCCGCGCCGCACGCGCCTCGTAGCAAGCCGGCGCCGCGCCGTCCACTCGCTCCAGAGCCCGCAGGCCCATCGCCTGCGGGCTTTTTCGTCTTATCATTCCTCGTCCCGTGTTCATCGCCGCGCTGCGCACGATCGCGACCTACGTCGCGGTGTCCCTCTACGTCCTCGTCGTCGGCCCGCCGGGCATGCTGCTGGCGATCCTGTTCGGGTGGAAGGATCTGCTCTACGGACTCGGCCACGCCGGCGTTCGCCTTGCGCTGTTCACGACCGGCATCTCGTTTCGCGTGTTAAACAAGGACCGCGTCCCGCTCGACCGCGCGGTGGTCTTCTGCTCCAATCACCAGAGCAACGTGGACCCGCCGCTCCTCTTCGAGGCGCTGCACCCGCGGATGCACATCCTCTACAAGCACGAGATCGATCAGATCCCGATCCTGGCGCGCGCCTTCCGGCTGGGCGGGTTCATCCCCATCGATCGACGCAACCGGGACTCGTCGCTGAGGTCCATCGAGGCGGGAGCGGACTCCATCCGCCAGGGCAATTCCTTCCTTATCTTCCCGGAGGGCACGCGGAGCCGGACCGACGAGATGCTGCCCTTCAAGAAGGGCGGGTTCCACATGGCCATCCTGGCGCAGGCGCCGATCGTGCCGGTGGCGATCCGCGGCGGTCGGGCCTCCATGCAGAAGGGTAGCTGGCTGATTCGGCCGGTCACCGTCTTCGTGGCGGTGGGGCATCCGATCGAGACTGCGGGCATGACCGCTGCCGACCGCGACACCCTGATTGAAAGGGTCCGCGCCGAGATCCAGCAGCTTCTCAGCCGGCTCGTCGAGGACGGGCGGGGAGGACGCAAACCCGCAGCGGCGAGCTCTCAGGCCTCAGCCTGAGACTGAGCACTGGAGACTGGTGATGAGGCCTGAGGGCTGAAGACTGGAGACTGAAGCCTGAGGACGGCCTCTGTTCAGCTTCCCGCGGTCTCGAACGTGAGCGACCACGGATTGAGCGGCTGCTTGTCGGCGCCGAGGACCCCTTCACCGAACTCGACCTGCACCCGGCGCAGGCGCTCCAGCAGGTTCACGAAGGTCAGCACCAGCACGCGGTTGCCCGGCAGGTATTGCGTCGTGAACTCGATCGGCGGCGCGCTCGCGTCGTCGGCGTAACGAACGCGGACCCGGTTCCGGAAAGTTGACGGGTCCATGTCGCGCGAGAACTGGATGCGGACGGTGGTGCTGACGGGCACGTCGGCTTCGTCGGCGGTCGGCGCGCTGAAGATCACCTCGGGCGGCGGCGCCGCCGGCACGCGGATGGTCGTGAACTCCGGCGCGTCCTTGGGTGGCTGCGTCAGCTTGAAGGTGGCCTGGTCGGCGTTCAGCCACTGCAGGCCGCGACCCTGCTGCAGGGTGCCCGTCACCTCCACCCACCGGCCGGTGTCGATGCGGTTGTCGAGGGCAAGTTCGAAATCGCGCCCGCGCGGCCTCACCCCGGTCACCCAGACGGCCGCATCGGCGGACCGGAGCACGAAGTCGTAGCGAGCAAGCCCCGGCGCGTCGGGGAGGTCGCCCAGCAGGTTGCGCCCGCTGAACTGCCCGACGACCGTCACCTTCTGGTCGACAAAACGCTGCGGGAACAGCACCAGGTTGCGCAGCGACGGCGCCTGAGGCGGGGTGGTGGGCGCGATCGCGCTCGCCATGAGCGCGGTCACCTGGCCCGCGCGCGGCCACGACGCGTTCGGGTCCATGCCGAAGATCCGCGCGAGGTCGAATCGTGCCAGGCGCGGGTCGTCGGCGTTGAAGCGGCCGATGTCCCAGTACTCGCCGCGCACTTCGACGGTACCCTCCGGCGGCGTGCCCTCGAAGACAACCCGAATCGATCCCCCTTCCGTGCCGAGCCGGATTTCGCCCGTGTCGCGCAGGGTGAGCGCGCCCGTCACGACGATCGGCCGCAGGTGGAAATAGGCGGGGAACTGCAGGAGCGCTTCGATGTTCGTGGTGCGCCGCGGATTGCCGGGCTGGGCCGCCACCGTCGCGGCGACGAGCAGCAGGATCGGAACCAGACGTTTCATGACTGCTCCGCGGGCCGTGCGGGCACTATTCCAGCGTGCGACGAGCCGCCCGTGCGGTGACGGCCGCCAGCGCCAGGAACAGCAGCGCACTGGCGATTTGGGCCACAGTCGATTCGACGTGGAACCAGGGCACGGCGTTGCCGACCGCCTGGAACGGCCCGATGGTGTCGGTGCCGACGAGCAGCGCGTAGAGGATGCCGCAGATCGAGCCCCCGGCGATCAGACCCGAGCTGAACAGGGTGCCGGCCCCCAGTTCCGAATCGCTGGCTGCCTGCCCGCGTTCGACCCACCACCGGACGAGGCCGCCGACGAAAATCGGGGCCGTCGTGGCAATCGGCAGGTACGAGCCGACCGCGAATGACAGCGACTTGATGCCGCAGAGTTCGAGCGTGAGGGAGACGAACACGCCCACGAGCACGAGCCCCCAGGGCAGGTTCTGGCTGAGCAGCCCCTTGATGATCGTCGCCATCAGCGTGGCCTGCGGAGCTGCAATCGCCTCGGAACCGATCACGAACACGCGGTGCAGGTAGAGCGTCGTCACCCCGATCGACAGCGCGGAGGCGACCACGCCGATGAGCAGACCCAGTTGCTGGTAGAGCGGCGTGGCGCCCACCAGGTATCCGGTCTTGAGGTCCTGCGACGTGTTGCCCGCATTCGCGGCGCAGATGCAGACGACCGCACCCACGCAGATCGCCACGGGCCCGTATCGATCTCCGGTCCATCCGAGTCCCACGAACAGGAGGCAGGTCAGGATGAGGGTGGCGATCGTCATGCCCGAAATCGGGTTGGACGACGTGCCGATGAGCCCGGTGATGCGAGACGACACGGTGGCGAAGAAGAACGAGAAGACCACCGTCAGCACGGCCGCGAGGACGTTGCCCTGCACCGGCATGCCGGGAACGAGGGTCAGCACGAGGGCCACGATGAGCGTGCCGGCGAGGACGACCTTCATCGACAGCTCACGCTCCGTGCGCGCGAGCACGGTGCCGGCGCCAGCGCCGAACCCGCGCAGCCCCTCCACGGCTGAACTGACGATCGTGGGGATGGTGCGACCAAGCGTCAGCAGTCCAGACGCGAGCACCGCCCCGGCACCGATGTAGCGGATGTAGGCGCTCCACAACTGGCCCGGCGCCATCTCGGCGATCAGGAACGGGCGGCCGGTGGCCGGGTTGTTCGCGAAGTTCGGGTGGATGGGCGGGAAGGGCACCGTGATGTACGCCCCCAGGATCGACAGCAGCGGCAGGAGCACCAGCCACGACAGCACGCCGCCGGCGAACATCGTTCCGGCGATCCTGGGGCCGATGACGTATCCGACGCCGAGGTATTCCGGTGAAATGTCGACGTTCAGGGTCGCGTTGGGGAACTGGCTGGTGCGCGGCGTGGTGTAGCCGATCTCCGTGCGGAAGAGATTCAAAATCCAGGAGAGCGCCTTCCACAGGGCGCCGACACCGAGGCCGCTGAACACGAGCGAGGCGAGCGCGCCGCCGCGCTCTCCGGCCACGAGGACCTCGGCGCAGGCCGTGCCTTCCGGGTACGGCAGTGTCCCGTGTTCCTTCACGATCAGAGCGCGCCGGAGCGGCACCATCATCAGCGTGCCGAGTGCGCCGCCGACCAGCGTCAGCATCGTGATCTGGAAGTAGGTGAAGTAGTCGGCGCCCGAGGCGAGGAAGATGAGCGCGGGTACGGTGAAGACCACGCCGCCAGCCACCGATTCGCCGGCCGAGCCGATGGTCTGGACGATGTTGTTCTCCAGGATCGTCGAGCCGCCGAGGCGCTTGAGGATCGAGATGGCCAGCACCGCGATCGGGATCGAGGCGCTCACCGTGAGGCCGGCGCGCAGGCCGAGGTAGACGGTCGAGGCGCCGAACAGCAGGCCGAAGAGCGAGCCGATCAGCACCGCCTTGAAGGTGAACTCCGCCGGGGACTGGGTCGCGGGAACGTAAGGCTGGAAGGGAGCGGGAGCGTGTGCGGGGGCCGGGCCGGGACGCGAATCCGTGGCGGAAGTGGCCATGGGCCCGGATATTAGCACGCTGTTTTGCTACAATCTGGCCCACCTTTGTGAAAGAACGGAACAAAGAGTTGGCACGATCCCCTAAGCATCGCTCCAGCGCCGAGCAGGTGTCCGAGCTCACAACCAACCGCCTGTCGGTGTACCTCCGGTGCCTGACCGAACTCGAGGCCCAGGGCGTGCGCACCGTCTCGTCCCAGTCGCTCGCCGAGCAGTTCCATCTCAACGCCGCGCAGATCCGGAAGGACCTCGCCTATTTCGGCGAGTTCGGCGTGCGCGGGGTCGGCTACTACGTCAGGGACCTGAAGCGCCACCTGCGGCAGATCCTGGGCCTCGACCGCCGGCTGCGCGTCGCCATCGTGGGGGCGGGCAACCTGGGTTTCGCCCTTGCCGACTACCCCGGCTTCCGGCAGGAAGGGTTCGAGATCGTCGCGATGTTCGACAACCAGCGCGACAAGGTGGGGCAGGTGTCGCGCTCGGGCGTGCCCATCCACGACATCAGCGAACTGCGGAAGTTCGTCCGCCGGGACGCGGTCAGCATTGCCGTCATTGCCGTGCCCGCCTCGTCGGCGCAGAAGGTGGCCGACATGGTGACGGCGTCCGGGATCAAGGCCATCCTCAACTTCTCGCCCGGGACGCTGCAGGTGCCCGACGACGTGAAGCTGAAGAGCGTCGACCTGACGGTTTCGCTCGAGAGTCTCTCGTTCTACCTCGCCCACGAAATCTTCTCGCAGGACACCTGATGGCCACCACGCCCCGTCGAAGGCCGCGCCTGTCCCACGTGGATCCGCAGGGACGGGTGACGATGGTTGACGTCGCCGACAAGCCGGTGACCGCGCGCGAGGCGATTGCGCGCGGGACGATCCGCATGTCGCGCGCGGCCCTCGAGCAGGTCCGATCCGGGGCGGTGAAGAAAGGCGATCCACTGCAGGCAGCCCGGCTCGCCGGGATCATGGCCGCCAAGCAGACCTCGGCGCTCATTCCGCTGTGTCATCCGCTGCCGATCTCGAGCGCGAACGTCGAACTGATCCCGACGGCCACCGGGTACGACATCGAAGCTACCGTTCGGACCACGGCGCAGACGGGCGTCGAAATGGAGGCACTGACGGCCGTCTCCGTGGCTGCGCTCACCATCTACGACATGGTGAAGGCCGTCGACAAGCGGATGGTCATCGGCCGAATCCGCCTGATGAAGAAGACCGGCGGCAAGAGCGGCACGTTCACCCGCTGAGCCCCGGCCCATGCCGACTTGAGGCATCATCAAGGCGTGCGCCCTTCCGTTCCCCTGCTCGTTGCCGCCGCTGTCGCCATGTTCACTGCCCGGCCGATCGGCTTCGCTGCCTGGCAGGCGGCGCCCGGCGCCGCCCTGCCGATGTTCACGTACACGGTGGTGCGGACCTATCCGCACGATCCCAACGCATTCACGCAGGGCCTCCAGTTCATCGACGGCGTCTTCTATGAGGGCACCGGCCTGAACGGTCGGTCGTCCATCCGCCGCGTGCAGGTGGAAACGGGGGAGGTGCTCCAGCGCCGCGAGCTGGCGTCGCAGCACTTCGGCGAAGGGATCACGGTGTTCAGGGGCGAGCTGTTCCAGCTCACCTGGCAGTCGAAGCTCGCGTTCGTGTACGACGTCAAGGGCTTCGCGGAGCGCCGCGTGCTGCGCTACACCGGCGAGGGCTGGGGCCTCACCAACGACGGCACCAGCCTCATCATGAGCGACGGCACGGAGTGGCTCCGCATCCTCGACCCGGCGACGTTTGCCGAGAAGAAGCGGGTACGCGTGACCGCCGCCGGCTCGGCACTCAAGAACCTCAACGAGCTGGAATACGTGAAGGGCGAGGTGCTCGCCAACGTGTGGCAGACCGACTACGTCGCGCGCATCGACCTGGCGAGCGGGACGGTGAGAGGCTACATCGACTTCCGCGGCCTGCTGTCACCCCGGGAGCGCCAGAACACCGACGTCATGAACGGCATCGCCTACGACGCGGCGGGCGATCGCCTGTTCGTGACGGGGAAGCTCTGGCCGCGCGTGTTCGAGGTGAAGGTGGCGCCGAAGAAGTAGGTCGTGTGCCGGGGAAGCGCCGGCCGTCCGGACTGTCGGGAGCGTGCCGCTACCACCGGAGCAGGCGCGTCACCTTGACGACCAGCGACCGGTTGTCGAGCTGCAGCATGCCGGGCGTCAGCGTGTTCCGGCCGTCGCTGTACACCACGAAGAGTTCGCTGCCGGGGATGTACTCCCAGCGGAACCGCGCGTTGGTCGTGAACGTCCGCGTGCGCGAGGTGTACTGCACGAGCGCCGAGGCGAACATGCGGTTCGTGATGGTGTAGGTGGCGCGAGAGCTGAACAGGTTGCTGTTGTCGCGGCCCTGCGGCACGTCCACGCGGTTCCACGAGAGGGTTGGTTCCAGGTACAACACCTTCGTCAGCTCGACACGTCCCCGCCAGGTGAGTTCGGTGAGCGTCCCCTCGTAGAACCCGTTGCGGGCGGCCGTCACCGTCCCCGAGATCGGGCGCTGGGTGCCGAACGTGTACGTGGCCCGGAACTGGTCGAAGCGGTACTCCCCGCGCGGCACGAACAGGTTGCGGCCGACCTCGAAGCGGTTGACGAGCCGCTCGTAGTTCCTGCTCACTTCCACCGACCACGTGTCGCTGTTGTTGAAGTCCATCTGGAAGCTGCCCTGCACTTCCTTCGACTCGGGCCGCTGCTGCGGGTCGGTGATGTAGTCCACGCTGCCCTGGAAATAGATCTTGCGCACGTACTTCGAGCGGCGCGGGCGGGGGCTGAAGCGCGCCTGGCCGAACGAGCGCTTGAACGCCGTGCGGCGCAGGAACCCGATCTCCGGGTTGAAGGCATTGCCGATCGACAGGTGCTCGGCCTGCAGGCCGTAGCGGTCTGCGTTGTAGTCGAACCGCCCGCGGTAGCTGGTGTCGTCGCCCGTACGCCCCGGCGTGTCGGTCTTCGCCGCGTACGCATTGATGCTGACGGTCTGCGACGGGGTGATGAGCGTGTCGAGCCCGTAGGCGATGTTCTCGCTGCCGCTCGCCCCCAGGCGCGTCGCCGCGAGCGGATCGCGGCGCGTGATGATCCCCCCGACGCGGCTGCGCTTGAAGATGTCTCGGCTCACGCGCACGACCGAGAAGTTGGTGGTGGCCGCGTTCGCCTTCTCGGACTCCGCCGTCTGGATGTTCAGCAGGCCGTAGCGCCACATGCCGGAGCGGCCGAGCAGGCGCCCGCCGGCAACGATCGGCACGTCGAGCCCGCTGTTCGTGAGCCCGATGCGGCGGCTGTAGAAGAGGAGCGGCGCCGTGCTGGTGTTCTGGCCGCTGCCGGCGACGCCGCCGCCACCGCCAGTGCCGCCGGCGCCCACCGATGCGCCGGCGAAGTTGAAGGTGTCGGCGCCCTCGAGGAAGAAGTCCCGCTTCTCGGGGAACAGCACGCTGAACCGCGAGAGGTTCACCTGCTGCTCGTCGTCTTCCACCTGCGCGAAGTCGGTGTTGACGGTGAAGTCGGCGACCAGCGTCTGCCGGATCCCCCACTTCACGTCCAGCCCCGCGTTGCCGTCCCCCCGGTTCGAGAGGGGCGGGTTGGCCAGCCGATCGGTCAGCACCGACCCGAGCGCGTACGGCTTCACGTCCAGGTTCAGCCCGCGGCCCGGCATCTCCAGCCCGGTGACGGTCGCGGCCACCGACATGCGCGACATGGCCGGGCGCCCCCATGCGGCCTGCACCGGGGCCAGGAAGGACACCTCGTTCTTCCAGGCAGATCGTCGCCGGAAGTTCATGCCCCACACGTGCCCACCCTCGCGGAAGCGGAACGACCGGAAGGGAAAACGGATTTCGACCGTCCAGCCGCCCTCGAAGCGGCCCGTACGCACCATCCAGACGCCGTTCCAGCTGTTGTTCGGCTGTTCGTTGGTAATCGACCAGTCGAGCATGCCGCCCTGCGGGTTGACGGCGAACCCGTAGCCGTTGCGGCGATCGTAGAACGAGTCGAACGACACGCCGAAGTGGTCGTTGTTGTACAGGTTGTTCGCGTCGCGGCGCATCTCGGTCGCCACGAGCCTGCTCATGTCCGATTCCCAGATGCGCGCGCTCACGTACAGGTTCTGGCGGTCGTAGACCACCCAGACGTCCGTCCGCTCGGTGGCCGGCTGCCCCTCGCGCGGCTCCTGCTGGATGAAGTCGCTGATCGGCGGGATGTCCCTGTAGAACGCTTCGTCGAGCGCGCCGTCGAAGGTGAAGTTCTGCACGCGCGTGGCGCGAAGCGTGATGCGGCCCTGGCCATCGCGCGCGATGATCGCCGGCGCAGCCGGCGGAGGCGGACCATCCAGCGGCGGGTCGGCATCCTGGGCGTACAGCGGGAGGGCAGTGCAGACGAACAACAGCAGGACGACGAGCGGCCGCATGGGACGCTCGTGATTGTATCGTCAGTCGAGCTGCGGCGAACGCGGAGGTGGCTCCAGATGGATGACGGCGTCCGCAATCTGCGGGTAGCGGTTCATTAATCGATCCTTTACGACATGCGAGATGTCGTGCGCGTCGGTCAGCGGCATGTCACCCGGCAGCCAGACGTGCAGGTCGAGGAACACGTGGTCGGACGACCCCCTGGTCCGGATGTGATGGCAGCCCAGCACGCCCGAGACGCCTCGCACCACCTCCTCGATGTCGGCCTCCGACATCACGATCTGATCGCTCAGGATGCGCGTGGTCGTCGTGGCGATCTGGTATCCCGCCCGCGCGATGAACCCCGCGACGATGAGCGCTGCGAGCGGGTCGAGCACCGGCAGGCCCGCCCGCGCGCCGGCCAGCGCCACGACGACGGTCAGCGACGACCAGACGTCGCCCCTGGTCTGCGTGGCGTCGGCCATCAGGATCTCGCTGCCCAGGCGCTCCGCCGCCCGCGACTCGTAGCGGACCACGAGGAGGTTGATGGCCACCGTGACGAGCATGATCACGAACCCCGCGCCCGTCACTTCCACGGGGGCGCCGCCGCCACTCAGCCGGTTCAGCGCGTTGCGCAGCACTTCGAGGACGACGAGCGCGAGGAACCCCACCACCGCGACGGCAGCCACGGTTTCGTACTTCCGGTGGCCGTACGGGTGGTCGGCATCCGGCGGCTGCCGCGCGGCGTAGACGCCCACCAGGCCGACGACGTTCGAGGCGGTGTCGGTCAGCGAATGGAACCCGTCGGAGAGGATGCTGATTGCGCCGCTGGCATACCCGTAGGCAATCTTCGCCACCGCGACGGCGAGGTTCAGGAACAGGACCTGTACGAGAACCCGCGTGACATCGGAGTACCGCCTAGAAGACACGGGCGGTCGGCACGGGCCACCAGCGGAGCTGCACCTTTCCGATGATGTACTTCTTCGGCACCATGCCCCAGTGGCGGCTGTCGGAGCTGTTGT
>CAYLTD010000007.1:0-183177 GCA_964386715.1 uncultured Bifidobacterium sp.
GGTCAAGTTCTACACCGACGAGGGCAACTGGGACCTGGTCGGCAACAACATCCCGATCTTCTTCATCCAGGATGCGATGAAGTTCCCCGATCTCGTCCATGCCGCCAAGCCCGAGCCGCACTTCGCGATGCCGCAGGCAGCGACGGCGCACGACACCTTCTGGGACTTCGCGTCGCTGATGCCCGAAATCACCCACATGCTGATGTGGGCCATGTCGGACCGCGCCATACCCAGGAGCTACCGGACGATGCAGGGCTTCGGGGTGAACACGTACCGGCTGGTGAACCGCGAGGGGCAGTCGCACTTCGTGAAGTTCCACTGGTCGCCCAAAGCCGGCACGCACTCGCTGGTGTGGGACGAAGCCGTGAAGATCTCCGGCGCCGACCCCGACTTCCATCGTCGTGACCTGTGGGAAGCCATCGAAGCTGGCGCGTATCCGGAGTACGAGCTGGGGCTGCAGATCATCACCGAGGAGCAGGCCGAGGCGTTCACCTTCGACGTGCTCGATGCGACGAAGATCGTGCCCGAGGAACTGGTGCCGATCTTGCCGGTCGGGCGGATGGTCCTCAATCGCAACCCGGACAACTTCTTCGCCGAGACCGAGCAGGTGGCGTTCTGCGTCGCGCACGTCGTGCCCGGCATCGACTTCTCGAACGACCCGCTGCTCGCCGGGCGCATCCACTCGTACGTGGACACGCAGATCTCCAGGCTCGGGGGGCCGAACTTCCACGAGATTCCGATCAACGCGCCGGTGGCGCAGGTCCACAACAACCAGCGCGACGGCATGCACCGGCAGGCGATCAACCGCGGCCGGGTGTCCTACGAACCCAACTCGCTGGCGGGCGGATGTCCGTTCCAGGCGGGGGCGCAGGGCTTCGTCTCCTACCCCGAGCCGCGCCAAGCCGGCGACCACAAGATGCGCGGCAAGGCTGAGCGGTTCGCCGATCACTACACGCAGGCGCGCCTGTTCTGGAACAGCCAGACCGACATCGAGAAGCGGCACATCGTGAACGCCTTCCGCTTCGAACTGTCGCGGGTGCAGACGCCGTCCGTGCGCGAGCGCATGGTGGCCGGGCTGATGCACGTGACGCCGGAGCTGGCGCAGGCGGTGGCTGCCGGGCTCGGGATGCGCGAGCTGCCGAACCCGCTGCCGAAAGTGCTCGAGCAGGAGCCGACGCCGGAGGTCACGGCGTCGGGAGCGCTCTCGCTGTTTGCGCGGCCTGGCGATGGCGGCGTGCAGGCGCGGCGGGTAGCCGTGCTGGTGGCTGATGGCGCGGATGTGGGGGGCATCCAGCCGCTCCTCGAGAGCCTGACCGCAGCCGGGGCCGTGGCGCGCCTCGTCGGTCCGCGGCTCGGTCGGCTGATGACCGCTGGCGGCCACGACGTCGAGATCGACACGCCGGTCGATGCGATGCCCTCGGCGCTCTGGGATGCCGTGATCCTGCCGGATGCGGGGGGCAGCGACGCACGCCTGCTCGACGGCCGCGTGCTCGAATTCGTGAAGGACCAGTACCGCCACTGCAAGCCGATCCTCGCGGTCGGCGCCGGCCAGGCGGTGCTCGCCAAGGCGGGTGTCCCCACCGCGCTGCCGGACGGAGCGCCTGATCCCGGGCTCCTGATGGCAGCCCCCGGGGACGTCGACCCCGGCGGGTTCATGGCGGCGCTGGCGAAACACCGCCACTTCGAACGCGAGACCGATCCGCCGCGCGTGTAAGGTCGGCACCCGACCGCGCATCCGGGCGCACCGGCTCTCACGAGACGTGAACAAGCCCTCGACCGGTTCCTGCCGCGTACGGCAGGGCCGGTCGGCGTGCCCGCTGTGAAGGCGGACCGAGCCACCTTCACCCGCGCTTCACGACGGCGCAGCCATCCATGGCGTTGCCCTGCAGTCGGGGCGTCGCGACGAGCGTGGACAAGTGTGCCTTCCTGAGGAGCCACGTCTGCGCGTATGACGTCCGTGTAGGCAGAACTCCGACAGCCTTCGGCGCTCCGCTAAACGGCCGAGCACTCGCGCACCCAAGCTCGAGCAAGCGGAACCGTCAAGAAGGCGTGGGGCGATCAGCCGTACAATGGCGAGTCACTCCTGATGCGGCCCGCCAGTCGTCCTCTCGGCTATGTCACGGCCGCGTCACTCGCGGGAATGGCCCTGCTCGTCCGCGCCATCCTCGATCCGTGGCTCGGCATCATGCAGCCCTTCGCCTCGGGCTTCGTGGCCGTCGCCGCCTGTTCGTGGTTCTTCGGGTGGGGGCCGGCGCTCCTCGCGGCGGTGATCTCCTATGTCGGGGGCACCTACTTGTTCGTGGAACCGCGCGGGCATCTCGACGTCGCCGGCGGACCATTCGTCGCGGCGCTGCTCAACTTCTTCGCAGCCGCGGCGATGATCATCGCGATTGGCGAACGGGCCAGGCGCGCCGAGCGGGCGCTCGCGGCCGCCAATGCGGCCCTCCGGGAAGCCGACCAGCGCAAGGATGCGTTTCTCGCCACGCTGTCGCATGAACTGCGCAACCCGGTGAGCGTGATCTCGAACGCAGTGGCGATGCTCGGGCGCGTGCCGCTCGACGATCGCTCGAGGGCCACACTCTCGATCCTGTCGAGGCAGACCGCGCTCGTCGCGCGGCTCATCGAGGACCTGCTCGACGTGAGCCGTATCACGCGCGGACGCCTCGCGCTGCGTCTTGAAAAGGCTGATGTGCGCACGGCCATCGACCACGCCGTGGACGCCAATCGCGAGGCGGTGGCGGGCCGACACCAGCGGATCACTGTCGACCTGCCGCCCGTGCCCGTGCTGATGGACGCGGACCACGCGCGGGTCGTCCAGGTGATCTCGAACCTGATCGACAACGCCTCCAACTACTCGCCCGAAGGCGCTGAAGTGGTTGTGCGCCTCACGACCGCGGCGGGCGTATCGATCGAGGTCTCGGACAATGGCCCGGGCATCGACCCGGACGTGCTACCGCACGTGTTCGAGATGTTCGAACAGGGAGGCGCCTCCGGCTCGGGCGGGCTCGGCCTCGGACTTGGACTGTGCCGTCACCTCGTGGAGCTGCACGGCGGACAGATCGCCGCGGTGCCCAATGCGTCGGGCCGGGGCACCACCTTCCGGATACACCTGCCAACAGGCGGGCACCCCACCTGACGCGCCCCGCGGCCCCGGGCGGTCAGAAGGTCTTCGGGGGATCGGTGCGTCCTTCCACCTGGTGCTGCTCCACCATCGCGCGTTGTCCCCGCCTGGCGAAGTACCAGTAGAACAGGATTACGCCCACCACAATCACGGCCAGCAGGATCAATGCTGGAAACAGCAGGGGTCCCATATCCATGTCCCTGCTGTGTGCAAGTGCCGAGCCGACCTCAATGGGGGCCGAACGACATCCGGCCCGAGTCCGATCGTGGGGCGGAGTGGATCAGCCGTGCCAGGTGTTCGGGCTGCACCGGCTTGACGAGGTGGGCGTCGAATCCGGCCTCGCGCGCCCGAGCAGAGTCCTCCGGCCGGCCGTAACCGGTGATGGCGACCAGCAGCGGCCGATGTCCATCCATCGTCGCGCGGATGTTCTCGGCCACCTGGTAGCCATCGAGCCCCGGCAGTCCGATGTCCACCAGTACGACGTCGGGCTGCAACGACCGCGCGAGATCGATTCCTTCGAGTCCGTCGCCTGCGGCGTAGACACGATGGCCGAGTTCCTCCAGCCAGGCGTGCAGCATCTCGCGCGCGTCCTGGTTGTCCTCGATCACCAGCACGGTCAGCGCACGCGCGGCGGCAGCGGGGAGCTCGGGCTCCCCGGCCTCTCCCGAGGGCGCCAGCGCGGCCACTTCCTCGAGCGGCAGTTCGACGACGAACTCGGAGCCGCAGCCTTCACCTTCGCTCTGCGCGGTGATGGTGCCCCCGTGCAGTTCGACCAGGCTCCGGGCGATCGTCAGGCCGAGCCCCAGTCCGCCGAGCGATCGGGCGAGCGACTGGTCCACCTGCACGAAGAGATCGAAGATCGCGGACAACTTGGCCGATGGGATGCCGATGCCCTCGTCGCGCACGCGCACGACGGCACGGGTCCGGCCGTTGACCGTCTCCTCGGTGCACGTCACCTCGATGATGGCGCCGGCCTCCGAGTACTTGCTCGCGTTCTGGAGGAGGTTGACGAAAACCTGCTCGAGCCTCAGGGCGTCGGCGCTGAGGCAGAGGCGTGATGACGGGATGCTGGACACGAGCTGCTGATTGCGCGCCTCGAGCAGCGGCCGGGTGTTGTCGATGGCCGACCGGAGGATCGGCCCCAGGTCGGTCGGCTCCTTCTGCAGGCGCATCTTGCCGCGCGTGACGCGGGACACCTCGAGCAGGTCGTCCACGAGCCTGGCCAGGTGCCGCGTCTGGCGTCGAACCGTGTTGCGCAGCCGCGCGTTGCGCGCATCCTGCGCGCCCACCCGATCCATGAGGCTGTTCGCGGCCGCGATGGCGTTGAGCGGATTGCGGAGTTCGTGAGCGAGCATGCCGAGGAACTCGTCCTTCCGCCGATCGAGTTCCGCCAGCTGCTCGGCACGGCGCCGGTGATCTTCCTCCAGTTGCCGGTGCTCGGTGATGTCGCTGACGATCAGCACGATACGCTCGACGCGGCCATCGTGGTCGACGACCGGGTCGGCCACCAGCCGGAAGAGCCGCTCCCCCACCACGAGCTCCGCGGTCCGTCGCTGCGCCTGCCGGATGGCGGCGTGCACGAGTTCCGAGGTGGCGACCCCGTCGAGCGGGATCAGCGTGGCCACGGAGACCCCGCGCAGGTCGTCGGCCGCCCGCGCGGCGATGAGGGACATGGCGCGGTTGCAGCGGACCACACACGCCTGCCGGTCGACGATCGCCACGCCGTCGGCAATGGCGTCGAACGTCCGCAGCCAGTCCTCGCTGGCTTCCGCCAGCTCCTGCTCCACGCGCTGCGTGCGCAGCAGCGACCGCACGGTGGCGATCAGCTCGGGCGCCTCGATGGGCTGCGCGAGGTAGGCATCGGCCCCGCTGTCGAGCCCCTCGACCTTCCGCTCGGCCGACACGAAGGTCGCGGAGGTCTGCAGCACGGGTACTGCGCGCGTTTCCGGGTCGGCCTTGAGCCTGCGACACACCTCGAGCCCGCTGATGTCGGGCAGCTTGATATCGAGCACCACCAGCAGCGGCCGCCTGCGCGCCAGCAGCAGCGCCTCGTGCCCGTCGCTGGCCTCGATGACCCGGTACCCTGCGCCCTCGAGCATCCGCGTCACCATGTAGCGGTTCGCCTCATCGTCGTTGACGTTGAGCACGAACGGCCGCGACTCAGACACTATGCGGCTCCTCCCCCACGGCGAGGCCCGTCTTGGCCAGCACCTCGCGGATCCGGCCGAGCGCGACCTCGCGGTTGAGGCTCTGCTTGGGCAGGATGGCGTGGGCTTCCTCGGCCAGCCGCTGGCGCTCGAGGTCGCCCAGGCTGCGCGAGGTGTGAATGATGACGGGGATGTTGCGGGTGCCGGCATCGAGCTTCAGCTCGTCCAGCACGTCGAACGCCGTCATGCCCGGCAGCACGAAGTCGAGGAAGATGACCTGCGGGAGCAGTTCGCGGGCCATGCGCACGCCGTCGGTGCCGTTGGTCGCCTCCACGACCTCGTACGGGCCGTCGGCCAGCAACTTGGTCAGCATGTAGCGCGCGACCTCGTCGTCGTCGATCACGAGGATGCGGCTGATCGGTCCGCGCCGCCGGGCGAGGGCCGCGAGCTTGCGGCTCAGCCACTTCTGGTCGAGCGGCTTGATCACGAACTCGTCGGCTCCGAGCGCCCGCGCCTTCTGCTCGCGGTTGGTGACGGTGACGACGATCACCGGGAGGTCGCGTGTCTCCGCGTGCGACTTGATCTCGGCGAGCAGCTTCCACGACGTCTCGCCCTCCAGCATGATATCGAGCACGACCGCAGCCGGCTTGAGGCGCTGCAGCACGTCGCGCGCCTCGTCGACGCTGCGAGCGGGAACAATCTGGTACCCGGAGTTCTGCAGGTACTTCTCGTACAGCAGCAAGGTCTGCCGGTCGTCCTCCACCACGAGAATCGGCGCGCGCCCCGGTTGGATTTGCGCGCTGCGGGCCGCGAGGCCGGCCATTTCCCGCACTTCGGGGTGGGTGCGCGGAATGGTCAGCGTGAAGGTGGAGCCTGCGCCAGGCGCACTCGTCACCGTCAGGGAGCCACCCAGCAGCTCTGCCAGGCGGCGCGACAGCGAGAGCCCCAGCCCGGTGCCCTTGACCCGCTGCTGCAGCGGGTTGTCCACCTGCGCGAACTCCTCGAAGATGCGCTCCTGGTCCTCTGGTGCGATGCCGATCCCGGTATCCGACACGGAGAAGCGCACCACGTCATCCGGACCGCGGCTGGCGGACACCTGGACGACGCCACGCTCGGTGAACTTCAGCGCGTTCGAGATCAGGTTTTTCAGGATCTGCGAGACCTTGCCTTCGTCGGTCTCGAGCGCCCCGAGTGCCTCGTCTGCGTTGAAAGTGAGGACGACAGCCGCGCCTCCGTACGCCACCGGCCGGAACATGCCGCGCAGCGCAGCGAAGAGGTCCCGCACCTCGAAGGACACGGGGCGGAGCGCCACCTTGCCCGCCTCGATCTTGGAGAGGTCCAGAAGGTCGTTGACCAGGGCCACGAGGCTCTCTGAGCTGCGCAGGATGAAGCTGAGCTGCTTCTCCTGCTCCGCCGTCAGGTCGCCGTCGGTGCGCGACAGCAGCATCTTGGACAACCCGATGATCGCGTTCAGCGGCGTCCGGAACTCGTGGCTCACGTTGGCGACGACGCGCGACTTCACTTCGCTGATGCGCCGCAGGGAGTCGGATTTCTCGTCCACTTCGCTGTGCAGGGCGATGACCCCGCGGGTGGAGTCGTCCAGGTCGCGGTTCAGCCGGTCCAGCTCGTTGCCGCGATGCAGCAGCTCCCGCTGCTGGCGATCGGTCTCGCGCTGCAGCAACTCGACCTCCTCGAGCGTATCGGCCAGCTGCGTGAGCGACCGCCCCACCCCGGCCGACAGCAGCACGCCCACGATCAGGAGGTTGTCGCCGAAGGGCTCGGCCACGCAGGCGACGAGGTGTTTCTGCCCATCAACGAGCAGCGGCAGGGAGAACTCGGTGGAATTGCCGTTCCATGGTGTGGTCACCAGCTGCCGTACTCGGGCTACCGCATCGTCCGGCACCAAGCCGAGCAGTTCCGCGCCGGGTGTCAGCCCAAGCAGCCCCTGAGCCACGGGATCGACCCACCGCACGTGGGCCTGCGCGTCCACGGTGAACGCTACTTCACGCCGAAGGCGATTGAGCGTGAGGATATCGGGCGGCGGTGACGTCACAGCAGGTAGACACCGTGCAGAGGCGCACCGCGTGATCTGCAATTGCCTTGCCGATGTAACACCCCTGTGACCGGGGGCGCGCTGGCGAAACCCCTCACGTTGCCGACAGGCACCTCAGCGGAGCGTCTGATCCGTGACCGGTGCGCGTCTGGCGGGCGAAGGCGGGGGAGAGATGGGGCCGGAGTGCAGGGCCGGGGCCGGGCGTGCCGGGGGCGGCCGGGGGCGCACAGGCCCGGCGAATGCCGGACCTGCGCGTTCGCGGGTCAGGTCAGCGGTCTTCCTTGAATCCGCTGGGGATGGCGACCTCTTCAGCGGTAACGCTCGTGGCCACCTTCAGCACCTCGTTCGTCGTCGTCAGGACCGTCGCACGATCCTTCGGGCCAGCGGCGGCGCTGTCGTCCTTCTTGCGCTGTGCCATCCGGCGACCGAACCCGCCAATCAGGCCTCCCACGCTCGTGGGCGTTCCCCCGCCGGAGCTTGCGGTATCGCTGCTGCTCTTCGCTTCCGCGGCGACCTGCTCCGCCGACTTCACGGCCTCCACCGTGGTCGTGGTGAGGATTGGGGTGCCCTGCAGCTTCTGCCCTTCCTGCGCCATGCGCTCCATGGCGGGCTTCATCATCGGGTACAACGCCAGCGCCGAGGCCATCTCCTGCGGCGACGCGCCGGTCATCATGGGGCCGTAGAGCTGCTGGAAGTACTTCATGTCGAACTGCTGCACTTCCTTCATCGCCGCGATCTCGGGCGCCATCCACATGTCGGCGGTGAGCACGAGCCCGCCGCTCTGCTCGAGCGTCTTGCCCTTCTCCCGGACGGCAATCGTCATGATGGCCTGCGTCGTGTCGAAGCCGTTGACCGTCTTCCTCTCGCCCGTGTTGTTCACGGAAAAGTCGATTTCCATTTCCCTGGCGTTCGGATCGCGCTCGGCAGCCGCGGGCTCGCTGCCCTTCTCCTCGGCCTCGGCCTTGCGCGCCTCGGCTTCGGCCTTCTGACGCGCCTCCTCGAGTTCGCGGCGGATCTCCGCGAACGTCTTCACCTTGTATGACTTCTTGCGCAGGTCCAGCGTGTAGATCTTCTCCTCGGACAGATCGACGATCTCGCCCGACTGGCCGGTGGTCGTCATCTTCCGATTGCCCTTCACGGCCACGGTGGACGTGACGCCCTCGCGGGCCGCCTTTCCACCGAAGAAGTTCACCACCTTCCCGAGCGCGCCGGCGAACTGGAACTTCGTCTTCTGGTCTGAACGGACGTCGGCACGCAGCACCTCGGACGAGGCGAGGGCCAGGCAGGCGGCGAGCGCGATGGCAAGCGGTGAACGGGACATTGCGGTGAACCTCCGACCCAGAATTCTACACGGGGCGGGACGTGTCCGTCGCCCGTCCCGCCCTGGCGAGCGACGCGGTGCCCAGCAGGACCACAACTGCCCAGAACCACACCAGCGCACGAAACCCAACCCGCTCGTACGCGGCGCCGCCGATGGCGGGACCGAGCAGCAGTCCCAGCGCCCACGCGACGTTGTACACCCCGTAGGCCATGCCGTAGGAGCGGACACCGGCACGGGTCATCGCGTCGGCCATGTAGGCCAGGGAGGGGGTCACCATCACCGCCACCGCGACAGTGAAGGCGGCGTTGAGGGCGATCGCGCTCCGCAGGCCCACGATCGCCGCGAGCGGCGGCAGCAGCAGGGCGATGCCGGTGAGGCCCGTCAGCATCAGCCGCCGGCCTCCCGCGCGGTCGGCGACGCGGCCGAACACCGGGTGGAGCAGGGCCGACACGACGCCCCCGCTTCCGAACACCAGCCCGATGCGCGCGGGCCCCAGCCCGATGTCCGACGCCAGGAACAGCGACAGCACGGGCTCCAGCATGGCGAGCGTCCCTCCCCCGAGCACGACGGCGGCGGCGCACACGGCCACGGCGGGCGCTCGCAGGACGTCGCGCAGCGCAACGGGCTCGGCGTGCTCACGCTGCCCGGGCGGCGTGAGCCACAGGAAGCCGGCGACGGTCACCAGCGACAGCCCGGCCACGGCAAGGTAGGGGACGGTCGGTCCGGCAGTCTCGTAGAGCCACCCGCCGAGCGTCGGCCCGGTCATGAAGCCGACGGTGGTCGCGGTCATGACCCATCCCATCGCACGGCCGCGTTCGGCGGGCGCGTAGAGATCGGCCACGAGGGCGAATCCGACGACCCACGTGACGGCGTCGGCGGCTCCCTGCGCCAGGCGCGCGAGGAACAGCAGGGGCAGGGTGTCCGCGACCGCGAACAGCAGCGTGGCCAGCGACAGCCCCACTCCGCCGGCGACGAGCGGACCGCGCCGACCGAGTCGATCCGACACGGCGCCCATCGGGATCGCCGTAGCCAGCACCGTGACGCCGAACGAGGCGAAGAGGAACCCGATCGTCGTGGGCGACGCGCCGAACCGCCGGCCGAGGTCCGGAAGGACCGGCACGGCGACGGAGTATGCCAGCACATCGCTGAAGGTGGCGAGTGCCACCATCGCCACGGCCATCCCGCGCGAGGACCGGAGCGTCACGGCGCGTGGCGCTCAGGGCACCTTCAGCATCAGGCACCCCAGCGGCGGGAGCGTCAGGCGAAGCGAGTGCGCGAAGCCGTGCGCCGGGACCGATTCCGACGACACCCCGCCGCCGTTGCCGACGTCACTGCCGCCGAAGGCCGCACTGTCGCTGTTCAGCCGCTCGGCGTAATAGCCGGGCGCCGGCACGCCGATGCGGTAGTCCTGGCGCACCACCGGGGTGAAGTTGAACACCATCACGACGAAGTCGCGCGGGTCCCGCGCCGTGCGGACCAGCGACACGATGCTGTTCTCGTTGTCGTTGCAATCGATCCAGCGGAAGCCGGCGGTGTCGTAATCGGTCTCGTGCAGCGCGCGCTCCTCGCGCAGCAGCGTGTTCAGCGTCTGCACGTAGCGTCGCAGGCCGTCGTGCAGCGGCTCGGAGAGCAGGTGCCAGTCGAGGCTGCGGTCGTGGTTCCACTCGCGCGACTGGCCGAACTCGCCCCCCATGAACGTCAGCTTCTTGCCCGGATGACCGAGCATGAACCCGTAGAGCGTGCGCAGCGTGGCGAACTGCTGCCAGCGGTCGCCCGACATCTTGTCGATCATCGGGCCCTTGCCGTGCACGACCTCGTCATGCGAGAACGGCAGGATGAAGTTCTCGCTGTAGTTATAGAGCATCGAGAAGGTGAGCAGCGTGTGCGCCCACCGTCGATGCACCGGGTCGGTGTGGGCGTACTCGAGGATGTCGTGCATCCAGCCCATGTTCCACTTGTAGGTGAAGCCGAGGCCGCCGAGGTGCACGGGCCGGCTCACGCCGGGAAACGACGTGGACTCCTCGGCCGCGGTGATGGTGCCGGGGTGCTCCCCGTGCGTCAGCGCGTTGAGGCGCCTCAGGAAATCCATCGCCTCGAGGTTCTCACGACCGCCGAAGCGGTTCGGGACCCACTCGCCTGGCCGGCGTGAGTAGTCGAGATACAGCATGGAGGCCACGGCGTCCACGCGCAGCCCGTCGGCGTGGTACTCCTCCAGCCAGAACAGGGCGTTCGAGAGCAGGAAGTTGCGGACCTCGTTGCGTCCATAGTTGAAGATGAGCGTGCCCCAGTCCTGGTGCTCGCCCTGCCTCGGGTCCGCATGCTCGTACAGCGCCGTACCGTCGAACCGCGCGAGGCCGTACGCGTCCTTGGGAAAGTGCCCGGGCACCCAGTCGAGGATCACGCCGAGCCCGGCCTGGTGGCACTGATCGACGAAGTACTTGAAGTCCTCGGGCGTCCCGTACCGCGCCGTCGGCGCGAAGAACCCGACCACCTGATAGCCCCAGGAGCCGGTGAAGGGATGCTCCATCACCGGCAGCAGTTCGATGTGGGTGAAGCCCATCTCCTGCACGTAGGGCACCAGGCGATGCGCGAGTTCCCGGTAGGTCAGCACGCGGTTGCCGTCCTCGGGGACACGCGCCCACGACCCGAGGTGCACCTCGTAGATGGACATGGGTCGATCCATCCACGCGTTGCGCTCGCGCCGCGTGGCCATCCACTCGGCGTCTCCCCACTGGTATCCGGAGACGTCGCGCACGACTGAGGCGGTCTGCGGCGGCAGCTCGTACGAGAAGCCGTAGGGGTCGCTCTTCTTCAGGACCTCGCCCTGGGGCGTACGAATCTCGAACTTGTACTTCTCGCAGTCGGGCAGGTCCGGAATGAAGATCTCCCAGATGCCGGAGAGGGTGAACAGCCGCATCGGATGCGTCCGCCCGTCCCAGCCGTTGAAGTCGCCGACGACGCTGACGCGCTGGGCGTTGGGGGCCCACACCGCGAAGTGCACTCCGGTGGTCGTGCCCACCCGGATCCGATGGGCCCCGAGCTTCTGGTAGGCGCGGTGGTGGGTGCCTTCGCCGAGCAGGTGCAGATCGAAGTCGGTGAGGACACGGCCGTAGCGGTACGGGTCGTCCACGTCGAGCACGTGGCCGCCGTAGAACGTCAGGCGCAGCCGGTAGTCGGGGATGTCGGCACCGGGCACGACCACCTCGAAGAGCCCGTCGGTGGAGGGAAGGCGCCGCATCGGCAGCACCGTGCCCGTCGCGACCAGCCGCACGTCGATGGTGGCAGCATCCGGCCGCAGGGCGCGGATCACCACGCCGGCGTCGACGAGGTGAGGCCCGAGCAGCGCGAACGGATCGCGGTGGCGGCCAGCGGCCAGCGCGGCCAGGCTGGAGTCGAGGACAACGTCAGGGCTGGAAGGGGTCATGGCGCAAAAAGAAAACAGGGGACAGAGCAGGAAGCGTACCCGCCCGATCCCCTGTCGAAGATGCCCGCGTGAACCGGCTACTGCGCGATTGTGGCGGACTTGACGTAGTCGAGCTTCGGGAAGGCCTTGGTCAGGTAGGCGTTGCCCTCGCTCTGGATGCGACCCTGATCGGGGCCGGTCCCGCGCGGCGATCCCTCGCCGTAGCCGTCATAGAGCTTGTCCACCACGTCCATGCCCGAGACGACGCGCCCGAACGGGACGAATCCCTGCCGGTCGAGCGGCGAGTTGTCCTTGAAGTTGATGAACAACTGCGTCGTCCGCGTGTTCGGCCCGCGCGTGGCGAAGGTGACGTAGCCGCGCAGGTTGCTCTGCTTGCCCGAATCATCCTTGATGACGGCGTTCTGCCAGGCCGCGGCGACCGCCGGATTGCCGTTGATGCCGAACTGCGCCATGAAGTTCGGCAGCACCCGGAAGAACCGGGTGTCGTCGTAGAAGCCGTTCTTCACCAGGTTGTAGAACCGGTCGGCACCGAGCGGCGCCCAGTCGCGGTGCACCTCGATGACGAACGGGCCCTTGCTGGTGTCGACGTTCACCTTGAACACGGCGGGCGCCTGCTCGGTGAGCTGGGACGGCCTGCGCAGCTTCGCGAGCTTGTCCAGGTTCGCCTGCCCGGCAAACGCCACCGCGGACGCGAGCAGGATTGCCGCCACGCCGTAGACCACGTTCTTCAGACGCATATGCCTCCTCATCACACGTACAACGTGCCCTCGCCCGCGACGATGGCTTCCCCGCCCACGTGCACGGCGGTGATGGTGCCGTCAATCGCGGTGACGGCGACATGGATCACGCTGGGACGGCCCATCCGGACCCCCTGCAGATTCACTATGGTAGCCGCGTTCGCGACGTTCACGACACCGTGCCGCACCAGATAACAGCCGAGCGGTCCGGCGGCGCTTCCGGTCGCCGGGTCCTCGACCATCCCGAGCCCGACGGCGAACATCCGGCTGTAGGTGGTGGCGGCATCGGGCCCGGCCTGAGTCGAGAAGACGTAGACCGGCAGCGGCTCGAGGTCGGAATGCGGCCGGATGCGGTCGTAGGCATCCAGGTCGAGACCGGCCCGGTCCACGTCCGCCCGGGTCGCCAGCGGGACGAGCAGGTAGGGCACGCCGCACGACACGGTCTGGACCGGCAGCGCGGGGTGCAGCGCCCCGGTCGGCACCCGCAGCGCCCGTGCCAGCGCCTCTCGATCGAGGGCCGGCTCCTCGAAGATCGGACGCAGCTGTGACATGCGCGCGAACCGCAGCGCTCCCTGTTCCCACGTCAGGTCGACCGGCGTGGGCCCGACCCCGAGTTCGAACACCACCCGTGCGTCGGACGGCGACAGCACGCCGGCACGGGCCAGCGCGAACGCGGTGCCGATCGTCGGGTGCCCGGCCATCGGCAGCTCCCGCTGCGGGGTCATGATGCGGACGCGCATGGCGCACGCGGGATCGGTCGGCGGCAGGATGAACGTCGACTCCGAGAAGTTCATCTCGAAGGCAACGGCCTGCATCTCGGCGTCCGTCAACCCGCGCGCGTCGAGGAAGACCGCCAGCTGGTTACCGCCGAACAGTTCGCGCGTGAAGACGTCGAGGTGAAGGTACCGGTATGATCGCCGCACGACAGAGCATCCAGGACTGGAGAGCATATCAATGTTGCACGCGCAATTCACCACGTCGGAAGGCGGCTTCCGCATCCGGCTGTTCGACGAACAGGTGCCCAACACCGTCGCCAACTTCGTGGGGCTGGCCGAGGGCACGAAGGAGTTCGTGGATCCGAAGAGCGGCCAGAAGACGACCCGGCCGTTCTATGACGGTCTCGTCTTCCACCGCGTCATCGACGCGTTCATGATCCAGGGCGGCGATCCGCTCGGCACGGGAACGGGCGGACCCGGCTACCGCTTCGCGGATGAATTCCATCCGCGCCTTCGGCACGACAAGCCCGGGATCCTCTCGATGGCCAATGCCGGTCCCAACACCAACGGCAGCCAATTCTTCATCACGCTGGTGCCAACGCCCTGGCTCGACGACCGCCACAGCGTCTTCGGCGAGGTGGTCGAGGGCATGGAGGTGGTCCAGAAGATTGGCTCCGCGAGGACGAGCAAGCCGTCGGACCGCCCGCTGACGCCGATCGTCATCGAGCGTGTGGAGATTCAGCGGAGCTGATGCGTGCAGTTCCCGGCACGGGCGACACATCCGCTTGACGCGCGCCAGCCCATCCATTAGGCTGCGGCCGACACGGTGTTCCAACGCCTGAAACGGCTTCACCCCCAGGACGGCTGCCAATGGATTACGTGGACTGCCCCGAGTGTCTGTCCCGCGCGAAGCGGATGCCCGTCCTGAGTGCGATCAACAGCACGGACGACTTCTACCTCTGTGAAGCCTGCAGCCGGGTATCGATTCGCGCGAAGGGCGAGACGATGATGCCGGCGGAGCCGGTCCGGCTGACATCGGCCGCGGCCCCGGTGCTCCCGCGCGTTCGCCGCACCTGACGGCCTCGGTGCGGACGACGGCGCGGCGCCGTCGTCCGCGCCTGTCCGCCTCCGCTGACTGCCCACCCACCGCCAACGCCCTCCGTTCACATCCTTCCCCTCGAGCGCGGTACGCGTCCCACATGCGCGGTACGCGTCCCACATGCGCCGTGCGCGTCGCACATGCGCCGTGCGCCGACACGCGCCGCCGTGGCGGGGGTCGTCGCGGGACACGCGCGGGGTGATCCGGTGCGGCGTCCGCGATTGCGAGACACGGATCCACCCGACGATTCGTTCGGTGCGACGGCCATTGTCACGACCGGTGCGGCACGCGCGCCTGGCAGGCACGCCGGACGCCGACGCAGGCCGCTCCCGCGACGTTTCATAGATATACTCGTGAGAATTTTTCCAAAGTATCTGTTTGCCTATGTAATTGGGCGGGCCTACCGTCATCTTAGGTGAGGGGAGCGCACCACGCGCTTCCTGCAGGGACACCACACATGCCGCCTCGCGCGGCAGAAGGAGACAGATGATGCGTACCGTGCTCTCGACACTCGCCGCCGCCTTCGCCGTCGTCGTGATGACCGCCTCGCCCTCGTCCGCGCAGACCTTCGATGAGCGGGTCTACTTCTCGTTCGCGTCGCCGGTGGCCGTGCCCGGCGCGGTGCTGCCGCCCGGGGATTACGTGTTCCGGCTCGCCGACCCGAACGCGAACCGCAAGGTGATCCAGGTGCTGAGCGCGGACATGAAGAAGGTCTACGCGATGTTCCTCTCGAACGAGCTGCTGCGGGGCACCGAAGCGGCGGGCCACGAGGTGTCGCTCGGTGAGGCGCGTACGGGCAGCCCGCGGTCGGTCGAGGGGATGTGGCAGCCGAACAGCTTCTACGGCAAGGGCTTCATCTACGGCCCGGGCGAAGCGAGCTGGGACAAGGCCCGGCAGCGGCAACAGAACGCCAACTGATCGCCCGCGCGGATAGACTGTCGCGGGGGGCCTGCCGGCTGGCAGGCCACCCTGCGTTGCGTCGTGCCAGCCGTCCACGGAGCCTGCGATGCTGCCTCGAATCGCCGCCCTCCTGCTCGCCTGCCTGCCCCTTGCGGTCTCGGCCCAGGAGGGCCACTCCGCGCCGACGGCTCGCACGCCCGCGCAGCCGCCGCTGTTCCGGTCCGAGTCGGAACTGGTGGTCCTGCACGTGACGGTGCGGGACGGCCGCGGCGAGTACGTCAACGGGCTTGATCCCGGCGCCTTCCACCTGTTCGAAAACGATCGCACGCAGACCGTCAGCGTCTTCACGCACCAGGACGACCCGGTGACCATCGGCCTCATCATCGACACGAGCGGCAGCATGGAGGCGACGCGCAACCGGGTGGCCTACGCCGCCTCGCGGTTCGCGCATGCGGGACACGGCCAGGATGAAGTCTTCGCGCTGGTGGTGGGAGACGAGGTGAAGGCGGTGCTGCCGGCGGACCGCCCATTCACGAACGATCCGGCGGTGCTGCAGGACTCGATTGCGGCGGCCCTGACCCCGGGCGGGCGCACCGCCCTGTACGACGCGATCGACGCGGGGCTGGACTACCTCGCCCGCGGATCGCACCAGCGCCGGGCGCTGGTCATCGTCAGCGACGGCATCGACACGGCGAGCACGCTGACCTTCGCGGACGTGATGATGCGCACGCAGGCGTCGAATGCGGCCGTGTACGCGATCGTGCTCGTGGACCCGATCCAGGTGCAGCGCGATCCTGGACGCCTGCGCCCCCTGGCGCGGGCGAGCGGCGGCGAGGCGTACTTCCCCGCCAACCACACGGCCACCTTCCGCGCGATGGAACAGGTCGCGCGTGAGATCCGCAACGCCTACGCGATCGGGTTCGTGCCCACTGGCACGCACGACGGGCGGTACCATCGGCTGAAGGTGACCGTCACGCCTCCGCCGGGCATGAAGCTCAACGTGCGGACGCGCGCCGGCTACCTGGCGGGGAAGGTGAAGTAGGAGCGGTGGGCGTCCGGCGCCTGCGCGCCGCGCCTGACGCCTGGCCGGGCCCCTACCGGGCGCCAGTGAGCGTCGAGGCCCACTGCTCGAAGGTCTGCAGCCGCACGCCGAATTCTCCCTGGAGCCCCGTGATGTCCGCGTCATAGCCGACGCGGTCGAACCACTCCAGCATGGCCGCGAAGTCGTCGCTGTTGCGGCGGACGTCCTCGATCGGCAGGCGGACGAAGGTGAGCTCGCGCCCCAGCGCCCGGCTCAGCACGGCCGTCGCCTCCGGCATCGTCACCGCGTCGCCGGCGATGTCGATCTCGCGGCCGCTCAGGCGCTCGGCCTGGGTGAACGCCAGCGCACCGAACACGCCAATGTCCTCCACCGCGATCATCTGCAGGCGCGTCGCCGGGTCGAGCGCGGCGAGGATCTTGTCGCCGTTCAGGAACCAGGGCGACACCATGTTCTCCATGAAGAACACCGGGCGGAGGATCACGGTGGACGGGAAGGCCAGCTCGCGGATGGTCTGCTCGATCCGGAACTTGTTGTCGAAGTGGGGGATTCCCGTCTGGCGATCCGCGGAGCCCACCGACGTGTAGACGTAGTGGTGAACCCCGGCCTCGCGCGCGAGGCGCGCAATGCGCTTGCCCTGCTCTTCCTCTCCCTCGACCCCGGCTTCCCACGTGTTCTGTACCGCGAAGACACCCCACGCGCCGGCCAGCGCCGACCGCAGCGAGTCCGCATCGTTCAGGTCGCCGCGCACCACCTCGACGCCCGCGTCGGCCAGGACGCGTGCCTTGTCTCCCTCGGGCGTGCGCGTCAGCGCGCGCAGCGCGAAGCCCTTGCCGGCGAGATGGCGCAGCGTCGCACCGCCCTGCTGGCCGGTCGCGCCCGTGATCAGGATCGTTCGAGTCATCGGTCCTCCGTCTTGAGATTCCAGCCCTTCACGGTATCACCGCCGCGGTCGTGAGGCTATCATTGAGGGTTATGCTGAGAGCCGGAATCGTCGGGTTGCCCAACGTGGGCAAGTCCACGTTGTTCAACGCCGTCACGCGCACGCGCAAGGCCGAGGCGGCCAACTATCCGTTCTGCACGATCGACCCGAACGCCGGGATGGTGACGGTGCCCGATTCGCGGCTGCCTGTGCTCCAGGCCATCGCGAAGACCACCGTGGTGATTCCCGCCGTGATCGAGTTCGTCGACATCGCGGGCCTGGTGCAGGGCGCCAGCCAGGGCGAAGGCCTGGGCAACAAGTTCCTCACGCACATCCGCGAAGTGGACGCCATCGTCCAGGTGGTGCGGTGCTTCGACGACCCCGACATCCACCACGTCGCCGGCCGCGTGGACCCGGTGCGGGACATCGAGGTGATCAACACCGAGCTCATCCTGGCCGACCTCGACTCGGTCAGGAAGCGGCGCGACCGTGTGTCGAAGGACGCGAAGCGGGGCGACAAGGCGGCGCACGCAGAGGAACCGGTGCTCGCGCGGCTCGAGGCCCTGCTCGACTCGGGCAAGCCCGCGCTGATGCTGCCGCTGACGCCCGAGGAGCGAGCGCTGGTCACGCCGCTGTTCCTCCTCACCATGAAGCCCACGATCTTCGCGTGCAACGTCAAGGACAGCGAGCTGGCGACGGCGGACGAGAATCCGTACGTCAGGCAGGTGCGCGACTACGTCAGCACGCACCTGGCGTGCGAGGCGGTGGTGATCAGCGCGCAGATCGAGAGCGAGCTGATCGATCTGTCGCCCGAGGAGGCGTCGGCGTTCCTCGCCGACCTCGGCGTCGCGGAGAGCGGGACCGGCGCCCTCATCCGCGCGACCTACCACCTGCTCGGGCTCCGCACCTTCTTCACGGCCGGCGAAAAGGAAGTCCGGGCGTGGACGATTCACGTGGGAGACACCGCGCCGAAGGCCGCGGGCGTCATCCACTCGGACTTCGAGCGCGGATTCATCAAGGCGGAAACGGTGGCCTACGGCGACCTGGTCGCGTGCGGGTCGATCGCTCACGCGCGCGAGAAGGGCCTGTACCGGATGGAGGGCAAGGAGTACGTCGTGCAGGACGGCGACGTCATGCTCTTCAAGTTCAACGTCTAGGCGAACACCCCACACGTTCGAGCGCGGCGCGATCGAGTGCGAGCGAGGTGGACATGGATGCTCGCCCCCTACGCCACGACGCTCGAACGCGTTGCCATGCCGTTGACGCACTGGTGCGCCCTTCCTCGTGGGACGCGCGGCCGCGGCCTCACGTTGCACGCGTCACACGACGCGTGCCCGCGCGCGTCAGCCCCGCGGCTGAGCCGTCTTCGTCGCGGGATCCACTCCTGACGTCGTCGCGTCGTTACATGCGGTGCCCGTTCTCGATTGACGGGACCTCATACACGGAGTGGAGACATCATGAAACGTTTCACGCAAGTGGCAGCCGTCGCGTTCCTGGTGAGTTCGGCGCTGCTGTGGTCGGCACCGGCGCGTGCGCAGGAAGGCAAGTGGTCGGTGTCGTTCGATCTCGGCTCGCAGCTGGCTGTGTCCGGCGACGTTCACGGCGGCGGCACCGGCCGCGTGCTGAACCTGCCGACGACCGTCACCGCGCAGAGCTACGGCGACATCTACGGCCAGGGCTTCTACTGGGCCGCGGGCCTGGGCTACAAGGTCGCCCCGAAGGGCGAACTGCGCGTGCAGGCGGGCTACACCGCCAACGCGTCCGATCGTCTCCAGGTGGGCACGGTGGCGAACCTTGCGCTGTTCGCGCACTTCGACGATTACAAGGCGCTCGGCATCGACGTCGGCTACCGGCAGTACCTGAGCGAGGCGCGCGTGCGTCCGTTCGTCGGCGCGAGCGTCGGCTTCACCCGCGTTGACGCCATCAACAGCACCTTCACCGTGCCGGCCGCCAACGTGACGCTGAGCGACGTGCCGATGAACGGCTCCTCCACGCTCCCGTCGTTCGCCTTCTCGGGCGGCGCGCAGGTGAAGCTGAACGACCGCTTCTTCCTGCAGGGCGGCATCGACCTGCGGTGGCACGGCGACCTGGAGCAGCGCGAAGGGCTCGCCGGCACGGGCCTCGAGGGCATCAACGACGAGACGCGGCGCTGGGCCCTGCCGGTGACGGCCGGGGTCACGTATCGCTTCTGAGCCTGTCGACGCGCGAGCGGCGCGCGGCTCTCGCGCGCCGCTTCTTTTCCGAGCAGCCCCGGCTTCGAGCAGCCCCGGGCCTGCCCCGCGGGCCTGGACGCCGCCCCGCAAGGCCCGCCCAACCCTCGGCGCCGGTCTCGTGAGCCGGTTCCGGCCCTGATGGCGGCTCCAGACCCTCGCGCTTCACGGCCTCCCGGCGTTGGCGGTGTCAGCGACCGAAGATGATTGCCTCGCGGCGAAGGAGCCGCGCGGTGGCGACCACGAGGAGCACGGCCACCGTGACGGCGGACACCGCCGACAGCATGTAGAAGGCGATGCCCGGCGTCTCGCCGCCCAGGACGTCGGCGGCCAGCGCATACTGGCCCAGCACCGGCACGGGCGCCAGCCACGGCCGCCCCGCGAGCGGGTAGATCGTGCTGACGACGCCCGGCAGCATCGGCACCATCATCAGCATGCCGAGGTAGGACTGCGCCTCCTTGAACGAGCGGGCGAACGTCGATGCGCACATCACCAGAGCGCTGAGCAGCAGCGCGAGCGGCAGGATCAGCGCCAGCAGGCTCATCAGCTCAGCATCGGTCACACGGAAACGGATGCCGAGGTCGTGCCACGGTACCCGGCGCATCACCGACACGGTGAGCACCATGGAAAACAGCACGGCCCCGCAGCCGAAGAGCGAGGCCGCCAGCCACTTCCCCGCGGCGAGCACCTCGCGCGAGACCGGGTTGAGGAGCAGCGGCTCGAGCGAGCCGCGTTCACGCTCGCCGGCGGTTGAATCGATCGCCACCTGCATGCTCCCGGTCAGCGCGGCGATCACGAGCAGGAGCGGCAGGATCGACAGCTGCGTGGCCAGACGCTGCTGCGAACTGGACACCTCCACTTCCTCGATGCGCACGGCCGAGGCCACCATCGGCGACACGCCGCGTGCGATCAGGCGGAGGGCCGCCACCTGGCTGGAATAGGCGGCCACGAGCGACCGCACGCGCGAGACCTTGGGCCGCGCGCTCTCCCGGGTGGCATCGCTCACGAGCTTCACCCCCGCGGGCATGGCCCGCGCCATGTCTCGCTCGAAGTCCTCGTCGAGGATCAGGACGACGTCCTCCTCGCGGCTGCGCACCGCCGCTTCCGGGTCCGCGGGAGCGGGGACGATCGTGACGCCGGGCTGCTGGCGCAGCCACTCGACGAGCGGTCGCGCGAACTCCGCGCCCTTCACGGGCAGCGCAATCTCGTCGGCCCCCTTCCGCCGCTCGGCGGCGACCGTGAACATCAGCCCGAACAGCAGCGGCGCGATCATGGCCGAGAACACCAGCGAGCCGAGCGAGCGCCGGTCGCGGATGCCGTCCAGTGCCTCCTTCCGGAACACCGTCCACACGCGGCGCAGCGTCACGGGTGGTCCCCGGCCTCGAGCCCCGCGAGGGCGACGAACGCGTCCTCGAGGTCGCGCGCGCCGGTCTGGCGCCGCAGATCATCCGGCGAACCCTGCGCCACCACCGTTCCCTGTGCGATCACGACGATCCAGTCGCACAGCGCGGACACCTCCTGCATGATGTGGCTCGAGAACACGACGCAGCAGCCCTCGTGGCGCAGTCCGCGGATCAACTCACGCATGGCGCGCGTGCTCATGACGTCGAGGCCGTTCGTGGGTTCGTCCAGGATGACGTTGCGCGGCCGGTGCACGAGCGCGCGCGCCAGCGCCACCTTCGTGCGTTCACCCTGCGAGAACCCGGCGACCCGGCGGTCCGCCAGCGCCTGGAGGCCGAGCCAGCCGAGCAGCGCCTCCGACCGCTGCGCGATTTCCAGGGCGCTGAGGCCGTGCAGTTCCCCGAAATAGCGGATGTGCTCACGCGGCGTGAGCCGGGGATAGAGCCCGCGCGCATCCGGCAGGAGCCCCATGTGCCGCTGTGCGCCCACGGGGTCGGCGGCCACGTCGCTGCCGTCCACCTCGATGCGGCCCGCGTCGGGCCGCATCAGTCCCGAGAGCATCCGCAGTGTCGTCGTCTTGCCGGCCCCGTTCGGTCCGAGCAACCCGGTCACCGCGCCGTCCCTGGCGTCGAACGACACGCCGCGCACCGCGTCCACGTCGGCGAAGCGCTTGCGCAGCCCGTCGATGCGGATCATGGCGCCACCCCGGGACCCGTGTAGCTCGTGAAGAACGGCGGCCGCCTGAGCAACGCGACACATGCGGGATCGATCGCTGCCGGATCGGGGTGATCGAGGAACTCGCCCACGAGGCGCGACACACAGCCGCGCATCAGCGTGATGTGCCCCGCCCCTGGCACGACCACGTGTCTCGCGTTCCGCAGCGCAGCGGCCACCCGCTCGCCCCAGGACGGCGGCGTCACCGGGTCGTCCTCGCCGGAGAACAGCAGGACCGGCTTCGCCGACGTGACCGGGGCGTAGTAGTCGTCGGCCACCGTCCCCTTGGGCCAGAACGCGCACGGCATCATCCGCGTGTCGAACATGGCCGTGCCGATGAAGGCGCCAGCGGTCTCGCGCGGGATGTCCGCCGGCGCGATCCGCGGCAGGTCCTCGGCGCACACCACCGACAGGAAGAGGCCCTCGCTCATGGCGCCCTTCGGCAGGTCGGCCGAGAAGGCGAACGCGAAGAGTCCCTGGAAGCGGCCCTCGGCCGCGTCGGTCAGCAGGCGCGGCAGCACCGCCGTGATCTCGGGCGTGTAGAGGGACTGGAAGACGAGTGTGGCCACCAGCCGGCGCGACACCGCGACGCGCGCGGGCCTGCCGGTGCGCGGATGGGTGAAGTCGACGGTCGGCCGCGCGTCGAGCGTCGCCCACAGACGCTCGATCGTCCCGCGCAGATCCGGATAGGCGCGTGCGCACGAGGCCTCCAGCGTGCAGGCCTCGATCAGCCGATCGAGCGCCCGCTGGCCGTCACGCGCCATGAAAAGCGGCAGGCGCATGTCCGGGGGGGCGACGCCGTCGAGCACGACGCTCCGCACCTGCGGCTCGTGCCGCTTCAGGTACACCAGGGCGGCGCGTGTCCCATAGGAGCCGCCCCAGAGGTTGATCAGGTCGTACCCCAGCGCACGGCGCACGTCGTCGATGTCATCCATCGCAATCGAGGTCGTGTACTGCGAGGGATCCGCCTGCAGCCGGTCAAGGCACTCGCGGAACCGGTCGACCGGGTAGTCGTCGATGCTTCCCAGGTCGTCCTGGTCGTCATCCGCGGCCTGGCAATCCAGCGGGTTCGAGGCGCCGGTGCCGCGCTGATCGACGAGCACGATATCCCGGCTGGTCTGGAAGCGCCGGAACATGGGAATCCGCTGTGCCGCCAGCGTCGCCGCGCCGCCGCCCGGCCCGCCTTCGAAGACGAACAGCGGATCCCTGCTCGCGTCACGCCTCAGAGCCGGGGCGACCACGATCTTGAGGTCGATGGTGCGCCCGGTGCCGGCGGCACGGTTCTCGAACACGCGGTGCGTGCCGCAGAACGCGTCCGGCGGCCCTTCGTCGATGCCGCAGGGATGGAGGCGATCGACCGCCTGGGCGGGACCACGCTGGCAGGCGGCCGCGAGCAGCAGCACGCCGAACACGGACGCAGGACGCATGGGCCGCATTACATCACGGTAGGTCAGTTCGGCCGGACCGCGCGCCATGCCGGCGGGATCTCGACGAGCGAGGCGTCGAGCGAGGCGACGTCGCCGACCCCGAGGAGCCGCAGCGTACGCACGACATCGGCCTGCAGGATCTCGATGGCCCGGCGTACTCCCGCGTGGCCGGCGGCTGCCATTCCGTAGGCGTACGCACGACCGACGAGCACCGCCCGTGCCCCAAGGCACAGCGCCTTGACGATGTCGCTGCCGCGGCGGATGCCTCCGTCCATGAGCACGTCCAGCTGTTCCCCCACGGCGTCGACGACCTCCGGCAATGCCCGCAGCGACGCCGGGACTCCGTCCAGCTGACGGCCCCCATGGTTGGACACGATGACGCCGTCCGCGCCTGCATCGACCGCCCGGCGGGCGTCGTCCGCCGTCAGCACCCCCTTCACGAGTACCGGCCCGCCCCAGGCGGTGCGGATCCACGACAGGTCCGCCCAGGTCACCACCGACCGCGCAAGCGCGGGCCCGACGCTCTCGTACTTCATGGGCCCGGCTCCCGGCAGCACCACGTTGGGGAACTGCATCAAGCCGCCGTCGCGCAGGAAACCGGCGAGCCACCGCGGGCGCGACACCACCTGCCAGGCATGCGGCGCCATCACGATCGGATTGCCGGTCAGCAGGGCCCCTGTGCCGTTGCGCACGTCGCGCTCGCGCATGCCCGCCACAGGCGTGTCGATCGTGACCACGAGCGCTCCGTACCCAGCAGCCCGGGCGCGACCGATCGCCTGCTCGGCCACCTCACGGCCTCCGACGAGATACACCTGGTACCAGGCAGGACCGCCAGTGGCGGCCTTCACGTCCTCGATGGCGCACCCTGACAGCGTGGAGAGGATGTAGCCCGTGCCTGCCTCGCCCGCGGCGCGGGCCGCGTGCTCCTCCGCACGCGGGTAGAACATGCGGCTGCTTCCGATCGGCGCCAGCAGGAACGGGACGGACATCGACTGACCGGCGACGACGGTGGCCAGGCGGACGGCCGTGTGCGATACCGCCCCGCGAGGGCGGAACGTCACGTCGTCGAACACGCGGCAGTTCTCGTGCAGCGTGCGCTCGGCGTCGGCCCCGCCGTCGATGTAGTCGAAGACGACCCGCGGCAGGCGTCGCCGTGCGAGCCTTCTGAGGTCGGCGATGTTCACGACATCGGACGCGTGCAGGCGATCGGACATGAGGCGGACGACGAGCGTAGCACCGGGCCGCGATCGGCGGCTACTGCGTCAGGCAGGGCGGCTCGGAGCCGCCTTCGAAGTGGAGGCGCCGACTGGTGGGATCGACGAACTCGGCCGAGCGGATCGCGCCTCCGCGCTCGCGCAACCAGTCCTCCACCACCTCGCGCAGGATGGGCGCGTCGTGCGGTACGCGCAGGCTGCCCGGGGGAAGCACGGGGCCGAACAGCTGTCCCCCCAGCATCATGTCCATCGCGGCAACCGTGACGATCTCCGCCGGGCCGATCGGCTCGCCGGACGCCCGGAACAACCGGGCCTGGAGCCCCTGCTCGGAGCAGCTGACACGCACCTGCGCACCCGAAATCCCGAAGGCGCCACGCCGGCCGCGTCGCAGCGCGTTCACGATGCCGCGCTCGAGCGCTTCGCCGGTCATCGCGACACGAAGGAGCCGGTTGTCGAAGGGGAAGGCGTCGTAGAGCCGGCCGAATGTCAGCGGGCCAGGCGGCAGGTCGGCGCGAAGCCCGGCCACCGAGTTGTTGTTCAGCGCCACGTCCGAGGCCGTCACCGCACGCAGCGCGTCCGCGAACAGGTTGCCCAGCGGCGACTCCGGCTCGCCGGCACGCGGGAGCGGGGTTTCGAGGGTCACGCCGAGGGGCGTGGCCTGCAGTTGGCGCACGCGCGCCAGGGCCGGCTCCATCGCGGCCACGATTCGCCCATCGGGCTCGACGGGCCGGCCGGCGTACTCCGCAGGCCTGAGCGCGCCTCCGCTCGCCGCGGTCGCGCAGCGCCCGGTGTCCACCTCCTCGGTCGCGCAGATCTCGCGCGGCGCGAACGGCTGCGCGGTGACGGCACCGGTCCGTCGGTCGACGGTCAGGTCCACCCGGCCGAACGCGCGGCCTCCCCAGTAGGCCTGCACGATCGCGATGCCGTTCACCTCGTGCGCCAGCCCGTCGTGCGTATGACCGGCCGCGATGGCGTTCACGAGGCCGGCCGGCAGCTGCCGCGCCACGTCGAAGATCTCCGCGGTGCCGTCGCAGCTGGAGAGGTCGGCGGGCACGGTGAACTCGGCGCATGCACCCCCGGCGTGTGCGCCGACGATGACCACCTGGGCACCCTCGCGACGGAGGCGCGCGGCCTCGCGCGCGATCGTCTCCGCCAGGGGCGCCATGCGGAGGCCGCCGACGTTGAGCGGCAGCGTGGCACGCAGTGCGCCGGCCGTCATCACGCCGATGACACCCACCTTGAGGCCGCCGGCCTCGACGAGCGTGGAGGGCCGCACGTTGGGCCAGTCCACCGGCTGGCCGGTCGACTCGTCGAGAAGGTTGGCCGCGAGGAAGGGGAACCGCGCCTGCGCCGCGCGTGCCTTCAGCGCACCGCGCGGATCGCCGAACGGATCCTGTCGAGCGCCCGGCCGATCGGCCGACCCGAAATCGAACTCGTGGTTGCCGACCGCCAGGGCGGTGTACCCGAGCGCGTTGTACGCGTCGACCACCACGGCCCCTTCACTCAGGTCCGACTCGACGCCCCCCTGGAAGGTGTCGCCGGCATCCACCAGCAGGACGGCGCCGCCGTCCTCCGCGCGGGCCGCCCGCAGGTTCCGGACGTAGCCGGCGAACAGGGCGAGGCCGCCGCGCCCGTTGCGCTCCATGAAATAGCCGTGCAGGTCGGTGGTGCCGATCACCGACAGGGTCACGGCGGCCGGGCCGCCTTCGCGCTCGAGCACCTGTCCACCGGCAAGGGCAGACAGGCTCACCACGAAGGTGGTGACGACGAAACGGGTGAAGGTTCGTCTCATGGCGCCGGAGCAGAAGGGCACGCGGCCGGGGGCGGCCGTGCGCGCCCGCGGATTATAGCTGCGGGCGGGCAGCCGGGGCCACGTGGCGGGGCGCCCCGGGCCGGCACCCCTGATCCTCAGCCAGCCGGCGACCGCTGGAGGTGAACACGCTCGGGTTCGCTGTCACGGGGCAAGGCGATCGCGTGTCCATCCCCCCTCACCGTCGGGGCGATAGCGAACGCGGTCGTGCAGCCGGCTGCGTCGGCCCTGCCAGAACTCGAACAAGTCGGGCAGGACGCGGTACCCGCCCCAGCTGCGTGGCCGTTCGAGCGGCCCGTCGCCCACGCGCGCCTCCAGCTCGACCATGGCGCGTTCCAGCGTCTGGCGGTCGGGAATGACGGCACTCTGCTCGGACACAATCGCGCCGAGCTGGCTGCCGCGTGGCCGGCTCAGGAAGTACTCGTCGGAGTCCCTGTCGGTCGTCCACTCCACGGTGCCCTTCACGCGGACCTGGCGGTCGAGCACATCCCAGTAGAACGTCAACGCGGCGTGCGGCCGTGCGGCGAGCTGCCGCCCCTTCACGCTGGTGCGATGCGTGTAGAAGACGAGCCCCCGGTCGTCGATGCCCTTGAGCAGCACCATCCGGGCGTCCGGCGCGCCGTGCTCGTCCACGGTGCTCAGGGCCATGGCGTTGGGCTGCTGCAGCCCGGCGGCGTGCGCGTCGTTCAACCAGGCCCTGAACTGCTCGAACGGGTCGGGGTGGGCGACGTGCTCGTCGAACGTTCCGGGATCGTGGTCGCGCCGCAGGTGCTTCAGCCACTCGGTCATGATCCCATTGTCGTCGAAGCTGCGCACCCGGCGCACCGCCGGCCGCGTCGGCGATCACCGCGCGCGCGTGGCCCGGGAAGCCTGCAACAGGAGCTTCTGGACGCGCCAGTTCGACGTCTCGGCGACGTAGATCTCGCGCTCCGACGGGCACGCAATCGCATGCACGCCCGAGAACTGCTTCAGGTTGCGGCCGGACTTCCCGATCACGCCGAGCACCGTGCCATCGAGCGACACCTTGAACACGCGGCCGGGCCAGGTGCTCTCCCCGAGGAAGATCACCTGCTCCGGACCCGGCGTGATGCACAGCGAATTCGGCGCACCGACACCGGTCATGTCGCCTGGCCTGGGGGTCGGCCCGTTCACCGCCCGGGTGGCGTAGTCCGGAGGAACCGACACGCGCCACTCGCGCAGGTAGCGGCCGCTGGTATCGAACACCTGGACCCGCTGGTTGCCGCGATCCCCGACGTAGATGTTGTCACGGCGGTCGATCACGATCGCATGCGGGAGGCGGAACTGGCCGGGGCCGGTCCCGGGCTCGCCCCACGACATCACCCAGTCGCCGTTACGGTCGTACTTGGCGACCCGCGAGTTCACGTAGCCATCGGTGATGTAGATGTTGCCCTGCGAGTCCCACGCCACGTCGGTCGGCTGCCGGAAGCGGCCGTCCTGCGGCGGCAAGGGCGGCGTCACATGTTCCCAGGGCCGGGCCTCGTCCGCCGACTCCTGCCGGCGGCCGAAAACCCAGACGACGCGGCCCTCAGGCGTCATCCGGATGACCATGTCCGATCCCTTGTCGATCGCCCAGATGTTGTCGTTCCGGTCGATGCGGACGGAGTGCGCGAAGGCCCATCCGTACAGATCCCGGCCGATTTCCTTCAGGAAACGGCCGTCCGGCCCGAAGAGCAGCAGCTGCGCCGCGGTCGCGCCGTACGCGGGGCCCGACGCGCTTCCGGATCGCGAGAAGACGAAGACGCGCCCCTTCGAGTCCACCGCGACGCCGGGCACCTCGCCGAAGGACACGCCCTCGGGGAGCCGCAGGAAGTCGGCGACGGACTCGAACGGGATCTCCGGCACCGCGCCGGCCTGCCCTCCGGCAGGCACAGCAGCCGTGCCCGCCAGCAGCAGCGCGATGAACGCCAGGCGCAGCCCGCTCCGCATGTTCATCCTCCTCATCAGCCGCCTCCGACGAGCCACGGGTGACGTCGCGCCGCCGTGCCGCTACTCGTGGCGTCCCATTGCGGTGTCATCCCGGGTGTCGCGCATGAAGGCATAGACGAGCAGCGATGCACCAATCACCCCGGAGAGATAGAACCCGAACCACGATTCGTGGCCGATGGACTTGAACCACAGGGCGATCGACTCCGCCGTGCCCCCGAAGATCGAGACGGTCACCGCATACGGCAGCCCGACGCCGGTCGCGCGCACCTTGGTCGGGAACAGCTCCGCCTTCACCACCGCATTGATCGACGTGTAGCCGGCGACGATGACCCAGGCAGCCGCGATCAGCACGAAGGCGACGAAGGCACTGCGCGTGGCCTGCAGCCCGTTCAGCAGCGGGATCGTGCACAGCGTACCCATGACGCCGAACCACACGAGGAGCGGCTTACGGCCGATCCGGTCCGACAGGGCTCCATACGCGGGCTGCAGGATCAGCGCGAAGATCAGCGATCCGGCAGTCACCAGCGTCGTCTGGTTGTCATTGAGCCCCACCGACAGCTTGAGGAACTTCTGCATGTAGGTGGTGTAGGTGTAGAAGGCGGTGGTGCCGCCCATCGTCAGCCCGACGACCACCATCACCTCGCGCGGATAGCGGAGCAGCGCCGTGGCGGAGCTTTCACGCTTCACGGTGGCCTTCGCGGCCACGAAGTCCTCCGTCTCGTGCAGGTCCCTTCGCATCAGGAGCGCCACGATCGCGAGCAGGGCCCCGACGATGAAGGGAATGCGCCAGCCCCATGCCCGCAGCTGCTCGGGCGACAGGAACACCTGCTGCAGGAGCAGCAGCACGAGAATCGCGCTCAACTGGCCGCCGATGAGCGTCACGTACTGGAAACTCGAGTAGAAGCCGCGATGCTTCGGGTCCGCGACCTCCGACAGGTAGGTTGCACTGGTGCCGTACTCGCCGCCCAGACTGAGGCCCTGGATCATGCGCGCCAGGCCGAGCAGGACGGGCGACGCCACGCCGATCGAGGCGTAGGTGGGCGTCACCGCAATCATGAGCGAGCCGAAGCACATGAGCAGGACGGACAGCATCAGCGCCGTGCGCCGGCCGTAGTGGTCGGCGAGGTGACCGAAGAGCAGGCCGCCGACCGGGCGGATGACGAATCCGAGTGCGAACAGCAGCGCGGCGTTCAGCTGCTGGACGACCGGGTCGTCGCCGGGAAAGAACGCGCTGGCGAAGTACAGGGCGAACGCCGAGTACGCGTAGAAGTCGTACCACTCGACGAGGTTGCCGATCGAGCCGATGAAGATCGCCTTCACCCGTCGCCGCACATCGTCGAAGTGGAGGCGATCGTCCAGGGCCACCGTACGGGCCGCGGCTGCACTGCGTGCCACGTCGAAACCTCCCGCGAGGCACGGCCGCGCGGGACTACGCGGCGGTGCAGCCCAAATCCTACCCGACCCGGCGCGCAGACGGCGCCGGGCGCCTGCGAGGGTCAGCGGCGGGGCACCGTGCCGGTCAGGGCCGGGGCGCGCGGCTCCACGATTGGGAACGCCGGATCGACATCGTCGAACAGGGCGAACAGTTCGGCCAGGCGCGCCGCGTCGCCCTCGATGCGCAGGTCGCCGCGGGCCTGCGCGTCGGCAGGCGTCCGCTGGCGGAGCACCAGCGACTCGAAGGCCGCGCGAGTGAGCGCGATGGTGGCCTGTGTGCTGCCGGCCGCCCGACCCGCGACCCATGTGAGCGCGCCGTTCTCCACGGTCGACACCACCTCCTCGCCGGTGTCGGTGAGGCGCCACTGCAGGACGAGATGCGTCTTCCCGGCGCGCGGCCCGTTCAGGGTCGTGCCGAGATAGTCGAACACCAGCCCGACGCGCATCGCCCCGATCATCTCGGCATCGAGCGCCTGGCGCCGGGGTGCGGGACGCACGCCGCCGCGCAGTTCCTGTGCACCGAGGAGATACGCGTTGCGCCACGTGGCCGACTCCGCGAGGTACCCCAGCTGCTCGTACGCGTCGGCGGCGAGCGCCCGCGCCGCCGCGTTGGCCGGGTCGGCGTACACGACCTGATCCATCACCTGCGCCACCCAGCGGTACTCGCCGCGCCGATAGTCGTCGCGGGCCCGGGCGAGCACCGCCTCCGGGCCACCCATGTAGTCCACGTACTTGCGGGCGGCATCGACGGGAGGCAGGGCGTTGAGCACGGCGGGGTTTCCGTCGTACCAGCCAAGGTAGCGCTGGTACACCGCCTTCGAATCGTGCGAGACCGTGCCGTAGTAGCCTCGTGCCGACCACTCCTGCTCGAGGCTCTCGGGCAGCCGCAGCTGCTCGGCGATCTCGGCCGGAGCCAGCCCCTGGTTCATCAAGCGCACGGTCTGGTCGTGAATGTACTTGTAGAGGTCGCGCTGCTTTCGCAGCCGGTCCACGACGCGCCCCTGGCCCCAGACGGGCCAGTGATGCTGCGCGATGAGGACCTCCGCTTCCCCGCCGAACTGCTCGAGGGCGTCACTCAGGTACCGTGACCATCCCTTCGCATCCCGCACCTCCGTGCCGCGCAGCGGCAGCAGGTTGTGCAGGGTCTGGGTGGCGTTCTCCGCCGCGTCGAGCACCTTCATCGACGGGAAGTACAGGTGCATTTCAGCCGGCGCCTCCGACCCGGGCGCCATCTGGAACGTGATCGGCACGCCATCGACCATCCTGGAGTCGAGCGGCTTCTCGATCGAGTCGGTCGGCGCGATGATCGAGCGGCCCGGCAGGCCGCGCGAGTCGATCTTGCCGAGGCCCGCGTCCACATTGCCCCGCGGCCCGCGGGGCAGCGGCGCACCGAACTGATACTGCGCCCGCCGGCCCATCGCGTTGCCCGCGATCACCGACTCCGACACCGCCGCCTCCATGAAGCCGGCCGGCGCGATCACCCTGGTGCGCCCCGCGGCCACGTCGGCGTCGGTCGCGACACCCTTCACGCCGCCGTAATGATCGCTGTGGCTGTGCGTGTAGACCACCGCGGTGACGGGGCGGCGCGGCCGGTGGGCGAAGTACAGCTCGAGGGCCTCGCGCGCCGAGCCGACGGTCGAGAGGGGATCGATGACGATGACCCCGGTGCGTCCCTCGACGATGGTCATGTTGGCCAGCGAGAACCCGCGCACCTGATACAGGCCGTCCACCACCTTGAACAGGCCGTGCAGCGCATTGAGCTGCGCAAGCCGCCACAGGCTGGGGTTCACCGTGGCCGGTGCGTCGCCCGACAGGAAATCGTACTGCCCGGGACTCGGTCCGTCCGGCACCGTGGCGATGAACCCGCGGCGCGCATCCTCGAATGCCTGACGATCGGCGAAGGGCAACTGCGACAGCACCGCACGGTTGGAGGCCGCGACATCCGCCTCGGCTGGCCGCGGGGCCTGGGCGCGCGCCCCGTGCGCGAGCGCGAGCGTCAGCAGGCAGGTGACGATCCTCAGCCGCATGGCAGTCCTCCTGTCGTGTCGGGACCTACGGGAAACGCTGGAAGTAGGGAATGGTGAGCCTCGAGAGTGCCGCCCCGAGGAAACACAGCGCCGCCATCGCCGCGAACACGGGAAACCGCGACCGCTGCGAGCTGTACTCGGTCATGTGAATCGATCCGGCGGACACCTTGTCGATCTCGGCGATCGCGGCCAGCAGGCTGGCCTCGTCGCTGGCGGCGAAGAACCGGCCGCCGGTCTTCTGGACCGCTTCGCGCCACAGCTTGTCGGGCACCGCCGGATCGCCTTCGAGCTTGTTGTAGTTCGTCCGGACGAAATACACGGGCACCCCCGCCTCGACGGCGCTGGCGACGATGTCCTCCAGCGGGCGGCCGTGGATGGTCGCGTTCGTGTCCTCGCCGTCCGAGAAGATCAGCAGCAGGTTGCCGCTGGCGTCCAGGTACTGGAACGCCTTGAACAGCTCGACCGCCTCCTCGATGCCCTTGCCGATGAGGGTCTGCTGCTCGGGAAACGCGGCGAACTCGTGGGGCTCACCGACCAGCGACAGGCTGACGAGCAGGTTGTCGTAGTCGTTGGTGAAGGGGGTGATGACGTAGGCCTCGCTGCCGAACTCCACGAGCGCGAGCAGGTCGCGGTAACGGCCGTTGATGCGCATCTGCACGAAGCGCTCGGCCGCGGCCACGGTGGTGACGAATGCATTGCCCGCCTCGTGCGCCTTGAGCTGCTGCGTGCGGAACGGGCTGCTCATGCTGTTGGACGCATCGATCATCAGGCAGATGCGCCGGCCCGGATAGGTGGCCTCGCGCCGCACGAGCGCCGTGTACGGGTCCGCAACGGCGACCGCCAGGAACGACAGGCCGCCGAGGGCGATGAGCAGCGGGACGTGCCGGACGTGCGCGAGGAGGTAGCCGCGGATCGACTGGAGCAGCGCCGGCAGCGCGATGGCGTGACGGCTGCGCTGACGCGGAAAGGCGAGCCCCAGGACCGCGAGGAACGCGGCGAGGCCGAGCAGCGCGAACATCAGGAGCTGCGCCTCGCGCTTGTGCCAGAACAGCAGCTCGTCGAGGCGCAGCGCGCGCCATTCGTCGATGAGGGGACCCGCGATCCGGCGCAGCACGTCAGGCAGACCCGCAGCCCTCGCCCATCGTTCCGCGCGGCCTCAGGGATTGTTCGGCCGGACGACGAATGCCGAGAGGCCGGAGGCGGCAATCTCCTCGCCGCCACGCAGCGCGGAAACCGACCAGAAGTAGGTGCCAGGCTCCAGCCGCAGCGTCTGGCTGCTGTCGAAGGAATTGGTGGTGATCCGGTCCTGCCGCCAGAGCAGCATGTCCACTTCGTTCCAGATGCCGATGCTGTAGCTGTCGGCGCCGGGCACCGCGGTCCACTCGAAGAGCTTCGGCACGCTGCCCTGGGAGTCGCGGCTCGGAATCAGATGGTCCAGCCGGGGCGTCCTGGAGGCCTGCCCTTCGAGCTGCGCGGCGACGGCCTGCGCCCCGCGCGCGGGCTGGGTCGATCCGCTGCCTGCCGTGCCGTGCGCGCACGCCAGCATCGTGGAAGCGAGGAGAGCGAGCGCTGCGAGTCGCTGTGTTCTGGAGATCAAGGTCAAACAGACTGCTCCTTCAGGAAATCGTGCTCCGGCCATTCTAGAGCAGGCAGCGGCAGCGCGCCGCATCGGCCGCACGCCGGAGCTCAGCGGAGCGCGTCGCTTGGCACCAGTGGCGCCGGCTCGTTCGCCGCGAGCGCGTTGAAGTCGGACGCCCGCAGGCGCAGCTGTCCCTGGATGATGAAGGGTGCGGTGTTGACGCGCTGCTGCCCCAGCGTCAGTTCGGCGTCCGGACTGCCGACGGCCAGGTAGACGGGAGGCTTCTCGAACACCGCACGTTCGCCGTCGGCGAGCGGCCGCTCGACTACCGAGTTGTCGATGTAGCGAAGGAACATCCACGTACGCCTGGGCACGTACACCGACCCGAAGGGCGCGCCGACTTCGGACGGCTGCAGCGGAGCTGCGGACGCGGTGCCGAGTGCGGTGCTGGCTCCCGCAAGGTCGGCAGCAGGCGCCGGGTCGGCCTGCGCGGCCTCAGGCGCAGCGGATGGTTGCGGAATCGCGGCTCCTGCCACGACCCGGGCCGGGTCGAGGGACGGCGCGCCGGATGTGGGCGGAGACGAAGCCGCCGGCGCGCTCGCCTGTGCCGCGGGCCTGAGGTTCTGCCACCACGAGTAACCCCCGCGCGCCGCGACGGCCACCGCAAGCACGACGGCGGCGGCGGAGAGCACCACGAGCGCCAGGCCGCGTCGCGCGCCCGAATCCGGCACGGTGCGGGCTGGCACGGCTGGCCCGTCACTCGCGGCCGCCACGGCTGGCCGGGCCGGCGGCATCAGCCTGTCGAGCACCGACCTGTCCACGCCCGTGAAGCCGGCGTACTTCCGCAGGGCCGCGACGAAAAAGGCCGGGTTGTGAAATGCTGAGAGGTCGACGTCCTCGAGCGCGCGCACCTGCCGTGTCGAGAGCAGGAGCCGTTCGCCGACCTCGGCGAGCGTCAGGCCGCGGGCGGTGCGCACCTCACGGCAGGCGGCACCGACCTGGCCGCAGACACGCGTGTCCAGCGGCAAGTCGCCCGCCGGCGCCGCCGAGCGTCCGGTAATCGAAGACATCGACGTAGTACGTGGATCGACCGGAAAACGGTCGAGGTCAGCAGCATACATGCGCGGCCAGCCGCGCGGCAACGGAAAGCCGGTTCATGACCGCACTTCGCGACATCCTCCAGGGCGGCCTCGTGCTGGCCCCGATGACCAAGGGCTGCAACCTGCCCTATCGCCGCCTCTGCCAGGAGTTCGGCGCGCGCGTGACGATGAGCGAGATGGCGGTGGCCAGGAGGCTCCGCCAGGACAAACGCAGCGAGTTCGCGCTGATTCGGCGGGCTTCCGACGAGCGCTGCTTCGGCGTCCAGCTGGCTGGCAACAACCCCGACGAGATGGCCTGGGCGGCCGCACTCGTCGAGGAGCGCGGCGCGGACCTCGTCGACGTCAACCTCGGATGTCCCATCGACTACTTCACCAGCAAGGGACTCGGCGCTGCCCTTGCCCGCGAACCAAAGCGTGTCCGCCGGATCGTCGAGGCGATGAAGAAGAGCGTCACGCGGGTGCCGGTGACGGTGAAGATCCGCCTGGGGTGGAACGACGAGCACCGCAACTACCTCGCGGTCGCCCGGGCTGCCGTCGACGGCGGCGCCGATGGGATCACGGTGCATGGGCGGACGCGCGCGGCGCGCTACAAGACATCGGCGGACTGGGACGCGATCGCGGAGGTGGCCGCCGCGGTGTCGGTGCCGGTCGTCGGCAACGGAGACCTGCTGTTCGGCCACCACGTGCGTCCGGCGATCGCCCGATCCGGCTGCACGGCGGCGATGGCGGCGCGCGGCGCGTTGATCCGGCCCTGGATCTTCCGTGAGGTCGATGAAGGGGCGCTCGATCTCAGCGCGGAGGAACGGCTGTCGATCTACCGGCGGTACGTCGCTCTGGCACGCGAACACTGGGGCGAGGACGACCGCGCGACCGCGCGCATCCGCGAGTTCCTCCTCTGGCACCTGGGCTTCTGGTGCCGGCATGCGCCGCCCAGGCCCGACGGCACCTATCCGACGATGCAGGGGCGCGAGACGTGGACGGCCCGCTCCCCGCTCGAGGCGCTACTCGCCCGGTCGGACGATGGCGCACATCACTACCTGGCGAGCGCCCTGCTCACCGGCAGCGACGTGGTCGCCGCGGACGCGCCGCCAGCGACCGCGCCACAGGAGATCGACGACGACCGGGCCGAAGCGGGATGACCGCGCACCTGCCTGCGCGGCAGTGACCGTCGCCGCGCGCCGAGGCGGCGCCCGGCGCTAGTACTTGTCGAACCCTTCGGTCAGCTCGATGTAGACGCCCGTCGGATCCGTGAAGAAGGCGATCTTCAGGCCGATGGCCGGCACGTCGCGGTACGGCACGTCGAACTTGATCCCCTTGGCCTCGAGCTGCCGGCAGAACGCCTCGAGGTTGTCCACCTCGAAGCCGATGTGGTCGATCACGCGGCCCCGCGTGGCGGCCACAGGCGTGCGCGACGTCTGGAACGACAGGTTCACGTTGCCGGCGTCAGCCGTGGTCTTGATGGTGCCGCGGTTCCGCTTCGTCAGCGAGAACGTGTTCGTGTACCAGTCGAGCAGCGTCTCGAACTCCGGCGTCCAGAAGTGGATGTGGTTCGGCCGCGCCTTCACGTCGAGCGTCTTGTCCTCCTGCATCTCGAGCCGCAGGCCGTCAGGACCGAGCACGTAGGCGTTCGGGAACCCCTCGGCGCCCGTGAACTCGCTCTGCACCTCGTAGCCGGCGGCGCGCACGGCCGCGAGCATCTCGGGCATGCTGCGGACCTTGAAGCCGAAGTGGTCCATCACCGAGCCCTGTGACGGTCCGGTCGGCGCGCGCTGGGTGAAGGCGACGAGCATGTTGTCCCACTTGACGGTCGCCAGCGGCCCTTTCTGGACGAACGTGGCGCCGAAGATGTCGACGAACATCTTCTTGTGCACCTCGATGTCCGGGACGTTCAGGTGCACGTGGCCATACGTGATGCCGGCGGCATTCGCGGGCGACAACTGGGCTCGGGTTGGGGCCGCCGCGGCGACGAGGAGCAGCGCGGCCAGGACGAACGACTTCATCGGCAATCCTCCGGGCCGATACGATACCCCCTCCGGGCTCCGACCGGAAGGTGGTAAGGTCTAGCTCGCCGGTCGCAGCCGCGGCCGCCGTGACGAGGCCTCCATGCTGTCCCGACGCGATCTGCTGCTCGCCCCCGCCGCCCTGCTCGCACTGCGCCAGCTGGACACGCCGCTCCAGGCCCAGGGGCGCCGCATGACCCTGTGCCTGCACCAGAACACCTCGTCGCGCGCCGGGTTCCGGGGCTCGCTCGAGGGATGGGCCCGGGCCGGCGTCACGCACGTCGAGCTCACGAACGGCCTGCTGGACGGGTTCCTCAAGACGGAGTCGCTCGCCACCGCCAGGCGGGTCGTGGGCGACCTGGGGCTGACCGCCGTGGGAGGCGCGTGCGGCGTGCTGGGCCTCGTCGAGCCGAACCCGGAGCGCGCCGCGGCGCTCGACAGCTTCAAACAGCGCTGCGCACAGTGGGCGGAACTGGGGCTGCCCATCATCTACGCCACGACGATCACGAGCGTGAAGCCGACGGCCGACGACTACAAGACGGCGGCGGACCGGGTGCGCGAGGCAGGCGAGATCGCCCAGCAGCACAAGCTGACGCTGCTCTTCGAGTTCACCCGCAACTCCACCTTCGCTTCGACGCTGCCCACCATCCTGTCCATCACGCGGGCGGCGGGGCTGCCCAACGTCGGCCCGCTGTTCGACTGCTATCACTTCTGGTCCGGCTACAACAAGCTGGAAGACCTGGACCTGCTCCGCCCGGGCGAAATCAGGCACGTGCACTTCCAGGACGTCGCCGACATGCCGCGCGAGCTGCTCGACATGAGCACCCGCGTCCCGCCCGGCGACGGCGTGACGCCCCTGGTGCCGATCCTCCGCACGCTCGCCGAGAAAGGGTACGCGGGTCCGCTGTCGGTCGAACTGCTCGCACCGAAGTACAGCGGGGCGGATCCCTTCGAAGTGGCGCGCGAGATACGCGCCAAGGGCGAGGCGGTCATGCGCGCGGCGGGCGTGCTCTAGGGCATCGTGTCGCGCGCGCCCGTCACGTCGTCCCGGGACATCGCGGCGTCACCGGGACGGGTCGACCCCGCCGGCTGGCGCATCGTCCTGCTGGCCAGCCTCGGCGGCACGCTGGAGTTCTACGACTTCGTCGTGTTCGGCGTGTTCGCCAAGGACATTGCCGACGCGCTGTTCCCCTCGGCCTCTCCGCTCGCGTCGCTCATGGCCTCGTTCGCCGCGTTCGCCGCGGGATACCTCGCGCGGCCGATCGGCGGTGTGGCGCTGAGCCACTTCGGCGACCGCCACGGCCGCCGGGCGGTGTTCCTCTGGTCGGTCTTCGTGATGTCGGCGGCCACGCTCGGCATGGGCCTCGTTCCGCCCTTCTCGTCGTGGGGCGTGGCGGCCAGCGCGCTCATGGTGACGCTGCGCATCCTGCAGGGACTGTGCCTCGGCGGCGAACTGCCCGGCGCACTGACCTACGTCGTCGAGACCGCGCCGCGCGCGGCGCCGCTCGTGTGCGGCGTGGTGTTCGCCTGCGTCACGGTCGGCGTGGCGGCGGCGACCGGGGTGAGCGTCGGGCTGCGGACGGTCCTGCCGCCGGACATGGTGCCGGTGCTCGCCTGGCGGCTGGCATTCGTCCTGGGCGGGCTCGGGGGCGTGCTCACCTTCGTGCTGCGGCGGTCGCTCGAGGAGTCGCCGGAGTTCACGCGCATGAAGCAGTTCACGGTGCGGCAGCCGTTCCGCGAGGTGCTGCGCACCTACCCGCGGCAGGTGCTGGCCGGCATCGCGCTGCTGGCCGGTACCGCGTGCTTCAACGGCCTGTTCTTCTCGCACCTGCCGGCGTACCTGTCGGCCGTGCTCGCCTACGAGCCGCGCGCCGCGGTGGCTGCGCAGACGATGGGGGTGCTGGCCGCGGCGGCGGCCATCGTGGTCGTCGGCTGGGCGGGATCCCGGATCGCGCCGCGACTGTTGTTGCGGACCGGGGTGCTGCTGCTTGGCGCGGGCGCCTACCCGTTCTACGCCGCCGTCGCGGCACGCAGCGCCCCGCTGCCGCTGCTGCTCACGGTCGCGGGGGTGGTCGCGGGGCTCACCAACGGTGCGTTCGCCGTCCTGCTGACGGACCTCTTCCCCACCCGCGTCCGGTTCACCGGCGTGGCGCTGGTCTTCAACGTCGCCTTCACGCTCTTCAGCGGCATGGGTCCGCTGGCGGCCACGACCCTCATCCGCGCCACGGCGACGCCGGAGGCGCCCGCATTCCTCATGATCGGGGGTGCGGTCGTGGCCGCGCTCGGCAGTCTTGCCGTTCGCCGGCTCGGCGGCCGCGTGCTGCGTGGCGAGGCCGCGGGTCCCGAGGCCGGCGCGCCGCGCTGAGCCCGGTCCCACGAGCGGGCAGCGGAGCGGTTCAGCGGCTGAGCGCGCGGTCGCGCATGTGCTGCAGGCCGTCCACCAGGCCGTGCAATTGCCGCTCTTCGAGGCCGCGCGCGAGCTCGCCGAGTGCGCGGTCCATGTCGTCGTCGAGACCGGCGAGCACCTGCAGGCCAGCCTCGGTGATGAAACACTCGAGCAGGCGTCGATCGGTGTGGCTGCGGTCGCGCCGCACGAGCTTCCTGGTGACGAGGCGTTCGATGATGCGGTTCACGCCGGGCGTCTCTTCGAGCAGGCGGTTCTGGATGTCGAGCACGCTCAGCGGCGCACCGCCGGCCCCGCGGAGGATACGCAGGACGTTGTACTGGTGAATGGTGAGCCCGGCCGGTCCGACAATCCGCGTGAGGTGGCGCCTGACGACGTCGGCCGTACGCAACACGGAGAGCGTGGCTTCATGGGCAGGACCGCGGAAGGGGCGGGTCTGGCGAATCTCATCCGCTAGCGGGGGCATACCATCTCGGCCGCGGCAACCACTCGACCGGTCGTCCCGACCTGCCTTCTCCGACGCGCCGCACTCGAGGGCTTAGACGCGCGGCCTGGCGGGAAGGTGTCAGGCGACAGTCAGGCCGCGGGCGGCGAGCAGGGCCCGCACTTCGGGGTCGCGTCCGCGGAAGCGCCGATACGCCTCGGCCCGGTCGCTGGTGTTGCCGTTGGCGAGGACATGACGCCGGAACCGCGCGGCGACCTCCGTATCCCACGGCCCGCCGGCCTCGAGGAACGCTTCCCACCCGTCAGCCGCCATGACGTCCGCCCACAGGTAGCTGTAGTACAGCCCCGAGTACGACTCGCTGCCGAACAGGTGATCGAAGTGCGTCAGGCGGTGGCGCAGCGCCACCTCGTGCGGCATGCCGATCCGCTCGAGCATGTCGCGCTCGAAGGCAGGCGGATCGAAGACGCCGTCGGCACGCGTGTGCAGTTCCAGATCGAGAATGGCCGCGGCAACCGCCTCGGTGGTGGCATACCCCTGATTGAACGACTCGGTGGCACGCACCTTTTCCAGCAGCACATCAGGGAGCGGCTCGCCCGTGGCGTGGTGGCGCGCAAACCGGTCGAGCAGTTCGCGCGTGTAGACCCACTGCTCGTTGATCTGGGACGGCAATTCCACGAAGTCGCGCGGCGTCTCTGCGAGGCCCGGATACGCGATGTCCTGCAGGAGGGCATGCAGCGAGTGCCCGAACTCGTGGAACAGCGTCCGCACATCGTCGAGCGACAGCAGCACCGGCGCGCCTGGAGCGCCCTTGAGGAAGTTGTTGTTGTTCGAGCTGATCGCGGTGACTCCTCCGTCCATGCGGCGCTGGACGCGGTAGGTGGACGCCCAGGCACCCGACCGCTTGCCGGGCCTCGCGAAGGTGTCGAAGTAGAAGAGGCCACGATGCGCCCGCCCGGGACGATCGCGCACCTCCCACACCCGCACGTCGGGATGGAACACCGGCACGCTCCCGGTGATCTCCACGAACTCGAGGCCGTAGCGTTCGGCCGCGGACCAGAGGGCCGCCTGCACCATCTGCTCGAGCGAGAAGTATGCAGCCAGTTCGGAGACGTCCAGATCGAACGAGGCGCGACGGACCTGCTCCGCGTAATAGAGGTAATCCCAGGGCTCGATGCGCAGGGCGGGATCCTCAGCCGCCGCGATCGCCTGCATCGCCTCTACCTCCTCGCGCACCTTGCGCCTCGCGGCCTCCCACACCTCCACCAGCAGGCGGCGGGCGTGCTCGGGATGACGAGCCATGGAGTCGGACATCTGCCAATGGGCGTGCGAGGCGTAGCCGAGCAGGCGCGCACGTTCCGCACGCAGCGCGACAATCGTCGTGATGGTGGCATTGGTGTCGTTGGCATCGCCTTCGTCGCCGCGCCTCTTGAAGCGGCGCCACACCTGCTCCCGCAGTGTCCGACGTGCAGCGAAGGTGAGGAAGGGATCCACGCTCGAGCGGGTGTTGAGGACGATCCACCCCGGAAGGCTCCGCTCACGGGCGGCTGCGGCCGCACTGGCAACAGACGCCGGAGGCAGGCCGGCCAGGTCGGCCTCGTCTGTGAGGTGCGTCCAGGTGTCTTCGGCTGCGAGCACCCTGGCGCGGAACTCCGCGTAGAGGACGGCGAGCCGGCGGTTGATGGACGACAGGCGCGTGCGCTCCGCCGACCCCAGGCGGGCGCCGGCGTGCACGAAGTCCTCCCACACGACGGTGACGAGCCTGGACTGCTCCGGCCCCAGAGCGGTCTGGGGCAGGCCGCGGTACACCACGTCGATCCGTTCGAACAGTCCAGGGAAGAACGTCACCCCGTCACTGGCTTCGGCCAGGCGCGGCTGCCACTCGCGGTCGAGCGCGCGGTACTCCTCGGTGCTGGTGTTCAGGCGCAGGACGTTGAACACCCGCTGCACGCGGTCCTTCAGCTCGTCCACGCGCTGCAGGGCCTCGACGGTGTTGGCGAAGTCCGGCGGCGCCGGGTTGGCGGCGATCGCGGCCACCATCCGCTGCTCTTCGGCGATGGCGGCCTCGAACGCCTCGGCAAAAAGATCGGGCGTCACCTGATCCCAGGGCGGCACACCGCCGAACGGCCCGGGCCACGGTTCCAGGAGTGGGTTGGACAAGACGGCAGCCTCCGGGCGCTTCAGGGGATCGAATCGGCCAGCGGCGCGGGCGCAAGCGCCGGGCCCGGGGTGCGCCCCTCGCGACGCCACCTCCGCCCGAGCCAGGCGGCGTTCGCAACCGAGAGCAGCGCCAGGCCGACGCCCACCGCGGAGATGCCGGCGACGCCGAAGCCCAGCGCCGCCAGCGGGGCGTAGGCCCACGCACCGATCTGATCGCCGGCGCGATAGACGAAGGTGTCGATGAACCCTTTCGTCTTGTAGCGATCCTCGGACGAGACGACGGTGAACAGCACTTCCCGCGCGGGGCGGTTCACGGCGAAGTTGCCCGCGCGCCGCACGACCTGGAACACCATGAGGACGCCAATGGTGGGCGCGGCGCCCAGCGCGGCAAAGCCAGCCACGCTCAGCACCGGGAGGAAGACAAGCGCCGCCACCACGCCGAACGCCTCGATGAACCAGCCGGTGGCGAGGGTCTGCGTGACGAGGGTGAGGAGGTTCACGAGCAGATCGACGTTGGCAAAGAACCTGGTCCGGGCGGCCCGATCGGTGAACGACACGTCCACCATGGCCGCCTGCTGGAAGTAGAGGAAGGTGGTGAGCACGGTGAAGAGCAGCATGTGCAGCGTGATGTTGAGGAAGTACGGCTGCGTGAGCGTGCGCGACACGCCGGCCCACGCGGAGCCGCCCATCCCCGCCTGCTGTTCCCGCGCCGGCACGCGCGGCGCGCTCCCCCCCGACGCGGCAGCAAACGAAAACAGCCGGCGCGCGGCGAACGCAGCCACCTCGAGGAGCCCGACCGACACCAGCATCAGGTGTGCGCTGCCGATGCGCGCCACGAGCAGCGCCGTGAGCGCCGAACCGCTGATGCTGCCGATCGTGCCCGCGGCACCGATGAGACCGAACAGGCGCTGCCCCTGCCCGGTCGTGAACACATCCGCCATCACCGACCAGAAGATCGACACGACGAACATGTTGAAGACGGAGGTCCAGATGAAGAACAGGCGGCCGAGCCACACGTCCTGGCCGGCCGACGCCAGCTGGAACGCGGCAAAGAAGAGGACGAGGTTGACGGCGAAGAAACGATAGGCCGCGGAGACGAACACGGCCCGCGGCAGGCGCGCGGCGAGCGTGGCAAACGGCGGGTTCGCGATCAGCATGCCCACGAGCGAACCCGTGAACAGCCACGGCAGGTTGTCCACCCCGCCTGCGACCCCCATGTCGTCGCGGATCGGCCGGATCACGTAGTACGCCGACAGGACCGCGAAGAAGAACAGCCACGACCAGGCGACTGCCCGCGCCTCGTCGGGGCGGACGCCCAGCCTACGCAGCAGGAAGGGCATCGATGAAGGCTACCATCCGCCGGCGCATCGCCTCGTCGGGGACACGCCCGATGCCACCACCGATGTTGTCGAGCATGTTCTTCGGCTGGCTCGTGGCCGGCGTGGTCGCCGTGATGGCCGGATGCCCGATCACCCACTTCAAAAAGAACTGCGCCCAGGTCTTCGCGTCGAACTCCGCGGCCCACTCGGGCAGCGGCCGATCGCCGACCCGGCGGAACAGGCGCGTGCGCCCGAAGGGGGCGTAGGCGAGCACTGCGAGACCCTTGTCGCGCGCCATCGGCAAAATGCGGTCCTCGACTTCGCGCCCGTCGATCGCGTAGTCCACGCCGATGAAGTCGAGCGCCTCGGTCTGGATGATGCGGACGAGCTCGTCGTACTGGTTGTCGAAGGTGGTGGTGATCCCGACGTACTTGATGCGCCCCTGCTGCTTGTACTCGCGCAGGATCGGCAGCTGCACCTTCGGATCACCGAGGTTGTGCACCTGGATGAGATCGATCTTCGCCTTGCCGACCCGCTGGAACGAGGCCTCCACCTGCTGACGCGCCGCCGCCGGATCGGCCGCCCCACCGCGGGCGACATTCAGCTTGGTCGCCCAGAACACACGGTCACCCCAGCGCTGCTCCCGCACGATCCGACCGGCCACCTCCTCCGAGGCCCCGTAACCAGGAGCGGTGTCGAACAGCGTGCCGCCGTTGTCGAGCAGCGTCTTCAGCACGTCCCGCAGGGCGGTGACGTCCTCGCTGCGCGCCACCTGCGAGAAGGTGGCGGAGCTGCCCAGCCCGATCACCGGCAGGCGCTCGCCAGTCGCGGGGATGGTACGCATCAGCACCGACGGCTGCGCGAGGAGATCGCGCGCACCGAGCGCCAGCGCGGCACCCGCGCCGAAGGTCAGGCCCAGCCACTCGCGCCGGTTCAGGCTCGTCACACTCATGTTTCCTGCTCCTGGAGGTCAGCCCTACGACGCCGCAGCCGGCACGGCGGCTTCGTCTCGCCGCCCACCCGCCTCGCCGTGGCGCCCCTGCTCCTGCCGTCGGCCCAGCCAGCCGGCATTGGCCACCCAGGCGAGCCCCAGGGGCACGGCCGCCCAGGCAATCGCGCCGGGCCCGAAGCCGGCCGCCGCAATCCCGCTCGACGCCCACGCGCCCACCTGGTCGCCCAGGCGGTAGACCACCGTGTCGATGAAGCTCTTGGCCTTGTACTTGTCCTCGCGGCTCACCACGGTGAAGAGCACCTCGCGCGTCGGCCGCGCGAACGCGAAGTTCGCCGTGCGGCGCAGCACCGTGAAACCGACGACGATGGCGGCGGTGGGCATGATGCCGAGGAGGAGGAACCCGACGGCGGAGATTGCGGGGAGCACGCTCAGCGTCACGCGAACCCCCACGGCTTTCATGACGCGTCCGGTCAGGAACAGCTGGCAGCCCAGGGTCAGCGCGTTCACGAGCAGGTCGACCTGCGCGAAGAACGTCGTACGCGCCGCGCGGCTCGCAAAGGTACGATCGACGATCTCGGCCTGCTGGAAGTACAGGAACGTGGACAACACGCTGTACAGCAGCATGTAGACCGCGATGTTCAGCAGGTAGGGAGAGGACAGCGCGTGCGTGAGCCCCGCCCACGCGCTGCCGCCGATGGGCGCGGCCTCACCCGACGCGGCGTCGCCGGTCTTCTCGAACGCCCGCGTGTGGGCCCCGAGTTGCCGCGACGCCTGCACCCCGACCTCGATCAGCACGGCCGACACCAGCAGGAGCAGGGGCACGCCGAGCGTCTTCACCGTGCCCGCGGTGATGCTCGCGCCGAGGATTCCGCCGAGCGTCGCCGCCGCGGCGATGAACCCGAACAGCCGCTTGCCCTGCTCCGTGGTGAACACGTCCACCATGAACGCCCAGAAGACCGAGACGACGAACAGGTTGAACACCGAGGTCCAGATGAAGAACGCGCGGCCGACCCAGACGTTCGCCTCACCGGTGGCGAACTGGAACAGGAGCAGGAAACCGATCAGGTTCAGCTCGAAGAAGCGATAGGCGATGCCGATGAAGCGGCTGCGCGGCAGGCGCTTGACCAGGGCGGCGAACGGCGTGTTCACCGCGACCATCGCCAGCAGCGTGCCCGTGAAGAGCCAGGACAGGTTGTTCACCCCGCCGGCCACCCCGGCTTCGTCGCGGATCGGCCGGATGACGTAGTACGCGGAAAAGACGGAGAAGAGATAGAGGAACGCCCAGAAGACGATACGTCCCTCGCCCGGACGGAGCGAGACGAGGCGGGCAAGCGGGCCGCTGTTCGGGGAGGGCTGGGTCACACGGCATCATACGCCGGGGCGTGCAGGCGCGTTTACGGGGCGCGGGAGGGTCGGGAAGGTCGGGAAGGTCGGGAAGGTCGGGAAGGTCGGGAGGGTCGGGAGGGTCGGGAAGGTCGGGAGGGTCGGGCCGGTGGCCCGAGAGAGTCGCGTACGTCGCGTGGGCTGCAGTATCGGCGTGAGCCGCAGGCCGGGTCCGCGGCAAACAAAAACGGCGGCCCGGTATGCCCGAGCCGCCGTCAAGGACGCCGCAGCGGCGGACGACCTACTTCGTGAAGTGATACTGGAAGCTGACGGGCGTCGTGCCGAAGTTCGCGAAGTCCAGCGTGCCCTGGCCCCTCAACGACGAGAGCGCGCCCGTCCCATCCTGGAACGTGAACTTGGTGAAGCCCCCGGGGTAAATGCCCGGGGTGGCGGGCGGGTAGGCGATCTTCAGGGTCACCTGATCGCCGGCGCCTCGGCCGCCGACCGTGCACTGGCAGGTGGTGAACGCCGTGCCCGACTTCGCGCGCGTGAACTGTCCAGGGCCGTCACCGAAGTTCAGGCAGAAGGACCCATCGACGTCGAACCCGGGGTTGCACGTGCCCGGCTCGAAGTTCACTCCCGCGATGTCGCCGGTCAGCACAACCTTCCGGCCGGACACGCCGTTCAACGTCATCTCCGCGAAACCGTAGTTCCCGACGCCGTTGAAGAACGTGAGCTGGATGCCGCCCGACCCCTCCATCGGCTGCGAACCACCTTTCGCGTCAACCACCGCCGAGTTGCTCGACAGCGCCGCCGCGCTCGGGCTCACGGGCGAGCCGGAGCCCGCGCACGCACCAGTCACCACTGCAGTTGCCAGCGCCATTGCCGCCAGGCCGCTGGACTTCGCTGACACCAGAAAACCGTTCTTCATCGTTGCCTCACCCTTGGGAAACTGTGGTTGGTCCTCGTCGTGAACCGGGGGACTCCCAAGGGAAACACAGCACCTTCGGCGTGTCAACGCGCGTCGATAGCCCCCTTCACCAGGAAGGCCCGCATCTGCACACAACCACTACGCCGACCTGTGCACGCACCCCAACCTCAGCGGCGCGCGGCCTGCGCGGATTCGCCGATCCCGGGCGGCGCGTAGAGGAAACCGAACGACTGGGCCCCGTCGCGGCCGTGCGTCTTGTGGTGCACCAGGTGCGCCATGATGATCCGCCGCAGGTACCGCCACTGCGGCACGCGCCCCAGCTTCACCCGCCGGTGCACGACGACGTCGTGGAAGACGAAATAGATGAAGCCGTACGCCGTCATGCCAAGGCCCACCGGCAGCATCCAGGAGCCGTCGCGTACGCCCGCGTTGATCAGCAGGACCGAGGGCACGGCGAAGAACAGCCCGAACAGGTCGTTCCACTCCAGCGCACCGTCGTGCGGCACGTGATGCGACCGGTGCAGGAACCAGAGCGGCCCGTGCATCAGGAACCGATGCGTCAGGTACGCCACTCCCTCCATTCCCAGCAACGCGAACACGAACAGCGCCACGAAACCCACCACTGACATGCGTCCCCTCACCCGATCATCGGCGCCACCGGCGGCAGCACGGGCGTCCACAACCCGGGCCGCGGCGGCGCCTCGACGACATGCCGCAGCGCACGCCGCCCCACCGTCTCTCCGAACGCCTGGACCATCCGCACCATCTTGCGCGCGCTGGACGTCCGCGCCCGCGTCTCCCAGGCGGCGCCTCCCTGCCGGCGGACGACGCGCCCGATATCTCCGTAGACGTGGCTCGCGGTGGCCACCGCCCACCCGCACCGGAACGGCAGCCGGGCCACGCCGACACCCGCCGACGCGTAGTAGCGGTCGGCCTCGTCCAGCACCCGGCGCACCACGCGCACGAGCGCGTCGCGGTTCGCGGGCGCCATCAGGCCGGACGCGTCCGCGCTCGCGCCTTCACCGCGCAGCCACGCCGCGGGCAGGTACACGCGTCCGGCGGCCGCATCCTCCGCCACGTCGCGCGTGATGTTGGTCAGCTGGAAGGCCAGCCCCAGGTCGTTGCCCCGCAGCAGCGTCGGCTCGTCACGCACCCCCATCAGCCAGGCCATCATCAAGCCCACCACGCCGGCCACGTGGTAGCAGTACTCGAGCGTCTGCTCCAGTGTCTCGTACCGGCGTCCCTCGACGTCCATGGCGAAGCCGTCGAGGTGCACACGCGGGAACGCCGGCGGCAGCCTGGTCTCGCGCACGACCCAGGCCAGCCCCGCGAACGGCGGCGCGCCGTCGGTCGCGCCGGCAAGCGCGCGCTCGGTCTCCCGGCGGAGCCCGGCCAGTGCGTCGGCGCGGCCCTCGCGGGCGATGGCTCCGTGCCCCAGCTGCTGGCCATCCACCACATCGTCGCAGTGGCGGCACCAGGCGTACAGCGCCCACGTGAGCCGGCGCGTGTGGTCGTCGAAGAGGCGCGATGCGGCCGCAAAGCTCTTCGAGCCGGCGCGGATCGCCGCGTCCCCACGCGGCGTGTCCGCGGGTGTCATGCGGGCGTGAGGGCGGCCGGCGCGAGGTCCGCGAGCATCAGGCCGGCGGTGGCAACGGCGGAGTTGACCACGCCAGGCACCCCCGCGCCCGGATGCGTGCCGGCACCCACGAAGTAGAGGTTCGGGATCCGGTCGTCGCGGTTGTGGACCCGGAAGTAAGCGCTCTGCGTGAGCACCGGCTCCAGCGAAAACGCGGAGCCGTGGTGCGCGTTCAGTTCCTGCTGGAAGTCGAGCGGCGTGAAGATGCGCGAGGTGACGAGGTCCTGGCGCAGGTTCGGGATGTAGCGATCCTCCATGTACTGCAGGATCCGGTCGCGGTATCGCGGCCCCTCGACCTTCCAGTCCACCGACGAGATCCCGAGGTGGGGCACCGGCGCGAGCACGTAGAACGCTTCGCAGCCCGGGGGCGCCAGCGATGGGTCGCTCACGGTGGGCGCGTGGAGGTAGAGCGAGAAGTCGTCGGCCAGCGTGCCGTGGTCGAAGATGTCGTCGAGCAGTTCGCGGTAGCGCGGCCCGAACAGCACGTTGTGGTGTGCCAGCTGCGGATGCCGGCGCCTGGTCCCGAAGTAGATCAGGAACAGCGACATGCTGAACCGGCGTCTGGCCATCGAGCCGCCAGCCCGCGCGCCGCGCGGATCGTTGCGCAGGAGCCGCTGGTAGGTGTGCACGACGTCCGCATTGCTGCCCACGGCATCGGTCGCGATCTCCTCGCCCGCCTGCGTCCGCACGGCGACGATGCGTCCGTTGCGCGTGACGATTTCGTCGACCGGCGTGTTCAGCCGGATCGTGCCTCCAAGCCGTTCGAACAACGCGACCAGCGCACGCACGAGCGCGCCCGTGCCGCCGCGGGGGAAGGTGACACCCCACTTGCGTTCGAGGGCGTGGATCAGCGTGTAGATCGACGACGTGGAGAACGGGTTGCCGCCGACCAGCAGCGAGTGGAAGCTGAAGGCCTGGCGCAGGTGGTCGTCCTTGATGAACTTCGCCACCATGTCGTAGACCGAGCGGTACGCCTGGAGGCGCATCAGTTCGGGCGACACGCGCACCATGCTCCACAGGTCGAGGAAGGGCACGTGCGCCAGCTCCGTGTACCCGGCGTCGAACACCTGCTCGGCATAGGTCCGGAAGCGCGCGTAGCCGTCGACGTCGACAGGCGAGCGCGCCGCAATCTGGCGGGTGAGCGCCTGGAGGTCGTCCGAGTAGTCGAGCACGTGCCCGTCTTCCCAGAACAGGCGATAGAAAGGGGTGACGGGGATGAGATCGACGTGATCCGCAAGCCTCTCGCCGGCCAGCGAAAAGAGGTCCTCGAGGCAGTGCGGCGCCGTGATCACCGTCGGCCCGGCGTCGAAGGTGAAGCCCTGGTCCTGGTAGACGTAGGCGCGGCCTCCGGGCCTGTCGCGTTTCTCCAGAATCGTGGTGGCCACGCCGGCCGCCTGCAGGCGGATCGCGAGCGCGAGCCCGCCGAATCCGCTGCCGATCACAATCGCTCGTCGAGAGGTCGTCACAGGCTCATCCCATCATCCGCGGCTCGCGCAGGTTGGCCATCGCCCGCAGCACCGACACCGGCGGCCGCCCTGCCATCAGCCGCACGCGGTCGGTGCGAGTGAGGTTCGCAGCGTAGAAGCGCGCGATGACGTCTGCCGGACGCCGGTAGAACTGTTCCATCACGCGCACCCGCTCGTCGGGTCGCGCCGCGCGGAACAGGAGGCGGTTCAGCATCCGGAAGAAGCCCCGCGCCCGCCAGCGCGCCACCGCGAAGTCCCGCAGCGCCGCGGCGGTCTGCGCCGCGTCGGCCAGAGCGAGCCGTGACAGCAGGTCGGCCGTCGCGACCGCGTCGGGCAGCGAATATCCCGTCGTCGGGTGAAACAGCCCAGCCCGCAAGCCGATGCGGGCCTGCGCGTCGGGCCAGAAGGCGTCGATCGCGCCGCCGAGCGGAATCGGCAGGCTCCCCGCTTCCTCGCGCACCACGCGACCCTCCGGCCAGCCGTTCGACGCCACGTAGCGGGCAATCGCCTGGCGAGCCGCCGGCACGTCCACCGCGGGGTGGTCGGCGTAACAGGTGTCCTCCACCAGCAGCGTGCGCGGCCCGAACGGCAGCACGTACACGAACCGGTAGCCGTTCTCCTGCGCAACGGTGGCGTCCATGATCGTCGGCAGCACGACGCCGTGGTCCTCGGCGCACTCGAGTTCCTGGCCGAGGAAGGTCTGATACCCGAGGGGAATCCCGACCGGAAGCCCGCCACGCGCGTCTATCACGACCGACGCACGTACCTCTTCTCCAGACGCCAGCACCAGCCTCTCGGATTCAACGTGCGCGATGCTGGCGTTGAGGTGCACCCGATCACCGAGGGCCGCCGCGATGACCGCGTGCAGCCGCCCGGAGGAGATCGACGCGTAGGCCCCTGGCAGGGTCCGCGAGCCTCCAGGGAAGTGCACGGCGTGCTCGGGCCAGCGCGCGATGACGAGTGGCTCGAGCCAGGCGCGGGAGGTGCCGGGGATGTCGGTGTCGTGAAACGACCAGGTGTGATTGCCGCCGAGCGCGGTGCCGCGCTCGAACAGCCGCACCCGCACGTCGCGGCGCGTCGTCGCCAGCCGCCATGCGGCCAGGCTGCCGGCGAGCCCGCCTCCAGCGATCAGCACCTCGACCATGCTCGTGTGGCTAGCGTAGCACGCAGGTTTTGTGCGGCTCCGGCGCACGGCACTTCTGCGACCGCCCGGTATACTGCCGTGTATTGCCCTCGATGACTGATTCGGTGACGCCTGCGTTGCGCGTGAGCGACGCCCAGCGCCGCCTGGACGGCCGCGCCGTGCTGGCGGGCGCGACGCTGCATGTCCCGCGAGGCCGGTGCGTCGGGCTGCTCGGGCCGAACGGCGCGGGCAAGTCGTCCCTGCTGCGCGCGATCGTGGGCCGCCTTCGCCTTGACGCCGGCGAGGTGCGCATCGGCACGGCCACGCCGGCCGAGGCGCGCCGCCAGGGCCGTATCGGCCTCGTCCCGCAGGACATCGCGCTCTACGAACACCTCAGCGTGCGCGAGAACCTCGAGGTGCTGGGACGGCTGGCCGGTGTGCCCGCCGGCACGCTGGCCGCGCGCGTGGACGCGGGGCTGGAGTGGGCGGGGCTCGCCGACCGGGCCGGCGCGCGCGTCACCACCCTCTCCGGCGGTATGCGGCGGCGGGTGAACCTCGTGGCCGCAGTGCTCCACCAGCCTGAACTCCTCCTGCTCGATGAACCGACCGTCGGCGTGGACATCGACGCGCGGGCGCGCCTGCACGACATGCTGCACGCGCTCCGCGGCCGCGGTACCGGGCTGCTCATCGCGACGCACGATGCGGACGAAGCCGCGACCCTCTGCGACGAGGTGGCGATCATGCGGAGCGGACGCGTCATCGCGCAGGACACGGTGCCGGCGCTGGTCTCGCGCGTATTCGGCGACGCGCGCCAGGTCGCGGTCACACTGGAGACCCCGGTGCCGCCGGCGGCACGGGCCTGCCTTGCGGCGGCAGGCTTCCGCTCGGCGACCGACGGGCAGTTCGTCGGCCGCACCACGGGCACGCTGGACGACCTGGGCCCGCTGCTGCACCAGCTGCGCGCGTCGGGTGCTGGTGTGCGCGAGACGCGCGTCACCGAGCCGCACCTCGCGGGTGCGGTGGCCTGCCTGCTCGAGCAGCCGGAGCAGGTCGCCGCATGAGGGGCGCGGTCGTACGCACGCTGGCGCTGGCGCTTGCCCGCGACCGCGGCGCGCTCGTCATGAGCTTCGTCCTGCCGGCCATCGTCTTCCTGGTCTTCGCGGCCATCCTGTCCGGGGCCACGGGCGACGACCTGCGCATCCGCGTGGCGCTGGCCAACGAAGCGGCAGGACCGCTCGCCGCGCGGCTGGTCGAGGCGCTGGCGCACGACGATTCCCTGCGGCTGATGGGCCGCATCGCAACGGACGGGGACCGCGTGGACCAGGCCGTGGCCGCGGGAGGCGCCGACGCGGGAATCGTGATCCGGCGTGACGGCCGGGCGCTCGACGATCTGGTCGGCGACGGCCCGGCTCCCGTGCTCGTGGTCACCCACCCGGCGCGGGTGGTCGCCGGGACCATCGTGAGCGGTGCGATTCAGCGCGCCTACTTCTCGGCCATGCCCGATGCCGCGCTGAAGGGCGTGGTTGGCCTGGTCGACGCGGCCATTGTCGAGTTGACCGATCAGCAGCGCGCTGCGGCGGACGCCGCGCTGGCCGAGATGCGCACGAACGTCGCCAGGGCGGACACGCCGGACACCGGCGCCGCCCTCACGGCGCTGGTCGAGACCCGCACATCCGGGCACTCGCGCGGCACGCTGGACCAGGTCACCTACTATGCGGCGGCTGTCGCGGCGCTGTTCGTGCTCCTGTCGGCGGTACACGCGGCGAGCAGCCTGCACGACGAGCGTCGGTCGGGCATCCTCGACCGCGTGGTCACCGGGCCCGCCGGCGTCCAGGTGCTGGTGGATGGTCGCGCACTGTTCCTGATCGCGCAGGGCGCCATCCAGACGCTCGTCATTTTCGTGGTGGCCTGGGTGACCTATGCCCGGCAGTGGCCCGGCGCCCTGTGGGGCTGGCTGGTGATGACCATCGGGCTCGCCGTCGCCACCGCCGGGCTGAGTCTGCTGATGGCAACCCTGGCCGGCAGCGCCCGCCAGGCACAGACCGCGTCCAATGTGCTGATTCTGGTGGCCTCTGCGGTGGGCGGCAGCATGGTGCCGCGCTACCTCATGCCCGGCTGGCTGCAGACGGTCGGCTGGATTTCGCCCAACGCGTGGGTCATCGAGGGCTTCACCAGGGCCCTTGGGCCGGATCCTCAGCGCGCCGCAAGCGTCCAACCCGCTATCGTCCTGCTGATCGTCGGCCTTGTGGGCTGGCTGGTGGCAAGGTGGAGGGTTAGCGGATGGGAGACGTTCTAGTGCAGGCGGCCACCGTGGATTCGACCGAATCGTTCGCCGCGTACGCGGGTCGCCTCCGTGCGGAGGTGGAAGCGGCCCTCGAAGCGGCTCTGCCGACCCCTCCAGCATGTCCGCCCCTGGTCTCCGAGGCCATGCGCTACAGCATCAGGGTCGGCGGGAAGCGGATGCGTCCCATCCTGACGCTGGCATCGGCCGAGGCGGTGGCCTGGGTGAACGGCGGACAGGACCCCGGCGGCCTGGCCCTGGCGCGCACCAGGGCGATGGCGGCGGCGTGTGCCATCGAGATGATTCACACCTACTCGCTGGTGCACGACGACCTGCCGGCCATGGACAACGACAGCCTGCGCCGGGGCCAGCCGACGCTGCACGTGCTCTACGGCGATGCGCTGGCCATCCTTGCGGGAGACGGCCTGCTCGCCGAGGCGTTCGCGCTGCTGGCGTCGCCCAAGCCGTTCGACTCGGAGCCCGGCATGATCGAGCGGCGGCTGTGCGTGCTGCACCAGATCGGCCGCGCGGTCGGCGGCGGCGGCATGGTGGGCGGACAGGCCATCGACCTCGAGTGCGCGGGCCTCGTCAAGCGCCCGGGCGGGGGGCGCCTGTCGCTCGATGCCCACGGTCTGCGCGACATGCACGCCCGCAAGACCGGCGTCCTGCTCCGCGCCTCGGCCGTGTGTGGCGCCATCATGGCCGGTGCGCGCGCGGAGCAGGTGGCGGCCCTGGACCGCTACGCGAGCGAACTCGGGGTGGTGTTCCAGATCGTGGACGACATCCTCGATATCGAGAGCACCTCGGACCGCCTTGGCAAGACCGCGGGGAAGGACGAAGCCGCCGGCAAGCTCACCTACCCGTCGGTGTACGGCCTCGAGCGTTCGCGCGAACTGGCGCACGAGGGCACGTGCCGGGCACTCGAGGCCCTTCGGGACGCCGCACTCGACACGTGGTGGCTGCAGGACCTCGCCTACTGGGTGCTGCGTCGCGAGTCGTAGTGACGCGGCCTTTCCGGCGCCGGATCGCCGCGCTGCTGCTCCTCGCCGGCTTCGTCGCCGGCGCGCGCCCCGTTCCCGGCTCCCTCGTCCGCGCAGCCGCGGCTGCAGGACCCGCGTGGCAGGATCGGAGCGATCCCGATCGCCTCTTTGCCCGGCGGGACGCCGCCAGCGTCGCTGCCGCCGCGTCGATCTGGAGATCGCGCCTCGCGGCACGTCCCTCCGACGGCGACGCCGCATGGAAGCTCGCACGCGCGCTCTACTGGACGGGTACGAACGCTACCGAGGACCGCGACGCTCGCCGTGCGGTCCTGCAGGACGGCGTGGCCGTCGCGCGGCGTGCGATCGCCATTGCGCCGGCGCGCCCGGAGGGCCACTTCTGGCTGGCCGCCAACATGGGACAGATTGCAGAAGGCTTCGGCCGCCGCGAGGCGCTTCGGTACCGCGACGACATCAGGAAGGCGCTCGACGCGGTGATTGCCGCCGATCCCGGCTTCCTGCACGGCGCGGCGCAGCGTGCGCTGGGGCGATGGTATGCCACGGTGCCTGGCATGTTCGGCGGTGACAAGAAGCGCGGGGAAGAACACCTGCGTCGGTCGCTGGAGTACAAAGCCGACAGTGTGATCAGCCTCGTGCTGCTCGCCGAGCTGCTGATCGACACGGGCCGGCGCGATCAGGCTCGCCCTCTGCTCGAGGCGGCAACCACCGCACCCGCCGACCCCGAGTGGACGCCGGAGGACGCCCGCTGGCGCGAGCGCGCGCGGACCCTGCTGCGCGCACGCAGCACCCCCTGAACCAGCCCGGGCACAGGTCGCCGCGGGCCCCGGCCCCCGGCCGGCTCGCGGACGGTCAGGCCCGCCGGCCGCGCAGCAGCGCCCTTGTCACCGCGATGTGGGTGGCCCCGGCATTGGTCACGAGCACCGCCGGCACCCACACGTACGGAAAGAAGAGCGCCCACGTGTTCACGTGGCGCGGGTCGTCGCCGAACAGCCGCAGCATCGGGGACGAGGCCACCGCGACCGAGATGATGACGAGCAGGCACCAGGCTCCCCACAGGTTCCACGCCCAGAGCGCCCAGCGTGGCACCGAGGCCCGCGCACTGAACGCTGCCACCAGCGCCAGCGCCCCGAGCCCGGTGAGGATGTCGTAGTTCAGGCCGCCGTACGACAGTGCCTCCGGCACGATGCCGCGTGTCATCCCGCGGTGCATCAGCAGTTCGAGGGGAAATCGGAAGGCCTGGAGCCCGATGAGCAGGACCAGGGGCACCGAGGCGGCCGCAGCGTCCCCGACGCGCGACAGGCCGAAAGCGGCCATCAGCGCAAGCACCGCGCCGATGAGCAGCCCCATCGGCGGCGGCATCAGATCGAATCGCTGCAGCAGCCCGCTGAGGGCCGCAGCCGCAGAGAGGCCCATCACCGCGAGGATCGTGCCGAGCAGCATGGCCCACCGCCCCGCACTGCCGGCGGACCAGATGCGGGCCCAGGCAACGGCCACGATGACGGTGAGCGCGCCGATACTCCAGGCCACGAGCGGATCGGACGGCGGCGGGGTGATGATCGGCATACGGAACGGCTTCCTCCAGCGTGACGACGTTACACGTGAACGCGTCACGCCGGGCTGGATCCCGCACAGCCGAGTGCGCGAAGGCGCTATTCGACGGTAATGCGGGTGCCCTGTCGGGGCGCCGCGCTGCGCGCGGCGATCTGCTCGTCGAGGAAGGCGCGGAGTCCCTTGAGCACTTCGAGGTGGGCGTTGCGGAAGTGTTGCGCCACCCCGTCCGAGGGTCCGAACGACCGCAGGAACTCCGTCAACGCCGGCCCGGCTCCCTGGCAGCCGCAGTTGTTGCCCGCCTTCGGTCCACTCTCGTTCATGCCACCTCTCCCAGTTCCACCACCAGCGTCCTGTCTTCGAATGTAGCACGCAGGGGCTGCAGGGCCGCGAGCGAGGTGGGCAGGCCGATGTGACGCCGGAACACGCCGACCTCGAGGACCAGTTCGTCCCCCTTCTTGAACAGGCCGACCTCGCCCTTGGCGGCAAAGGGCATGGCCACGCGAACCTGATGCCTGCCGTCGCGCCGCTCGAAGGAGTACGGCCGCTCGGCACGCGAGACCGCGGCGGGGTTCGGGTCGAGCGCCGCGATCACGTCGGCCAGTCGCTCGAGGCGCTCCAGTCCCACCACCTCCTCGCGGAACATCGGCACGCGTCGCACCGGAACCGGATCGAAGTAGGTGGCCATCTCTCCCAGGATCTGCTGCTGCGAGTGGCGCAGCGGGCCCAGGAACGAATCGGCGGCCTCCTCCGGAAGCACGCGATTGACGATCACCCCATCCACGCAGAGGCCGTGGAGCAGGAAGTAGACGTAGGCGCGCTGGGTTTCCCGCAATACCATCCGCTCGGCATTCGACACCAGGCGGACGCTCGTCGTCTCCGGGTCCTGCAGCAGCGTGTCGATGCCGTCAAGCTTCTCGAAGAGATCCTTGATGTTGGCGAAGTACGAGTCGGACGGCAGTTCCACGGGGGCGACGCGGTTCACCAGCGGCCGCACCGCGTTGAACACGCGCCGCTCCATGGGGAAGATGTGCTTCATGTACCCGTCGAGCGTCGTCGGCATCGAGATGAAGCGCAGGGACTCGGCGGTCGGTGCGCAGTCGAGCACGATGACGTCGTAGGTGCCCTGCTTGCGGTACTGGTTGACGTACATCATCGCGCTCAGCTCCTCCATGCCGGGGAGGATGGCCATCTCCTCTGCCTCCACGTCGCCGAGGCCGGAGGTGCGCAAGACCGTCGTGAGGTAGGCGGCGATCTCGCGCCAGTGCCGCCGCAGCTCGATCTGGATGTTCACCTCCTGCACGTGCAGGCGATCGCTCACGGCAAGCGGGTCGGCCGTGCGCGCATCGAACAGGCCCGCCTTGAGGGCGAACGCGTCGGCCAGGCTATGGGCGGGGTCGACGCTCAGGACGAGCGTCCGGAGCCCCTGCCTGGCCAGCAGCACACCGGTGGCCGCTGCCACGCTGGTCTTGCCGACGCCACCCTTGCCGCTGTAGAGGAGGATTCGCACGGAGTCCGGTTCCTTTCTGTATCGGGGTCGGTCAGCCGAGATCGGCGAGGCACGCGTCAGCCGCACGGATGCCGGCGCGCATGGCGCCATTGATCGATCCGTTCTCGCGATGGTCGCCGCACACGTAGAGCCCGGGGCGCACGCGGACCTCGCGGGCGGCGGGGCTGCCGGCGCCGGGCTTCTGATCGGGTTGCGCGTAGGGAATCCTGTAGCTCCGCAGGTGGCGCCAGCGCGCCACGTCCTGGCCGAACCAGGCCGTCATCTGCTGCCTCACGAGCGATACCATCACCTCGCCCGGTTCGGCAATCGTTCCGATGAGCGTTGCGGCCACCAGGGCCGCGCCGGGCGGCGCGTAGCTGGGGGCAACGTTGCTCATCACCGCGACGTTGTTCACGGGGCCGGACCGCTGGCCGTCGAGCAGCAGGATGGCTTCATCGATGGGCGGCTTCTCCGCCGCGAAGTAGACACAGGTGCAGCTGCGGGGCGTGGGCGGAGTGGGCTGCCTGAGGAGTGCGGCTGCCCCGGACCCTTCGGTGGCGACGACGAGGGCGCGGGCGGTCAGGCGTTCCCCGGTCGACGTCTGGACGTGCTCGCCGTCCAGGCCCACCACCCGCACGCCGGTGCGGACGACGTCCGGGGGCAGCGACGCCGCCAGCTGCGCGGGGATCGCGCCCATGCCGGCCGCCGGCACCGCGCTGTCGCCGAGCGCGAACATGCGGAACGTGAACTCGAACATGCGGCTCGAGGTGTCGAGTTCAGGATCGAACAGCACCCCGCCGAAGAACGGGCGGAAGAACCGCTCGATCATCTCGGCCGAGAATCCCTCGTCGACGAGCAGGTCGCGTGTGCGCCGTTCCGGGCGGGTCCAGACCTCGTCGAGATCGCCGGACAGGATGCGACGCCTCAGCAGCGCCACGCGAGCCTTGTCGGCCAGCGAGCCCACCGGCGCCAGCGCGTTGAGCGCGGCGTCGAGCGGCCGCCGCCATGGGTCGACGACGCGATGGAAGGCGCCGTCCACCCGGACGAGCGCACCGGGCACGAAGGGTCGCAGGTCGAGGGCCCGGTAGTCGAGTTCGCGCTGCGCCTCGGGATATGCCGTCAGCAGGACCTGGAAGCCGCGGTCGAGCAGGAAGCCGTCGAGCCGGTCCGTGCGGACGCGCCCACCGACCGCCTCGGCCGCTTCGAGCAGCTGCACGGGCACGCCGGCGGCATGAAGACGCCTGGCACAGCACAGCCCGGCGAGGCCGCCGCCGATCACGATGACGGGTGCCATCAGTTGAGTCTCCGCTGCATGGTGTCCTGAATAAGGACGCGTGGCGCGGCGATGAAGATCCGGTTCGCGGAGACGGCCCCCGCGCATCGGTGGCGGCACGCGCGCCATCGTAGGTAGAGTGGAGCTCATCATGGCGACCGCGCGCGGTTCCTCCATCCGCACGAAGTTCCAGCTGACGGTCGTGCTGCTGGCGCTGGCCGCCATCGGCACCTTCGGTGCCATCGCCTCCCTGGGGGCGAGCGACGCCCTGCGCCAGGCCACCTACGACCGGCTGACGGCGATCCGCGAGACACGCCGGCACGCGCTCGAACGGTACTTCGAAGACCTCGGCCGGCACGTCACCGCGCTCTCCACGAGCGAGACCACGACGCAGGCCCTGCTGGAACTGCGCGAGGCGTGGCCGACGATCGGAGCGCTCGACGCCGGTGCTCCCTCTGAACTGCTCCGCAGCTTCTACCGGACGCTCGCGGCCACCGCGGTGCTGCGCCCGGGTTCGACCGAGGAATTCCTGTCGGTGTGGTTTCCGCAGGATCCGCGGGTGCGCATGCTGCAGCACGAGGCCATCGCGGCCAACCCGCACCCCGTGGGCGTGAAGGACCTGCTCCTCGAGGTGGGCGGCGGCGCGCGCCTGTGGGGAGACGTCCACGCCCGCCACCACCCGACCTTTCACCGCTACCAGAGCGCCTTCGGGTTCTACGACATCTTCCTCATCTCCGCCCCGGAGGGTCGCGTCCTCTACACGGTGATGAAGGAGACCGACCTCGGCGTGGACCTCACTGCGCCACCGTATCGGGACACGGGGCTGGGTCGCGTGTATGCGCGGGTGATCGCTGCCGACTGGCCGTATGCCCAGGATGGCATCGTCATCGAGGATTTTTCGCCGTACGTGGCCTCGTCGTTCGCGCCAGCGGCCTTCATCGCGTCGCGGGTGCGGGTGGCCGGCGCCACGGTGGGCGTGCTCGCGATGCAGATCTCCATCCGCGAAGTGGACCGCGTGATGACACAGGGGCGGAACTGGCGCGAAGGGGGGTTCGGCGACACCGGGCAGGCCTACGTCGTCGGCGCCGACCACACGCTGCGGAGCGACCTGAGGGGCCTCGCCGAGGATCCGGCCGCGTTCTACGCCAGCCTGGGACGGGCAGGAGTCGACCCGGTCATCGTGCAGCGAGTGCGAACGGCCGGCACGACGGTCCTCAACCTGCCGCTCGACCTTCGCGCCGACGGACGCGTGGGCACAGCCGGCAACGACACCGAACTGGGCGTGAACCTCGAGGGCGAGCCCGTGCTGCGGTCGCAGGCGGCGCTCGACATCCCCGGCCTGCGCTGGAACCTGGTCGCCGAAATCACGCGCGACGAGGCCCTGGCGCCCGTGCGGCGCCTGCAGTCGAGGATCTGGACCGCCGGGGTGGGCCTGGCGGCGGTCTTCTTCCTGGTTGCGGGCTGGCTGGGCGCGTCGGTCACGCAGCCGATCCTGGAGCTTGCACGCACGGTCACCAACCTCGGAGCCGGCGAGCGCGGCGCGACGGTGCCGGTCCGATCCAGCGACGAGGTCGGCACGCTGGCCACGGCGTTCAATCGCATGAGCGAGGCGCTGGAACGCACCACGGTCTCGAAGGGCGAGCTGGAGGCGCTCGCCAGACGGCTCATCACCGCGCAGGAGGACGAGCGGCGGCGCGTCGGCCGTGAACTGCACGACGACCTGGTGCAGCGCATCGCGGCGATGGCCATCGAGGTGGGCCGCCTCGCACACCAGGCCGCGAGCGCGGAGGAGTTCCGGCGCGGCCTCGACCGTCTCAAGCAGACGCTAGCCGCGCTTTCTGAAGACGTGCACGGCCTGTCGCGCCGTATCCATCCCGCCAAGCTGGACGACCTCGGCCTGGTCGCCGCGATCGAGGCGGAATGCCGCGCGTTCATGGAGCGGGGCGGCCCGCCGGTGGACCTGCGCGTGTCCGGGGACGTGGAGGGCCTGAGCAAGGACGTCACCCTCGCAACCTACCGGATGGTGCAGGAGACGCTCCGCAACATCCAGCAGCACGCCGACGCGAACGAGGTCACGCTGACACTCGCGTGCGACGATGCACACGTACGGCTGGGCATCGCGGACGACGGACGCGGCTTCGACCAGAGCCGGCAGGGCTGGCGCGCCGGACTGGGTCTTGCCAGCATGGAAGAGCGCGCGCGGCTGCTTGGTGGTGAGTTGTCGATCGAGTCCAGGCCCGGCGAGGGAACGCGGATCGACGTGACGATGCCTCGTGGAGCAACGGATGCCGAAACCCAGAGTCCTGCTGGCTGACGATCACGCCATCGTCCTCGAAGGCCTCCAGCGCCTGCTCGTGCCCGAATTCACCCTCGTGGGGGTTGCGCACAACGGGATGGAGATGGTGGAGCTGTGTGCCGCCACGCGCCCCGACGTGGTGATTGCCGATGTGTCGATGCCGCTGCTCAACGGGATCGACGCCCTGCGCAAGATGAGGCGACAGGGCGACACCACCAGGGTGGTCTTCCTGACGATGCACCCCGACGTCACCTCCGCGACACGGGCACTCGAGGCGGGCGCGTCGGGCTACGTCGTCAAGCATGCTGCGTCCGACGAGCTCGTCTCGGCGGTGAGGGCCGCGCTGGCCGGGCGCACGTTCGTCTCGCCGTCGCTGCGCAGCCCAGCGGTCGAGGAGCGCCTGGTGCGCGGCGAGGGGCAGACCACCAGCATCGAGCTCACGCCGAGGCAGCAGGAAGTGCTGCAGCTGCTGGCCGAGGGCAAGTCCGCCAAGGAGATCGGGGCGGTGCTGGGCATCTCGCCCCGCACGGCCGAGACTCACAAGTACAAGATGATGGACGACCTCGGGCTGGCCACGACGGCCGAACTCGTGCAGTACGCCATCCGACACGGACTCGTCTCGGTCGAGAAAGCTCCCTGACCCGCCCGCCGACTCCGAAAAATTACTGACCGTAGTTTTGCGGATACCGGCGCCCCCCCGGCGCTTGGTTCAATGTCATCCAACGGAGGGTTACCGGGATGACATCAGCCACACGCCGCCGCGCCTCGCTCCTCGCACTGGTCCTGACGCTGGGTCTCGCGTCGGCCGCCAACGCGCAGGACACGCCGGAGCAGCTGGCCTCTCTCGCGCGGCAGGCCCGCACGACCCAGCAGCACGCCGACGTGGCACGCCGCTACAGGGTGCAGGCGGATGCCCTGGATGCGAAGGCGGCCGAGCAGGAAAAGCGCGCGGCCACACTGGCGCGATCGGCGCCGCCCATCGTGCACAAGTGGCCGTCCATGGCGCCGAAGGCGCTGCAGGACGCGAAGCAGGACGCGCTCGACACGCGGCGCGCCGCCCGGGAGAGCCGCGAGCTCGCCGAGCGCCATCAGCGACTCGCGGTCGAGGCGCTGGCCCAGTAGACGAACCGCCCGGCCGCCGCTGCGTGCCGGGTGACGGGTTGAAGGACACGAGAGTCACTACGGAGGAACGACCATGATGCGAAAGATGATTGGCGGATGGGTGCTTGCGGTGGCGCTGCTGGCGACGGGCGGAACGGTGTCCGCACAGCAGAGCGCGGCACAGTTGGCGGCGCTGGCGAAGGAAGCACGCACGGCGAACGAACACGCCGATGTGGCCAAGCGTTATCGGCTCCATGCGGACACGCTCGACATGGAAGCGGCCCGGCACGAGGTGCGCGCCGAGAAGCTCGCGGCCACGGCCCCCGCGATCGTCCACAAGTGGCCCGCCATGGCCCCGAAGGAACTCACCGACGCGCGGCAGAAGGCCGCGGCGGCGCGGCGAGAGGCGAAGGAGAGCCGCGAACTGGCCGCACGCCACCAGTCGCTTGCGGTCGAAGCGCTGCCGGCCCAGTAACCGCGGATACGCGGCCTGGTCGGCGGGAGCGGGTGAAGCGGTGGCGTATGCCCACTGGCTCACCCGCTTTCGTTTGTACGAGCCCCCCAACTACAATCGCGTGATGCCCGCCCCGCTCACGCCCCGCCAGCGCGCCCAGTTGAAGGCCCGGGCGCACGCGCTCGAACCGATCGTCCAGCTCGGGCAGGCCGGGCTCACCGACGCCGTCGTGGCGGAAGCCGATCGGGCGCTCGCGGCGCACGCCCTGATCAAGATTCGCGTCGGCGGCGCGGACCGCGATGCGCGCGTCGTCATGGTGGAGGAGTTGTGTGCGCGCGTCGATGCGGCGCTGGTGCAGCGCGTCGGCAGGGTGGCCGTGCTGTGGCGGCCGCGTCCCGACGACGACGCCGAGGCCTGACGCCCGCCGTTACCGGCCGACCGCGCGGACAAGCGAGGCCTTGGCGAGATTGACCGCGTAGACGGCGGCGATTTCGGTGTCGGTGGCTGCGGCCTGGGCGTTCTGGGCCTGGATTACCTCGAGGTTGCTGCTCACGCCCGCACGGAACCGCGTTTCCGCGAGCGACAGCTCCTGCTTCGCGAGTGCCACGCGCTCGCGAGCCACGGCCAGCTGCTGCTCGCTCGCCTGCACGTCGAGGAAGGCCACGCGCACGTCGGCCTCGATCCGCTGGAGGAAGTCTTCGGCCTCGGCCTGACGCTGCCTGAGGCGCGCCGCGTTCTCGGCCTCGCGGCCGCGGCGCCCCTCGTCGAACAGCGACAGCCGCACGGCACCCGATATCGCGTAGGTCCGGCGCGCGTTCGACGGCGTCGAGCCGATCGTGCCGATGTCGCCGGCCACGACCACGGACGGCAGTGCTTCGGTCGCCGCCGCGCGCACCGCTGCCTCGGCTGCGTGGACGCGCTCGAGGGCGGCGCGGTAATCGGCACGCGATTCAGCAGCCTGCCGCACCGCATCGTCGAGCGACGGCACGGGAGCGCCGAGCATCAGGTCGCGGTCGACGAGATCGACGCGCTGCGATGCCGGCAGCCCGACGGCCCTCACGAGCTGCAGCGTCTGCTTCGCGAAGTCGTTCTCGGCCGCGATGAGGCGCTGGCGCTGTGCCTGGAGCTGCACCTGGGCACGTACCACGTCGATGCCCGGTGCGGCACCCGCGTTGCGCTGGTTCGTCGCCAGCGTGAGCAGCGCCTCTGCGGTCGCCACCTGACTGCGCGCCGTCTCGATGCGATCGGCGCCGGCCACTGCCTGCAGGTACAGGCTCGTGACGACGTAGGTCACGACGGCACGCGCGTTTTCCGACTCCAGGCGCGCGGCCTCCAGCGCGAAGCCGTTGCTCCGCAGGTCGTGCCGCGCGCTGACGTCGAGCAGCGCCTGCGACGCGTAGACGCGCGCGTCGAAGATGTTGAACGGCCCGACGACGGCCGGGATCCCGGGGAACAGTGCCGGGTTGAACCCGAACGCCGCCAGGTTGCGTGTCTGCCGCGACTCGTCCATCCGGGCGTCCACGCGCGGCAGGAGGGCCCGGAGGCTGCGCAGCCGCGCGCCGCGCGCACCCTGCACCTGTTCCTCCGCGGCGATGATCCCCAGGTTGTGGGCCAGTCCCTGCTGCACCGCCTGCGCGAGCGACAGCGGCACGGCCTCCGCCGTGGCGCGCCCGGAGGGCACGCTGCCGGCGAACAGCGACGGGGTGGTCTGCGCGGCCGAGGGCACCGCGAGAGCCAGGAGGCCGGCCATCAACACGAATCGACGCATCAGCGGGCCTCCCGGTTCATCGCGGTTCGCGGCTCGAGCGGCGGCAGCGTCGTCGACGCGGGACGGATGGCCAGATCCACGATGGCCTCCGCCGCGCGCTCGGGTCCCACGGCGGAGGTGTCGAGACAGACGTCGTACAGCGTGGCATCGCACCAGCCGCGACCCGACAGCGACCGTGCGAATGCGGCCCGCGCGCGATCGGATTCGCGCACGACCGCTTCGGCCTCGTCGCGGCTGGCAAAGCCGTACTCGGCCATGGCCAGCTCGACGCGAGACTCGAGCGGCGCGTGCAGGAACACCCGCAGCAGCCCGGCATTGCGAGGCAGCACGTGTGCCGCTCCCCTCCCGACGATGACGACCTGCCCGCGCGCGGCCATCGTGTGAATCACCTGCTGCTGCACCGCCGCGACCTGCGACTCGGTGATGACCGGAAGGGCCGGGGGCATGTAGGGCGTATCCGGCGACCCATGGGCGAACATCAGACCGACCCTGGCCCAGAAGCCGGTCGTATGCTCTTCGAGCGGCTCGAGGTCCGCCGGCTGGAGGTCGAGCGCGCGCGCGGCTTCGGCGAGGATCTCGCGGTCGGCGTAGCTGAACCCGAGCCGCTGGGCGACGGCCCGCCCAATCCGTGCGCCGCCGCTGCCGAACTGGCGCGAGATGGCGATCACGCTGATCATCGCTGCCCTTCCTTTCCGGAGTGCACGAACACCGTCACCTCGGCGGACAACCCCGCCTTGAGGGCCACGTCCGGCTCGGTTCGCCACGCGAGGCGCACGGGCACGCGCTGCACCACCTTGACGAAGTTGCCGGACGCGTTGTCGGGAGGAATCAGCGAGAACCGGGAGCCGGTGCCGCCCGCCAGGCTGTCGACGACCGCCTCGAACCGGCGGCCCGGGTACGCGTCGAGGCGAATTTCCGCCCGGTTGCCGGGACGCATCTCGTCGATCTGGGTTTCCTTGAAGTTCGCCACGATGTAGGTGCGCGCGGGCACGAGCTGGGCGAGGGGCTGCCCCGGCTGGATGAGCGCTCCCTGCCGCGCCCCGAGCTGCGTCACGAGGCCGTCGCCCGGCGCCAGGACCCTGGTGTACGACAGCTGCAGTTCCACCTGGCGCACGGCGGCCTCCGCGGCCGCCACCCGCGCATCGGCCAGCGCCGCCGCCGACCGCGCGGATTCGATCTGGGGCGCCACGGGCGTCGTCTGGGACACGCGGGCTTCCGCTTCGGTCACGCGGCTCTGCGCCGTGCGCTTCTGCTCCTCTGCGGCGGTGATGCCGGCCTGCGCCTGCCGCACGGCGGCCTGCGCGGCGTCGAACGCGAGCTGCGCGGCGTCGAGCTGCTGCCGTGCGATGGCGTCGACGGCCACCAGTTCCTTCGCACGCTGCAGGTCGCGGTCGGCCTTGGCGACCTCCGCCTCGGCGCGCGAGAGCGCCGCCCGGGCCGACAGCACCTGGGCGTCGGCGGCCTGGACGGCCGACGCCGACGCGTTCACCTGGGCGCGGGCACCCTGGAGCTGACCCCGTGCGTTGGCCTCCACCACGGCCTCCTGCGCATGCGCGCCGGCCGCCTGGGCCTGCGCGGTCTGCAGGTCGGCACGCACCTGCGCGAGGCGCGCCTGGAGGTCGGCATCATCGAGCTGCAGGATGGGATCACCCTTGTGGACCAGCTGGTTGTCCTGCACCTGCAGCTGCGCCACGACTCCGCCGATGCGGGCGGTGACGGCCACCACGTCGGCCTCCACCGCCGCATCGTCGGTGCCCTCCTGCCCGCCGGTGACGTAGGCATAGCCACCGATGCCGGCGAGCACGACGAACAGTAGGACGCCGAGCACGAGGAACGCGCGGCCGCCGCGGGCGCGTGGGGGCGTCACGTTCTCCTGGACTGCTTGAGCGCTCATCACCTACATCTCCATGTGCGTGTCTGAGTTGGCCGCCGGGTCGGGTTTCGGAACCCGAAGGAAGATCAGCGGCGGCAGGACCAGGAGGAAAAGCCCCCCGGCCAGGAGGAAAATGCGCTGGAACGACAGCACCGTGGACTGCGCCATCACGGTGCCCGCAAGTGCGCGCCGCGCCGCCTGCTGCGCCGACACACCGTCCATGCCGCGCGCACGGAAACCGCCCTCGAGCGCCTGGACGCGCTGCCAGACCTCCGGACGGGTCGGCGTGAGGTGCGGGTTGATGCCGCCGCGCGCCACCACCGCGTTGTTGCCGATCATCGTGGCGAACACCGCGAGCCCGATCGCCCCGCCCACCTGCCGGAGGAGCGAACTCAGGCCGGTGGCGTCAGCCATCTTGTGGCGCGGGATGTTCGCCAGCGCAACGGTCGTGAGGGGAACGAAGAGGCAGGCGAACGCGACGCCCTGGACGAGCAGCGGGATGATGATGTCGGACTGTCCGGAGTCGAGCGTCAGGCCGCTCAGCATCCACGAACTCGCCGAGAACAGCAGCACCCCGGTGGCGATGAAGGCGTGCGGGGACAGCCGTCGGTACAGCCGGCCGACCAGCGGAACCGCGAGCATCATGGCGAACACGCGCGGCATCAGTGCCGAGCCCGACTGCACGGCGGTGAAGCCAAGCAGTTCCTGCATGAAGATCGGCAGCAGGAACATGTTCGCCATCAGCATCGCGAACATCAGGCCGCCGACCGCCGTGCCCGACATGAACACCGGGTCCTTGAAGAGGCGCAGGTCGACGGCCGGATAGGGCGCCGTCAGTTCCCGGATCACGAACGCCGCGAGCGCGAAGACGGCCACGAGGAAGGTCCCGGTGATCACCCGGGAGTCGAACCAGTCCTCCCGGCTGCCCTCCTCGAGGAAGTACTGCAGGGCCGCCAGGCCCACCCACATCAGCGCGATCCCCAGCCAGTCCAGGTGCCGGCGCTGCTTCACGGCCTCGCGGCGGTTGTGCTCGAGCAGCTCGGGATCCTCATGGACGAAGGTCGCGACCATGAACAGCCCGAGCACGCCGATGGGCAGGTTGATGAAGAAGATCCAGGACCAGTGGTAGTTGTCGACGATGTAGCCCCCGAGCGTGGGGCCGATGGCGGGGCCGAGCATGACGGCCATGCCGAACAGGGCCATGGCCATACCCTGTTCCTTGGGCGGAAACGTCTGCCGGAGGATGGCCTGTTCGGTGGGCTGGAGCGCGCCGGCGCCAAAGCCCTGGATCACGCGGTAGACCACGAGAGACGTGAGGGACGTGGCAAAGCCGCAGAACAGCGATCCGACCAGGAACAGCGCGAGGCACGCCATGTAGACGCGCTTCTGGCCGAACTGCCGGCTGAGGAATGCCGTGAGCGGCATCACCAGCACGAGGGCGACCGCGTAGCCGGTGCTGATGGCCGTGATCTCCTGCAGCGTGGCGCCGACCGAGCCGCGGATGTGCGGCAGCGCAACGCTGACGATCGAGGAATCGATCGCGCCCATCAGCGTGCCGAAGCTGATCGAGATCGTGACGATCCACTTGTTGGCGGTCACCGGCGGGGCCACGGCGGCGGGCACGGGAACGGCGACGGCAGCCGTGCTCATCGGGCGGCCCCGGTGAGGAACACGCGGACGATCTCGCGTCCCGCGTCGGCCGGCAGGCCCTTCCCGCTGGCGAGCTGGCGCATCAGCAGGCCCCGGATCATGCCCACGAGCAGCGACGCGTAGACTTCAGGGTCGCCCCTGCGCAGCGCCTTCACACGAATGCCGCGCGCCATCAGCCGGTCGGCGCGTCCGAAGAGCTCGGCGAGCGCGGACTGCCGGCGGGTTGCGCTGGACGCATCGATGCCGCGGCTGCGGTCCTCCTGAAAGAGGACGTGCAGCAGGAAACGGTTGCGATCGAAGTGGTCGCTGACCGCGGAGACGAAACGCTGGAGGTCGGCTTCGAACCCCGCGGTGCCCGCGCTCTCAGTGCCGGCGCTCTCAGTGCCGGCCGCGGCGCCGTCGAGGGCGTCGAGCAGCGCGCGGCTGCGCGAGGCGAGCAGGGCGGCGACAAGAGCGCCACGGTCCTGGAAGTAGTTGTAGAGCGTGCCGACGGCGATGCCCGCGCGGGCGGCGATGTCTTCCATGCGCACGGTCGCCGCGGCGTCCGAGGTGAGCAGCCCGGCCGCGGCATCGAGGATGGCGTCGCGCGTGGCGGCCTTGAACCTGTCTCGCAGGCTGACGCGAGACTCAGTTGATGAATTCATATTCACAGACAGCATAGCGGCGGCCGGGTGCGGGGGGCAAGGGGGGCGGGTGGGACGGGTCGGTCGGGTGGGTCGGGTGGGTCGGGAGGGTCGGGAGGGTCGGGAGGGGCGGGAGGGGCGGGTGGGGCGGGTGGGGCGGGTGGGGCGGGTGGGACGGGTGGGGCGGGTGGGACGGGTGGGTCAGGTGGGACGGGTGGATGCGGCCGTCGAGGTCCGTGGGTATGATCGAAGGCTACGGAGGTTCATGTGTTCAGCACGTTCTGGTACGGACAGCTACAGCATCGCCGGCCCGTCCGCGTAACGGGAGCCGTGGCGCTGGCCGCGCTCGCGCTCGTCGGTGGCCCGCTGCGGGCCCAGGGCCCGGCGGGGGCCGGACAGGCGGCCGCGCAGGGGGCGCCGGCACGCACGGGAGGCGCCATGCCGAACGCCGCGCCGCAACTGGACAAGCTCACGCTCCCCGCGGGTTTCAGCGCGGCGGTGTACGCCAGCGGAGTGCAGGGGGCGAGGTCGATGGCGCTGGCCTCCGACGGAACGCTCTTCGTCGGCACGCGCAGCAACAAGGTGTTCGCGGTGGTGGACGCGAACCGGGACAACGTGGCGGAGAAGGTGGTCGAACTGACGTCGTCGCTGCGGACGCCCAACGGCGTCGCGTTCAAGGACGGAGCGCTCTATGTCGCTGAGCTGAACCGGATCGTCCGCTTCGACGGGGTGCTCGATGCCGCGAAGAGCGGGAACGTGGCCGGCCTCTCGCCGAAGGTCGTGCTCGACGGCCTGCCGTCGGAGTTCATGCACGGCTGGAAGTACATCGCGTTCGGGCCCGACGGATACCTCTATTACCAGATCGGGGCGCCCTGCAACGTGTGCGACCGCGGCACGCCCTTCGCCGCCATCTGGCGCGTCAAGCCGGATGGAACGGGCAACGAACTGTTCGCGAGCGGGGTCCGCAACTCGGTGGGCATGACCTGGCATCCCGAGTCGAAGGACCTCTGGTTCACCGAGAACGGCCGCGACATGCTCGGCGACGAGCAGCCCAACGACGAGCTGAACCGCGCAACCAGGGCGGGCCTGCACTTCGGGTATCCGTACTGCCACGAGGGGACGATCGCCGACCCCGAGTTCGGCGCGGGCAAGCCGTGCTCGAACTACGAGGCGCCCGCACAGAAGCTCGGGCCGCACGTGGCCGCGCTCGGGTTGAAGTTCTATCAGGGCCGCATGTTTCCGTCCGCCTACCGGAGTCGCCTCTTCATCGCGCAGCACGGCTCGTGGAACCGCACGCCGGCCGCCGGCCCGATCGGCTACCGGATCATGACGGCGACGATCGAGAACGGCAAGGTGACGAAGTACGAGCCGTTTGCCGAGGGGTTCCTGCAGGGTCGACTCGCGTGGGGCCGACCGGTCGATCTGCTCGAACTGCCGGACGGATCGATGCTGGTGTCTGATGACACGGCTGGAGCGATTTACCGGATCAGCTACAAGGGGTAATCACGGCAGGCCGCTCAGTCCGGAGTCCTCAGGGCCAAGTCCTCGCTTCTCAGAGGTCAGACCGCGGTCGGGAACCAGTTCCGGCCGCGGTCCACGGCATCCGGTTCCGCGCCTTCGGGCCCCGCGCGCCCGGCAGGCGACTCGCCACTTGCCGCTTGTGACGCGCGTCGGTCCGTACTAAGCTGCGTTCGGACCGGCGCCATGCCGCGCCGCTCCACTTCAGGAGCCTGCATGGCTGATGCGCGGTCCGACGCTGGCAAGATCTACGTCGTCGACACGAGTGTCCTGGTTTCCGCCCCCGACGCGCTCCATCACCTCACGCACGGCAATACCGTCATCATTCCCTTCCCGGTCCTCCAGGAACTCGACCGCAAGCGCGCCGACACCAACGGCGTCGGCTACACCGCCCGTCAGACGATCCGTTTCCTCGACCAGCTGCAGTCCGACGCCACGGCCGACATGCTCCGACACGGCATCCCGCTCGAGGGCGGCTTGGTCCGCTTCCACGGCGGCGAACTCGACGTCTCGCGCGCCTGGCCGGGCTTCTCGCCGGGCTATGCCGACGATGCGATCATCCTGCTCGCGAGCGCGGAGCAGGCCGCCCGGCAGGACGCGCCGGTCGTGATCGTCACGCGTGACGCGGCCATGCGGTGCAAGGCGCGCGCGCGGGGCGTGCTCGCCGAGGACTACTACAGCGACAAGCCGGTGACCTCGCCCGACAAGTTCTACTCGGGCCGCGCGCGGATCGACCTCCCGTCCGAGCAGGCCGGGATGCTCTCGTCGCTGCACGTCGAGCAGCGGCTGCCGATCGCCGAACTCGCCGGTTACACGGACGTCACGGCGCTGCACGTGAACCAGTGCTGCGAACTGCGGGTGAACGGCAGCGGGAAGACGGCGTGGGGCATCTACAAGCGCCACGACGGGGTCGGCTACCTGCGCCGTGTGCCCTTCCGGGGCGGCGACCGTTTCGGGCCGTGCAACCCGGAGCAGGCGTGCGCGCGCGAGCTGATTCTCGACGACCAGACGCTCATCGTCAGCCTGGTGGGGATCGCGGGCACGGGCAAGACGCTCATGGCCCTGCTCTCGGCCTATGAGCTGTACCGCGCGGGTCGCGTGTCGAAGATCGAGGTGTACCGGCTGAATGCGGAGGCGGGCCGGCAGCTGGGATTCCTGCCGGGCACCGTCGGCGACAAGATGGCGCCGTGGGCGAAGCCGATCCTCGACAACCTCGATTTCATCATCCGCCGCCTGTCGGGCTCCGCCCGCTTCACCAACCAGCTGGGAGACTCCCCGGGCGAGGCGCGCCGGGAGAGCGCGAACGGCAACGGGCACGGCATCTCCGCCACCGTGGAAGACCTCTTGGCGCGGAATGTCCTCGAGATTGCGCCGATCAACTACCTGCGGGGCCGCTCCATTCACGACGCGGCGGTGATCGTGGACGATGCGCAGAACCTGACGCAGGAGGACATGAAGCTGGTGCTGACGCGCGCCGGCGAGGGCACGCACGTCATCCTGACCGGCGATCCCGACCAGATCGACCGCACGGAGATCGATGCGCTGTCCAACGGCCTCGTCCAGGTCGTGGAACGCTTCAAGGGCGAGACGACGTTCGGACACCTCACGATGGCCGACGTCGTGCGGTCGCGCATCGCCGAACTCGCGGCCAAGCTGCTCTAGCGGGCGCGAAGGCGCGGACGGCGTTCCGCGCGCACGAATTTCGCGCGACGCGGGCGCAGATCGGTCCCTGAGCGCGGCGAGAAATCTGTATCATCGGTGGTTATGGACAATTCGATGGTTCGGTCGCGCTCGGCGCACGACGTAGGGGAATGGTCGGTCGCCGACGCCACGGAGCTCTACGAGATCGAGCGGTGGGGCAAGGGCTACTTCTCGATCGGCGACAACGGACAGGTGCGGGTGCATCCCACCAAGGACCAGCACCGGGCCATCGACCTCAAGCAGCTGGTGGACGACCTGCAGCGCCGCGGCATCAACCTGCCGGCGCTCATCCGGTTCAGCGACATCCTGCAGCACCGGCTGAAGGACATCCACGACGCCTTCGAGGGCGCCATTGCCCAGAACGAGTACAAGGGCGACTACGCCTGCATCTACCCGATCAAGGTGAACCAGCAGCGGCACGTCGTCGAGGAGGTGTTCGAGTTCGGTCGTCCCTTCAACTTCGGCCTGGAGGCCGGCTCGAAGCCCGAGCTGATGGCGGTGGCGGCCATCGCCGACAACGACACGCCCATCATCTGCAACGGGTTCAAGGACGCCGAGTTCATCGAGATGGCCATGCTGGCCCAGAAGATCGGGCGCAAGGTGATCCCGGTCGTCGAGAAGTACACCGAGCTGGGGCTCATCCTCGACTACGCCGACAAGGTCGGCGTCCGGCCGACCATCGGCATGCGCGTGAAGCTGGCGGCGCGCGGCGGGGGCCGGTGGCAGTCCTCGGGCGGGTACCGCTCGAAGTTCGGCCTCACGGTCGGCGAGATCCTCAAGGGACTGGAGGAACTGAAGCAGCGCGGGATGGAAGACTGCTTTCAGCTGCTGCACTTTCACCTGGGCAGCCAGATCCCGAACATCCGGATCATCAAGGGGGCGCTGACGGAGGCGGCGCGCGTGTACGTCGAGCTGCACAAGGCCGGCGCGGGCCTGAAGTACATGGATGTCGGCGGCGGGCTCGGCATCGACTACGACGGCTCGCAGACCAACTTCGAATCGAGCGTGAACTACACGCTCGAGGAGTACGCCAACGACGTCGTCTACCACCTGCAGACGGTGTGCGACGAGGCGGGCGTGCCGCACCCGACGATCCTCTCGGAGAGCGGGCGCGCCGTCGTGGCCCACCACAGCCTCCTGGTGTTCAACGTGCTCGGCGTGTCCGGCTTCGGCGACGAGACGATCCCGAAGGCGGTCACCAACGACATGGAGCAGCCGCTGCTCGATTTGATCGAGAGCTACCAGGGTTTGAACGCGCGCAACGCGACCGAGAGTTATCACGACGCGCAGCAGGCGCTCGACATGGCGATGAACCTCTTCTCCGCGGGGTATCTTTCGCTCGAGCAGCGGTCGCTGGCCGAGAGCCTGTACTGGGCGCTCTGCCTCCGCCTGCAGAAGCTGGTCAAGACCATGGACGAGGTACCCGAGGACCTGCAGAACCTCGACGAGTCGCTGTCGGACACCTACTTCTGCAACTTCTCGCTCTTCCAGTCGATTCCCGACAGCTGGGCGATCAAGCAGCTGTTCCCGATCATGCCGATCCACCGCCTGAACGAGCGGCCGACGCGGCACGCCGTGCTCGGCGACATCACGTGCGACTCCGACGGCAAGGTGGACCAGTTCATCGACCGGCGCGACATCAAGCGCACGCTGCCGCTGCACAACTTCGACGGCTCGCCCTACTACCTCGGGGTCTTCCTCGTGGGCGCCTACCAGGAAATCCTCGGCGACCTGCACAACCTGCTCGGCGATACACACGCCGTGCACGTCAGCCTGGCCGACGACAATACGGTGGTGCTCGACGCGGTGATCGAGGGGGACACGGTGCGCGAAGTGCTCGACTACGTCGAGTTCGACGGCAAGGCGCTGGCAGCCAAGCTGCGCCTCGACGTGGAAGCGGCGGTGCGCTGCGGCCGGCTCGATTACGAGGAGTCGGGCCGCCTGCTCCGCTTCTACGAAGCCGGGCTCGACGGCTACACGTACCTCGAAGAGCGCCCGCGCTGACGATTGCGGCGCGCGAACCGCGCGCTGCGCCCCGCACGTATCCGAGCGCTCCACGCCGTGCATCGTGCGCCGCGGCTCTCGCCGCAGGTCCAGGCTCGAACCTCGCGTGCGCCCGGCGCCGAGGCATCGCTTTTACGGATGATTCGGGCCGCAAATATCTGTACAGGCCCCATAAGGACTCCGTAATATAAAGCAAAGGAAACCGGAAGCTCCTGCGCGCGCCTCGACACGCGTGCGTGCTGGCCTCCCCCAACAACAGAACGACACTCACTGCATGCGCTATCTCTGCGTCCTGATGGTGCCGGTGCTCCTGGCAGCCGGCTGTTCGGAAACCGCCACCACCCCCACGTCACCCAGCGCCGCCGGAGCGGTCGCCAACGAGACGGCCCCGGTGAGCACCGCCCTGAAGGCCAGCGCGCCCGCACTCGCGTCGCCGGCCAACGGCTCGATCCTCGAGACGCGCCAGCCGACACTGTCGGCCCGCGGCGCCACGCCGACCTTCGCCGGGGCCGATACCTCGCAGCTGCGGCACCGCTTCCAGGTGCTGGCCAGCGACGGCCGCGTGCTCTTCGACGCGCTGGTGAACGGCACGTCGTGGACCGTGCCCCAGTCGCTGCCGTTCGAGACGAGCTACCGATGGCAGGTCCGCGCGGAAGCCGGGCCGGCGATGACGGCCTGGACGCCGGCGTGGTCGTTCACGACGCCGGAGGAGCCGCCCACCATCCTCGGGCGCGGTCCGTATCCGACCGATGGGCCGAGCGTCGCCAAGTGGGTGGCCGAGCGGTGGCCGCAATACCTCGTGGGCGGCATCTCCGAGGACCAGCGCTTCAAGAACATGGAGTTCCTGCGCGACCGCATGATCGAGGCGGGACGGTGCGGTGGAATGGACTTGGCGTGGAACCTCAAGCGCGGCGTCGGCCCGCACAGCCACGATGCGCTCGCCTGGCGTGACGGCGGACGCATCCGGGTCGTGGACCTGGCGCTCGCCTCGAAAGATCCGCGATTCCCGATGCAGCTCCACTGGATCATCGTGGGCGGCGATCCGGGATACGACACCTACACGAACGTCTTCACCTGCAAGCGATGACCCACAGGGAGAGGGCCCTGGACGACCGGGCCCTCTCCTCGACACGCACGCCCGCCCGGCTCAGCGCGCCCACCCGAAGGCCCCAAGCATCACGTCGAAGAGATCGGTGTTGGCCATGAACCCGCGCACGCGCTCGCTGCCCGGGCCCTGCGCGGCCACCAGCACGTCCTCGCCCGTGTGGGTGTCGTGCATGCGCACGTTGGGCAGCTCCACGGTCTCGCGCCCGCGCGCCGTTTCCAGCACATCTCCCGTCAACAGCGGCTGACCCCGCCGGCCGTCGTGCACGCGCAGGTCGAACGAATGATCGGCGGTGAACAGCAGCAGCGTATCGGGTGACGCCGTTCGGGCGACCCCCTCGATCACCTTGTCGAAGGCCACCATCCGCTCGATGCCGTGCCGCACGACGTCGGTGTGCGTGTCCGACTCCACCATGAGGAAGTAGCCGCGCGGGTTCCGCTCGAGCATCCGGCGCGCGAGGGCGATCGCGGCGGCGAGGTCGAACTCCTGGTCGTCGAGCAGCACGACCGCCCGGCTCGCGCCGGCCGGCACCGCCTCCATCGACGCGAGGACCGGCCGCCGGGCGTCGTGCGCCACCTGCTCGAGGGTCAACCCACGCACGGACAGCGCCCGCACGACCCCCTGGCGGCCGGCACCGATGAGCACGTCGACGCCGTCACCCGCGCGTGGCGTCAGGGCCTGGCGGAAGATCTCGGCCGTCATGCCGCGGTCGTGCACCTTGGCGTACAGGGCGGCCGGCGTCGCGCCAGTCATCGCGTCATTCGAGATGAGGCCCGTCGACAGCCCGTGCTCCTCGGCATACTCCAGGATCGTCTTGAGCGGCGTGCCCTCGCGGCTTCCCCGCACCGCGTCCGGGCCCTGCCCAATCACCCCGTTGTGGGTGCGCGTGCCGGTCACGATCGCGGTCATGCCCGCCGCAGAATCGGTCACGAACTCGGACGCGGTGGCTGTGTCCGAGAGGCCGATGTGCGGCATGCGCTGCACGAAGAGCCGGCGTCCATCGCCGTACCCGTGCAGGCTCGCGGCGTTGAGCGTGGGGATGCCGCCGGCATCGGCGAGGAACAGGATGACGTTGCGGGCAGGCCCCGCCTCGGGCGCCTGCGGGTTGACGAGCGCAGCGCACGCGATGAACGCGGCGCTGCCGATCAGCAATCCGAGTGGCTTCATGACGCTGATGGTACGCAGCGGACGTCACGGCAGGATGTCGGAACCGTGACGCGCGGATGACTAGCGGGCGGCGACCGGCGCCAGGCGCGCGGCGATGGCGCGCCAGTCGAACAGCAGGAACGTGCGGGGACCGCTGTTCATCATCACGAGCAGGCCGCCAGGCAGCCCCGGCAACGGCTGCGACGTCACGTCGAGGCCGTCGGTTTCGTCGGCCGGAGTCGGCACCGCGGCGATCAGCGGATGGTCGTGCGGCCGGCCCGGCAGCCCCTGCCTGGGATACACCATCACGCGCGTCGCGCCAGGCACCTGGTCGCTCGATACGACGAACCCTCTACCCGCATCCTCGCGGTAGATCGCCAGCCCTTCACGGTCGCCCTGGTAGCCCGAGCGCCCGAACACGCTCAGTTCACGGGACGCGTCGGCGTGGTCGGGATCTGCATGCCACTTGCGGATCCCGAACCGCTCGTCGGCGTAATAGACGAACCCCAGCTCATCGTCGACGGCAACCGCCTCGATCTCACCCGCTTCGCCTGGCACCGGACCGAGCCCGCTGAAGGCGCCGAAGCGGCGGACGAAACTTGCCGAGACCGTGTCGCGGCCAACGACGAGGCGGTACTGCCAGAGATACCCCGAGGCCGGGCCCGTCTTCGGCGCGACGATCGCGAACACCGCCGCGTCGTGCGGGCGGCGATAGAGCGCGATGCCCATCGGCTCTCCCTCGGCGCCGGCCTCACCCTCGAGGACAGGCACGCCGTTCGGCACGGCATCGACCAGTCCGCTGCCGTCCGGCAGGATTCGGTAGACGCGCAGGCGGTGCTTCATCCGCTCGGTCACCACCGCGATGTCCACCCGGCCGCCTGGCGCCGGCACGCCGTACTCCACGTCCACGTTGTTCGGCCGGTCGAGCGGCGCCAGCACCTGCCGGCGCACGCCGTCGAGGCCGAACACGAACAGCGCGCCCGTCCCAGCGAGCTTGTCGGTCCCGAGGATCAGGCTTCGCGACGCGTCGCGGGGATGGACCCAGAGCGCCGGATCGTCCGGATCGTTCGACACCGCCTCGGTGGCGCGGACTGGAGAGACGGGCGCCGTCGCCACCGACGGCCCCTGCGCCGGCCACGGCGCGGCGACGAGGGCGGCCGCGTGCACGCCCACGAGGCACAACCAGACGCGAATGCCCACCCGCCGATGCTACGCGCGGCTGGTCGACGTCGGCGCGACGACGGCGCAACACCGGTGCAACATCCGCGGCGGCACCTCGCCACGCCACGAGCTTTGATACGGCCGTCACACGGCCGCCACACCGCCGAGACCGGGCGCCGCTACGGTGAATTCCTTATGCACAAGCTTCTGACCGTCGTGGTGTCGTTCGTTCTTGTCGTGGCCGGCGCCAGGCCGGCGTTCGCGCAGATGGATCGTGCGCAGCTTGCGGGCAGCGTTCGCGATCCACAGGGTGCGGTCGTGCCCGGCGCGGCCATTGAGCTGACGCAGGTGGACACCGGCTTCACGCGCCGAACGAGCAGCGGCGCCGAGGGGCTTTACCGCTTTGCCGCGCTCCCTCCGGGGTCGTACGTGCTGAGTGCGTCGAAGGACGGCTTCGAGACCATTGCCGTCTCGGGACTCGAACTGACGGTGGGCCAGAACCGGACGCTGGACCTCGACATGCGAGTGGGCCTGGTGACCAGCGAGGTGCAGATCGTCGCCCCGGCGGGCGCGATCAACCGCTCGTCTGCCGAAATCGGGGAAGCGATCACGCGCGAGCAGATCGAGGCCACGCCGCTCAACGGGCGCAACTGGGCGACGATGATGACCTTCGCACCGGGCGCGACGAACACGGGGGAAGGCAACCAGGGCAACATCCGCTTCTTCGGTCGTGCCCGCGACGACAACAACTGGACGTTCGACGGCGTGGACGCCACCGGGATCAAGGACCCTCGCACCGAAGCCTCGCTGCGGCTTGTGATGTCCACCGAGGCCATCGCAGAGTTCCGCGTGAGCTCGACCGGCTATACGGCCGATGGCGGCGCGGGAGCCGGCGCACAGGTGAACCTGGTCTCCCGAAGCGGGAACAACCGGTTCACCGGCAGCGTGTTCCAGTACTTCCGGGACGAATCGCTCGATTCGCGCCGCGTGCTCGACACGCTGGCCGAGGAGCCGCCGTTCCGCCTGAACCAGTACGGCTTCTCGATCGGCGGCCCACTGGTGCGCAGCCGCACGTTCTTCTTCGGCACCTTCGAAGGGCTGCGCCAGAGGCTGGATGTGGCGAACCAGACAGCCGCCCTCGTGCCGAGCGCGGCCTACCGGTCGCGCGCGCTCGCGGCACAGCCGGCGCTGGCACCGGTGCTCAATGCGTATCCACGGGGCACGAATGCCACGTCCAACCCCGATGTCGATCAGTACTTCGGGCGGAAGCGCCTGACCTGGAGCGAGGACAGCTTCCTCGTGCGCGTCGATCACCGGATCAACGACCGCACGCCGGCGTTCTTCCGCCTCAACGGCGTGAACGGCATCATCGACAGCGAGGTGCGCAGCGACCTGCTCGAGACGCGGCGCAGCGAGAGCTTCCCGATGAACGCGTCGGGCCAGGTGCAGCGCATCCTCTCGCCGACGGCCCTTGCGGAGTTCCGCTTCGGCTGGAACCGGTCGCCACTCGACCGCGTCGATCAGGGGCTCGGTGCAGAAGGCTACGAGGTCCGCAACCTCTTCACGCCGACGCGCGCCACGGTGGCCAACGAGGAGAAGCCGCAGTCCTTCTCGTACATCAGCAACGTGGTGCTCACGCGCGGCCGGCACACGGTGAAGATCGGTGGGGAGTTCCGCCAGATACACGTGAACGTGTCGAACTCGGCTGCCACGAGCGTGCGGTGGAACTCGGGCGCCGATTTCCTGAACAACGTCACGAACCGCATCCGCATCGACGGCGAGCTGCCGCTCGCCCGCGCCCGCCGGTGGTACGGTATCGGCTACGGCCAGACCGAGTGGAAGCTCACGTCCACGCTGACCGCGAACCTGGGCGTGCGCTACGAGTACTACTCGGTGATGAAGGAAGCGGACGGCCGCGGGAACGTCTTCGACATCGAAGCCTGCCCGCCCACGGCGACCTCGATCTACTGCGCGTCCGGCACGCCCTGGTACACGAAGGACCCGAACAACATCGCCCCGCGGCTCGGATTCGCGTGGGCGCCGGATGGCGGCTGGGTGGTCCGCGGCGGCTACGGGACGTACTACTCGACCGGGCAGAACGACGACGTGACCGCGGCGATCGACAGCCTGGCGACGCGCGGCGAGATCACGACCGCGGGGTCGTTCCCGGTCGCGCCGTTCGTGCCCCAGGTACTCTCATTGGCGAACAGCCGGCCCCGAGCGCTGCAGCGCAACCGGCGCGACATGTACGCGCACATCTACAGCGCGACGGTGCAGCGCGAGTTCAAGTCGGGCATCACGACGCAGGCGTCCTACGTCGGCTCGCGCGGGCGCAACGCGTTCAACCGCATTTTCGTGAACACGATCGACCCGGCGACGGGTCGGCGGCCGGCGGCGCCGTTCCTGACCACGCAGATCGACCGCAAGGGCAACCTGGGCGAGACCGAATACGACGGCCTGCTGCTGTCGGTGCAGCGCGGCCTGCGCGGCGGGTTCCTGATGCAGGCGAATTACACGCTGGGGCGCTCGCGCGACAACAACGCCGGGAACGGCGAAGGCAGCGAATGGCAGGACGCGCGGTGCGGCTCATGCGAGTGGGGGCCGTCCGACTTCGATGCACGCCACGTGTTCGCGATGAACGCGGTGTACCAGCTGCCGTTCGGCGCCGGGCGCGCGCACCTGAATGAAGGCGCCGCGTCGGCCCTGCTCGGCGGCTGGGACATCGCGGCAGTCGTCTACGCGAGGTCGGGCCGGCCCATCAACGTGCTGGTGAACCGTACGGGGCCGGACGGGAACGACGTGAACCAGCGGCCGAACCTGGTGCGGGGTGTCGAGCCGGTCACGGGCACCGTCTCGCAGTGGTTCAACCCGGCGGCGTTCGCCGTGCCGGCCGCGAACCAGTTCGGCAACGCGCCGCGCAACGCGTTCCGCGGACCGGGAGCGTGGCAAACGGACCTGTCCGTGAGCCGCAGGCTTCGATTCGGTTCGCGCACGTGGCTCGAGCTGCGCGTCGACGGCTTCAACATCTTCAACGTCGACCAGTTCGGCAACCCGGCGCGCGACTTCACACAGGGGCTCACGTTCGGCACCCCGACGCCGCTGAACACCCAGCCGACCGGCACCGGGACCGCCCGCCAGTTCCAGCTCGGCGCGCGGCTGAACTTCTGAGACGGAGCAGGAGCCGGCGCCGTGCCGGCTCCTGCGTGCGACTGTCCGGCCGCGTCCACGAGGAACGTTGGCGCGCCCGGCGCGTCACTGTCTGCCGCGGCCACCTCCGGGTCGCCCGCCGCCGCTCGGCGGTCCCGATCCGTCGCCGCGGGGACCGCGGGGGCGCCCCCCGCCACCGTCAGGCGGCGTCCCGCCACCGGGCGGGGTCCCTCCGCCCCCAGGGCGGCCGCCCCCGCCGGGTCGTCCACCGCCGCCACCGGGACGTCCACCGCCGCCACGCTGACCGGCATCTGCGTCAGCCGGGCGCAGCGTCCACGCGGCTACCGCACCCACCAGCCCCAGCCTTACGAGGAACTGCCGGCGGGAGCACCCCGCTGCCGCGAGCGTCCCCGGTCCAGTCTCATCACGCCCCATGTCTCGCCTCCTCCGCACGCCGCACTGCGCGCGTCCGCCATGTAAGCAAGGGCGTGTGATGGCGCGGTGCACCGTGCGTGAAAAAACCGTGGCAGGGGCTACAATCCGGTCCACGCTGCCGCGTGATGGCGCGCGGCGCGCGACGTGAGGTGGTGCATGACGGAAGGTTCGAGGACTGCGGGACGGTGGCTGCTCCCGATCGGGTTCGCCCTGGTGCTGGCCGGCGCCAGCATGCGCACCGGTGAGGCCCAGGCTTCCGCACAGGGGCAGGCCGCACAGGGTCCCAAGCCCTGTCCCGGCGAGACGATGCCGGTACAGGCGACCGGCGTCTACACGCCGAAGCCGGTGCCGGACATCACGATCAATGGACAGCCGGGTCCCGGTGCCATCTGGCAGCCGGGCATGCGGTCGTACTGGCACTGTCACGCCGGCGGCCAGATCATGATGCTTGACGAGGGGGTCGGCCGCGTGCAGAAGCGCGGGCAACGCGTGCGCACGCTGCATCGCGGCGAGACGGAATACGCCGCGCCCGGCGAGGAGCACTGGCACGGTGCAGCGCCCGACTCGCTGGCCCACTACTTCCAGACCTCGATCGGCAACACGTCGACGTACTGGATGGAGGAGGTCGGCTACGACGACTACATGGGCAACGACACCGGCGTGACGTCGCGCAACGAGTTCCTGCGGACGGGCGAGCGCAAGAAGGGCGACGCGGCCACCCAGCCGCCGAAGGTCGGAGGGCGGTAAAGGGGGAAGGGCAAAAGGCCGTCAGTCCTCGGTCTTCGGTCCTCGGTCCGCAGGCTGGCAGAAAGGCGCGACGCCGACCGGGCGAGCCTGCCACGGGCGGCAGGCCTCGCCCGGTGCGCGCCGCGTGTCTGCCTGCCCTGCCGTCCCTACCCGACCCACCCGACCCACCCGACCCACCCGACCCACCCGACCGACGCGCCCGACCCGACCGACCCGACCGACCCGACCTACCCGCCCCCCCGTCCGAGCTCACCGATACATCGGCCGGCCCGCGTTCACCGCCAGCCACCCGCGCACGATGCGGTAGATGAACCACACCGTCAGCACGACCAGCGGAATCCACGCGATGAGGATGCCGACGCCGAGCGTGACGACGATGAACCCGAGGCAGAGGCCCGACCAGAGCAGCCCGAACCAGAACGTCCGGATCTGCCAGCTGAAGTGCGTCTCGAGGTACGTGCCCCGCACATCGGGCCGCTTGACGTAGTTGAGCACGACGGCAATCAGCGACGGCCATCCGATCAGGAAGGCGCCGATCACCGATGCGGCGCCGACGATGCCGGTCAGCAGGCTGAGGGCGTGCAGCGCATAGATCGCCTGGGTCCAGCGGCGCAGCGTCTCGAGCGATTCTCCAGCGGGTCCGTTCACGTCAGGCCTCCTGCTTCACAGTAGCAGGCCCTGCACCGAAGAGGGGGCCCCTCGACGCTGGCGCGATGGCGGCGCCTCTCACCGTCCCCGCCAGGGCGCGGGCGTCGAGGAACGCCGGGAGGCGCCCGGGCCGGACCGCGTGCCGGCAGGCCCTACGCGATCGCGAGCGCCCGCCCGGAGAACTGGCTGCGGTACAGCTCGGCGTACCGGCCCCTGGCCGCGACCAGGGCATCGTGCGTGCCCTGCTCGACGATCCGCCCGTGTTCCATCATCAGAATCAAATCCGCGTTGCGGATCGTGGACAGCCGGTGCGCGATGACGAACGTCGTCCGCCCCCGCATCAGCTCGGCCATGGCCTTCTGGATCAGGACCTCGGTGCGGGTGTCCACGCTGCTCGTCGCCTCATCGAGGATGAGCACCGCCGGATCGGCGAGGAAGGCGCGCGCGATGGTGAGCAGCTGCTTCTGGCCCTGCGAGAGGTTGCTGGCCTCCTCGTTGACCACCGTGTCGTAGTTCTCCGGCAGGGTGCGGATGAAGTGATCCGCCTGCGCGGCCCGCGCGGCGCTGACGATCTCCGCCTCGGTCGCGTCCTCGCGCCCGTACGCGATGTTCTCGCGGATCGAACCGGAGAACAGCCACGTGTCCTGCAGCACCATCCCGAAGCTGCGCCGCAGCGCCCCGCGCCGGATGGCGGTGACCGGCGTGCCGTCGATCAGGATCGAGCCGCGGTTCACGTCGTAGAACCGCATCAGCAGGTTCACCAGCGTCGTCTTGCCGGCGCCGGTCGGACCGACGATGGCTACCATGCGCCCGGGCGCGATGTCGATCGAGAGGTCGTCGATGAGGGGGGCGTCGGGCTTGTAGCTGAAGCCGACCCGCTCGAATCGCACGTGGCCGCGCGGGCGGTCGACCGCCACGGCGTCCGCGGCGTCGGGCTGCTCCTCGGGCTCGTCGAGCAGTTCGAACACCCGCTCGGCCGACACGATCGTCAGCTGGATGCTGTTGGCGATGCCGCTCAACTGCCCGATGGGCATCGAGAACTGCCGGGTGTACTGGATGAACGCCTGCACGTCGCCGATGGAGATCGACCGGCGCGTCACCAGCACGCTCCCGATGACGGCCGTGAGGATGTACCCGAGGTTGCCGACGAAGAACATCACCGGCATGATCGCGCCGCTGACGAACTGGGCGCGCCATGCGCCCTCGTAGTACTCGCGGTTCAGCGCGTCGAAGGTGCCGATGGCGCGGTCCTCATGGCCGAACGCCGTGACGACGACGTGGCCGCCGTACATCTCCGACACGTGCGCGTTGAGCGCGCCGAGCGCCTTCTGCTGGCGCACGAAGTGCGCCTGCGACCGCCTCGCGATGCGGGCGACGACGACGACACTGAGCGGCAGCGTCAGCACGACCACCAGCGTCAGCAGCCAGCTGATGGTGAGCATCATCACGATGACGCCGAGGATGGTCAGGACCGACGTCAGCAGCTGGGTGAGGTTCTGCTGCAGCGTGCCGCTGATGGCATCGAGGTCGTTCACCGCGCGGCTCAGGATCTCGCCGCGTGGCCGCGAGTCGTAGAAGGTGAGCGGCAGTCGCTCGAACTTCGCCTGCACGTCGCGCCGCAGCGCGTAGACCGTCCGCTGCGCCACGCCGGCCATCAGGTACTGCTGCAGGTACTGGAACACCCCGCTCACGAGGTACATCGCCACGAGCTGCAGGAGGATCCGTGCGACGCCATCGAGGTCGACGTGGGCGCCGGGCACGCCCCGGCGCCGGGCCACGTACCCCTCGAAGATGAGCGTGGTGGCGGTGCCGAGGATCTTCGGCCCGACGACGCTGAAGATGGTGGCCACGACGCCAGCGAGGACCACCACGGCCAGCGCCTGCCGATGCGGCCGCAGGTAGGCGACGAGCCGCGTCAGCGTGGCCCTGAAGTTCCTGGCCTTCTGCACCGGCATGCCGACCCCGCCCATGGGGCCGCGGCCGAACATGGCGGGTGGCGGAGCCTGGCGCGCCGCGGATGCCGGCGTGCTCATGCGACCTCCTCGAGCGACAGCTGCGAGGCCACGATCTCGCGGTAGACCTCGCACTGCTCCAGCAGCCCGGCGTGCGTGCCGACGCCGGCCACCCGCCCGTTGTCGAGCACCACGATGCGGTCGGCACCGACCACGGTGCTGATGCGCTGGGCGACGACGAGGACGGTCGCCTCGCGGGTCTCGGCCGCGAGCGCCGCGCGCAGCCGTGCGTCGGTGGCGAAGTCGAGCGCGGAGAAGCTGTCGTCCAGCACGTAGATCTCCGGGCGGCGTACGATGGCGCGCGCGATCGACAGCCGCTGCTTCTGCCCGCCGGACAGGTTCGTGCCGCCCTGCGCGACGCGCGCCGCGAACCCGTCGGGCAGCGCGGTGATGAACTCCAGTGCCTGCGCGACCTCGGCCGCCTGACGCACCTGCTCGTCGGACGCGTCAGCGGCGCCGTAGCGGATGTTCTCGGCGATGGTGCCGGTGAACAGCGTGGCCTTCTGCGGCACGAAGCCGATGCGGCGCCGCAGATCGTCGAGCGGCAGGTCGCGCACGTCGATGCCGTCCACCAGCACCCGCCCTGCGTTCACGTCGTAGAACCGCGGGATCAGTCCGGCCACGGTGGACTTGCCCGAGCCGGTCCCGCCGATGATGGCGGTGACCTCGCCGGGCCGGGCGACGAACGAGACCCCGGCGATCGCGGGTTCCTCGGCGCCCGGATACTGGAAGGTCACGTCCTGGAACTCGACGTGCCCGCGCAGCGGCGACGCCTGCGGCCGTGCGACCGGGGCCACCGGGTCGCCGATCGAAGGCGGCAGATCGAGTACCTCGTTGATGCGCGCGGCGGAAGCGGATGCACGGGGAAACATGATGAACATCGCCGTCACCATGAACACCGCGAACAGGATCTGCATCGCGTATTGCAGCGAGGCGATCATGGCGCCGACCTCCATGGCGCCGGCATCGATGCGGCGTCCGCCCACGTAGATGATCGCCAGCGTCGTCAGGTTCAGCATCACCATCATCGACGGCATCAGGAACGCCACCAGGCGGTTGACCGACACCGCCGTCTGCATGGCGTCGAGGTTGGCGGCATCGAACCGCGCGTGCTGCGTGGCGTTGCGGTCGAATGCACGGATCACGCGCACGCCGCTCAGGCCCTCCTCGAGGACGAGGTTCAGGCGGTCGATTCGGGACTGCATCACCTGGAACAGCGGGAGCGCGCCCCGCATGATGAGCAGGAACACGGCCCCGACGACCGGGATGACGACGACCAGCACGCCAGCCAGCGACGCGTCCTGCGACAGCGCGAGAATCACGCCGCCCACCGCCATCATGGGCGCCGTGACGACCATGTTGAGCAGCATGATGAGCACCTGCTGGACCTGCGAGGTGTCGTTGGTCGTCCGCGTGATGAGGGACGCGGTGCTGAAGTGCTCGAACTGGTGGACCGAGTAGCGGGCCACCCGCGCGAAGACCTCGCCGCGGATGATGCGCGTCAGCCCCGTGGCCACCTGCGCCGCGAGGTAGGACCCCGCCACGGCGCACGCCGTGGCGCCGAGCGCCATCACCAGCATGAAGCCGCCGTTGCGGAGGATGGCGGCCGTGTCCCCCGTCACGATGCCGTCGTCCACCACCTCCGCCATCAGCCGGGGCAGATAGAGGTTGCCGATCGACTGCGCGAGCGCCAGCAGCAGGACGAGCGCCACGCGCAGGCGGTACGGCCGGGCAAACCGGAACAGCTTCAGCATGGACGCTCCCGCGACGGCCGTTCGAGATACTTAGCCCTGCAAACCATCTCTGCACTCTACGCGGCACGGCGGCACAGGGTCAACCGGCGCGGGCGCCTTCACGGTTTCCTGACGCCGGGTGACGTGCGTGTCGGTGCTGCGGATCCGCGCGGTCGTTCGTCGGCGCACGATGGGCGTGGCTCGTGCTGTGTGCGGACGACGCGCGCGGCGGCGAGACGCGCGCATTGGGGCGCAGGACGCTGGTGGCGCTGGCGGGCAATGCGAGTCCGGCGGCCGCAGCGCGCCTCCCGGTGTCAACCGGAGGCAAGGCCCCCCGGCCTGCCGGGCCAGGGGACCGCAGGGGGCCCGGGGCACTTCCCGGGACGGCCGATCAGGCCATGTTCACCATGATCGTCTTCTTGTGCGTAAAGTGCTCGAGCATCGCCTCCAGCGAGGCCTCCTTGCCGAGGCCGCTGCTCTTGACGCCGCCGTAACTCAGGTTCGCCTGGACGACGAGATTCTGGTTGATCTGCACCAGCCCGGCCTCGATGCGGTGCGCCAGGCTGAGCCCGACCGTGAGGTTGTTGGTCCAGAGGCTGGCGGCGAGCCCGTACTCGCTGTCATTCGCCTCCGCCAGCACGGTCTCCGCATCGTCGAACGGGAAGATCGCGGTGACCGGCCCGAAGATCTCCTCGCGCACGAGCCGGCTGTCCTTCGCCAGGCCGGTGAAGATGACCGGCTGCAGGAACAGCCCCTTCTTCAACGCGGGGTCGGTGGGCATGGCGCTGCACACGTGGGCCGTCGCACCCTCGGTCGCGCGGCCTTCGGCGATGAACCCCTGCACCTTCTCGAACTGGCCGGGCGAGATGATGGTGCCGATGTCGGTCTTCTCGTCGAGCGGATCACCCATCACCATGGCGTCCACCTTCGCCTTCATCGCCTCGACGAAGCGGTCGTAGATCGGGCGCTCGACGTAGATGCGGCTGGCGGCCGTGCAGCTCTGGCCCTGACGCGTGAACCGCATGGAGGTGATGGCGCCGGCGACGGTCCTGTCGAAGTCGCAATCGGCGAACACGATCATGGGGCTCTTGCCGCCGAGTTCCAGGGTGACCGGCACCAGCTTCTGCGCAGCCGTGGTGTAGACGATCTTCCCGGTCTCGACCGATCCGGTGAAGGTCACCTTCTTCACGAGCGGGTGGCTCACCAGCGGGGCCCCGCACTCGGGGCCGAACCCGCTGACGATGTTGAAGCAGCCGGACGGCAGGACGCGATTGAGCAGTTCGCAGATGCGCAGCACCGTGAGCGGCGCTTCCTCGGCGCTCTTCACGACGACCGTGTTGCCTGCCACGAGCGCCGGCGCGATCTTGAGCGCCATGAGCAGCATCGGCACGTTCCACGGGATGATGGCGCCGACGACGCCGAGCGGTTCGCGAACGGTGACGCTGAGCACCGTGGGCGAGAAGGGCACGCTCTCCCCCTTCAACTCGCTGCCGAGCCCGCCGAAGAACTCAAAGACGTCGGCCACCACGTTCGCCTCGACGCGGCTCTCGGTCCGCAACGCCTTGCCGGTTTCGAGGGCGATCAAGCGTGCGAGTTCCTCGGCGTGTTCCCTGAGCACCGCCGAACACTGGTGCACCAGGGCGCCCCGCTTGCGCGCCGGTGTACGCGCCCACTCCGTCTGCGCGCGGGCGGCCTCGCGGACCGCCACGTCGATGTCCGCGGCGTCGCCTTCCGCGGCGCGGGCCACTTCGGCGCCCGTGGCGGGGTTCACGACCGCGAAGGTCCGGCCAGAGCGCGCCGGCACGTAGCGGCCCCCGATGAAGTGCACGCCGGACAGCGCGTGCGCGAGAGCGAACGGATCGAGCGACGGTGCGGCAGGCGTCGGATGCTGGCGGTCGTGCATGATCTCCTCGTCACGGAAGAAGGAATGGCTCTCCAAGCTTAGCGCGGCGCAGCAGCGCCACGGGCAGCCTGGCGCACCTGGACCGTCGCTTCCGCTGGAGAAGTGCGGCAGGCAGACTGGACGCCTCCGGCTGCGCGTTGATGCGATCCGTCTAGAGTCGGTTGCGCCCTTCGGCGGCAGGCAGCAGCACGCCGAGCTTGGCCGCCAGCGTCGGAGCGATGTCACGCATGTCGATCGTGCCGAGGCTGCGTCCCCGCGGGACGCCCTCCCCCACGATGAAGAACGATGCGTCCATGTCAGGCGACCCGGGCAGGAAGCCGTGCGTGCCGCCCGGGGCAGGGACAGCGGTAACCGATGGGCCGGCCAGCGCGCCTCCGGTGCGGAACCCGGCCGCCAACCCGACCACCAGAGCCGCGCCGGAAAAGCCGCCGCTCGTGCGCACCGCATCACCCTCGAGCACGCGGTCGATCGGGTGCGACGGGTCGGCCTGGAGGCCAGCCGCCGCGTCGCGGGCCCGCGCCAGCGCCTCGCGGTCGTCCGGATTGTGGAGCACGATGGCCGCCGAGCCTCCCGCATTCCACGCGAACGCGCGCCACCCCGTGACGGCTCCCCGCTCGTTGACGTCGATCAGCCCGGCCCCCCGCAGGACCGCGTTCACGTGGACGGCGCGCTCCGTACGGATGTGCCCGTGGTCGGACGCGACGGCGAGCACGAATCGTCCGCCCCACGCGCGCTCTGCCGCCGCGCGCACCCGGCCGACGAGTGGGTCGAGGGCCTCGAGTGCCGCGAAGGTTGCCGGATGGTAGGGCCCGTGCTCGTGCTGCGCCTCGTCGAGGGCGGCGAAATACGCGGTGAGCAGGTCGGGGCGTTTGGCGTCGATCATCCACGCCACGAACGCCGCGCGCCGCTCATCGTCCGGCGCGGTGTAGCGGTAGCCGGCCGGGTAAGCGCCCAGCGCCCGTTCGGCCTCGTCCAGCAGGCCCGGCGTGGAGAGTGCCCGCAGCAGCTTGTGGTCCTCGAGGCTGCCGGGTGGCGCGGCCACCGGCGCGCGCCAGAACTGGACGATGCTGTAGCGGACCCGGGCGCCGACGGTGACCGGCCAGTCGACGTTTGCCGTCACCAGCCCAGCCTGGCCCGCGGCATCCCACAGCGTGGGCACGCGGATGTCTTCCGCATACCAGTACCAGCCATTCGCGTTGGTGCCCATCGGATCGAACGGCGAGTTGTTGAGGATGCCGTGCACCGACGGCGAGACGCCGGTGACGAGCGTCGTGTGGCTCGGGTAGGTCACGGTGGGCGTGACGCCGCGAACACCAGTGGCGAAGGCCCCGTCTCTGGCGAGGCGCCGCAACTCGGGGAGGCGCAGGCCGTGGCGGTCGGCCTCGGTGACGTAGTCCGGCTTCAGGCCATCGATGGACAGCAGGACGACGGGGACACGCGGCCGCTGCGCGTCGGTCCGGCTGGCAAGCAGGAGGCCGACACCGATGGCGATGAGCAGACGCAGCACGGCTCCGCGCACGCTCCATTCTACGCACGCGCGCCCGCAGTCGCCGCGCGCCACGATGTGCACCGCGACGAGCCGGCGCGGGGCCAGGAAGGTGTTGCGGGGCCAGGGAAGCGCTGCGGGGCCAGGGAGGGGTTGCAGAGTGAGGGAGGTGTGCAGGGCGAGGGAGGCCTTGCGGAGGGCACGTGTTGCGGGGTCTGACCCTCGATGTCGCGTTCCCCGTCAGAGCGCCTGCCGTCGACGGTGGGCGGGCTCGACGACACGTTTCCAGGAGATCAGATGATGCAGCTTCGACTTCTCGCCCTCGCGGCGAGCGCGCTCTTGACCCCCTCGCTTCTCTCCGCGCAGACGCCCATCCCCGTGGCAACCGTCAGCTACTCCGCCGACCGCGTGATGGAGACGGAGGCCGGCGTCTTCACCGGCCGGGTGTACGCGACCCCGGAACGCGAGCGCTCGGAGATCAGCATCGGCGGCATGTCCACCGTCGTCATCATCAGGCGTGACCTGCAGAACGGCCTCATGCTCATGCCGTCGCAGAAGATGTACAAGGAACTCGACTTCAGCGAGGCACGCAAGCAGTCGGGCGCCGCCCCCGCTGACGTGACGATCGACATCGTCGGCACGGACACCCTCGAGGGCATCGAGACCACCAAGTACAAGCTGGTGATGAAGGACGGCTCGGCGGGCGGGTTCATCTGGTTCACGCGCGAGGGGATTGCGCTCAGGATGGACATGCTGACGAAGACCGGCAAGAAGACCGAGCGCATGACCGTGTCGCTGAAGAACCTCCAGGTTGGAGCCCAGGACGGCGCGCTGTTCGAGGCACCTCCCGGCTTCAGCCGGATGCCTGACTTCCCCGGCATGAAGGGCCTCGGCGGCTTCGGCGGCCTTGGCCGCAAGCGCACCACCAACTGACGCGGTGGTGCTGTCATGATGCCTCGTCTCATCCTCGCGGCCGCGGTGCTGTGCACCGCGATATCCACCCCGGCGTTCGCCGACTGCCCGGTCACGGTGCAGGAGACGAAAACGATCCTCCAGGCCTATCCGTCCGCACAGGCGGCCGAACGTGCCGGGCGCGCGCAGGACGCGCTGGCGCTCTACGTCACGGCACGAGGCTTCCTGTGCGACGGCAACCCGAACGCGGCTGGCGCCGCACGGCGTGCCGCGGCGATCGCCAGACCGCTCGCCGACGCCGCGGAACGACAGGGTCGTCTCGCGGACGCGTTCGAGCTGTACGACCAGGGTGGACACTTCGCCGCCGCAGACCGGGCGCTGCTCGCCCTGCTGCGTGCGAACCCCGACGATGCGGCGCTGGTGGAGCGGCACCGCAGGCACTTCCAGCACCGGCGCGAGCCGTCGTTCTCCTCGAACCACGCGGACCAGATCGCGGCGGCAGGGCCGTACGCGCCCGACGCCGCGCTGCAGCGGGAGCTGGAGGCCATGCCGGCCCGCGGTCTCGAACGGGCGCTGGCGAAGGAGGCGTCCTCCTTCAACGAGCTGTATCTGGCTGAACGACTGCGCCTGATCCAGGCGCGGCCCGAGCCGAGCCCGTCGACCATGGACGCCGTGCAGCGGGCGATGGCCGCCGAGCAGGCGTTCCGTCAGAAGTGGCCGGTGGACCTGGTGAAGGACGCGCAGGCCCAGCTGACCCTGGCGCGCCGATGGGCCACACTTGGCGACGACGCACTGCGTCGCCACGGCGACGCGCAGGTACTGGCGCGAGCCGAAAGCCGCGCGGCCGCCTTGGTCGCGAAGTACGCAGGCGCGCCCGAACTGCTGGAAGCCGCGCAGGACTATTACCGCAGCATCGAGCAGCTCCGGCCGTCGGCGGCGGGTCTCGCGCGGGTGGCGGCGCAGGCGGACACGCTGGGCGACCAGGCCCGCGCGCAGGGCCGCTTCTCGCTGGCCCTTGCGTACTACGCCGTCGCCGGTGCGGACGCCAAGGCCGACGCGACGCGCGCGCAGCAGCAGCAGGTGGCGCTGCAGCAGGCGCAGCCGGAACTCGATGCTGCCAGGCGCGCGGCGGAGGCGATCGCGGCGCAGTACGATCCCGCCACGGTGGAAACGATGCGGAAGCAGGCGGAGGCCGCACGCGACGCGGCCACGAAGTCGCGGCCGGCGTCGCGGGCGCAGGACACCGCGGACATGGAGCGGGAACTGGGCCTCAGGTAGAGGCGTCAGTTCCCGCCGCGGATCATCACGTAGCCCTGCTGCTGCAGGGCCACGATTGTGGTGAGCGCCCAGAGGTCGAGTTCGATCTCGGGCGTGATGTCCTTCGGGTCGATCTTGCGGCCGAGCACCGCCTGACCGCACACGCGGAAATCGACACCGGCCTTCTTCAGCGCCTGGATCATCGGCAGGTTCGGGTTGTCCTGGCCGTTGTGGCGTGCCTTGTACGCCGCGTTGGTCATCACGTAGTCGGTCGAGCCCTGGTGGAACACGACCGCGACCTTGCGGTTGGCCGCCGGCACGCCGGTCTTCGCGAGCGTGTTCACGTACCGCGCCACGGCCTGCAGCATCGGGTGCACGGCGGCGTCCTTCGGGTTCGCCGTGGCCATGTCGAACGCCACCTTGTGGACGATGTCCGGGTTGGGCATCTCCTTCGCGCCCGGCACGTCGCGCGCCGGCTCCACGCCGGGTACCGGCAGCGCCTGCGCGCCGGCCGTCGCCGCTCCGGCCACCAGCAGGACGCCCACTCCCACGACGCACAGCATCCTCTTCAGCATGCCTGTCCTCTCCTTCGCGTTCACGACACTTCGCATGGGCGAACGCGCGGTCAGCCCACGTACAACAGCGCGAAGCCACGCTCCTGCGCATGCGTCACCCCGATGACCCCGGCCGGCACGATGCGCGCGCTCGGGACGAGGTTCGAGGCCATCTCCTTCAGCACGCCGTCCGCGTCCCCGCCCTGCCCCGCGATACGCCCGGCGATTCCGCGGCTCGCCGTTCCGCACACCATGAACTGCACGCCCTGCTTCGCCATCTCGGCCAGCTGGAGGCGGCTGCCGGAATTGAAGGGATTGGCCACTGGCGGAGTGGTTGCCTTCGCGTCCAGCGTGCGGCCGTACTTGGACCAGATCGCATCGGCGTAGCCGTACGGCGTCGCGCTGTGCCGGAAGCAGACGACGATCGCGAGGTCGCTCTCGCGTACGTCGTAGCCCGAACGATGCCCCGTGTAGAGGTTGCTGACGAACCGGATGGCGTCCGGCACGCCCTCCGGCGTGGTCACGTCGAGCACCACCCGGTGGACCCCGCGCATGGCGGACATCCACCCGTCCTCGGCGTGCATCCTGGGCGAAAAGGTGTCCGGCTGGCGCTCCTGAGCCCCAGCGGGGCGGGCCCCGGCGGCACTGGCGGCCGCGACGGCGCCCAGTCCGGCGAGCATGGCGCGGCGGCTGCGGGTCTGCTTCGGCATGTGGTGTCCCTGCTCCTTCGCGCACGACCCGGCGCGAGGCGCCGCGGCTCGTCCGCTGACCCGGAGCGTACACGATCGGTCAAGCCGACGCACGACGGGCACGTCGGCTGCATAGGCGCGACGCATGACGGCGTCGGGCGGCGGCACCGGCTCGGCCGGCGAAACCAGGCCAGAGGTGTCCAGCGTGACCGACCTCATCGACCGGATCGAGGAAGCCACTCGAGCGAACGATCCGGTATCGCTCGACAACGTACTCGACACGGTGGGGCGCCGCTCGTTCGGACCGCTGCTCCTGCTGGCCGGGCTGATCATGATGGCGCCGGTCATCGGCGACATCCCCGGGGTGCCGGTGATGATGGGGTTCATCGTGATCCTCTCCGCCACGCAGCTGCTGGTCGGGCGGGACCACGTGTGGCTGCCGGCGTGGATGCTCCGCCGTTCCGCGTCCGACAGCAAGATCTGCAAGGCGGTCGGGTGGCTGCGTCCCGTAGGACGCTTCGTCGACCGCTGGACACGTCCACGACTGTCGGCCCTCACCCGCGGCGCGGGCGCGGCGGTGGCGGGAGCCACCACGTCGGTCCTGGCCGCCGGCACCCCGCTGATGGAGGTGGTGCCGCTGAGCGCCAACGTGGCCGGGCTCGCGATCACCGCCTACGGCGTCGCCCTCATTGCCGGCGACGGGCTCATTGCGATCTTCGCGCTGGCCTTCTCCGTGGGCACTATCGCGCTCGTGGCGCGGCACCTGCTGTGACCCGCGTACCATCGCCGTCTGTGGTGCTGGTCGCCGGCGCGCTGGCCCTCGCCGTGGTGGGTTTGGCGCTGACGGCGCTGCGGGCCGGCGGCGTTCGCAGGCAGCGTCCTCCGGCACCGCCACCCGCGCACCTCACCCTGCCCGCGCCACTCACCCTGCCCGCGCCCCTCACCGATGCCCCGGTCGACACAGGCGGCGCGCTGCGGGTGTGCGCCGACCCGAACAACCTGCCGTTCTCGAACGAGCGCGGCGAGGGGTTCGAGAACCGGATAGCCGCACTCGTGGCGCAGGATCTGGGCCGCACGGTCGCGTACCGCTGGTGGCCGCAGCGGCGAGGCTTCGCGCGATACACGCTGCGGGCCGGCTCGTGCGACGTGATCATCGGGGTGCCGGTCGGCTACGAGCCCGCGGAGACGACGAGGCCGTACTATCGCTCCAGCTACGTCTTCGTCCTCGGACCCGCCGCCGCGCGGCGCGTGCGCTCGCTCGACGACCCGGTGCTGCAGCGGATGCGCATCGGCGTCCACGTCATCGGGGACGACTACACCAATGTCCCGCCGGCGCACGCGCTGGCGTCGCGCCACCTCGTGGACAACGTGCGCGGCTACTCGATCTACGGCGACTACGGCACCGCGAACCCGCCCGCGGCCCTCATCGACGCGGTCGCATCGGGCGAGCTGGACGTCGCGCTGGCCTGGGGCCCGCTCGCGGGTTATTTCGCGCAACGGGCATCCCCGCCGCTCACCGTGCGACCGGTGGGCGCTCGGGGGGACGCGTCCGCCATTCCTTTCGAGTTCGAGGTGGCCATGGGGGTACGTCGCGGCGATCGGGTTCTGCTCGAGGCCCTCGATGCCGCCCTGCAGCGTCGCTCGGCCGACATCACCCGTGTGCTGCGCGAGTTCGACGTTCCGCTCCTGCCCCTGGATCCGCCCCGTTGAGCATGGTGCGGGCGTCGCGAACCGGCGGGTCACACGCCGGTGCCGTGCGTGCCTGGACGCGCCGTGCGGGGGTGCCTCGCGCAAGCTGCGCGAGCAGCACAAGGCCTCCCAGGAGGTACGCGGCGCCGCCCACCACCAGCATCACCGCCCCACCGAGCTGGAGATCGAACAACGGCTGGGCGCCGGCGTGACCGTCCTCGTGCGCGTAGAACGCGCGTGGGGCCAGCGCGAACAGCGCACCAAGCAGTGTCATGTGGATGGAGGTGAACACGAGCGCCGCCGTACCCGCGAGGTGCCGCGCCGCGCGCGCCTCCGGCCGTCCGCCGAGGATTGCCGCCCACAGCAGCAGGCCCGCCGCGAGGAAGGTCGCCTGTTCGGCGAGGAACGCCGCCGTGGACAAACGCGCGGCCTCGTGCAGCGCCGGAGCGTGCCAGGCCCAGACGGCCACGAGTTCGACCATCGACGCCGGGATCGGCGACAGCAGCGTGGCAGGCCCAAGCCGCACCGGATCGAGACGCGTTTCGGCGAGGCCCCACGCGACGAGCGGGGCGGCTACGGCCACGACCAGGATGTGGGCGGTCATGTGCGCCGTGAACGGCAGGCCGGCGAGCAGGTGCGGCACCGGTCCCCAGGCAAGCCCGAGCACCGCCAGCCCGACCCCCAGAGGCAGACGCGCCATCACCGGCAGTCCGGCATCAGCAGCGTGGAACCCGCAACGAACAGGGTGGCGACGGCGCTGAGCAGCGCGAGGAGGAACGTGGCAAACCCAAGGAAGCGATGCCGATCCTCCGGCGTGTCCATGTCGTACGGCCGCGTCTCGTCGCCGTGCCGGTGGCGCGTCCACCCGCTCCACGCGACGCCGGCGATGCCGGCGAGCGCGACGGCGGTATAGGTGCCCACGATTCCGTGCGTAAGGGCAAGTGTTGCCGTCGCCGTGCCGCGCGGCCCGCAGCGGACGGCCACGGTCGTGTAGGTGACGAGGAAGTGCAGCAGCCAGACGGCCGGCCCGCTGGCGAGCATCACCAGGTAGAACCGCCGTTCGGGCAGATCGCGTGTCGTCATCCTCCGGCCACCATCGGGAACCCGCCGATCACCGCGGCGGTGATGAGCGCCGTCAGCACCGTGAAGTGCCAGTAGAGCGTCACGTTCACGATGTCCATGTCGTGCCGGGCCGTCAGCCGGCCCGCGGCGCGGCGCGCCATGCAGTACAGCTGCATCAGCGTGCCGAGCAGCACCTGCGTGACGGTCCAGGCCACCAGCACCCAGACCATGGCCGGGTAGATGTGCAGGGCGGGATCGAGGCCGGTCGCCGCAGGCCCGGCGACCAGGGCCGCCGCGCTCCCGATGGACAACGCCACACCCGCAGCCGTGCTCAGGTAGAAGACCGCCGCGCGATCGTGCCGGTTCGCCGCACGCCCGGCGATCGTCGCTCCCCAGGCGCCCACCGCCAGGACGAGGGCGACGGACGGCCAGAACGCCCCGGGGCCGGTGACGTGGTCGAGGAAGGACTGCCGCGAGGTCCAGTAGAAGAAGTACCCGAAGACCAGGCTGAAGTAGGCCGTCATGATGCCAAGCATCGTGATGAACATCGCCCACCAGCCCACCGAGTGCGATCCCGAGACGTAGATGGGCAGCGTGACTCCGAGCCCCACCGGCTTCTCGCGCTGTTCGGGGATGCGGCCCGTGCCGGTCCAGAACCAGGCCAGGATCGTCACCAGCGCCAGCACGGCGCTGACCAGCGTCACCGTCCACCAGTGGAACGTGGACCCGATGAACACGCCGGCGGTGAAGACGGCCGCGACCAGGGTCAGGAACGTGGGCCCGGGCACGCGCATGCACTGCACCGGCTGCGCGTCGATGACCGAGGTGATCAGCGTCTCGCGCTCGCCCTCCACGGCATCGGGCAGGTAGAAGCGGCCATCGTCCACGTCACGTTCGAGACTGGGCTGATCCCACAGCGGATAGCGGCTGTCCACCTCGGGGATCGACCGGACTCCCCACGCCTCGCCCGGCACGCGGCCCAGCCACTCGAGTGTGCCCGCGTTCCATGGATTGCGCGGGGCCAGCTCCGGGCTGCGAAACGAGCGCACGACCTCCCACAGGAAGAGCAGGAGCCCCGACGCGATCACGAACGCCCCGATGGTCGACACCAGGTTCAGCCCGTCGAAGCCGGCGCCTGCCGGGTAGGTGAACACGCGGCGCACCATGCCCCGCATGCCGGTCAGGTGCATGGGCATGAACGTGAGGTGGAAGCCGACGAAGATCAGCAGGAATGCCGGCACGCCCAGGCGCGTGGACGGCATGCGATCGGTGACCAGCGGGAAGAAGTAGTGCACCCCGGCCAGCAGCGGGAACAGCATGCCGCCGATGAGCACGGTGTGCAGGTGCGCGACGACGAAGTAGGTGTCGTGCGCCTGGAAGTCGAACGGCGAGACGGCGACCATGACGCCCGTGAGCCCGCCAATCACGAACGTGGCGAGCCCGCCGAACACATACAGCATCGGCAGCGACCGCGCGTGCCGGGCCCCGGCAATCGTCGCGAGGAAACAGAAGATCTGCACACCCGTCGGAATGGCCACGGCGAGCGACGCCGCCGAGAAGACGCCCAGCGACACGCCGGGCAGCCCGGTGGTGAACATGTGGTGGACCCACAACCCGAAGCTCAGGAAACCGGTCCCGACCGCGGCGAGGACGATCCACGAGTAACCCACCATCGGGCGCCGCGCGAACGTGGGCACGATCATCGCCACCAGCGCCACGGACGGCAGGAAGATGATGTAGACCTCCGGGTGGCCGAAGATCCAGAAGAGGTGCTGCCAGAGCAGCGGATCGCCGCCGCGCGAGGCGTCGAAGAACGGCCAGCGCAGCGTCCGCTCCAGCTCCATCAGCAGGTCGCCCGCGATGAGGGGCGGGAAGGCGAACAGGATCATGCCCGCCACCACCAGCACGTACCAGGCATAGAGCGGGATCAGGTTGATCCGCATGCCCGGCGCGCGGCACTTCAGCACCCCCACGATCAGCTCGATCGCCGCGGCCAGCGAGGACACCTCGATGAAGCTGAGGCCGAGCAGCCAGATGTCGGCCCCGACGTCGGTCTGCACCTCGGTGGTGAGCGGCGGATACATGAACCATCCGCCGCGCGGCGCCACGTCGAAGAGCAGCGAGCCGCACACGAACACGCCGCCGATCACGTAGCACCAGAACCCGTACGCCGAGAGGCGCGGGAAGGGCAGGTCGCGCGCGGCGAGCATCTGCGGCATCAGCAGGATGGAGGCCGCCTCGAAGACCGGCACGGCGAACAGGAACATCATGACGGAGCCGTGCATCGTGAAGACCTGGTTGTACCGGTCGGCCGTGAGGAAGGTGTTCTCGGGCACGGCCAGCTGCACGCGCATCAGCAGCGCCAGCACGCCGCCGAACAGGAAGAACACGAAGGTCGCCGCCGTGTACCACTGCCCGACGACCGTGTTGTTCACCGCCGACCAGTAGCGCCAGCCCTCGGGTGTCTTCCAGACGGCGCGCAGCCGCGCGTCCTGCGCGGCGATCTCCGCGTCGGGCGGACGGGGCGCCGGGTCGACGTCGTGGCCGTTCATCGCAGTCGGGACAGATAGGTGGACAGCGCCGAGACCTCGGCCGCCGGCAGGGCGGCGAAGGCCGGCATGTGCGCGCCGGGCTTGAGCCGCTCGGTGCCGGTAATCCACTGGCTGAACGCGTTGGCGTCGTTGGGCAGCAGCCCGGCCGCCAGCGACAGCCGGCTGCCGACGTGAGTCAGGTCGGGCCCGGCGCGGCCGGCGGCGTCGGTGCCGCGGACGGTGTGGCACACGCCGCAGCCGCGGTCGAGAAACGCCTCGGCCCCGCGCTGCGCCTCGGCATCGTCCGGTGCCTGCGCCCCGGCGCGCTGCGCCGCGAGCCACTGCTCGAACGCGGCCGGCTCCAGCGTGACGACGTCCAGGTGCATGTGCGCGTGCGACAGGCCGCAGAACTCGGCGCATGCGCCCTGGAACGTGCCCGTGCGCGTCGGCTCCAGCGCGATGCGGTTGATGCGGCCGGGCACCATGTCCATCTTCCCCGTCAGCGCGGGCACCCAGAACGAGTGCACGACGTTGTCGCTGAGCAGGTGCGCGTCGATGCGACGACCCACCGGCAGGCGGATCTCGTTGGCCAGCTCGAGGGGTTCGAAGCCCGGCTCCAGGTATCGCACGCGCCACCACCATTGCCGGCCGGTGATCTCGAGCGTGACACGATCGTGCCCACGAGCGAGCGTTGCGGGCAGCTCGGCCACACCGAACACCAGCAGGAGGGTCAGCACGACCAGCGGGAAGACCACGCCGCCACCGATGATGAGCGCGCGGCGTCCGCGCGCCGACGCCGCCGCCTCCGAGCGCGGGACCCACAGCGCCAGCCCGATCATGCCGAGCCAGATCACCAGCGCGCCGAACCACATCCACGTGAACAGCACCGACAGCCGCTCGGCGTCGCGGCCCGCCGGCTCGAGCGCCGACAACGGGCCTCCGCACGCTGCGGCTCCCACGGCGACGGCACACGTCAGGCCAAGCCGGGCTGCCGCCGCCGCGGCGCTGAACCGGCAGCGCGGCTGCTTTCGACGGTGGCTGTCGTGTGACGAGACGACGGACGTGGAAGTACGCACAGGCGTGACGTGCCGCAGCAAGCGATGTTCCAGTGATTGCAGGCTCGCACCGTGAGATCGAAGACGCCGAAGCACGGCCCTGCCTGGAGCAGGCGCACGTCCGAACCCCGGGCACGCGACTTGCGACGGGCGTGGCGGCGACCGGTACATCGCCGTCGTAGCTCCACAGGATCGAGACACCGTGCTGAACGTGCCCTCACTCGCCACTCTCACCGTTGTCGCGTTGCTCGGGGCCGCGTGCTCGCGTCAGGCTGACGCGCCGCAGCGGTATCTCAACGAAGGTGGCGTATCGGGGACCGCGGCCGGCGTACACCTGGTGTCGGAGGTGCCGAACGGTGAATGGCACCTGCCGTCCGGTGATTTCGCGAACACGCGGTTCAGCCCCCTCGCACAGATCGACACCACGAACGTGAAGAGCCTGCGCCCCGTGCGCACGATGTCCACGGGCATCCCGAGAGGCCACGAAGGCCAGCCGCTCGTGGTCGACGGCACCATGTACGTCGTCACGCCGTTTCCCAATCTGCTGTATGCGGTGGACCTCACCAGTGCCAGCGGACCGCTGAAGTGGAGCTTCGACCCGCATGCGGACCCGCGGGCCGTCGGGATCGCCTGCTGCGACATCGTCAACCGCGGCGCTTCGTTCGCCGACGGCAAGATCATCTACGCCACGCTGGACGCACAGGTGATTGCCGTGGATGCCGCGAAGGGTTCGGAGGTGTGGCGGGCGCGCGTCGGCAACATGGAACGCGGCGAGACGATAACCATGGCCCCGCTGGTGGTGAAGGACAAGGTGATCGTCGGGATGAGCGGCGGCGAACTGGGCGTGCGCGGGTACATCGCCGCGCTGGACGTGGGCACCGGCCAGGAAGCCTGGCGCGCGTTCCACACAGGGCCGGACGAGGAGGCGCTCATCGGCCAGGCGTTCAAGCCGTTCTACGAACTGCTGCGGCAGCCCGACCTTGGCGTCTCCACGTGGTCCGGTGACAAGTGGAAGCTTGGCGGCGGCACCGTGTGGGGCTGGATCTCGTACGACCCCGGCCTCGACCTGATCTTCTACGGCACCGGCAACCCCGGTCCGTGGAACCCGGACATGCGCCCCGGCGACAACAAGTGGACCTCGACGATCTTCGCTCGCGATCCTGATGATGGGCAGGCGAGGTGGGCGTATCAGGTCGTGCCCCACGACATGTGGGACTACGACGAGATCATGGAAAACGTGCTGGTCGACATGGAGTGGAACGGGCAGCCGCGCAAGCTGCTGCTGCATCCCGGCCGTTCCGGTTTCGTGTTCGTGCTGGACCGGCAGACGGGCGAACTGCTCGCTGCCGATCCCTTCCAGCCGATCAACTGGGCGAGCGGGTACGACCTCGCCACCGGCAGGCCGCAGGTCAATGCCGAGAAGATGACGCGCCAGGGCCAGGTGACGCGCGGCATCTGCCCGTCGTCGACCGGCGCGAAGGAGTTCGTCCCCTCGGCGTTCTCGCCGCGGACGGCCCTGCTGTACATCCCGGCCCACAACACGTGCATGGACTACGAGGCTCTCGAGGTGAACTACATCGCCGGCACGCCGTACCTCGGGGCCAGCGTGCGGATGTACCAGGGCGAGGGGCACCACGGCGAGCTCGTCGCGTGGGACCCAATCAGGCGGCAGAAGGCCTGGGGCGCCGTGGACATGAAGTTCCCGATCTACAGCGGAGTCCTCGCCACCGGTGGCGACCTCGTGTTCTACGGGACGATGGACGGCTGGTTCAAGGCGGTGGACGCGCGCAGCGGCGAGGAACTGTGGCAGTTCCAGACCGGCTCGGGCATCGTTGGCAACCCCATCACGTTCACGGCGCCAGACGGGAAGCAGTACGTCGCGATCTACTCGGGCGTAGGCGGCTGGATGGGCGCCGTCGCCTTCCCGGCCATCTCCATCGACGATCCGTATGCCGCCCTCGGCGTGGTCGGCGCCATGAGCGACATCAAGCGCTACACCGCGCCGGGGAACATGCTGTATGTGTTTGGCCTCTGACTGCCGTCAGACAGCGTGGGGGGTGGCGCTGGCGGTCGCATTGGCGTGCGCCGGCTGCGGCCATGAGCGGAGCGGACCCGCTGTTGGGGCTGTGCCGGAGGTGCGGGTCGGCTCGCCCGTCGGCCCGGTTGCCGGCGCCGGGCCGCGCGAGGTGGCCGACGTGGCAAACCCGTTTGCCACCGATCGACAGGCGCTGCAGGAGGGCCGGCGGTTCTTTGTGGCCTACAACTGCGCCGGATGCCACGGCGATCACGGCGGCGGCGGCATGGGCCCGAGCCTGCGGGACGAGGCGTGGCTCTACGGCGGCGGCCACGCCGACGTTGCCGACTCGATTGCCGAAGGGCGGGCCCACGGCATGCCTTCCTGGGGGCGCATGCTCACCGAGGCGCAACTCTGGCAGATCGCGGCGTACATCAAGTCGATGCGCACGGAGCACGAGCCCGACCCGCCCGCCGGATCGTAGACGCGCACCCGCAGCCTGCCGCGGTGCCGGGCCCGCTTCCCCTTCTCTGGACGCCCCATCCGTCAAAGTGGCAAGCTCCTCGTGCCGAAAAGGCGGTGAAGCGCGGGACGACGTCGTTCCCGCGCCGAAGGAGCGACAAACGATGAGAGTTCGATGGGGAGCGCTGCTCGCAGCGGCGATGACCGTGAGCGTGGCCGCGGCGCTGGTGGCGCAGGCGCCCGTCTCTGCCGGTGATGGCCGCTACAAGGTGGGACCGAAGGGCGAGTGCTACTGGGACGCGCGCGACAACGGCCCGGACCAGTGCAAGCCGCCCGAGAAGAAGGGCCGGTACAAGAAGGACGGCAACCGCTGCTACTGGGACGCGAACGACAGCGGCCCCAACCAGTGCGAGCCGCCGGCCGGCCAGCCGCGGTAGTCGACGGGGCACCCATGTAACGCGGGTGCCCCGCGTCCGACGGCACACACCCGTCGACGCGCGGGCGCTCCGACCGCCGGGGACCGTGCGTCGGCTCGTCCCCGTGCATCGGCTACCGGCGGTAGGGATAGACCGCGCCGTCGCGGGCCCGCACGCGCGGCGAGGCTTCGAGCTGGCCGCGTGCCTGCACATACCAGACCCACCCGTCGCGCGCATGGTGCAGCAGGTCGACGTCGTAGTACGACGACTCCTGGAACTTGCGGTTGGCCATGGCGCCCTCGAGGAGCGCGGCGAGCGGCAGGCTGACGACCGCGTCGGCGGGCACGTCGCGCGTCAGGGGCCGGCCGAACGTCACCATCCCCTCCACCATCCGCCTGGCCACGACCACCATCAATTCGTAGCCGACCCTGGCCCCCGACTCGCCCCGGGCCGCGCGTTCGCTCCACTCGGCGATACGCGCCGGCGACACGAACTGGTAGGCCGCCTGCTCCTCGCGCCCGTCTGCCAGGTTGACGGTTCCGCTCGCAGCCAGCCGCGCGACGTGGACGCGTGTCAACACGGCATCGGCGTTCCACCCACGCGCGATCGACTGCGCCCACTCCACGTTTGCGACGGGATCGAATGTGGCCCACTCACCCGCTGGTGCGGGAACGTCGAGCAGATGCCACCCGGTATCCGGCCGGCTGTGGAGCCCGGCCGGAGGAATTGCCCGAGGTGCGGTTTCGGGCGCGGGCACCGGTCGCGCGGCGCCCCGGCCCAGGCGATCGGCCGAGCGCAGGAACACGCCAAGCGCGGCACCGCCCGCCCCAAAGACGACGCTGACGATCAGCACGACGACGAGCAGGCGTCCTCCACCCTCGGAGCGCCGGGACCGGGACGGCCCGCGCGGCCCGCGCGATGGGATCGGGGGTTCGGCGGGACTCGCTCCATCCATGCGCTTCCCCAGCTTACCCGCTTCGCGGAGCCACACGACGTCAGGTCGCCTTCGGCCGCCTCGGTGCCGTGCGCGCGGCATGCAGGCGTTCGGCGAGAGGCGCAAAGGCTTCGGTGGGGCCGTTCCAGCGCAGCGCATCGACGGTCATCGCCAGCGGCACGTCGACGCGCAGGGTCGCGAGTTGTCGAAACAGCAATGCGCGGTCGCGGTCGCGCGCGAGCGTCGCCGCGAGGGCCGCGGGCCTCGCGGCGTTCACGTGCCAGCTGCGCCAGTCGTCGGGGATGTGTTCGATGTGGCCGAAGCGCCCGAGCACCGCCGCCGCCGACCGGGCGCCCCACCCTTCCAGGCCAGGGTAGCCGTCGGCCGCGTCGCCGACGAGCGCCAGGTAGTCGGGAATCGACACCGGCGGCACCCCGAACTTCGCGACGACGCCGGCCTCGTCGCGCTGCGTGCGCGCGCGGCGGTCCATCTGCACGATCCGGGTGCCGCGGACGATCTGTGCGAGATCCTTGTCAGGCGTACACACCAGCACCCGATCGACCCGCGGGTCGGCGGCCGCCGTCACCGCCGCCGACGCGAGGGCATCGTCGGCCTCGAACTCCACCATCGGCCAGGTGACCACGCCGAGGGCCGCGAGCGCCTCCTCGAGCAGCGGGAACTGCGAGAGGAGCGCCGGCTCGATCCCCGCGCCTGTCTTGTAGCCCGGCCACAGGCGATTGCGAAAGGACTCGATGACGCGGTCCGTCGCGACGCCGATGTGGGTCTGCCGCACGGCCATCATGCCGAGCAGCGACGTGAGCACGCCGCGCACCGCGCCCACTTCGCGGCCGTCCGCGTCCCGCGCCGGCGGCACGGCGTAGTAGTGGCGGAACAGCTCGTAGGTGCCGTCGATCAGGTAGACGTCCACGTGCGGCGCTCCGGCTCAGCGGGGTGCGGGTTCGGCGGGACGCGGCGGCGTCGCTACGCCGAACAGCAGGCGCACCCGATCGGCGTGCGCAGCGCGACGTTGCGCACGACACGCGAGGGATCATGGGCAGAAGCCGGTTCGGGGCCCGCCGGCGAGCCGCTGGCCGCCGCGCGCGGCGAGGGCGCCGCGTCGCGGGGGGGCTCCGCATCGGCGCGCCTGTCCGGACCGCGATACCCGGTGACGATCCGGTAGCTGCGGTGCTCCACCGTGGTGTCGAGGCGGATCGTGGTGGCATCGGTGGCGGCGAACCGGGTGAACGGCTGCCCATCCACCGTGATGCGCACCGACGTCGCGTCGGGCAGGTTGGTGATGCGGAACGTCGTGGCCGCGCCCCGCCTGTCGGCGGATGCTGCGTAGGTGCTGACGTGGAGGACGCCGGTGGACGGATCGTTCCAGGCTTGCGAGCAGCCCATGGCCGGGAACTCGACCCCCTCCACCGTGGGCGCAGTGAACTTGTCGAGGAAGGGCGCCTGCAGTGCGCGCACCCAGTCGCCGGGACGGCCGATCTGCGACACCATCATGTTGGCGCTCGCCTGCCCGCGTGGAGACCCCTCCGTGGGGAAACTGGTCCACCACCCGAACATCTCGTTGTTCCGGCCGAAGAAGCGCGGATCGCCTTCGCGTTCCGCCGCGGCCTGCAGCCGTTCGACCACCTGCGCGTCGCCCACTTCACGGGCCAGTGCCAACAGGCCGGGGTTGGATCGCACCTGGGCGTTGGGGGTGCGGACACCGGACGCGTTCGCTGCCGCCTCATAGAGGTAGGTGCCGAACTCGCGGTCCTGCGGCAGCACGAGGAATGCGGCCAGCACGCCGCCGGCCGCCGGCGAGTTGAACTTGAAGTTCACGAGGGGGTCGTAGTAGTTCGTCACCCACGCGAGCTTGCCGTCCGCTCCGACGCCGACGTAATTCTTGCGCGCGTACGCCAGGAAATTGTCCGCGGCGAGGTGGGTCTGCCGGTTGTAGACCTTGTCGTAGAGGTGCATGCCGAGCGCCGCCGCGGCATTGCAATAGAACCAGATCTTCGTGTTCTCGCAGTGCGGCCCCTCCGGTCTCGCACGATACTGCGCCTCGAGGCGCGCGGCGAGGCGGTGGTGATCCCACTCGAACTCCTCGTCACCGTAGCCAACGACTGTGAAGGGGCTGGCCCACTTGTCGCTGCCCGAGACGTACTTGTAGGTGGCAAGCAGCAGGTGGAACCAGCCGCGGAAGAACAGGTAGCCGTCGGCGCCCACCGGATCCTTCTGGAGTCCCCAGGGTTCGACGCCGTTGGCGGTCCAGCCGAACCGGTTGTAATTGCCACGCAGGTTCGGAGGCAGCGTCGCCATGATCGGCGCCGGGTACTTGGCGCGCTTCGGGTCGTCTCCGATCTGCGTCAGCCAGTCGATGGCGCCCCAGTAGGTTGGATACCGCTTGGCGAACCCGTCGGCGATGCGCGTGTACACCTCGCGCCACGCCGGCGTCTGGTCGGCCATCATGAGCAGGCCGTAGGCCGAGTACGACAGGTCGAACCGGCCGTAACTCAGCACGACCGGATTCGTGTAGCGGTCCCACCACGGGTGCGGGATGCCGGCGCTCGTCCAGTCGTCCGGGGTTACGGCCTTCTCCCACAGAAACCGGAGCCATCCCAGCGTTCGCTGGTTCATCACCGGGAAGGGCGACGACGCGGGCTCGGGCAGCGTCGTCGGGGCCACGGCCGCGGCGGCCTGCGACATGGCCGTTGCGGCCAGCACGTCGCCGCCCACGGTGGTGAGCCCTGCCGCGCCTGTGGCCGCGCCGAGGCTCCTGACGAAATTCCGACGTGACACCGACATCGTGTGGCGCTCCCCTCGTCCTGACCCAGCACGTCATCTCGCGCGCGAGCAGTAAACCGCGCGCGGCGAGTCTCGCGGACGATTGTCACCGATCGACGGTCGTGTCGTTGTCTCAGACTGTCGCGGGAGGCCCGGCTCCCAGCGCCTCCTGCTCGCCACGCGTGAGTGCGGCGCGGTGGGCTGGCAGCGGGCCGACCAGCGCATCTGGCCGACCCACCCACCCAACCGACCCGTCACCGTCACCCAGGCGCAGTCCGCGCTGGTCCTCGGCGGCGGCTCGCCTGCTGGTATCCTTACGATTCAGTTACGGCGAACGCGCGCGAGCCCGCTTGCACTGCGCTCACGCCCCAGAGGAGCCTCCATGGTCGGACACGTCGTGCAGCGAATGGTGCTGGGCCTGGCCCTGGCGACAGTCGTCAGCGCCTGCAGCAGGCCGCCTGCGTCGGAAGCGGCACCGCCGCTCACGGTCGATGCCCCGGAGATCGCGGCCGCGCTCGACTCGATCGCGCCCGATCCGATCAGGCAGCACATGAGTGTGCTCGCCGACGACCGGCTCGAGGGACGCGGCCTCGGCACGACGGGGTATGAGGAGGCCCTGCGCTACGTCGAGCAGACGCTGACCTCGTACGGAGTGGCGCCCGCTGGTGAGGCCGGAGGGTTCCGCCAGCGTGTGCCGCTCCGGAACAGCATCGTCGTGGAGGACGCCAGTTCCCTGACGCTGCGCGGGCCGGCAGGCCGGCGGACCCTGGCCTACGGCACGGACTACCTGCTGTCGGCCGATCCGCTGCGCGCGGACGTCAGCGTCGAGGACGCGCCGGTCGTGTTCGTCGGGTACGGCGTGAGCGCGCCGTCGCTCGGGTACGACGACTACGCGGCCGGCGTGGACGTGAAGGGCAAGGTGGTGGCATTCCTCTCGGGCGCACCAGCGATGCTGCCGAGCAACGAGCGGGCATATTACTCGTCGGGTGCGGTGAAGGAAGCCGCGGCGCTCGAGCGGGGTGCGATAGGCACGATCAGCTTCACCTCTCCCGATGATCCGCGGTTCCGCTGGGACGTGAGCGTCGCCGGCAACAAGCAGGGCGGCTACGCCTGGGTGGACGGCGCAGGCCGGCCGAACCGCGGCGACCCCGCGCTGCGCGGCGCCGCCTCGCTGAATCACTCCGGCGTCCAGGCCCTCTTCGCCGGCGCACCGACAACCCCCGCCGCCGTGTTCGCAGCGGCGAAGGCGAGTACGCCGCAGGCGTTCGACCTGCCCGTCCGCGCAAGCATCGTGACCAGGTCCACGCACGCGGACGTCGACAGCGCGAACATCGTCGCGCGCGTCGAGGGCAGCGACGCCTCGTTGAGGAACGAGCACGTCGTCTACGTGGCGCACCTCGATCACTTCGGCCGCGGCGTCCCGATGAACGGCGACGCCATCTACAACGGCGCGCATGACAACGCCTCCGGCGTGGCCATCGTCCTGGAGGTGGCACACGCCTACGCCGCGCTGAAACCGAGGCCGCGCCGGTCGGTCGCCTTCGTCTTCGTCACGGCCGAGGAACGCGGGCTGCTCGGCTCCGACTACTTCGCGCGCCACCCGACCGTTCCGCGGGACGGGATCGTGGCCGACCTGACCGTGGACATGCCGTTCATGTACCACCCGCTGCTCGACATCGTGCCCTACGGCGCACAGCACTCGACGCTCGACGTGCCGGTCAGGCAGGCCGCCCGCCGGCTGGGGCTCGAGATCGCGCCGGACCCGATCCCGGAGCAGGCGCTGTTCATCCGCAGCGACCACTACAGCTTCGTGCGCCAGGGCGTGCCGTCGCTGTTCATCAAGAGCGGCTTCAAGACGGGGGACGCGCGGGATGGCGGCGCGATCAACGCCGGCTATCGCCGCGACGTGTACCACAAGCCGAACGACGACATGTCGCAGTCCTTCGACTTCGGGGCGGGCGCGCGGCATGCGCAGCTCAACTTCCTCGTCGGCTGGCAGGTGGCGCAGGAGACGGCACGGCCGGCGTGGAACAAGGGTGACTTCTTCGGGGGGCTCTTCGGCAGCGCGGGCGCAGCGGGCACGGCGGGCGCACCGGCGACCTCTCACTGACCGGGTCCGGGACCGGCGCCGCGATCGTGGCGTCCACAGCGGCGCGCGGAAGACACAGGAACGCATGCACAAGCAGCAATTCATCGACAACGCCTGGCAGTCGGGCAGCAGCTCCGAGACCATTCCCGTCATCGACCCCAGCACGGGCGAGACGTTCGGCTCCCTGGCCCGCGGCACCGGCGCCGATGTCGCACGCGCGGTCGACTCGGCGCGAGCCGCCGTCGGCGAGACGTTCGACGGGCCCTGGGGCCGCCTGTCGGCGACGCAGCGCGGGCGGCTGATGCTGCGGCTGTCAGCCGCAATCGCGGACCGCAACGAGGAGTTCGCGCAGCTCGAGGCGCGCGACACCGGCAAGTCGCTCCGGACGGCACGCGTCGACGCCTCCGCGCTGGCGCGCTACTTCGAGTACTACGGCGGCGCCGCCGACAAGCTGCACGGCGAGACACTGCCGTACGAGCCCGGCTACACCGTCATCACCCTCCGCGAGCCGCACGGCGTCACCGGGCACATCATCCCGTGGAACTACCCGATGCAGATCTTCGGGCGCACGGTCGGCGCGTCGCTGGCCGCCGGCAACGCGTGCGTCGTGAAGCCCGCCGAGGACGCCAGCCTTTCCACGCTGCGCCTGGCCGAACTCGCGGCGGAGGTCGGCTTCCCGGCCGGGGCGCTCAACATCGTCACCGGGCTCGGCAGCGAGGCCGGCGCCGCACTGACCGCGCATCCCGGCATCGATCACATCTCCTTCACGGGCTCCACGGGCACGGGACGCCTCGTGGCCGAGGCCGCCGCGAAACGCCACTGCCCGGTCACGCTCGAACTCGGCGGCAAGTCGCCGCAGATCGTGTTCGACGATGCGGATCTCGAGGCGGCCCTGCCCGTGATCGTCAACGCCATCGTTCAGAACGCGGGCCAGACCTGTTCGGCGGGCAGCCGCCTGCTGGTGCAGCGCGGCATCTACGAGACGGTGGTCGGCCGCCTTGCCGAGCGGTTCGGGGCGCTGCGCGCCGGTCCGCCCGCACTCGAGCTCGAGATGGGCCCGCTCGTGAACCGGAAGCAGTACGACGTGGTCCGCGGATTCGTCCAGTCCGCCGAGCGGGCGGGCATCCCGGTGGCCGCGCGAGGCACTCTGCACCCGGAGGCGGCCAGCGCCGGCTACTACCAGGCCGCCGTGCTGTTCCGGGACGTGCCGCACGAGAGCGACATCGCGCAGCGCGAGATCTTCGGGCCCGTGCTCGCGGCGATGCCGTTCGACGACGAGGCGGAGGCGATCCGGCTGGCAAACGGCACGGAGTACGGCCTGGTGGCGGGCGTGTGGACGCGCGACGGGGGGCGCCAGCTGCGCATGGCGCGCAGGCTGCGCTGCGGGCAGGTGTTCGTCAACAACTACGGTGCGGGCGGCGGCGTGGAGCTGCCGTTCGGCGGGGTGAAGTCGAGCGGGCACGGACGCGAGAAGGGGTTCGAGGCGCTGCTCGGGTTCACGGTGCTGAAGACCATCGCGATCCGGCACGGCTGACGGCGCGTCTTCACGGCGCGGTGCCGCATCCGCAGGCGAACTGGCACGGTGGCCGTTCCGGTCACCCGACAAGGAGGACTCATGGGCCCTGTGCGTATCGTGGCGGCGTTGATGATGGCTGGCGCAGTGGCGGCGACGCTCGCGGCGGCCGACGCGCGGGCCCGTCTGCTCGGCAGCTGGCGGCTGGTGCAGTACGACGTGTTCGACGCGAGCGGACAGGCGCGACCGGGGTCGTTCGATAACGGCCTGATCACCTACGACGCATCGGGCCAGATGTCGGCGCAGCTGATGCGGGGCCGCAACCGCGCGCGCACGGCGCCGGGCAACGACGCCGAACGCGCGGCGGCCTACGGCTCCTACCTCGCGTACTACGGCCCCTTCACGGTGGACGAGGCGAGGGGTGTGGTCGTCCACAAGGTCGTCGGCTCGTCCTATCCCCACTGGGTGGGCACCGACCAGGTCCGCTACTTCACCCTCTCGGCCGACGGCCGCCGTCTCGATTTGTCGCTCAGGGACGGCGACCGCGTGACGCAGACACTGCGCTGGGAGCGCGTCGAGTAGGGCCGGTCACACGCCGAGCGCCGCCACCACCGCGCGCGCGGTCTCTTCGCCCGAGAAGTTCTGCTGGCCCGTGATGAGGTTGCCGTCGCGGACGGCAAAGCTTCGCCAGAGCCCCGCCTGGACGTAGTTCGCGCCAAGCTCCTTCAGGCGGTCCTCGATCCGCCACGGCATGACGTGCCGATCGCGCGGCAGCAGGCCGTAGCTCCACACCGCGTTGTCGGCGAAGTCCTCCTCCACGTTCGCGAACCCGGTGACGGTCCTGCCCCTGGCCAGCAGATCCCCGTTCGAGAGCCTGGCGTAGGCCAGGATCGCGGTGCCGTGGCAGAGCGCCGCCGCGATTCGGCCTGCCTCGTAGAACTCCACGAACTTCGCGTGGAGGGCGGTGGCGCGCTCGAAGGTGAACATGGGTGCCTGGCCGCCGGCAACCACGATCGCGTCCCAGTCGGCCAGGTCGATGTCCGCGACCGGGCGCGTCGTCCCCACCAGCGCCTTCAGCGCCGGGGTGTGGATGAAGCCCTGGCTGATCAGGTCGGTGCTGCTGTAGCCGGACGGGTCGTTCGGATCGCTCATGGCATCGGCCTCGCAGCGGCCTCCGTCCGGGCTGAAGATGCCCACCTCGTACCCCTGCTCCGTGAAGACGTAGTAGGGGTGCGACAGCTCGGCCCACCAGAAGCCCACGGGCCAGCCGGTGGTGCTGGAGACCGCGAGGTTGGCAATGACGATGGCCACGCGCTTGCGGGCGCGCGGGTTGGTGACGTTCGGATCGCGCAGGCTCATGTCGGGACCTCCGTGCCTCAGGTGGGGTCACGATAGCGCATCGTTCACCGCGAGAGCAGTATGCACTCGCGGGTAACATACTTACCTGCTGGAGAGTGTCCATGCCGGAGTTCGAGTTCGAGGGGCAGCGCTACCACAACCCGGTAGAGCTGGCCCTGCACGTGATCGGCGGCAAGTGGAAGATGCCCATCCTGTGGCGCCTCAGTCGCCGGGCGTGGCGCTACGGGGAGCTGCGGCGCGAGCTGCCGGACATCTCGCACAAGATGCTCACGCAGCACCTGCGCGAACTCGAGGCGCACGGCCTGATCAGCCGCACGGTGCACGCCGTGGTCCCGCCGCGGGTCGACTATGCCATCACGGAGCTGGGGCGCAGTGCGGTGCCGGCCATCGAGGCGCTGCGGGCCTGGGGCGCCCTGTACCGGCGGCGCCGCCGCGCCGGCTGACGCGGAGGCCGTGTCCACGTCGTCGTCGACGGCCGCGTCCTTCCCAGCATTCGGAGCCCTGCGCCCATGACCGACCTGCTGCTGCTCTTCACCCTGATCCTGATAAACGGCCTGTTCGCCATGTCGGAGATTGCCATCGTGAGCGCGCGACGGGTGCGCCTCCTGCAGATGGCGGACGGCGGCGACGCCGGCGCACGGCGCGCCCTGACCCTGGGCGAGGAGCCGACGCGCTTCCTGTCCAGCGTACAGGTGGGCATCACGAGCATCGGGATCCTCAACGGCGCGATCGGCGAGGAGTCGATTGCCGGACGCGTGCGCCCGCTCCTCGAGCAGGTGCCGGTGCTGGCGCCCTACGCCGGCACGCTGTCACTGGTGGTGATGGTGGCGGTGCTCACCTACGTGTCGCTCATCGTCGGGGAGCTGGTGCCCAAGCGGCTCGCGCTGACGCGGCCCGAGGCTGTCGCCAGCCTGGTGGCGCGGCCGATGGACGGGGTGGCGCGCCTGGCACGGCCGGTGGTGGCGCTGCTCAGTGTCTCGACCGACGCCGTGCTGGCGCTCTTCCGCGTCCGCCAGGTGAAGGAACCGGGCGTCACCGCGGATGAAGTGCGGGTGATGCTGGAGCAGGGTGCCGAAGAGGGTGTCTTCGCCGAGACCGAGCACCAGCTGCTGACCAACGTGATGCGGCTCGACGAACGACCGGTCAAGTCGATCCAGACCCCGCGCGCAGACATCGTGTACGTGGACGTGCGGAACACCGCGGCGACCAACCGGCAGCTCCTGCAGGCGCAGCCGCACGACGTCGTCCCGCTGTGCGAGGGCGGGCTCGAGAACGTGCTCGGGTTTGTCCGGTCCACGCGCCTGCTCGAGGCGCTGCTCGAGGACCGCCCGCTCGACCTGCCGACGCTCGCGGAACCGGCGCTCTTCGTGCCGGAAACCCTCAGCCTCATGTCGCTGCTGGAGCACTTCAAGCGCACGCACCTGCCGATTGCCCTGGTTGTCGACGAGTTCGGGGACGTCGAGGGGCTCGTGAGCCTGATGGACGTGGTCTCGGCGATCGTGGGCGACCTGCCGGGCGACCCCCGGGAGGAGCCCGCGGCGGTGCAGCGTGACGACGGCAGCTGGCTGCTCGAGGGGGGGCTGGACATCGACAGCGTGTCGCGTATTCTGTCCGATGACCGCCTGATGTCAGACGACGAGCGCCAGCAGTACCACACGCTGGGCGGACTCGCGATGCTGGCGCTCGAACGCGTGCCGCGCACCGGCGACGTCTTCGAGCGGGGCGGACACCGGTTCGAGGTGGTGGACATGGACGGCCACCGCGTGGACCGTGTCCTGGCCAGCCGCGTGGAACGAACCGAGACGGGCCCGGGCGCGCCGTAGGAGCGGTGGAGGTGATCCCATGCCCCCCAGAGCCGACCTGCTCGAACAGCTCAGCGCCCTGACCACGGCCCTGCGCACCGCACGGACGCTCGAAGAAGGCCTGGGCCTGATGCTCACCGCCACGATCGAGCTGGTGAAGGCGGACTTCGGCAACATCCAGCTGCGCGTTCCCGGCACGGATACCCTGCGCATCGCCGCACACCATGGCTTCTCCCCTGCCTTCCTGGAGACATTTCGCGAGGTGTCGGTGCGCGAGCCCTCCGCCTGCGGGCGGGCGCTGGCGAGCCACTCGCGGGTCGTCATCGAGGACGTGGAGCAGGACGAACCCTACGCGCCGTACCGCCAGCTCGCGCGCGCCCAGGGCTACCGGGCCGTCCAGTCGACGCCCCTCGTGGGTACGAACGGCGACCTCCTGGGCATGATTTCGACGCACACCCGTGCGCCGGGACGGCCGGACGCCGAGGCGTTGCACTGCCTCGATCTGTACGTCGGCCACGCCGTGGCCTTCATCGAGCGCATCCGCGCGGAGGCCGCGCGGGCCAGGGCCGAGCTGCGCCAGCACGAGCTGCTCGCGGCGTCGCTGGCGGCGGAGGCCGAAGCCACGCGCCGCCGCGCGGAACTCGCGGCGGCACTCGAGGCCATGGCCGATGCGGTGTTCATCGCGGATGCGACCGGGCACCTGGTCGAGGTCAACGAGGCGTTCGTCAGGTTCCACCACTTCCCGGACAAGGCCGCGTGCCGGCGGGCGCTCGAGGAATTCACGCCGCTCTTCGACGTGCGGCGGCCCGATGGGCAGCCAGTCCCGTTCGATCAGTGGGCCGTGTCGCGAGCACTCCGCGGGGAGGTCGGCTCCGACACCGAGTTCCACATCACGCGCAGGGATACGGGCGAGACCTGGATCGGGAGCTACAACTTCGCTCCCATCCGCGACACGCACGGTGGGCTCATCGGTGCGGTCGTCGTTGGCCGCGACATCACCGAGCACCGGCGAGAGGAGGCGGCCCTGCGCGCCATGGAGGCGCAGCGGCACGATGCCGCCGAAACGCTGCGGCTGCTCTTCGACGGGTCCGCGCAAGGCATCGTGTCGGTCGTGGAAGACGGCACCATCGAGTTGGCCAACCCCGCGCTGGAGCTGATGCTGGGGTGGCCCGAGGGGGGCCTGGCGGGGCAGCCGCTGTCGGTGCTGGTGCCCCCATCGCAGCGTGAGGCGCACGCCCAACTCCACCACGACTACTGGGCGCAGCCCCGGGCACGCCACATGGGCGTCGGCCTGCGCCTCGAGGCCCTGCGGCGCGACGGCACGACCGTGCCGGTCGAGATCAGCCTCACACACGTGCGCACCACGGGCGGCGCCAGGGCGTTCGCCTTCGTCAGCGACATCTCGGCCCGCCGGCGCGCGGAGGACGAGCGCCGCCGCCACGTGGAGACGCTCGAGGCGCAGGCCCAGCAACTGCGGCGGCTGGCGTCGGAGCTGACCCTCGCGGAGCAGGCCGCCCGCGAGCAGCTCGCGAAGAGCCTGCACGACCACCTGCAGCAGATCCTCTTCAGCGCGCGGCTCGGGCTCGATCGCATCGCCACCCTCGTCGCGGACGGCCGCTCGCCGGATGCGACACTCATCGCCAACACGCGCCGGGGCCTGGACGAGGCCATCCACGAAACCCGCACCTTCACCCGGGAGTTGCTGCCGGCGATGCTGCACGACGGGGGCCTGCCCGCCGCCGTCGCCTGGCTCGCCGAGTGGGCGCGCGACCGGCACGGCCTGCTGGTGCGCGTGTCGGCGGCCTCCGACGCGACGCTCGTACAGCGGGCGGCCAACACCCTCGTGTTCGAGTGCGTGAAGGAACTGCTCTTCAACGTCGCCAAGCACGCGGGCACCTCCGAGGTTCACCTCGATCTCGCGCGTTCCGGGCCCGACGAGGTCCGCGTGACGGTGATCGACTATGGGCGCGGGTTCGAGCCGGCCGACGTCTTCGCCGCGCAGGGCCTGCGCGGCACCGGCCTCGGCCTGCTGAGCATCCGCGAGCGCCTGGCGCTGTTCGGCGGACAGTTGGACATCGACGCGGCGCCCGGGCGCGGCGCACGCATCACGCTGCGCGTCCCGCGAGGCGCGGGCGCGCCGGACAGGCCAGGGGCCGGGGACACGGACCAGACCGTCGACCCCACCTGGACCAGCCACCGCACGCGCATCGTCATCGCCGACGACCACGCGCTGGTGCGCGACGGGCTGCGGCGCCTGCTGGAAGACTGGCCCGAGTTCGAGGTGGTGGGCGAGGCCACCACAGGCCGTGAGGCAGTGGCGCTGGCCGACCAGTTGCGTCCGGACGTCATCGTGATGGATGTCTCGATGCCCGAGATGGACGGCATCGAGGCCACGCGCCGCATCCGCGAGCGGTGGCCCGGCGTCACGATCATCGGGCTGTCCACCGAGGAGAAGCCGGAAGGCCTGCACGCCATCGAACGGGCGGGCGCTGCCGCCTACGTGTCGAAATCCGACGATGGGCCGCGGCTGCTCGTGCGCCTGCTGGGCCTGCACCGCGACCTCGCACGCCCGGGCGCGGAGCCAGCCGCAGGGTGAACGGCTCCCGGCCGGAGTCATCAGGGGTTCCCTGATGCCACCTCGGCCGCGCCCCGCGGGAAACTTGGGGTCCGTAAGGATGGGCACGTCGCGAGGCTGAGTATGCCGCCAGCGCCTGACAGTCGCATCAGCGTGTTCGTCGTGGACGACCATCCGCTCTTCAGGCGGGGCCTTGTCGATGCCCTCGAGGAGCAGCACGACCTGCGTGTCATCGGCCAGGCCGCAACCGCCGCGGAGGCGGCACGGGCCATCCCGGCCGAGCACCCCGATGTGGCCATCGTCGACCTGTCGCTCGGCGCGGAGAGCGGCCTCGATCTGGTATCCACGCTGACGCGCCCGGGCAACGAGGTGCGCGTGCTGGTGGTGTCGGCGCACGACGAGGTCGTTCATGCCGCGCGCGCCTTCCGGGCCGGAGCACTCGGCTACATCATGAAGGACAAGCCGGTCGCCGATCTGATCGCGGCCGTGCGCCGCGTGGCGAAAGGCCGTCCCTACGTGAGCGAGGATGCGGCCGACCGGCTGCTGAGCGGCATGAGCAGTTCCGGCAGGGCCGCACAGGGCTCTGCCCTCGACCGCCTGTCCGATCGGGAACGACAGGTGCTGACGCTCATGGGCCACGGTCGCAGCACGCGGGAGATCGCCGAACAGCTCACGCTCTCCATCAAGACCGTCGAGAGCCACTACGCCCACATCAAGGACAAGCTCGGCATCCGCAGCGGGCGCGAACTGATGCGCGTGGCGGTGACCTGGGTCGAACACGACACGGTCTGACCACGAGCCGCCGGGTGGGCGCGTGCCATCGGCATGATGATCGCCCGCAATCGCCGGCGCCACCGCGCCGCTCGTTGAGCGCGTGGCCTGACCGGCGGGGATCTCAGCGGGGATCCGGGCGACCTGCCGGTCGAGCACCGTCCGCGTTCGGCAGCGCAAAAACGTACAGGGCATTGCCCTCGGCCGGCCTCGGGATCTCGGGGAGCAGCGCCGTGGGCACACGGTCGGCCCACGTAAGGCCGCGCGTGGTGGCGCTCACGCTGAACGCCACGTACTGCGTGCCGTCCACGCCGTAGGCGATCGGAAACCCGTTGGTCATGGTCGGCAGCCGCGTCTCCCAGAGGAGCGCCCCGGTGGTGGCATCGTACGCCTGCGCGAAGCGATCCCACGTGCCGACGAACACGAGTCCACCTCCCGTCGTGAGCGTGGCCGTGTTGAACGGCGCGCGTCGGCGCTGACGCCACCGGACCGCGCCAGTGCGCACGTCGAGCGCCAGGAGTTCACCCAGCGCGTCAGGGCTCTTCGGGTGGAAGCGGTACGACTGCACACGCACCGGCCCCGCGCCGCCGCCACCCACCTGCCGATCGACCGCCTCGAAGGTCGCGGTTTCGCAGTTGAGACTGAGCGGCACGTACAGGGCCGCGGTGTCGGGCGAGTAGGCCATCGCCCGCAGGCTCTTGAACCCGCCGGTGCTCGGGCAGAACGCAATCTCCTTCCCGAGGTACTGCACCATGCCCGGCCTGTAGGTGGCGCGCCCGGTTCGGCCGTCGACATCCACCAGCGTCTGGTACCCGGGGTCGGTCGCCTTCACGAACGCACCCGTCTGCCGATCCAGCTCCCACAGGATGCCGAGCTTCCCCATCGTGTACGTGGAGCGCCGGCCATCGTGATCGATCAGCACGCGCTCGAACGCCTCGTCCATGTCGTACGACTCGCCGGGCAGGTGCTGGAAGTACCAGCGCAACGATCCGTCCGAGGGCTGGAGTGCGAGCGTGGCATTCGTGTAGAGCGCATCGCCGTCGCTGCCGCGCGCCATCTGCGCCCACGGCTTCGCCTGAGCCGTGCCCCAGTACACCAGCTTGAGGAGCGGGTCGTAGCTGCCGACCATCCAGGCGTCTCCGCCCGCGCGGAACGTCAGGGGCAGCGCCCCCCACGTGTCGCCCCCCGGCTCGCCGGGCCGCGCCACGGTTGCGCGCCGCCACAGCTCGCGCCCGCTCCTGGCGTCGAGGCCGACGATGTCGCAGGTGTACTCGTCGAAACGCGAGCAGCCCGTGAGCCCCGCCACGACCACGCCGTCGGCGACGACGGAGCCGCTGGTGAACGTGAACCCCGCCCCCGGCGCGGCGACCGCCGTGTCCCACCGCACCTCGCCCGTGCGCGCATCGAGCGCCACGACGTGCGCGTCGACCGTGTTGAGGAAGATGAGGTCGTCGTACACCGCCAGGCTGCGCGTCTGGGCCGACTGCCGGCGCTGATCATCGAGCGGGCGGCGGTACTCCCAGCGCAGGTCGCCGGTGCGCGCGTCCAGCGCCTGCACGACGTTGCCGGGGTTGGCGACGTACATCACACCGTCGTGCACGAGCGGGGTGACCTGCGCCGCGCCCGGCTCGAGCGCCCACGACCACGCCAGCCGCAGTCGGCCAACCGACTCACGATTGATTTGCGACAGCGGGCTGTAGCCCCAGCCGTCGAGCGTCCGCCGCCAACTGAGCCAGTCGTCCGCGGACGGCTGCGCCAGCATCGCGTCGGTAACGGCACGCCATGCGTCAGGCGGCACGGGCCGCCACGCGCGCGTCCCGGCCGGCGCACCGCTCGCCGCGCGACCTCCCGGTGCCGATGCCGGTGTCGCCGGCGGTGCCGGTGTTGCCAGCCCGCGATTGCCAGGCGCGGCGTCGGCACCAGCCGTGGACGCCGCGGCCCCTGCCCGCTGGCGCAGAAAGCGCGCGATGGCCTGCACGTCGGCATCGCTCAGCGCACCTGCCGGAATCGGGAGCATCTGCGACCCACCCGTCCGCACCAGCGCCAGGAGCGCGGCGTCGTCGAGGCGCAGCGGCACGAGCGACGGGCCGAACGAGCCGAGGGCATCGGCGCCGTGGCAGGTGGCGCATGCCCGGGCGAAGGCGGCGGCCCCCGGGTCGGCCGCGCCCGGCGCCCGCACCGAGGACTGGTGCAACACCGCGGGACGTCCGGGCAGCGAGGCCGGCCGGTCGTGTGCCGGCCACGCCCACGCGGTGAAGGCCACCATGCCCGCCGACAGGGTCCACGTCCACGACGTCATGAAGGGATGGCGGCGATTATACGGAAAGCGCAGCGCCGGCCACCCGCGATCGTGCAAGCGGCACTGCGACTGCCACGCCCGCTGCGACTGCCAGGCCCGCCGTGACGCCAGGCCTGGCGTTGGTCACACCGGGCTGTTGGAGCCGTGCTAGCGTGTCCCGTAGGGCGGGACATCCGATGACCACCGATCCTGTGGGCGTCGCCTGGGCCGGTCGCGGCCTGACCAGCGCGGAGGCGGCGCGCCGGCTTGCGGAGTTCGGCGCGAACGAGCCGACTCCGGTGCGCCGACTCTCCGCGATCCTCCAGTTCGCTCACCTGTTCGCCAATCCCCTGGTCTTCATCCTGCTGGTCGCAAGCGCCATCGCCGGCGCCCTCGGGCAGGTCGTCGATGCGCTGTTCATCGTCACGATCGTGGTGCTGGGCGTGTCGGTGAACTTCTGGCAGACCTACCGATCCCAGCGTGCGGCCGAGCGCCTGCGCACGTCGGTCATCCCGACGGCCAGCGTGTCCCGCGACGGGCGGTGGACCGACATCGCCATGGCCGGCGTGGTGCCGGGCGACGTCTTCCGGCTCGCGGCAGGCGATCTGGTGCCCGCCGACGCGCGCCTGCTGGAGTCGCGCGATCTCTCGGTGCTGCAGTCGATGCTGACCGGCGAGTCGCTGCCGGCGGACAAGCACGCAGACGCGGCGCCCCCGACCGAGGCCGCCGGTCCGGACGATCCCCGGCTGGTGTTCCTCGGGACCTCGGTCGTGAGCGGCACGGCAACGGCGGAAGCCACCGCCACCGGTGCACGAACCCTCTTCGGCGACATCGCGGTGCGCCTGCGCACCGCGCCGCCCGAGACCGAGTTCGAGCAGGGCCTGCGGCGCTTCAGCTACCTGATCCTCCGGACCACCGTCGCGCTGGTGCTGTTCATCGTGCTCACCGGCATCGGCTTCGGCCACGACGCCTTCGAGATGCTGCTGTTCGCCGTCGCGCTCGGCGTCGGCTTGACGCCGGAGTTCCTGCCGATGATCAGCTCGGTCACGCTCACGCAGGGAGCGCTGCGCATGGCGCGGGAGCACGTGATCGTCAAGCACCTCCCGGCGATCCAGGACTTCGGCAGCATCGACGTGCTGTGCAGCGACAAGACGGGCACCCTCACGAGCGGCGAGATGCAGTTCCGCCAGTCCCTCGACGCCACCGGTGCCGAGGCGCAGCGTCCGCTGACGCTGGCGTTCGTGAACAGCGCACTCGAAACGGGCGTCCGCAGTCCGCTCGAGACGGCCCTGCTGCAGCAGGCGGTGGACGGCACCACCGGGTATCGCAAGGTCGATGAACTGCCCTTCGACTTCGAGCGGCGCCGCCTCTCGGTCGTGGTCGAGCCCCCGGATGCCGCGGGCCGCCGCCTGCTCATCACCAAGGGGGCGCCGGAAGGTGTCCTCGCGCGATCGGCCGCCTTCGACGCCGGCGGACGTGCTGTCCCGTTCGACGGCCCGACGCGAGAGGGGGCGGCAGCCGTACACGAACGCCTCAGCCAGGACGGGCTCCGCGTGCTGGCGGTCGCATACCGCCGGGTGGACGACCGCGCTGCGTACTCGCGCGACGACGAGACCGACCTCGTGCTCGCCGGGTTCGTGAGCTTCGCGGACCCCGTGCTGCCCGACGCCGGCGAGGTGCTCTCGGAACTCCGGCGCGACGGGGTCGACGTCAAGATCCTGACCGGCGACAACGAACACGTGGCGCGCCACGTCTGCGCCGCGCTCGGACTGGACGCGGCGCAGGTCGTTGTCGGCCGGCGGATCGACGCCCTGGACGACGTTTCCCTCGGGCACCTGGCGGAGCAGACCTCCGTATTCGCCCGCGTCTCGCCCGCCCAGAAGGACCGCATCATCCACGCGCTCAAGCGGCGCGGCCACGTCGTCGGCTACATCGGCGACGGCATCAACGACGCGCCGTCGATCCACTCCGCCGACGTCGGCATCTCGGTGATGACCGCGGCGGACGTGGCGCGCGACGCGGCCGACATCATCCTGAAGCAGCGCAGCCTGCGGGTCCTGCACCGCGGCATCATCGAGGGGCGCCGCGCGTCGGCGAACATGATGAAGTACCTGCTGATGGGCACCAGCTCGAACTTCGGCAACATGTTCAGCATGGCGGCCGCGTCCGTGTTCCTTCCCTTCCTGCCCATGCTCTCGACCCAGATCCTCCTGAACAGCTTCCTGTACGACCTCGCGCAGGTCACCATCCCCAGCGACAACGTGGACGATGCGTCGCTGCGACGGCCCCAGCGGTGGAACATGCGCGTGGTGCGCGACTTCATGCTGTTCATCGGGCCGATCAGTTCCGTCTTCGACTTCCTCACGTTCTACGTGCTGCTCCGGTACTTCCGTGCGAGCGAGGCGCTCTTCCACACCGGCTGGTTCGTCGAGTCGCTGGCCACGCAGACGCTCGTGCTGTTCGTGATTCGCACCTTCGGCAGCCCGTTCGCCAGCCGTCCCGGCCCGTGGCTGGCCGCGACCACACTGGCCATCGTGGCCGTGGGCATCACGCTGCCGGCATCGCCGCTCGGGCCGGTGCTCGGATTCGCCAGGCTTCCGCCGTCCTACTTCGTCTTCCTCACGCTGGCGATCGCGGCCTACCTCGCGCTCGTCGAGGGTGCGAAGCGCGTGCTCGTGCGGCGGCTCGGCCTGACGGACGCCGCGACGCCGGCAGCCCGCGGCTAGCGCAGCGGGGGCTGCGAGCGCTCGCACTCCTGGATGTGCAGGAGGAGCCGGTCCGCATAGGCGAACGAGTCCGCCAGCGCCACGCCGAAGATGGCCGCCGCCGCCACGAGGATCGCGGCCGTGGCCCAGTGATGCGGACGGAAGTACCGCCAGGCCGGAGCCACGGCGACGAGGCCGAGCATGCTCGCGATCACCACCACGGCATCGAAGCTCGCTCGCTGCCAGTAACTCCCGCCGAGGAAGAACCAGAGGCCGAACTCGTCGAAGGTCAGCGCCAGGCCGATGCCGTACACGGCCGCCACGCCGCGCAGCACCCGCAGGGTGGGGGTCCTGAACAGGAGGTACGCGCCCACGCCCGACAACAGCACGATGCCGTAGTTGAGATGGTGGACGTGCGAGCCGCCGACGCGCAGGTAGATGTCCGGAACGCGGCGGGACACGATCAGGAACACAAGGACGCGCGAGGCCATGAACGTGAGGGTGAACGGCACCAGGATGTGCCGCGCCACGACGTGGGCGGCCGGGTGTGCAAGCCGGTCAGTCACGACGGAGTCCTCCGGGATTGCGGTCAATGCCTGATCGGGGAGTACGTCTTTTCTACGCGCCTTCCCGCTGCAGCCGGTGCATGAAGCTGCCCGGGCGGGCGGGCTGCTCCCTGCGGTCGGCGATCATGAAATTGTACAGGTGGCCGGCTCGGGTGCCGGGACCGGCCACGTCGTCCAGCGTTCGGCCGGCTCGAAGATCCAGCCGGCCTCCTGCCATCCTGCGGGACAGAAGACCTCGCGTGGCAACGCCTCGCGCCGCTGCAATTCGAAGCGCGTGTCGGGCATCGTGCTCACCGGCTGGCGCGGCGCGTCGCGGTGCGCGTGGACGCCAGGCTGCGGTTGTCAGCTACGATTCGCCGTGCATGCGGCCGCGGGTCCAGTACGAAGCGGCGTCAGGGAGGCAGCGAGGTGCGTTACCGGTTCGGCCTGTTCGAGTATGAGGACGAGGGCGGCCAGCTGAGGAAGAATGGCCACCCCGTGCCACTGGAGCCTCAGCCGGCCCGGATGCTGGCCATCCTGCTGGCACGGGCTGGCGAGCTCGTCTCGCGCGACGAACTCCAGGAACGCATCTGGGGACGTGAGACTCACGTGGATTTCGATCGCGGCCTTGCGTATTGCCTGTCGCAGGTGCGCGCCTCTCTCGGCGATCGGGGCGACAATCCCCGGTTCGTGCAGACAGTCCCCAGGCGCGGCTACCGGTTCATCGCGCCTGTCACGATCGAAGAGCCTGTTGCTCCGGCTTCCGAGGCGAGCGCAGGCACGTCCGCACCGCCGCCGGCACTCTATGCCGCCCTCCGGACGCTCCCCGTGCGCGCGACTGCAGCGGTCGCGGCCGTCGCCCTGGCGCTGCTCCTGGCGGCGTGGTACCGCGGCGGACCCCGCGTGGCCCCGGTGCTCGTGGCCGTGTCGGTGTTCGACAACGAGACAGGTCTTGGGCAGTACGACCGTTGTCGTCGCCGGGCTTTCGGATCTCGTGGTCGTACGTCTGGCCAGACTCGCTCCGAACCGCCTGGCCGTGATGGGCAATGCCGACGTACTGCGGCGGCCGCGAAACATCCGCAGCCTCTCCCGCGTGGCCACCGACACCCGCGCCGACTACATCCTGCTGGGCCAGCTGCAGCAGGGTGAGCAGGGCCTCCGTTTTGTCACGCACGTCATCAGGACGCGCGATTTGACCCACCTGAAGGCGGACCGGCTGGCCGTCGGGAGAACCAGCATGGCTGACCTCGAGAGGGTCGTGGTGGAGGCCTTCGAACGTGCCGTCCGCCAACACGTCCTCACGGAGCCCGGCAACTGACTGCAGCCGTGGGGGTTGAGGCCTGATGGCGGACTAGCGTGCGCCGATGCCGCTCGTGGGCGATAACTGGCGGCGGAGGTCAGGCTCTCATGTCCCACGCGTGGTCGCGTCGCATGTTCATCCGGCTGACATCGGGTCTCCCGCTGCTGTGCGCCCCGACGCCCGCAGCCCGGGCCGGGGCCCAGGCGCCCGGAGCGGCGCCGTCCCTCGCCGCCGACGTCTTTCCGGCACAGGACCCGTCGCTGGTGCGAGAGGTGGTCGGCGCGGCGCACCGCGACCTCGAGCGGGTGCAGGAACTGGTGGAGCGGCGCCCGGCGCTTGTGCGGGCATCCATGGACTGGGGATTCGGCGACTGGGAGACGTGCATCGATGCGGCGTCGCACGTCGGCAACAGGACGATCGCGGAATTCCTGATCACGAACGGCGCCAGGCCGACGCTTTTTACGGCCGCCATGCTGGGCCAGCTCGACGTCGTCAGAGCGTGCGTTGCGGCGCGTCCTTCTATCGTGCGCAACCCCGGGCCACATGGGCTGACGTTGATGTGGCACGCCCGGCAGGGAGGATCCGACGCGGCAGCCGTGGTCGAGTATCTGACGAAGGTCGGCGGCGCCGACGAGCAGCCGACGACCGCGCCGTTATCGACCGCTGACCGCGACGCCATCGTGGGCCGCTACACATATGGGGCGGGCGCTCGCGACGCCTTTGCGATCGATGTCCGGCGTGACATGGCGGGTCGCGATCAGGTGGGGCTCGAGCGGTCAGGCTCGCCCACCCGCCAAACCCTGCACCACGTCGGTAACCTCGTGTTCTTTCCGGCTGGCGTCCCGAGCGTCAGAATAGCGTTCGCCCTGCAGGGCGCCAGGGCCACTCATGTGACCGTGGCAGATCCCGACGTCTTCCTGACGGCCCGCCGAGACTAGAACGAGCCTTCGTGTTCGCGGGATGCGTGTGGCCGTGGGCGGCCCGTGAGATACGGAAGCGCGAACGGGACGCCCGGCAACCGGATCTCGCCGGTTGCCCAGTCGTAGTCACTGGCCTGCAGGCCGCGAGTCAGTGCGTCGAGTTCGGCCCGGGTGTAGGTCCGAAGGTGCGACACGAGGCCGTCCCACCATATGAGCAGCGGCAGGACCGGTACCAGGTAGGTGAAGACCACGGCGGACGCGCGCAGCGGCCGGCTCTTCGGCGTGAGCAGCAGGACGAGCAGCGGGATCAGGCACGACGACAGGACTGCCACAGGCGTTCGTGCGGTCGCCTCGAACACGCAGATGGCCCGCCGTCGGGCGAACGCATCCTGGAGCACGGCCCGCGCATCGGCGGGACGCAGGTGATGAAAGGCCGCGAACATCGTCCGCACGCCTTCCAGCGACGCGGGCACCGCACGCGCGTCCACCGGCTCGTCGTGGAACCGCACGCCGGGGACCGGCTGGCCCTCGAATGGAAACAGGTCGGTCGCGGTCACGTCCACGGTCGTGCCGCGCCGGCGCAACTCGGCGGCGACCAGCGTCACGGGGCCGGCGGCGCCCGAGCCCAGATCCACGAGCCGGGACTGCTGCCCTGCCTCGAGCGCGTCGGCCACGAGCGAGGCCCACGCGTCGGCGACCGGAAGGCTCCGGTAAGCGACGCTCAGGTACCGACGCATACCGTCCCTGAGGCTCGCGGGCAGCCACGGCTGGTCCATCCACTCGAAGAGGTGCAGTCGCATGGCGGAAGGGCTCAACGATAGCCGAGTCCGGCCGGTTCCCGCGTCAGGCGCCTCGGCACCATCGGCACCTGGTGAAGTCATGGTGTGCTGGCAGGGCTCGGCCCAGAGGCGGCAGCCCCTCGTCAGGGCTGTCCCAGCTCTCCACTGAAGCCGTCGAGCCGGCCGCGTGATGGCGTTGTAGGATCGCGGCACCTAGCCTAGTCCCCGATGTGGCCGTCCACAGAGCGCATTGATGGACTTCAGCTACCAGGCGCTGCGCGAGGCCGGACAGAACACGTCGCACGCGGCGCGCCTCCTCGGGCTCACGCGCACGCAGCTGTACGTCCGGCTGCGGAAGTACGGCCTGTCGTCGGGCCAGTCCTGAGAGGGCGTTGCCGGCGCCGCGTCGGCGTCTGGCGTCGGGGCAGGCAGACGGACGAACCGAAGAGGAGTGCCGCATGGCGCGTGCTGCCCACTGGAACCGTGTCTACACCACGAAGGGCCCGACCGACGTCAGCTGGTTCGAGCCGCGAGGGATCCCGACCTGGATTGAAGCCGACGCGACGGGCGAGTGGACCAGCGGGCGCATGCAGCTGTGGCACGACCGCGCCGTGTTCCACTTCCTGACGCAGCCCGACGATCGGGCGCGCTATCGCCAGCACCTGCTCGACACGCTCGAGCCGGGCGGCAGCGCGATCATTGCCACCTTCGCGCGAACGGGCCAACGACCTGCCGCGGCCTGCCCGTCGAGCGGTATTCGCCCGACTCGCTCGCGCGTGAACTCGGGGACGCGTTCGTGCTGGAGGACGCCCGCGCCCACGTCCACACGACCCCCTGGGGCCGCGCCCAGTCGTTTCAGTACTCGCGCCTGCGGCGGCGCGGGGTTGCCGTCGCGCGCGATGGGCATCTCGCCACGTCGGCATCGTCCCGGCATCGGTGAGTTCAGACGGTGACGACAGCCACGCCGCGTACGATGGGTTCGCCTGCACCCCCGCCTGCACCAGTGGGAGGCGCAGCGGCCAGGGGTCTGGGGCCGCTCGGCTGGCTCGCCGCGGCCGCGCTCGTCGCGTCGTACATCAGCGCGGCGCTGGTGGATGGCCCGACGCTCCGGTGGCTGTGCGCCGAGGATCATCCCGTGGAGGCGCTCGGCGCGGTCTCTTTCCTCATCGCGGCGCTGGCGTTCGCGCGCTGCGCCCTCGGCGTGGCGCGTCGCAACCAGGCCCGGCCTGCACGTCTGGCCGGCCGTGGTCCTCGCCGCCGGCATGCTGTGGATCGCGCTCGAGGAAGTCAGTTACGGCCAGCGTATCTTCGGATTCGGAACGCCCGCGTTCCTGAACGCCCTGAACACGCAGGGCGAGTTCAACCTGCACAACCTCCGGCTCTGGTCGCGGGAGGACGGACTCTGGCACTGGCTCAACGTGCAGCGCTGGTTCTCGATGTTCTGGCTGGCCTGCTGCACGGTGTACCCGTTCGCCCGCCAGACCGGAGTCTGGCCGAGCGCGTGGCTGCGGCACTCCTACCTGCCGGTGGCGCCGGTCGGTCTTGGCCTGCTGTTCGTGCTGAACTACCTGCTCGCGAAGGTGATGGCGCTGGCGGTGCTGCCTCCGGAACTCATGCCTGCGATCACCGAACTGAAGGAGACCGTGTACGGGTTGCTGTTCGCGGCGTTCGGGCTCATCGAGGCCGGCAGGACGCCGTGGATTCGGCGGACCATGCGCTGATGGCCCCGTGGGGGCTCCGGGTGCGGCAGCATCAGCGGCGGTAGGTGAGCGACAGCACCGCATAGGCGGTCGCGGCGTCGCTCATGAAGCGGCCGGGATCCGACTCCGGGTCGCGCTGCTTGTTCGGCGAGACGGCCAGCCATCGCCCTGTCGCGCGATCCTGGTTGCGACGCAGCCAGTCGAGGCCGCGGGCGACGCGCGCGTCGGAGGCCGGCAGGCCACTCGCCTGCAGCGCAAGCGTGACGAGCCCCGTGGCGTAGCCGTCCGTGCGGCTGTCGGCTGGCGTCTGGTCGGTCCTGGTATAGCTGCCAATCGCGACCGTGCTCCACCCGCCGTCGGGCTGCTGCAGCGCCGACAGCGCGTCGACCGTGGCCTGCCGCTGCGCGGCCGGGAGCAGGTCGGCGACACGGCTCGACGCCCACAGGCCGTATGCCTGGTTCAGCAGCGAGACGCTCCCGTGCTGCCGCTGGAAGTAGGCGCGAAGCGCCGTGATGCGGTCGGCGATCTCCGGCGAGCCGGCATAGCCGCCAGGTGCCGAGCCGATGGCCAGTGCCGCCAGCGAGGCGCCGAAGTACGGCGAGTCCGGCGACTCCCATGGCTCCATCCTGAAGTTGAGCCACGTCCAGGCCCCCGACTCGGGGCCGGTCTTCATCTGCAGGCTCCACATCACGTCGAGTGCCGTGCGGGTGTCCGGGGTCAGGGCGCCGGCCGACGCGTCCCGGCGGCTGAGCACGAGCGCGTTCATGACCGCCTCGATGGCGCGCGACTCACTCGTCTTCGGGATACCCCGTGTCTGGTCCGGGTACCAGGGCTCGACGTCCCGCCAGTTCCGGGCGCGCGTGAGGAGGTTGCCCATGATCCCGGCTTCCGCCGCGGAAGGCGCCGGTTCCTGCAGCAGGCTGCGCAGCGCCGGACGCGCGAGCGCGTACGGCAGCGTCGTGTGGCACGACATGCAGTAGGTGCCGCGATCGCGGGCGGCGCTCGGCCATGTCGTCCACCACGTGGCCCGGCCATCGAGATAGGCGGCCGCCGCCTTCGGATCCCAGCCGGGCGTGTCGGCAGCACCGCGGGCCGGCGCGGCGGCGCCGACCACCAGCAGGGCGAACAGCGTCACCGCAGCCAGCCCGAACCAGCCGCGCCAGGTTGTCGTGCGAGTCATCGGCTCACCTCGGCCTGGAGGGCCTTTTTCGCGGCCGCCATCGCCAGCCGCTCCTCGCGGCTCGGAGTGGGGTAGTGCAGGTCCATCCGCTTCAGCGTTTCGACGATGACCCCGGCAATGATGCGGCGCATGTAGTCCTTGTCGTCGGCTGGCACGGCGTACCACGGCGCCCACGGCCGCGAGGTTTCGGCCAATGCCTCCTGGTAGGCGGCGAGGTACTCGTCGAAGTGCTGTCGCTCGCGGACGTCGCTCGCCTGGAACTTCCAGTTCGCCTCGGGATCGTCGATCCGTTCGAGGAATCGCGTGCGCTGCGCCGCGCTCGACACGTTGAGGAAGAACTTCACGATGGTGGTGCCGTTGCGCGCCAGGTGCCGCTCGAAGTCGCGGATCGACTCGTAGCGCTCGCGCCACAGGACGCGCGCGGGCGGCACGTCGGGCAGGCGCTGCGTCTCGAGGATTTCGGGGTGGACGCGCACCACCAGGACCTCCTCGTAGTGGCTGCGGTTGAAGATGCCGATGCGGCCCCGCTGCGGCGCGCGCTGGTGCACGCGCCAGAGGAAGTCGTGGTCGATCTCGTCCTCGCTCGGCCGCTTGAACGAGTGCACCTCGCAGCCAGCCGGGTTGATGCCGGACATGACCGCCTTGATCGTCCCGTCCTTGCCGGCGGCGTCGAGCGCCTGGAACACCAGGAGCAGTGCCTTGCGGTCGTTGGCGAGCAGCCGCGCCTGGAGCTTGCGCATCTCGAGGATCGACTGCGCGAGCGCCTCCTCGTTGGCGCGGTTCTCCTTCAGGCCCCGCGGCGGACTGGTGGGCGCGCGGCGGATGCGGAAGCGGCCGGTGAAGGGCACCAGGTACGGACTGGGCGCACACACGAAGCGGGTGCTCATGGGCGGACATTACCACGCCGATGGTCCGCGGCAGCGCGGCTCCGGCCGCCGCAGTGCGGCACCGCCCCTCGCCGTGCGGTGCCGGCCCGCACTCGAGGCCCCGGCGGGGCACACCGGCCGTCGCGGGGAACGAGTGGGCCTGCGAATACCCGCACGTGTCCGGGCGCTACCGGTGCACGGTGCGCGTGGTCAGGGCACGACGAGCACGGGCGCCGCACTCCGGTCGACGGCGCCTTCGGCCACGCTGCCGACAGACCCTTTGAGCGTCGACCGGCGCGTCGTGGCTCCGACCACGAGGGCATCCGCCCCGCTCCCCTCCACGGCCTGCAGCAGTTCGTAGAGCGGCGCGCCGGACCTGACCTCGGCCCGCACGCGCCAGCCTGCCGACTCGAGCACGCGGGCGAGGCGCTTCTGGCGGCGCCCGGCGGTTGCCTTGAGTTTCGCCTCCTGCTCGAGGAGGTCGGCGCGGAGGTCCGCGGTCAGTCCCGGCAGCAGCGGGTGGCTGGGCGAGGCCTGGCTCGCGAGAACGGTTACGAGCGTCACCGTCCCGTCCCTGGGTACCTCGCAGTGCGCGATGAACCGGACGGCCCGCTCGGCGGCCGCCGACCCGTCCACGCCCATGACCAGGCTCGTGACGGCAGGGACCGCGCGGCGCGCCACCAGCACGGGTGTGTGCGCACGGCGAAGCACGTCACGGGACACGCTGCCCATCAGGAGGCGCCGAAACCGCCCGTGGCCCCGCCACCCGAGCACCAGGGCGTGGGCATGCCACCGGCGGCTCTCTCGCACGATGCCGTCCGCGGCATCACCGTCGCGGATGACGGCCTCCGCCTCGGGCCACCGGCCGCGCAGCGTCCGCGACGCGATCGCGGCGGCGCGCTGCGTGACCGCCTCGGACCTGGCCCACAGGTCCGCGTGCGGAGGGAGGAACAGCCCCGGCCTCACGACGAGCGCCCTCCCGTCACTGCGGCCCGGCCATGGGAAGCCGACGGAAGTTGCCATCGCCGCACGAGCGGATGCCGAACCATCTGTCGCATGAAGGACCCGGAAGGAACGTGCCTTGGGCATGACGATGACTCTAACAACCCGTGCGCCTGCTCTTCCAGCGGAATCCGGACGGATGGTGGTGCGTAGCCCGTGACGCGTCGCGCCGGTCACCAGCCCGCCCGCGAACAGCAACGGTGGAGCCGTCCGCCACCAGCAGCCCGTGACGCGATGCGTGATTACCGTGACGAACGCCGTCCTTCCGGGAACACGACGCCACGGCCATCGTCTACTCCCCCGTGGAGGTCGGCGATGAAGCACGTGATGGCGGTCGTGGGGTTCGTGGCCGCGACGGCCGCGTTGAGCGCCCAGCCAGCCAGTGGCCCGCCGAGCGGTGTGATGCCGTTCACGGCCGCAGCCAACCGGCGAGGCGTCCGGGGCCGACGATACCCGGGCGACCGCGCGTTGTGTCCGGGACGAAGTGACCGCCAGGCGCGGCCTGTGAGCACGGCCGCGTGAGACCAGGAACGGCTCGCCGACGGCCGTTCCTGGTCCGACCCTCACTTCAGCGCTCTAGAATCGCAACTGGGCGGCGAGGCGGAGCGTACGTGGCGTGAGGATCTCGAGTGGACGACCCAGCTGCGGACCCCACGTGATGTTCTGGTTCTTGACGTACGACGAGTTCGTGGCGTTGAACATGTCGAACTGCCCGGACACCTGGTATCGGCCGAGTCGAATCAGCTTCCGCACGCCGATGTCGAGCTGGTTCAGCCGATCGTAGAACTGCCGGCCCGGTGCAACGAGGTCGACGACATAGTTCGGCAGCGTCTGGTTGGGAATCACCAGTTCGCCGGGGCGGCAGGGGCCGACGCAATCGGCGGCATAGCGCGTCGTCGGGGCGATGTTCCACCGCGTGAAGAGCGGCGCGCCGTTGTAGCTCTGGAAGGCCAGGTTGGTCTGGATGCCCCACCAGGGGAGCGTGTAGGAGCCTGCGAGCTTGACCTCGTGCAGGAACGGCATGTCGAGCTGGCTCTGGTCGCAGAAGTGGCGGTCCGTGAACGGCGTGGGTGACACGACGGCTGGATTCAGGATCGTGTCGCACTGAACGGTCACGATGCGGTCCACGGTCCACCCGCCAAAGAACTGCGCACCGGCCACCCGCGCGTTGAATCCGACCTGCACGCCGTTATAGGTGCGACGACGAAGATTCGTGTCGGGTGAATTGGTGTCGAGGCGGTCCACCGATGCGCGCTTCGCGGGATTGAGGTTGTAGACGGGAATCACGGCCCCGTCCAGCGGGCTCACCACGTTGACGACCGTGAAGTCGGCGTCGGTGATCCCGGTGTAGTTCGTCAGCACCTGGTCGTGCCGCGTGCGGCGGAAGTACCCGGCATTGACCGACAGGCCGTTGAGCACCTGGTGCTGAAGCTGCGCTGTGTACTCGATGTCGTACTCGCGCTGGATGTCCGGGTCGGGCCGTCTGGTGACCACCGGCAGCCCGAACGCCGCGTTGTTGCTCGGACCGATTTCGTTGTCCTGGGCGACGTTGTCGCCATTCAGGTCGCGCCAGGTTCGCGTGTCGCTCGCGAGCTGCAGCGGGTTGTACCGCTGCGGGAACCCGAGCGCCTGACCGGCCATGTAGCGGCCGACTGAACCCTTGATGGCGGTTCGGGCGTTGCCGAACACGTCGTACGAGACACCAAGGCGGGGCGCCACATCGAACCAGTTCGGCAGGTTTGGCGTCTCCGGGAACGTCCGCTCCGGTGCGAACCGGCCCGGGTTCGAGAGCTGGCTCTTGATGCGGGCGTTGAAGGACTCGAAGCGCAGGCCGGCGTTGATGGTCACCCGCTTCAATGTCCACTGGTCCTGCACGTACATGCCGAGGTCACGGTTGAGGAATTCGTTCGCCCGAATCGGCGTGTTGTACACGCGCACGGCATCCGGCGCACCGTTGCGGTAGATCTGCACGAGATCGCCGTTGATGTCGTACTCGAGCACGTAGTCCCCGAACCCCCACTGCATGCCGGCCTTGAGGGCATGGCTCCCGGTCACGTACGACAGGGTGGCCGTGACGTTGTTCGCCTTGGGATCGATACCCTGCGCGGGGGTCCGGCGTCCGTCCCACATCCGCAGCGTGATGACGTCCTCCTTGCCGGTCTGCGTGAACCACGCGGGCGTGCCGCGCTCCTTCTGAATCCCCGGCTGATACTTGCCCGTGAAGTACTCGACGTTGGTGGAATACCCGGCTTCGAACAGCAGCCGGTTGCTGAAGGCCGAGGTCCACTTCACCTGGCCGGTGTAGTAGAGGGCCTGGTCCTGATCGCGACGCCCGGACGCGGTCTCCCACTCCGGGATCCACCCGGTGACCAGTTCGTGCACCTTGAACTTCGGATAGCGGTCGTGATACGCCGCCAGCTTGTGCTTCTGGTTGATCTGCCACGTCAGGCGCACCATCTGGTTCTGCACCTGCTGCTCTTCCTGCGTGGGATCGGGGCGCCCATCGGCCCAGTAGCCCGCGGCGATGATGGAATCAGTCCGGATCTTGCGGTAGCTGGCGAAGAACCACAGCTTGTCGCGCACGATCGGGCCCCCGATGCCGAAGTTCACATCCGAGATGTGCGACACCGAGCTGCCCCGCTGCAGGCCGCGGTTGCGAAGGCTGTCGGTGAGGTTCTCCGACACCATGCCTTCCGAGGTGCCGCCGACGAACGCCGACCCGCTGAAGGTATTGCCGCCATCGCGCGGGATGAAGTTGATGCGCACGCCGCCACCAGAGACCTCGGCGGAGATGCCGCTCGTCTGGTAGGTGACCTCGGACTGCGCCGCGTCGCTGAAGTAGGCCTGGACCTGCCCGTCCGACATCAGGCTGTTCATCTTCAGGCTGTCCACCTGCAGCGTCACGTCCGTCTGCCGTGAACCGTTCACCGTCATGTAGATCTGCTCGGCCTGCTGGTTACCGCCGACGTCCGTGTTGCTCATCCGGACCCCCGGCATCAGCGCCGCCAGGCCCGAATAGTTGCGGGCCGTCGGCACGGAGTCGAGCATCTCGCGGTTGAGCACCTGCGCGCGCTGGACGTTCTGCACATCCACGACCGGCGCCGCGCCCGTGACGGTGAGGCTCTCCTCCAGGGCGCCCACCTTCATGTCGCCGTTGATGGACATCGTGAAGTTCGAAGGCAGTTCGAGTCCCTCCCGGCGCAGGGTGCTGAACCCTCCGAGGGTGAAGACCAGCGTGTAGGTGCCGGGACGGAGGTCGGGAATCTGATACCGACCCTGGTCGTCGGTAATGGCCGAGCGGACTTTTTCGATGAGTACCGGGCTCGACGCTTCAACCGTCACACCCGGCAGCACCCCCCCGGACTCGTCGCGCACGACACCAGCAAACGCGCTCTGTGCGGATGCCTCGTGCGCGACACCGAGGAGAACGGCGGATAGCACGGCAACGCCCACCGAGAAACGGCAGCGAACCATTGGACTCCATCCTTCCTGTTCATGGGGGTCCCCACGTCGCAGCCCGGCACGTCGACGTCCCGGCGGCGCAGCGCAGACCCGGAGCCATCGCGATATCCCTGGACGAAGCGGAAGCCTACAGGAACCCGGGCGAATCGCCAAGAGACCGGTTGGCAGGGCGACCCGCCCCCGTCCGGGGACGGAAACGGGACCGAACACGAGCTTGGCACGTCGAGGGGGCCGCGAAACCTCTAGAATGGGGCCGTGTCGATCGTCGATCACAAGGCCGTGACGCGAGAGGTGCTCCTGGGCTTCTGGAAGGTGCACATCCTTCACCACGCGGCCGAGGAGCCGGTCGTGGGCCAGTGGATCCTGGAAGAGCTCCGCCGGCACGGTCACGCGGTCAGCCCGGGCACGCTGTATCCGCTTCTGAAGCGGATGGAGCGCAATGGGTGGCTCCGATGCGAAGCCGATCCGGCGGCGGGCCTTCGGGGCCGACGGTACTACCACCTCACGGCCCGAGGCGCCGCAGTGCTCAGGGTGCTGCGCGACGCAGTCTCAGAGCTGCACCACGAGGTGGTCGGCGAATCGAACGCGCAGGCACGACACGCCACCCGCAGGTCGGCGCCACCCGGCCCGGCGTCGCCCAAGCCCCGCAGCCGCACACGACGTCCGAAAACATCCGACGCCTGACCGGGTGGTCCTGGGCGCCGGCCATAACACGGTTACCGATATCGGCTACCATTTACGGTGTCCGTTATGGTCCCCTCCACGTCGTCCCGTCCCGTCAGGCGGCCCGCCTCTCTTCGAGTCGGTCCGGCTCACCTGCTCTACGCCGCGTTGTGGCTCGTCGTGGCGGCATCCACGGCCACCGCTCAGCACCAGGACGTGGCCCCCCCATCACCCCTCACGCTCGACGAGGCGCTTCGCTACGCCGCTGACCACTACCCGAGTCTCCGCGTCGCAATCGAGGAGACTACGGCCGCGACCGCACACGTGGCGGTGGCGCGCACGGCGTATCTTCCTCGGCTCGACACGGTGTGGCAGTCGAATCGCGGCACGGTGAACAACATCACGGGACCGCTGCTGCCGCAGTCGGTCGTGCCGTCCATTTCGGGCCCGCCGCTCGCGACGACGTCCGCCAGCTCGGTCTGGGGCAGCGCGGCGGGCGCCTTGCTCTCCTGGGAGCCGTTCGACCTCGGGCTGCGCGCCGCGTCGGTGCGCGAGGCCGAGGTGGCCGTCGCCCGCGCTCGCGCCGGGCAGGCACTGACCCGCCTGCAGGTGCAACAGGCGGTCGGCTCCGCGTATCTGAGCGTGATGGCAGCCCGCCAGGCATTGACGGCAGCCGAGGCCGACCTGACGCGACGTGACACCCTGGCGCACACCGCCCGCGCGCTGGCTGACGCGCAGTTGCGCGCGGGGGCCGAAGCGGCGCGCGCCGAGGCGGAACGGGCCGCGGCACACACTCGCCTCATCCGAACCAGGCAGGCCGTGGTCATAGCCGAGGCGATCCTCAGCCGTGCACTCGGCACTGACACGACGGCTACGCTGGCAGACAGCCAGTCACTCCTCAGCCGCCTTCCCGCCGAGACGGCGAGCGCTGGCGCCGTCGCCCCCCACACGCTGCTGCACGGGCAGCAGGCGGCGGTGGACCTCGCGGAGTCACGCGATGCCGTGCTCTCCGCGTCGTTCCGGCCGCGGTTCCTCCTGCAAGGCAGCGCGTTCGCGCGCGGCAGCGGTGCCGGCCCGGACGGTCGTCTTCTCGGCGGCACGAACGGCGTGTGGCTGGACCGGGTGAACTGGACGGCTGGCATGCAGGTCGTGTTTCCCAATCTCTTCGATGTGGTCGGCATCCGGGCCCGACGGGAGGCGGCGGCTGCCACGACGCGCGCCGAGCAGGCGCGCCTCGACGAGCAGCGCGTCATCCTCACCGCGGAACAACGTGCGGCTGACGCGACTGCGGACGCGGCGCGGGCGATCGCGCGGAACACGCCCGTGCAACTCGCGGCGGCTCGCACCAGCGAAGCGCAGGCCCGGGCCCGCTTCGAAGCCGGCCTCACAAGCATCGTCGAAGTAGCCGACAGCCAGGCGCTGCTGACCGACGCCGAGTTCCAGGACGCGGCGGCCCGCGTGGATGTCTGGCGTGCGCTGCTCGGTCGCGCCGTGGCGTTCGACACGATGGACGCCTTCATCGCACTCGTGCGCGGCAGGGAGTAGCCCTCACCATGTGGCTCATTCGCGCGGCCCTGCGCCGCCCCATCACGGTGCTCGTCGCCGTGGTCGCGATCGCGCTCACTTCGGCGTTCGCGACCACGCGCATGCGCGCCGACATCTTCCCCGACCTCGATCTGCCCGTCATCTACGTGGCACAGCCGTACGGCGGCATGAGCCCGGCGCAGATGGAGGGGTTCATCACGTACTACTACGAGTACCACTTCCTCTATATCAACGGGATCGAGAGCGTCGAGTCGAAGTCGATTCAGAACACGTCGCTCCTCAAGCTCACGTTCCACGCCGGCACCGACATGGCCGAGGCGATGGCGCAAACCATCGGCTACGTGAACCGCGCGCGTGCCTTCATGCCGCCCGGAACCGTCGGCGCCTTTGTCATGCGCTTCGACGCCGGCACGGTGCCAGTGGGCTACCTCGTCTTCAAGAGCGAGACCCGGAGTCTTGGGGAAATCCAGGATCTGGCGCTCAACCGGGTGCGGCCGCAGTTCGCCACGCTGCCGGGTCTCACCTCGCCGCCGCCCTTCGGCGGCAGCCAGCGCACCATCGTGATCCGGGTCGATCCCGACCGGCTGCGCGCGCACGGCCTGTCGCCCGATCACGTCGTCGACGCAGTGACCACGGGCAACGTCATCATGCCGTCGGGCAGCGTGAACGTCGGCGACGAGACCCGCATCTCGCCGATCAATTCGGTCGTCACCTCGATCAACGACCTGCTCGAACTGCCGATCAGGACGGGAGCGGGTACGCCGGTGTCGATACGCGACGTCGCGTCCGTCGCTGACAGCACCGACATCCCTACCGCGTATGCGCTTGTCGACGGGCGCCGCGCCGTCTACATCCCGGTGACAAAGCGGCCCGACGCCTCGACTCTCAGCGTCGTCCAGGATGTGCGCAGCAACCTCGGACGCTTTCAGGCGCTCGTGCCCGAGGACATCGAGGTGTCGTACGAGCTCGACCAGTCGACCAGCGTCTCGGCGGCCCTGCAATCAGTCCTGGTGGAGGGTGCGCTCGGCGCCGTGCTCACCGGCTTGATGGTGCTGCTGTTCCTGCGCGACTGGCGCAGCGCGGCCATCGTGGTCACGACGATTCCCTTCGCGCTGCTGACGGCCGTGGTCGCGCTCTGGGGCGCCGGCCACACGATCAACATCATGACACTCGGCGGCCTGGCGCTCGCCGTCGGCATCCTCGTGGATGAAGCGACCGTGGCCATCGAGAACATCCACACGCACCTGTCGCGGGGGACCCCGGTGGCGCGAGCGGTGCTCGACGCCAGCGCGGAAGTTGTGGTCCCGCGGCTACTCGCGATGTTGTCCGTGGTGGCGGTGTTCGTCCCGTCGTTCTTCATGACTGGCGTGTCGCGGTCGCTGTTCGTCCCGTTGTCGCTCGCGGTCGGTTTCGCGATGATCGCGTCGTACCTGCTGTCGAGCTCCTTGGTGCCGGTGCTCGGCGTGTGGATGCTGGGACGCAGCCACTCGGATACGCCCGGCGGCACCGACTGGGTCGACCGGCTGCGGACACGCCTCGGCACGCTGCTCGCCCGTCTCTCCTCACAGCGCCTGGCGGTGGTGGGCGGCTATCTGGTGGGCGCCATCGCTGTCGTGGTGCTCGTCGGGCCGATGCTCGGCCGCGAGATCTTCCCGCCGAGCGGCACGTCGCTCGTCCAGCTGCGGTTCCGGGCGCCGGCCGGCACGAAATTCGAAGTCACCGAACAGCTCGGCCGCGCCGTGCTCGACGAAATCTCCGCGGCGGCGGGCCCTGGCAACGTCGACATCACGCTCGGGTATGTGGGCGTGCAGCCGTCGTCGTATCCGATCAACACCATCTTCCTGTGGACTGGCGGCTCGCATGAAGGCGTACTCCAGGTGGCGCTGCGCCCCGCCGCGGGTCTGCGCCTTGAGTCCTTCCAGGAAGCCCTGCGGCAGCGGTTCCGCGAGAAATTCCCCGACGCGTCGTTCTCGTTCGAGCCCGGCGACATCGTCAGTCGCCTCATGAACTTCGGCACGCAGACGCCCGTGGAGGTGGCCGTCATGGGGCCAGACTTCGCCGCCACACGCACGTTCGCCGCGAAGGTACGTGAGGAACTTGCGAAGGTGCCGTCACTGCGCGACCTGCAATACGGCCAGGCCCTCGAGTATCCGGCCATCCAGGTGAACGTGAACCGACGCATGGCTGGACAGCTCGGCGTCACCGTCGACGACGTCGGCCGGTCTTATGCGGCCGCCACGTCGTCGAGCCGCTTCGTCGCGCCCAACTACTGGGCCGACCCGCGCACCGGCATCGCCTTCCAGGTGCAGGTGCAGGTGCCGCAGCCGCGCATGCAGACGCTCGATGACCTGCGGGTGGTGCCCGTGCGGGGCGGCGGCGAAGCCAAGCCGCTGCTCGGCGAGGTGGCGCGGATCGAAGACGCGACGATCGTCGGCGAGTACGACCGTGTGAACGGGCAGCGGATGGTGACTCTCACGGCCAGCATCGCGGGCGAGGATTTCGGTCGCGTGCGGACGCGCGTGCAGGATGCTATCGCCCGGGCCGGTGCGCCGCCTCGAGGCGCCACCGTGACCCTGCGCGGCCAGGTCGGCGCCATGGACGAGACGTTCCGCAACATCACGGCCGGCGTCGCCGTGGCGGTCGTCGTGATCTTCCTGCTGCTGGCCGCGAACTTCCAGTCCGTGCGCCTGGCCATCGCGGTTGTCTCGACCGTGCCGGCGGTACTGGCCGGCGTAGCCATGATGCTGTGGCTCACAGGAACGACGCTGAACGTGCAGTCGTTCATGGGCGCCATCATGGCCATCGGCGTGGCCGTTGCCAATGCGATTCTGCTGGTCACCTTCGCGGAGCAGGGACGGCGCGCGGGCGCCTCGGCAGTCGAGGCCGGCATCGACGCCGCGCGGTCGCGCATGCGCCCCGTCCTGATGACCAGCGCCGCGATGATCGCCGGCATGGTGCCCATGGCGCTGGCGCTCGGTGCAGGGTCCGAAGCCACGGCGCCGCTTGGACGCGCGGTCATCGGGGGCCTCGCCTTCGCCACGCTCGCCACGCTGCTCATCCTGCCCTCGGTCTACGCCCTCGCACAGGGGCGGGCCGTCACGAGCGGGGCCTCTCTCGATCCAGACGACCCGGGCAGCACTCACTTCAGGCTGAACGCATGATGATGACGTTCCTTCGTTCCCAGAGGCGGCGGGCGTTTCCGCCCCTGGCCGTCTCGATGGCGGTGGTGGTCGGCGGCTGTTCACCCGGGCCGGCACCCGCGACGCCGGCAACCACGGCGAGCCAGCCCGGTGCTCCCTCCGAGCCGGTCGCCATCCACATCGCCCGTGTCGTCGAACAGCCGCTCGACGTCCAGCTCTCGCTGCCGGGCGAGCTCGTGGCGTTCGAGTCTGTGGCGCTGCATGCGCGCGTCGCCGGCTTCGTCAGGTCGGTGGCCGTCGACCGCGGCTCGGTGGTGCGACGCGGCGATCTGCTCGCCACGCTCGACGCCCCGGAGATCGTGGCGCGGCGGGCGGAGGCGCAGTCGAAGCTCCAGGCCGCCACCGCACAGCTCGCCGCCACGCGCGCGAAAGCCGATGCCGACCAGGCGACATTCGCACGGCTGAAGACGGCGTCGGCCACGCCCGGGGTCGTGGCCGGCATCGACGTCGCAGTCGCCGAGAAGTCGGCCGAGGCAAGCCTGAACCAGGTGGTCGCCGCTGAACAGCAGGTGGAAGCGGCGCGGCAAGCGGCGAAGGCCGTGCAGGAACTCGAACGCTACCTGCACGTCACGGCGCCGTTCGCCGGCGTGATCACCGAACGCCACGTGCATCCTGGCGCACTGGTGGGACCGGGGTCCGGTGACACCGCGCCGATGCTGCAGATCGTCGACCAGCGCCGGCTGCGCCTGGTGGCGCCGGTGCCGGAGGCCTACATCGCCGCGGTGTCTGCTGGCGTCTCGGTCCCGTTCACGGTCAGCGCCTTTCCCGGTGCGACGTTCACCGGCACGATCGCGCGCATCGCCGGTGCGGTCGACGTCACGACTCGAACGATGGCCGTGGAACTGGACGTCGACAACGCCGATGGTCGGCTCACGCCTGGCACGTTCTGTCAGGTTCGCTGGCCGCTGCGCCGCGCGGCGCCTTCGATGTTTGTGCCGACAGCGAGCGTCGCCTCCACCACCGACCGGACGTTCGTCGTGCGGATTCGCGAAGGCAGGACGGAATGGGTGGATGTCACGACCGGTCTGACGGCAGGAGCACTCGTCGAAGTCTTCGGCAGCCTGAAGCCGGGCGACCAGGTTGCGGGCCGTGGCACCGACGAACTCAGGCCCGGAACCGCCGTGACGCCGCGTGCGGCCAAACCCGCCGCATAGCGCGTCGAGCGCGGCGATGCGAACCGTTCTGACATGGACTCTGGCAGCGATGGTGTTCTCGCTTTCGCCGCCGGTGTCGGCGCAGCAGCCGGCATGGCCACACGCGAGTGCGCTGGCCGCTCTGACCAGGGGCGGACTGGTGATCGTCATGCGGCATGCGAGTTCACCACGCACGCCGCCGACCGCCGAAACCGCGCAGCCAGACAATGTGGGCCTCGAACGGCAGCTGGATCGCGAAGGCCGCGACGGTGCGGCGGCGATGGGCGACGCTCTGCGACGGCTCCGGATTCCGATCGCACGGGTGCTGTCGAGTCCGACGTACCGTGCACGCGAAACCGTCCGTGCGACCGGACTGGCGCCCGTCGAGGCTGTTGAGGCTCTCGCGGCGACAACGGTCAGAGTATGCAGGGCGTCGCCGCTTCACAGGCCGCGTGGCTGCGGACGAAGGTTGCCGAGCGCCCCGCGTCCGGCAACATCCTGGTGGTGACGCACCAACCGAACCTCGCGCGCGCGTTTCCGGAGTGGGGCGGCTCCGTGGCGGACGGCGAGTCGGTGATTCTCCGGCCGGACGGCCGCGGTGGCGTGGAGATCCTGGACCGTATCCCCATCGGGCACTGGCCGCGCCTGGACGCACCGGAGCGATAGCCGCACCGGGCCCCACCGCAGCAGGCGGCGTCCACCCACTCAGCCGGCGCGCAGGCGCCCCGGGTGCGGGTTTTTCGTTGCCGGTGTCGGGATGTCCGCACTGCCTCCCTGCCTCGCAGAACGGGCGGCCCATTCATTGGGGATCGGCGGGCACGGCGACTGGAGCGACCTTTGCTCTGCAGGGCGTCCGGAAGGTCCCGGTGCTTCGCATTCTCGCGGTTGCACTCACGCTCGTCGCGGCACTGCCGAACACCCAGGCGTGGTGCGACGCGTGGTGCGCGAACCAGGCCACCGAGCAGACCCCCTGTCGGCATGCCGGTGCGCTCGACGTCGCCATCGGCGCCGGGGCACCCTGTGGCGCCAGCGTGGACAGCCCGAGCCTCCACGAGCGCTTCGCCAAGCCGGCCGGCAGCCCGCGTGCCCTGCTCCCCGCCGTGCCCGACAATCCGCCGCCTGTCTGGGTCGTCACAATTGCGAGCGGCCCAGACGCCCTCGGTCGTATTCACACGCCCCTGCGAACCGTGCTTCGAATCTAGCCACGCGTCCTTGGGTTCCCCAAAGACTCGGCCCTACGGTTCTCGAAGCTGGCTTCGACTCACGGCACGAGCCGAGGCAAACGGAGTGTGTCATGTCTACAATCTGCCCACGTCTGGCGACCTTGACTGCGTTGACGCTCAGGACCCTGACTGTCGCTGCCTCGGCGCAGACAGCGCCCGGCATCCTCGATACCCTGCAACTCGAGCGGCTCGTCGCCAGCGCCGTGCCCGCTGATCATCAGCGGGTCAGCGACCACTTCCGCACGCTCGCTGACCGCTATGTCGCCGCAGCGGTCGAGCACGAACGGATGGCCTCGAGCTATGCACGCAACCCGGTCGCCAAGCTCGGCACCGACATGGCGGCGCATTGCCGTACCCTGGCGCGCATCGATCGCGACTTGGCGAGTCAGCTGCGCCAGCTGGCCACGGACCATCAGCACATGTCCACCGGGATGAGAGATCCCGGAGCCGCGGCCGCGTCGCCACTGCTCTACACAGGTGCCCCTGCACCGACAGACGCCGACCTGCAGCGGCTCGCCGCGACTGCGGAGAAGCCCGCCGACCACGCAGCGCTCGGACGCCATTTCAGCGAGCTGCAGGCGGCCTACACCCGGCAGGCGGCCGAACATGGTCGTCTGGCGCTTTACTACACCGGGATCAAGGCGCGGACCGATGCCGCGCATTGTGAGCGGCTGGCCGCGCTGGCCCGCGATGGGGCGGATGCGGCAGCGAGCGCGGCGATGCGGCATCAGCGCATGGCACACGCACCCGGCAAGGCGGTGAGCACGGCGCCCGTCACCGTGGCGACGGAGCCCCCCTCATTGGCGGATCCCGACGACCATCTGGCGGTCGCTGCCACCTTCCGCGCGGCGCAGGCGCGCGCCTCCGCGGACGCCAAGGAACACGGGCGACTTGCGCGCTACTACCGCATCTGGAAGCTCTTCGGAGAGGCGGCGCACTGCGAGCGCGAGGCGGCAACGGCCGCCGAGGCCGGCACTGAGGCCGCGAACGCCGCTTGGGCGCACGAAGAGGCGGCACGTTCGAACCGATAGTGCAACGGGACATGGGGCACGTCGGCATCGTGTCTGGCCTCGCGCGACAACCGGCAGCCGCCGGCGGCGAGCGAAGCCTACCGCCTGGCCGGACGTGTCCCGCGTGTGCCCTGCCGTCATGAGTCTCTGACGTGAGTGCGGCTGCCGCCAGCGAAGCGGGCAGCTACAGGGCAGCGATCATGCGCGAGGGCGACCTGGCACCCCCCTGGTGAACAGCCACGCGGCCAGACTGAGGTGGCTCAGCGCCATCGGCATGCCCAGTGTGGCGAGCGGTTCGTACCCCAGGACACTCCGGAGGGGAATCCCGGCCGCATGCATCCCCACGGTGATGAGGCCGAACGCCGTCAGGGCGCGCGGCACGGCACGTCGGCGATGCAGAAGCACGTACAGGGACGTGATCCACACATCGATGGCGAGGATCGCTATCGTGTGCGTCCACTGCCGGAACGCCCGGATCGCCTCTCCGGCGACGCGGAGCGTCTCGTGAGGAGCGGTTGCGTGGGCGAACTCACGACTGAGGGTGAGCATCGACAGGATGCAGGCGTTGTCCACGGCCTGCAGGACGCACATGAGGACGGCGGCCAGGGCGAGCCACAGCGCGCCCGTCTCATCGCCGCGCCGTACGACCCGCAGGACCAGCAGCGACAGGCCGATCGTCAGGCCGCCGTTCGCAAAGAGCGCGAGGACTGCCGTGCGGATCGCTCCCGCCGCTGGTGCCGAGGTCGTCAGGAAGTCGCGGCCCAGGGGCAGCAGCAGGACGAACGGCACGATGAAGCCCGCCAGTTGCACGACCAGCAGCGCGGCCACCACGCGGCTCTCCCGATTCGCAGCCATGAGGGCCTCCTGCGTCCGTACGATAGCGCACACCCGGCACCGCCGAGCGGGCCCGAGGCGCTCCACCGCGCGCCTCAGCCCGTACTGCGCCCCGGCTTCCGCACCCGGACGTGGAGGAAGTACGCCACGACCTGCGCGTCCTGCACCGCCGGGCACTCCCGAACGGTCTCATCGTCCGGGCACGGCTCTCCGAGCCGCTCGATGACGAAGCCTGCGTCCAGCAGGAGGTTCAGCCACTCGCTGACTGGCCGGGTGAACTTCGGCGTCCTGAACAGCCGCCGCGTGTTCCGCATCTCAGGAGGGGCGGCGCCAAAGGTCCATTCTGCGACCTCGCCGTGCAGGCGCCGGAAGTACCCTCCCACTTCGATGGCATAGCTCCTGCCGTCCGGCGTGCGGAGGTTCCGACAATGGGGGGTGGCAAAGCACGGATGCTCGATCGAGAACTGGAGAAAGCCCCCCGGCTTCAAGACCCGGTGCGCATCGGCCAGCACCTGCGCGGTTTCCGGGATGTCCATGAGGCTCATGAACGCGGCCACGAAGTCGAACGTCGCGTCACCGAACGGAAGGGCCACGGCGCTCGCCACGCGGTAGTCGATGTGACGCGGCGCGCGCGCCTCTTCCTGCCTGGCGTACGCGATGAAGGCTTCCGACACGTCGACCGCGCTGACGCGGGCGCCCCGGTCGGCGAGGAGTCGTGTATTGTGACCCTCACCGCAGCCCACGTCCAGGCCCGTCAGGCCACGTACATCGGGCAGGAGTTCGAAGAAGGCTGGCGTATTCAGGAAGTCCCGGTAGACGTCATAGCCACCTCTGGCCAGCGCGGTCCACGCGTCGGCGTTCTCGTTCCAGTACCGTCCGGCTTCTTCGTGGTTCATGGGTCAGGTCGGATGGAGAGGAGATATCGCCCCAGACTCACGGAGCACATGACGGTCGATTGTATCCCGTCGTCGAGGCACCCAGCCCGCAGCGCTGGGCATGAGCTCACCTGGCGCGCTCCGGTTCGGCCGGAACAGCCGACTCGCGAACCACGCGAACGATCTTCACCTTGTAGTCCTTCCCATCGGGCCGGCGGAGCCGCAGTCTGTCCGCGGCGACGCACACGTGTATCGCGTCGTTGATCACGAGCCTCGTCGGGTCGAACTCCCAGAACCAGTCGCCCGAGGACTGGCCGGTGTACACCATGTCGCCAAGGCGCACCGTCACCCGGTAGGTTCTGGTCTGTCTCTCCGAAGGTGTCGTGTACGCGTCCACCCGGCGCTCGCCGGCCCGCTTCCCGTCGGCCGGCGGCCTGCGCACGGACGTGATCGTCGACTGGGGGATTCGCTCGGCGACGATCTCGACGTTCATCAGCGTCGCGGTTCCGCAGGCATCGGACTGGGCGCGAGCCGGAGAAGCGATGCCCAGCGCGAGCCCGGCCACTGCCATCACCGTTACCGCTCGCACGACCATCGCGGCCACCGTTCCACGTGTGCCGCCGCCGCAGGTCTGAGTGGTGCACGTGCAGTTCGTGCCGCACCCGCATCCATCGCGCCGACCGATGGTGTCGGGCTGGTCGCAGGTGCACGTGCGGCCGTCGCAGATCTGGTGTCCACCGGCATTCGATCGAATGGTCATGACAGGCTCCTTGTCGGTGTTGACGTCTTGTCAACCACGAAACGGAGTCTCGCACCCTGGCCGGCAGCCTGGATTGAACGCCGCGGCTGTTGTCGTTGAATGAATCGGCTGTCGGGCCGCGGCCAGCCGGCGCAGACCTTCGTGCCGTACCGCGACACCCCGGTGTGTCTGGCGCTGCCTGTCTGGCGCCGCCCGGACGCCCCCGGTATGATGAGCGGACACTGGAGGAGCGGATGAAGCGACTGTTCTGTGCGGCAGCGATGCTGGCGATGGCGGGTTCGAACCTGTTCGCTGCGGAGATTACCGGCTACGTTTCGGACGAGGCGTGCGCCACGAAGAGCGCCAGGGCGGCGACCGCAATGGAGTGGATCAAGCCCGACGCGTTCGAAACCTGCGTCAAGCAGTGCGCGAAGGACGGGTCGGCGCTCGTGTTCCTCACCGAGGACAACAAGATCCTCAAAGTCAGTCCGGCGTCGAAGGCGAAGCTCGACGCGCATGCGGGGCACCGCGTGAAGGTGAACGGCACGATCGCGAACGGCGTCCTCACCATCGAGTCGATGACGATGCTGGCGATGCCGGCGAAGTAGGCACCCTGCCCGCAGGCACGCCCCCGAAGGCGTGCCTGCCTTTCACGGCACGGTCGCGTCGATCGGCGCCGCCGGCCTGCGCGCACGCAGCAGGCGATCGATCAAGGCCAAGAGCGTCGGCGGCGGCGCCGGCTTCGCCAGGAAGGCCGTGAACCCGGCCGCGCGGGCCGCGGCTTCGGAGCGCGGGTCTGCAAAGGCCGACAGCGCGATCGCCGGCAGGTCGCGGCCGACCGTTGCATCGTGCCGGACTCGCCGCATGAACGACAGGCCGTCTTCGACCGGCATCGCGATGTCGGCGATGAGGACGGCGGGTGCCTCCGCGTGCAGCCTCGTCCATCCCTCGTCGGCAGATTCTGCGAGAATTGCGCGCGCACCACCGCGCTCCAGCGCGGCCGCCACCATCTCCCGCGTCGACGCATCATCGTCCACCACGAGCACCGTGGTGCCAGCGAGCCGCACGTCGACTTCCACGGGCGGCTCGCTCGTCGCCGCGGCGAGCGGCGCCTCTGCTGCATCGGCCGGAAGGCGCACCACGAAGCAGGCACCCTGCCCGGGCCCGGCGCTGGCCGCCGACACCGTGCCTCCATGCAGGTCGACGAGGTGCCTGACGATGGAAAGGCCGAGGCCCAGGCCACCATGTACCCGTGTGCTGGTCTGATCGGCCTGCCGGAAGCGATCGAACACCTGTGGCAGGAACTGGGCCGGAATGCCCACGCCGGTGTCGGCGACCGACACCACCACGTCGTGCGAGTCCCGTGTCACGCCGACCCGGATCGAACCGCCCGCGTCGGTGAACTTCAGGGCGTTGCTCAGCAGGTTCCAGACGACCTGCTGCAGCCGGCCTGCATCCCCGCGCACGATGCACCCAGGGTTGCGGTCGATCGTCAGTTCGATGCCCTTGTCCGCGACGGCCATGCGGACCGACTCGGTGGCCTGAGCCACGAGGTCATCCAGGTCGAGGGTCTGCACCTGCAGATCGAGCTTGCCCGAGATGATCCGGGACACGTCGAGCACGTCCGCAATCAGCTGCGCCTGCGAGCGGGCGTTCCGATCGAGCGCCTCGAACACGCGGGGCAGCCGTTCCGGTTCCACCTGGCCGCGCGTCAGCATGGACGTCCAGCCGAGGATCGCGTTCAGCGGCGTGCGCAGTTCGTGCGACAGCGTCGCGAGGAATTCGTCCTTCAGGCGGTTCGCCGCTTCGGCCCCGGCCCGCGCCTCGCGCAGTTCAACGAGCAGGTCGCGTACGTCGTACTGGCGGCCCCGCGCGCGCAGCGCCGCGCGGATCGCGGACAGCGCGGCCGCCAGGCGGATGGGGCGCTCGAACAGCGTCACGTTGCGAAGCGACTCGATGGCCCGGATGGTTCGCCGCGTCAGGTCGCTCCCCGAATGGCCGGCGAAGAGCAGGACCGGCACATCAGACCAGGACTCCTGTGCGTCGAGCAGCGCCACGAACCTCGGGAATGCCGGATCGTCGAGCGCCTCCTCGGTCAGCAGCAGCGCCTCTCCGCCGCGCTGCTCGAAGATGTCGCACAGGTCCGAAAGGGATGAGCAGATTACGTTCCGGATCGCGGCGCGTTCGAGGAACGCCTGCGTCAACTGCGCGTCGCGGCCGACCGGCGCGAACACGAGCACCCCAGTGCCGACGGCGGTCGGGTCAACGGGACTCGTCATCGGGAGGCACTGCGCGAGGCGAGCCGGTGGACTGCGGCACGCCGGTCAGGATGCCGTGAAACGCCGTCAGCGGTTCGCCCACGCGAACCTGCGCGGGCCCAATCGACAGTTCCCGGATGGATGTCTCGTGTGCGCCCGTTCGCTTCTTGACGACCGAGATCGCCCGGCAGATCCGGCCGCTCTGCTCGAAGAACCGGAACAGCACGATCGCATCGGCAAAATAGGTGAGATCGACCGGCGTGGGCATCATCGTGCCGATCGTGCCGTGCTGCGCGAGGGTAATCAGCGTCGCCACGCCCCGCTCGTTCAGGAACGACAGCAGCTCGTGCATGCGCACGATCGGGGCGTCCGTGGTCGGGATGGCGTGCAAGTAACCATTCAGGGTATCGATGCCGATCAGCCGTACCCCTTCCTCATCGACGAGGCGCCTCACGCGGTGTGCGAACTCGCCAGGCGAGGTGACGCCCGGATCGATCTGCACCGGTATCAGGTGCCCCGACGCGACACGTTCGGTCGCGTGCATGCCGAGGGCGTCACACCGCTCCATGAACGTGCGAAGCCGTTCGTCGAACAGGAAGGTCACGGCCTTCGCCCTGGGGTTGGCCGCACCGCACAGGTACTGGGCGGCGACCGTCGACTTGCCCACACCCGCCGGACCGACGAACAGCGTCGTTGTCCCCCAGGTGAGTCCGCCGCCGATGAGTGCGTCGAGCTGGGCGGATCCGCTGCGGAGCGGCTCGCGCGATACGCCGCCGGGCTGCGGCTGCGCCATCAGTTGGGGGAAGACGGTCAGGCCGCCTCGCCGGATCACGAAGTCGTGAAACCCTTCGGTGACTGCCGTGCCGCGCATCTTGACGACCCGCAGCTGCCTGCGTGCGCGACCGTACTCGAACGGCAGGTGCTCGAGCGACACGACGCCGTGAGCGATGCTGCGCAGCTGCAGGTCGTCAACGCCGACCGCATGGTCGTCGAGGATCAGCACCGTCGCGCCGCGCGTGGCGAAGAACTCCTTGAGGCCGAGCACCTGCCGCCTGTAGCGGAGCGGGTCGCTGGCCAGGAGCCTCAGCTCCGAGAGCGAATCCAGCACGACGCTCGTGGCCTGCACGCGTTCCGCGCGTTCGAGCACGGCCTGCGTCAGGTTGGCGAGCTCGACCTCCGCCGGGTGGTAGAGCGTGTACTCCTCGGCCGCACGATTGGACGCGGGAGCGAGCTGCTGGATCTCGATCCCGTCGAGCGTCCAGCCGTGCGACTCGGCCACGCCGGCGAGCTCTTCGGCTGTTTCGGAGAGCGTCACGTAGAGCGTGCGTTCGCCTCTCGCCCGTGCTGCCAGCAGAAACTGGAGGGCCAGCGTCGTCTTGCCCGTCCCGGGCACGCCTTCGATGAGGTGCATGCGGCGCGTGGGGAGTCCGCCGCCGAGGAGTTGGTCGAGACCTGCGATGCCTGTCGATGCCGGAGCCTCAGCCATAGCGTTTCTCAGCCGACGTGAGCCGGCGGGAGCTGACTGAATTTACGCATGTGCTGTGCCACATCAGCCGCCACAGCTCAGCCGATGCGATCTTCTCGGGCGGTCTTCACTCGTGAGAAGGCAGCGGCAGGCACACAGCCTGTGCAGCAATCGTCGAGGCCTGCGTTGTAGCCGCCCGTGCCACGCGTAGTTCCAGCGTCACCAGCGCCCCTATCACGACGATTTCACCAACGAAGTAGAGCCAGTCCAGCACGTGCAGCGTTGCGCTGAAGCGGATCAGGACCGCGGCGGTGACCAGGCAATACCAGGTGTTGGCCACGGCGATGGCCCGGAGGTAGCGTGGCCAGCGTTTCGGTGCGGTCGCCGCGCACGTCAACGAGTACGCCGCAAAGACCGCGGCCGCCAGGGCAAGAGCCCGGAGCACAGGCCGCAGCGTACCAATGTGCTCGCCGAGCGTCGGCAACACGACGCCAACGAGCGCCGCCGTGACAAGGGCGCCGACGCCATCCACGCAGAACAGTGTGCGGGGCGTTCGCGCGAGTCGCTCGACGAGGCCGGACGTCATGAGCATCAGAGACGAAAGCGTACCCCGAGTGTCGGCAGGAGCGGATGGAACCAATGAGCTTCTCGACCAGCCGGAGGCGATCAGACGACGACGGGTCGTACCCGAGCCGAGGGTCGAGCGCTGACGCGTTCCGGCGATTCAGGCGGGAAGTCGGTGAAGGCCGACGCCGGTGCGCCGCGGGGCGCGCGCCTGACGGTTCCCGGTTCCTGAGCCCATGAGACGGGAACGCCGGCAGGCTGAAGGCCGACCGGCACCCGCCGGAAATCCGCCAGTGAAGCGGAAGATCACGCACTGCACCGGTCGGCCCAGTGGGCTGGTTCCTCGCGATTCGCCGAAACCAACGCGAATCATCCTCCGGATCGGGAATTGCTCGATCTCTGGTAGCCTCGTGACGTAGCCGCATATGCACCGCGTTCTTACCTTCGCCGCGTTGGCCATCGCGCCAGGCGCCTCGGCGTGGTGTCGGGCATGGTGCGACAGCCATCAGGTGCCGGCTGCGGCGAGCGAGTGCCACCACCACGACTCCGGCAGCGACGTCACGGTCGCGGCCGCCGCATCGTGTGACGATGGCACGTGGCAGGCTGCGGTGTACGAAGGCGGCAGGGCACCTCGGGTGTCGGCGCCGACGGTGCACGCCGTCGCGCCCTCCGTTGCGGCCGCCTCGGTTCCTCTCCCGGGCAACGGCTCAACCCCGGCGCCAGGCTGGTCGCGCGCGGCCGCCGTGCATCGACCGCTGACGCTCGTCCTCCGCATCTGAGTTCCTCCGGCCCGGCCTGACGCCGGGCATCTCACGTTCCCCCTCATGTCCGACGTGAGTCCGCCTCGCAGGCCGTGCCCCTGCGGCGCGGCATGGTGCGTCGCGCAGCCCGCTCGCGCTGCGACGGCCGGAGAAACCGCTTATGCGTGCGTTCGTGGTTCATGCGATCCGTAGGGGCAGCGCCTCGCTGGCGGTGATGCTCTCGCTGGCCGGCCAGGCCCAGGCGCAGACACCTTCGCCGGCGGCTGCCCCGCCGGCTCTCGCGCTGGCGGACGTCGTCGAAGAGGCGATTCGCGTCAGCCCCGAGTTGGCGGCGGCTGAGCACCGTTATGCGGCCGCCCGGCAACGACCCGCCCAGGCCCGCCGTCTGCCAGACCCGATGATCTCGGCTGGCTACAACTCGGTTGGCAACCCCCTGCCTGGCGCCGGCCTCGGTCGCGAGCCCGTGGCCAACATCGGCGTGATGGTCAGCCAGCCGCTGCCCTATCCCGGCAAGCGCGCGCTGCAGGCGCAAATCGCCGAGCGGGAAGCGGAGGCTGAGCAACCGCCCATCACGGCGACCCGGCTGAGCGTCATCGCCCGTGTGAAGCAGGCCTACTACCGGCTCTCGTACGCGTACGCCGCCAGCGAGGTGCTGACACGGAACCGCGAGCTCTTGGACACCTTGCTGAAGGTCAGTGAGACCCGCTAGGCGGTTGGCCAGGCGGCACAACAGGACGTCATCAAGGCGCAGACGCAACTCAGCATCCTCGAGTTGCAGCTGGAACGCCTACGACGGGAGCGTGCCACGCGCGAAGGCGAACTGAACGCGCTGCTCGCACGCCCGTCAGGGACGCCGCTCGCGTCGCCGGAGACGCTCGCGCTTCCCCCGTTCGATCTCGACCTCGCAGAGATCCAGCAGGCGGGTCTCGACCACTCACCCATGCTGGAACGCGACCAGATCATGGTCGCCCGCGGCGCGCTCGGCGAGCAGGCCGCCCGGCTGGACTACAAACCCGACTTCACGCTGAGCGGCGGCTACTACTCGATGGGCCGTTTGCCGGCGATGTATGAGTTCCGATTCGACGTGACCGTGCCCGTGCAGCGCACACGACGGGCGGCGGCGGTCGTGGAGCAGCGCCAGCTGGCGGAGGCGAGTCGCCGGACCTTCCAGGCCACGCGACTCATGCTGCAGGGTCGCCTCGAAGAGGAGTACCAGATGGCGAGCAGCACGCACCGCCTGGCTGTGCTCTATCGAGACACGGTGCTGCCGCAGGCGCGCCTGGCCCTCGAATCCTCGCTCGCGAGCTACCAGACCGGCGGCGTCGACTTCCTGTCGGTCCTCACCAACTTCACCGCCGTCCTCGAATACGAGATGGCCTACTACGACGAGCTCGCCTCCTTTCACGCCGCCGTCAGTCGGCTGGAAGAGATGGCCGGTCAGCCGGTCACGCACTGAGGCCCCATGCGCATCATCAAGTTCATTGCCATCATCCTCGTCCTGATCGCGGTCTTCGCAGGCGGCTACCTCCTGCGTGGACGCCCGTCCGAGACCGGCGGCGCCCGCACGGTCCTGTATTACGTCGACCCCATGCATCCGGCTTACAAGTCCGACAAGCCGGGTATCGCCCCCGACTGCGGCATGACGCTCGAGCCCGTCTACGCGGACAACCCTGCGGGCGTGCCACCCGCCATCACCGCAGCCCCGGCCGTCCCCGCCGGCACCATCCGCCTCTCCCCCAACGGCAGCAGCTGATCGGAGTCAAGTACGAGACCGTGCGGCGCGAAGGCACAAGTCGCGACATCCGGACCGTGGGCAAGGTCGCCGCGGACGAAACGCGCATCGGCCACGTGCACACGCGCATCGACGGCTGGATCGAGCGGGTGATGGTCGACTTCACCGGGGCGGTCGTCCGCAAGGACCAGCCGATGCTGACGGTGTACAGCCCGGAGATGCTGGCGTCGCAGCAGGAGCTGCTGCTGGCCAGCCGGGCGCGCGACCCGATGCGCAACAACCCGCTGGCGAGCGCCGCGGAGCACGGCCAGTCGCTCTTCGAGGCGGCCCGCCGCCGCCTGCAACTCTGGGATCTCAGCGACGACCAGATCGACCAGGTCCTGGCGACCGGCCAACCGATCCGCAGCATCACCGTGCACGCGCCGATGGCCGGCTTCGTCACCGCTCGAAACGCCTTCCCCAACCAGAAGGTCACACCGGACAGCGACCTCTACACGATCACCGACCTGAGCCACGTCTGGATCGTCGCGGACGTCTTCGAGGTCGACGTCCCGGCGATTCGGCCGGGCGACGTCGCCCGCGTGAGCTTCTCCAACAACAGTGCCCCACCGCTCACGGCACGGGTGAACTACATCCAGCCGCAGGTCGATCCGGTGACGCGGACGGTGCAGGTCCGGCTCGATGCCGGCAACCCCGGCATGCGCATGAAGCCGGACATGTTCGTCAACGTCGAGTTCGAGACCCGGGCGGCGCCGCAGATCACCATCCCGGCAGACGCGGTGCTCGACCCCGGCGACCGTCAGACGGTCTTCGTGGATCTCGGCGACGGTTACCTGGAGCCACGGCGCGTGACCCTCGGCGAACGCAGCGGCGATCGCGTGGTCGTCAGCGACGGCCTGAGGGACGGTGACCGCGTGGTCACCTCGGGCACGTTCCTCATCGACTCCGAAAGCCAGCTGAAGGCGGCCGCTGCCGGCATGGGCGCCCCGGCGCAGCACGGGCACGGCGCGAGCCCCGCACCACCCGCCGGCGGCGCACATCAGGGGAACGCTCATGATTGACCGCATCATCGAGTTCTCCGCCAGGAACCGCGCCGTCATCTTCATACTGGTGGCGGCAGCGGTGCTCGCCGGCGTCTATTCGATGCGACGCGTGCCGCTCGACGCCATCCCGGACCTGAGCGACACCCAGGTGATCGTCTACTCTCGCTGGGATCGCAGCCCCGACATCGTCGAAGACCAGGTCACCTACCCCATCGTCACCGCGATGCTGGGCGCGCCTCACGTGAAGGACGTTCGTGGGTTCTCCGACTTCGGCTTCTCGTACGTCTACATCGTCTTCGACGAAGGCACGGACATCTACTGGGCCCGCTCGCGGACGATGGAGTACCTGTCCGGCGTCCTGCCACGCCTGCCGCAAGGCGTGCGCACCGAGCTGGGACCCGACGCGACCGGCATCGGCTGGGTCTTCCAGTACGCACTGGTCGACACGTCGGGGCAACACAGCCTCGCGGACCTGCGGAGCTACCAGGATTGGTACCTCCGCTACTACCTGAAGGCGGTGCCCGGCGTGGCGGAAGTAGCGCCGCTGGGCGGATTCGTCCGGCAGTACCAGGTGCAGGTGGATCCGAACCGGCTCCGCGCCTTCAACCTGCCGATCTCCACGGTGCTCGAGGCCGTCCGCGCCGGCAACAACGACGTCGGCGGTCGGCTGGTCGAGATGACGGGCGCCGAGTACATGGTCCGTGGCCGTGGCTACGCGAAGTCCACCGCCGACATCGGCGACATCGTCTTGACCCGTAACCAGAACGGCGTCCCGGTGCGCGTGCGTGACGTCGGCACGGTTTCTCTCGGGCCGGACCTGCGGCGCGGCGTCGCAGATCTGGATGGACGGGGCGACACGGTGGCGGGCATCGTGGTGATGCGCCAGGGCGAGAACGCGCTGGACGTCATCGATCGCGTCAAGGCGAAGCTGAAGGAACTCGAACCCACGCTGCCAGCCGGCGTGAAGGTGGTCACGGCGTACGACCGCTCCGACTTGATCCTGCGCTCGATCGAGAACCTGAAGCACACCCTGCTCGAAGAGCTGGTGATCGTGTCGCTGATCATCCTGATCTTCCTCTGGCACATTCCGAGCGCGGTCATCCCGATCGTGACCATTCCCGCGCCGTCATCATCGCGTTCATTCCGATGCAGATGCTCGGCGTAAGTTCAAACATCATGTCGCTTGGCGGCATCGCCATCGCCGTCGGTGCGATGGTGGATGCGGCCATCGTGGTCGTCGAACAGACGCACAAGAAACTCGAACTGTGGGATCGCACGGGCCGGCGTGAGGACTACCACCGTGTCGTCATCGATGCCGTGAAGGAAGTGGGCGGGCCTAGCTTCTTCGCGCTGCTGGTGATCGCGGTGTCGTTCCTGCCGGTCCTGACGCTGGAGGCGCAGGAAGGCCGGCTCTTCAAGCCGCTTGCCTACACCAAGAACTTCTCGATGATCATCGCCGCGGTGCTGGCGATCACGCTCGACCCGGCGATGCGCCTGCTGTTCACGCGGGTGGACCCGTTTCGCTTTCGGCCGGCGTGGCTCGCGCGTCTGGCCACGGCCGTCCTGGTTGGGCGGATCCACTCGGAAGAGACGCATCCGATCAGCCGGGGGTTGATCCGGATCTACGAGCCCATCTGCGCCTGGTCGTTGCGCTGGAAATGGTCCGTGCTCGCGGGCGCGGTAGCGCTGGTCGTCGCGACGGGCCAGCCTACCAGCGGCTCGGATCCGAGTTCATGCCGCCGCTCGACGAGGGCAGCCTGCTGTACTTGCCGTCCACGTTGCCCGGCATCTCGGTGACCGAAGCGCAGCGGCTGCTGCAGACGCAGGATCGGATCATCACGCAGTTCCCCGAGGTCGAGCGGGTGCTCGGCAAGGCCGGCCGGGCCGAGACCTCCACCGACCCGGCCCCCTTTTCCATGATGGAGACGGTCATCACGCTGAAGCCGCACGGCCAGTGGCGGCAGGTTGACACGTGGTACTCGGGGTGGGCCCCGGAGTGGGCGAAGCCGGTGCTGCGGCGGATCACCAGCGATCGCCTCTCGACCGACGAACTCGTCCAGCAGATGAACGAAGCGCTCAAGCTGCCCGGCACCACCAACGCGTGGACGATGCCAATCAAGGCCCGCACCGACATGTTGACCACGGGCGTCCGCACGCCCGTGGGGATCAAGATCTACGGCGCCGACATCAAGGAGATCGAGCGCATCGGCACACAGATCGAGTCCGTGCTGCCCGCCGTCTTCGGGACGCGCAGTGCGTTTGCCGAGCGCACCTCGGGTGGCTACTTCGTCGACTTCAAGTGGAAGCGCGACGAACTCGCGCGCTGCGGGCTGTCCATCGACGACGCCCAGATGGTGGTGATGTCGGCCGTCGGCGGCGACACCGTGACGACCACGGTGGAAGGGCGCGAGCGCTACTCCGTGAACGTCCGCTACTTCCGCGACTACCGCAGCGACATAGGCCGCCTCAAGCGGGTCGTCATCCCGACGGGTGATGGGCGCCTGCAGGTGCCCGTCAGCCAGGTTGCGGATGTCCAGCTGGCGAGCGGACCGGCCATGCTGCGGGACGAGAACGGGATGCTGAACGGCTACGTATACGTTGACGTCGCCGGGCGTGACATCGGCGGCTACGTCGAGGACGCCAAGCGAGCGGTCGCGTCCCAGGTCACGCTGCCGGCCGGCTACTCCCTCGTCTGGAGCGGGCAATACGAAGCCATGCAGCCGGTGCGCGAGCGGCTGGCGGTCGTGCTGCCGGTCACGTTGTTCCTCGTGCTGATTCTGCTCTACCTGAACACGCGTTCCTTCGCGAAGACCCTCATCATCGTGCTGGCGGTGCCGTTCTCGGCCGTGGGCGCCATCTGGCTGCTCTCGGCGTTGCACTACAACATGAGCATCGGCGTGTGGGTCGGCCTGATCGCTCTGCTGGGCGTGGATGCCGAGACCGCGGTGTTCATGCTGCTGTATCTCGACCTGGCGTACGACCAGGCGAAGCGGGAGGGGCGGCTCGCGTCACTGCCTGACCTGCAGCGCGCCGTGCTGCACGGAGCGGTCAAGCGCATCCGTCCGAAGTTCATGACGGTGGCGACCATGTTCGTCGGATTGGTGCCGATCATGTGGTCCACCGGCACGGGCGCGGACGTCATGAACCGAATTGCCGCGCCCCTGATCGGCGGCATCTTCACGTCCTTCATCCTCGAGCTGGTCGTGTACCCGGCCATCTACGAGATCTGGAAATGGCATTTCGACCTGAAGCCCGCGTTGGCATCGATGCGGGCACCGGAGCCGACCACAGAGTGATCGGACGTGACGCACCGTGTCCCTGCTGACACCGGGACAGTCCTGCCCGAGATCGGCGATGCCGACGGCGCCAATGCGCCGGGACGCCGGCGCACGCACCTGAGCGGAAGCACGACGAGCGGATCGGCCAGCGGCTCCTCGACGGCCGTCTGGTAGTGCGCGACGAGGTCCGCCATCGCTTGCGGCGTCGCGACCGCCGGCGTCGGGGTGAACCGGACGCGCACCACGGTGCCGTCAGCGTCGCGTTCGACGATCTGATTGTCGGTGCTCTTCCAGTGTCCGCCGGCACCTGGCTGGTAGCGATAGAGCAGGTGATGCAGTTGGAGCCTGCCGAACAAACAGGTCCTGGCGTCCCCGGAACTCTCCGAGGCGATGGATAACACTCAGGCCAGACGCACCGAACGTCAGACCGCTGAGGTAACTCGGATGGAGAGAAGGCATCGCACACGTTCAAAGAGATAAAGTGTGGTCGATTTTACCCCTTCTCTGAGGATCGTTACCTCTATTCGGGGGACCGGCGCGTGCGCGATGACCTTGGCCATAGTCAACCATGTATCTTGCGACCAATCAGTCACTTAGCATGATTCGCTTGTAGTGGTTCGGCATCATCCGCTTGTAGTGCGCTGCGGCAAGCTCTCCGACCTGGCCATCATCCCGTGCCCGACCACGAGCCGTCCGTGGTCGAGACGGACGCGGTCGCTGGCCTGCTCGCACGCGGACACGCTGGCAAAGTCCGTGACCCCTCGCGCCCTGCCGACTCGCTCCACGCGGGCGACCAGGTGGATGGCCAGCCGATGGCTTCGCGGGTGCTGTGGTGAGGAGCCCCGGTGTTCGCCATCAGGACGCACTGCGCGAGCCTCGGGAGGACCGACCCAGCCGCCACTGGCGGTCCTTGAACCGCGCCGTTCAGCGCTCAGCGAAGTGTCGGTTGGCACAGGCGTGTCCGGCGCCGGACTTCAGGTATCGCTCGAACCGCATCGCTACTGCTTCGGTCTTGCATTCGACGCACACGTCGATCGCCCAGGATCGCCGCGACGCGGTCGAGCGAGTCTGCCCGGCGTTGTGGGCGGCCAACCGCGTCGTCACATCGGCCGCGCGTCCGACATAGCGTCGAGCGGGATCCGAAGTGCTGCGAACGATGTAGACGCATCGTTTGACTGGATAGGTCACGCGGGATCGCATGCGAGCCTTGAACCAGCGGCACGAGCCGCAATCACTGCGCAGCGCAGGGCGATCGTGTCGACGGAAGCGCAGAGTTCACGCACCCGCAGGTGCAGCGCGCTGCGGATCCTGCGACCGGTGCGGTTCGGCGGAGAGTGTGGGATTCGGACTCGATCACGCACTTTGGTTTCTGTAACTTACAGAAACCAGGTTCCCGTGATTGCCAGAGGTGCCGGCATTGCCGTCGCGCATTGCCCGCCATTGCCCGCTGACAGTCCGAACCACCCGCCCCTGTCCCAGGCCCGTCGTCAGGGCCATCGTTGCGCTCCGTGGAGGATGCGAACGACGTGGACGACGTCGTCGCGCACGGTGTAGACCACGATCCACGGCAGGGGCGAAAGCACCAGTTCCCGTGTGCCCGCCTTCTTCCCCGGCCGCCCGCGGTGTGGGAACGACAACAGCGTCTCGGGAGCCTCGTAGATTGACCGCATCAGGCGCGGCGCGCGATCTGGCGCATGGCTGAACAGGTCATCGGCGATGCGTTCCAAGTCGGTTGCCGCCGCCTCCGTCCAGCGCAGGTGCATCAGCGTCTGGCGTCGTGATCGGCCAGCTTCTTCGCCAGCCGGTCACCCACTGCGTCGTGGGTCAGCGTCTGGCCGGCATCGACCTGGGCCAAGCCGGTCTCGACCTCGCGAAGGAACCAGTCGTCGAAGTCCACGGCGCGCTCGAGCGCCTCGCGGGCGAGCGCCTCTACCGACACGCCTCGGCGGCTCGCCGCTGCGGCGAGCTTGCCCTCGAGTTCACGCGGAAGGTGCAGTTCCATGATGAATCCAGTGTACCCGCCCAAAGGTTGTGGGCAACACGTACCCCGGGGGTCCCCGCCCGACAGCCCGGCGTTATCCGATCCGGTCTCGCACAGCTGTCTGTGCCCGCGCATGATGCCTCGGACCGCGTTCTTGGCGGCCCCTGTGGGGAAGCCACTTACCCGTCGCAACCCCAGTCCCGGATCGCTCGCTCTTGCGACGGCGTGGCTGCGACGTCGCGCATCACCTGCCGCGACCACGAGCCGTCGTCGCCTGTCGAACGGCCTCGGAAGCGATTCCCGCTTCCACCGCAGCCGCTCCAGCCATAGGTCGGTGAGCCGACATAGGGGCGCCGCCACACGCGGACGAGCGCGAATGCGCAGACCAGGGCAAAGAACACTCCAAACATGTGTCACCTCCATCAGGCTCGGCGGATGCCGAACCCCTCAGTCAATGAGACGGAGGCTGTGTGACGGTGCGACGTGCGCCGATGTTAAGAAGTGTGTAGCGCGCTCGGGAACGCGGCGGCTGACATCGTTGCGTGGCGGAGTGGCCCGAACCTCTGCGTCGGTCGTCAGGGTCGCGCGACGTGCAGTACGGTCTTTCCCGCCCTGCGGCCTGCGGGGGTATGCGCGATTGCCGCATGGGCCAGGTCGAGTTCCAGTCCAATCACGAGGCGCAGTGCACCGGCATCCACGAGCGCGGCGATCTGCGCCAGGACGGCGCCGCTCGGCGGCGTGAAGATGAACTGCGCCCGGACGCCCGCCGCCTGAGCCCGCTCCGCGGACGGCGGCTGCGCCGTCGCCACGAGGATTCCGCCGGGCTTGAGTACCGCCCATGAATCGTTCTGTGTCTGCCCGCCCAGGGTATCGAGTACGACATCGACATCCCGCACGACGTCCTGGAAACGCGTCGTCCGGTAGTCGATCGCCTGGTCGGCGCCCAGTCCCGTCACGAGGGGCAGGTCCGCGCCAGACGCCGTCGCGATGACCTCCGCTCCACGCGCGTGCGCCAGCTGCACGGCGATCGTTCCCAGCCCGCCGGCACCGCCGTGGATGAGCACGCGCTGGCCGTGCGACACCGCTGCCGTGGTGACGATCGCCATCCAGGCGGCCTGCGCCGTCATCGGGAGGGCGGCCGCGTCCGCGAACGACACCGTTCTGGATGACGCGCTGACGCTTGCCAGCGAGCTCTACGTGGCCCTCGAGGACAGGGGCTACAGGGTGACGCTCTCCGCGGCCGGACAGGCCAACAGGCGGCCGGACGTCGACCATCGCAGCGTTGTCCCGAAAAGTGGCTACGACTACTTCGACAACCGCCAACGATGGAGTCCTTCACGGTCGACCATCGCCGTGCTAGGTCCGCTCGCCATCGGCCTGTCGATCTACGAAGCGAGCGCCAACGTCGAAGCGCGGAGGGTTGATGGGAAGTGGACGGCGGTGACGTCGAGATCGGCCACGGCGAATCGGCGGTCGTCGTTGCACGACTATGTTCTCCACCGAGACCTTCCGACAGGGCGCCTTGTGATCCGCGCCTACTCGCCCTACGCCGTCGCTGACTGGCAGCGCGAGTGGCGAGAGGACAAGCCGCAGCAGCTCATCGGACGCGTGAAGCGCATCTGCGCGGACCTCGAGCGCGAGGCGCCGAGCGTCGTTGAGCTGATTAAGGCGGGAGAGCTGAAGGCGGAGGAGGAGCGACTCCGCTGGGAACGGGAACGACTGGCCGAGGCAAAGCGGGCAGAGGAGCGGCGGCGCCTAGAAGCCGCCGAGAATAGCCACCGCCAGCTTCTCGCCGCGATTGAAGCCACGGACGATCTGGAAGTCAGCCGCGCCGTGGAGAAACAGGTTCATCCGGGCAATGGCCGACGTGGTGAGGTTCCTTTCTTGCCCGAAGAGCTTCCCCCAGAGCGTGCGGTCGTCCCCGTGGTGTTCGCGGACATGGTGGACGGCCTCGAGCAGCATGCCGCCGGTCCCGCAGGCTGGGTCGTAGATGGACTCCCCCTCGCGAGGATCGAGGATGTTGACCATCAGTCGGACGACTGACCGCGGCGTGTAGAACTCGCCGGCCTTCTTGTTCGTGAGGTCCGCGAACTTCTTGATCAGGTATTCGTAGGACTGGCCCAGGATGTCGGCCTCTGCCGCCTGGTTCCCGAGCCCCACACCAGAGAAGTGCTCGATGAGGTCGCGCAGCAGGGCATCAGGCAGACGGTCCTTGTTCGTCCACGGGGCGTCCCCGAAGATGCCGTAGAGCGTTTCCGGGTTGGCCTTCTCAATGCCGCGCATGGCCTTCTGCAGCGCCTGGCCAACATTGGTCGCCACGGCACGCACGTCGTTCCAGTGGCAATTCCTGGGGATCTGGAAGCGGTAGTTCTGAGGGAAGCGGGCGTATTCCTCGTCGCCGCCGGACTCGGCCAGCGCAGCCGCATATTCCTCGTCGTAGACGTCGGAGATGCGCTTGAAGAACAGCAGGGGAAAGACGTAGGTCTTGAAGTCGGCGGCGTCTACGGGGCCACGGAGGATGTTCGCGGCTTCCCAGAGGTGAGATTCAAGTTGAGCGAGCGTTACCGTGGCACTCAAGGGCACCTGCTAAGAAGTTGGGAGCAGACATCTTAGCGGGTAATGTCGGGCCGCAGTGGTTCCTCGCAGTTTCGCGCTGTTTCGTTCAGCCGCGTCTCGCCGCCCCAGGCCGACGCGAAGCCGGTCCCTCTCTCACGCCATCGGCTGGCAAATCGCCCCAAATGAAATGTGGGACGAAAAGAGGGTCGCTTGGCCATCGTTGGCCAGCAAACTACTGATTATGAAGTGCTTATTTCAACTAGGTGGCGGAGAGGGTGGGATTCGGACTGCGTCCACCTGTTGCAAACAAAGAACTTACGGGATTTTGACTTCCTCCAGATCCGCCAGAACCGCTCAAAGGCCCGGGTAGACGCACGTATCGCGCACGCGGCGCCATATACTGTTCGTATATGGCATACTGGAGCCGGAGGGTTCAACGATGCCCCGCACCGCCAAGGTCTTCATGACCAACCGCAGCCAGGCCGTGCGCCTGCCGAAGGAGTTCCAGTTCGCAACGGATGAGGTGCTAATACGCAAGGTCGGCGAGGACGTCATCCTCTCACCCCGCCCACGGGACTGGAAGACGTACCTCGCCTCGGCGCCGGTCGCGTCGGACACCTTCATGACCGATGTCGAGGACCTGCCCGCTCAGGAGCGAGAACCGTGATGCCGCGCTTCATGCTGGACACGGACACGTGCTCCTACATTTTGAAGCGCTCGCATCCCTTGGTCCTGAAGCGGCTGAAGTCCGTGCCGGTCGATGACGTCTGTATGTCCGTCGTCACGAAGGCGGAGTTGCTGTACGGCGTCGAGGTGTCGCCCCGTAGGGCCCAAGACGCCGCGGCCCTGGCGGCGTTCCTGCCATACGTTGAGGCGGTGGATCTCGATGAGGGCGCTGCACTCCACTACGCCGAGATCCGCGCGCACCTGAAGCGCCGCGGCGCCTTGATCGGCGCCAACGATCTCGTCATCGCTGCACACGCCAGATCCCTCGGCTTGAAGCTGGTCACGAACAACACGGCGGAGTTCGAGCGCGTGCCAGACCTCAGGCTCGAGAACTGGACCCAACCTCTTCGGAAGAAGCGCTAGCCCGCGCGTACCAGGTCTGTCCAATCGCGGTTGCGACGGAACCACGGCAGGAGTCGACGCACGAACGAAGACTTGACAGGCGCAGGCGTCGCGGTGTTTGATGGCGACGTTTTGAGCACTCAAAATTTTACTTTTGGCAACCGGGGCTTACTGCCCCTCGTGTTGGGCCTGCTGCTCAGCTTCCCGGCTGACTCTTCGGCCCAGAACACGCCCGGCCCGACGTCGCCTACTGCCCTTTCCGGCTATATGGAGGTGCACTACACGAACGCCGAACTGGAGGACGGTCAGCTCGATTTCCATCGCTTCATCCTCCTCATCACTCATCAGTTCTCTGACCGTATCCGCTTCGTCAGCGAGCTGGAACTGGAGCACGCACTGGTCGCTGGGCTCGAGGAGGCCGGCGAACTCGAACTGGAGCAGGCCTACCTCGACTTCCTGTTGTCGCGCAGCTTTAACGTCCGGGCTGGCATGCTGCTCATGCCGGTCGGCATCATCAACGAGCGGCACGAGCCGCCGGTGTTCTACGGCGTCGAGCGACCGCTGGTCGAAACGGTGATCATTCCAACCACGTGGTTCGAGCCGGGGGTCGGGATTCACGGCGAGGTCGGACGCGGGTGGCGCTATCGCGCGTATGTCACCTCGCCGTTGAATGCGGCCCGGTTCAGCGCGGAGGAAGGCGTGAGGGACGGGCGCCAGAAGGGCAGCCGGACCAACGTCGGCAAGGCCGCGGCCACCGGCCGCGTCGAGTACGTGGGGGTTCGCGGTCTCACCACCGGGGCGAGCTTCTGGGCGGGCTCGACCGGGTTCGAGTTCCGCCCGCGGTTCGACGTGCCGGTGCGGGTGGTCGAGGCCGATGCGCGCTACGCCCGCGCTCGCTTCGAGGGACGGGCGCAGGTCGCCCAGGTGACGATTGCAGGCGCAGGCGACCTCAACGACGCGATTGCGCGGACGACGGGCGTCAATCCGAACATCGCCAGAACGCTGCGCGGCAGCTACCTCGAAGCGAGCTACCGGGTCGTTTCCGGCGCCCGATTCGGTGACGTCGGCACCTTCGTGCGCTACGAGAACGTCGACACGCAGTTCCGCATGCCCGCGGGCTACTTGCCGCTCCAGGAGTTCGACCGGGACGCGTGGGTGGTCGGCGCCACCTACTGGCCGGAGCCCGACATCGCTGTCAAGTTCGACTACGTGCACCAGCGGAACCGGAGCGCAATCGTGCCGGCCCCGCATTCGTTCAACATCGGTCTGGGATGGTGGTTCTGATGCGAACGCTCCTGCTGGCCTCCGGTGCGCTGCTCTTGGGCTCGATGTCGGTCGCTCCATGGGCCGTGAGTCGCGCGCAGGACGCGCCGCTCGTACAGACCGTGGATGTGGCTGCTGAACGCTTCAGCTTCACGCCGTCCGAGATCAAAACGACCGTGGGCACCGTACTGACGATTCGGTTGACCAGCGACGACACCGCGCACGGCTTTCGAATCGTCGGCTCTGACGTGAACATCGAGATTCCGAAGCGCAGCCGCGGCACGGCGACGGTCACGTTCACGCCAGAGAAGGCCGGCCGCTACACCTTCGAGTGCTCGAAGCTGTGCGGGGCAGGTCATTCGTTCATGCGAGGCGTGATCATCGCAACCGAGGCACCGAAGGACGAGGAATGAGCCTGCGTTCACTCGCGCGTTCGGCGTTCGCCGCCACGACGGTGCTGTGGCTGGCCACGGCCTTCATCTTCGGGCAGGGCCGTCAGGTCCAGCCCGGTGACCCGCTGCCCGGGCTCACGCCTGCGGAGTTCGAGGAGTTCCGTCTTGGCCTGAACGACTTCCTCGAAGTCGAGACCGCGGAGGAAGGGCTGGGGCCGGCGTTCAACGGCGCCAGTTGTGCCTCCTGTCACAACGTCCCGGCGGTGGGCGGTGTCAGCCCGGTCGCAGAGGTTCGCGCCGGGCGTCGCTTGCTCGACGGTTCGTTCGTCGCGGTCGCGCCTGCCGGGGAATCGCTGTTCCATCTCTTCTCGATTCCGGGTCACGCATGTCAGCCAACGATCCCACCGGATGCAAATGTCATCGCCAGGCGGGTACCCATCCCGTTGTTCGGCGCAGGCCTCATCGAGGCCATCGACGATGACACCTTGGTGGCGTTGGCGGACCTCCAAAACCGCGGGCGCGACGGTGTGTCCGGCCGGGCGGCGGTCGTGGCCGATCGAGGAACGGGCGAACGGCGCATCGGCCGATTCGGTTGGAAGGCCCAGCACGCCACACTGCTGGCGTTCGGCGCCGACGCCTATCGCAATGAGATGGGCATCACGAACGATCTCTTTCCGACTGAAATCGCGGTGGGCGTGGACGCTGCGCGCATGCGCCTCTGCGATCCCATTCCCGATCCCGAAGACATCCCCGACCCGCGGACCCGTCGCCGAGGGATCGACAACTTCGCCAGCTTCATGCGGTTCCTGTCCCCTATCGCTCCTGAGCCGCTGGATGAGGTGGCTTCGGCCGGTGAGCGCATCTTCGCGGGCATCGGTTGCGCGGCGTGCCACGTGCCGGCGCTGGAGACCGGAGCGAACGCGAACCCTCGGCTCCATCGTCAGGTCGTGCCTCTCTTTTCCGATCTGTTGCTCCACGACATCGGCACTGGCGACGGCATCGTCCAGGCCTCGGCCGAGCCCACCGAGATCCGGACGCCTGCGTTGTGGGGCGTACGGTTCCGCCGACCGCTGCTGCACGACGGCTCGGCGGCCACGGTGGGCGATGCGATTCTGAGACATCGCGGAGAGGCCGAGTTCGCACGCACCCAGTACGAGCGGTTGAGCGACGGGCAGCGTGAGGCGCTTCAACGCTTCCTCATGACCCGGTAAGTGCCCACGATCTGCTACATCGCGTGTCGTGCGGGCCGGATGCTGAAGAACACGGCGACGCTGGGTGCCACACGCCCCTCGTAGCGAGGCGCCAGTTCCGGCGACAGCACGCTCAACGAGAAAGAGCCCCCGATCCCCGGCACGAGTCCCCGTCCCACTCGCAGGTGCCGCACATACCCCATTTGCACCTTGCCAAGCGGGAAGAGCGACAGGGAGTACTCATGCGCGTGCAGATGGTGGGCTGGCATGCGTCCGGCCTCCGCTCTGCCGAAGACCGTGTGCCGATCGGCGACGGTGAGGCTGCTCTCGAGGAGCGCGCCGATGCTCGTGGCGTCCAAGATCCCCCTGGACACGGCTTCCCGGGCATGGGTCGCACCCACAGCGACCGTCGTGGCCCAGAGCCCCGTCGCGCCGAACGGCACGTGGTACATCGCTGACGCCGTGGCACGCGTCACCGGCGGCTGCGACGGAAACGGGAAGTCCGTCGTGGCGTCGCGCAAGCGTCCGACGGACACCTGCAGCGCGAGTCGCTCGGTCGGGAAGAACGACAGGCGCCCCGCCACCGAGTCGAACCCGCCGAGGTCGAGGTCGGTGCGCCGCTCATCCGGCTCCCGTCCGTTGAACGCTGAGACCTCTGCCTTCCATCGCTGGTTGTGCAGGCCGAGCGTGACGAGGCCGAAGGTCACGTGGGTCGCGTCCAGCCAGTGGTGCGTGATTGGTCCTATCGGGTTCGGCATGGCAGACGCACGGTGCGGGTATCCGGGCGGGCCGAGCGCGGGCTCTCCCGCCAGGCCGGCATAGACCTGCCACCGCCACGCTCCGCGGAGCGAGCGCTCGTAGTCGACGGCCAGTTCCATGACGAGATCGTGCGGCTGTTGGCGGTCGTGGATGGTGTCGCCGTCACAGACCTCGCCTGTCGCGAGGTAGTTCAGCGAGCCGCAGCCGGGCACCGTCCACGGCTCGGCGCTCAGCATCGTGCGCACACCGACACGACCGCCGCGAAGCCTTCGACGGGCCATGAGCATGCCCCAGTTGAGGCTGCCCGCCTGGCGGGTGCTGAAGCCGCCCGTTCGGTGGCGGTCGCGCGGTTCGTAGAGGCCTTGCACGATCACCGCCCCGTTGAGTCGAACGTCCCAGCCGCGCCACGGGCGGTGCACGCCGTACATCGGAGTGGCCGGTGGAATCCACGCCGTTCCAGACGTCTCTCGCGTCGGCGTCAACATCGCGCCGTCGACAACGACGTGCTCATGGACCTCCGTGGGCGGCGCGGGCTTCGGTTCTTGCGCTGACGTGGCCATTGGCCGCACCAGCAAGACACCCAAGAGCCACGCCGCTGCTTTCGGCCTCGTCATGCGCGTGCGAGCACTCAGACGGAAGGGGCCATGGTTGAACGCGAGTTGGCCTTCTACTCGGCGTACGCCAGCAGGCGCAGCGAGTTGGCGACGACTACCATGGTGCTGCCCTCATGGAGCAGCACGGCTGTACCAATGCCAGCCCACCCAATCAGCGTCGCGATCACGAGCAGCGCGATCACGGCCATCGAGATCGCCAGATTCTGCTTGATGATGCGCGCGGCCTGCCGCGACAGCCCCACCGCGAACGGCAGGGTTCGGAGATCATCGCCCATCAGCGCCACATCCGCGGTTTCGAGCGCGACGCCCGTGCCCGCTCCCCCCATCGCGATACCCACAGTGGCCTGGGCCAGGGCCGGTGCGTCATTGACGCCATCACCTACCATCGCCAGAGGGCCGTGGGCCTGCATCAACGCCTGCACGGCCGACACCTTGTCCTCGGGCAGCAGGTCGGCTTTGACCTGATCAACTCCCAGCGTCTTCCCCACGGCTTCCGCCACTCCACGATTGTCACCCGTCAACATGACGAGCGGACGCAGTCCGATCTCCCGCAATCGGGCCAACACGTCGCGCGCCTCGGGCCGTGGCTGGTCGGCCAGACCAAGCACGCCTAGCCATTGCGACCCGTGCCGCACGATCATCACGCTGCGTCCGGCGTCCTGCTGCTGCTTGACGGCGACGTCGACGATGACGGGCACCTCGATCTGGCGATCCGTCCAGAGCCTTGCACTACCAATCTCGACCGATTGGCCTTCGACATCGGCGCGCACTCCGCGTGCGGTGATGCTCTCGAGGGGACCGGCTTCGGGCACTGTCAGTTGGCGGGCCGTGGCCGCTCGCACCACCGCCTGTGCTAGTGGATGCTGTGATTGCCGTTCGGCCGCGGCGGCGATGCGAAGCAGTGCATCGCCTGACTCGGCGCCGATGGCGGTGACGCCCGTCACCTCCGGCTGTCCCACCGTCAAGGTGCCGGTCTTGTCGAAGGTCATTGTGCGGAGCGTGCCGAGGTTCTCCAGATGCACGCCGCCCTTGATGAGCACGCCGCGACGGGCGGCCTGAGCGATGCCCGCCAGTACTGCTGACGGCGTGCCCAGGGCGAGTGCACACGGCGAGGCGGCTACCAGCAAGGTGAGGGCTCGGTACACGGCAGTCGACCACGTCGCCCATCCAACCAGCGGAGGCACGATCATGACCGCCACGGCCGAGACCAGCACGAGCGGCACGAAGACGCGCTCGAAGCGTTCGGTGAACTGCTGCGTCGGCGCTTTACTGGTCTGCGCATCCTCGACCAACCGAATCACCCGGTCCAGTGTGCGGTCCCCGACGGCTCGCGTCGTGCGCACCTCCAGTGCCCCCTCGCCGTTCACCGTCCCGGCGAACACGTCATCGCCGGCCGCCTTGTCGACCGGCACCGACTCGCCAGTCACGGGAGCCTGGTTGACGGACGATTGCCCCTCGGCGACGACGCCGTCGACTGGAATGCGGTCCCCGGGCCGGACGATCACCACCTCGTCGACCCGTACGGCCTCGACCGGCACCTCGACGTCCCGGCCTTCGCGGCGCACCCGCGCGACGGCCGGCGCCAAATCCGCGAGCGCACGAATCGCGCCCCGCGCACGATCCATCGCGTAATGCTCTAGCGCGTGGGCGAGCGCGAAGAGCGTCAGCAGGAACGCCCCCTCGGCCCACTCGCCAAGCCCAGCCGCTCCAAGCGCGGCCAGGAGCATCAGCAGATCGATGTCGAACGTGAACGCACCCTTGCGCCACGCCGCCACCGTGTGGCTGACCAGATCCCACGCCCCGAAAGCGTAGGCGGCCAGATACAAGGGAATCGACACGCGGACCGGCCAGCCCCAGATGCGCTCGCCGGCCCAGCCGAGTCCGAGCAGCACCGCGGCGCTGAGGCTCCAGACCAGCTCGCGGTTGTCGGCGAGGAGACGCCCCAGCTGAGCCACCGGCCTCTCACCGGCGGCTGGCCCGACCGAGAATCGCGCGTCCTCAATCATGCGCCGCAGCCGGTCCGCCGTGGTCTTCGAGCGCTCGAACTCGATGCGCACGCGGCGTGCGGCGACGCTCGCGGACACTTCCAGCACCCCCTCCTGCGCGCGCAGGAGACGCTCGAGCCGACGGCTCGCGTCCTCACTGGGCAGCCCACCGAGCTCGAAGGACGCATGCCCGTACTCCGCGGCCAACTGCGCGCCCGCGGCCGAGACACGTTGCTGCACTTCGGCCAGCGTCGTGTGCGACGGGTCGAAGTGCACACAGAGGGCTCCGTCGTCGGTCGCATGCGCGAGCGAGACGCCGGCCTGCTGAGAGGTCAGGTCGGTGAGACGCCGGACGCAGGCATCCTGTGCGTCGGGCAGGTCCGGCAGGAGGAGCCGCAGTGGGAACGTGCGCGTGGAGCGGCTCATTCGCGCACCTCCGTGCGGTCGGACTCGAACCAGTGATACAACGCCGGCAACACGAGCAGCGTCAAGGCCGTGGAGGTCATCAGGCCGCCAATGACCACCGTGGCCAAGGGTCGCTGTACTTCGGCCCCTGCACCCGAAGACAGGGCCATCGGCACGAATCCCAACCCGGCAACGAGCGCGGTCATCAACACCGGCCGCAACCGCAGTTCCGCGCCCGTGAGGACCGCGTCTTCCACACTACGGCCTTGCCGGCGGAGTTCAATGAAGTACGACACCATCACCACCCCGTTGAGGACGGCGACTCCGAACAAGGCGATGAAGCCCACAGCCGCTGAGATGCTGAACGGCATGCCGCGCAACATCAGCGCGACGATGCCGCCGGTCGCCGCGATCGGGATGTTGAAGTAGATGAGCAGCGCCGGCCGCACCGCCCCGAACGTCGTGTAGAGCAGCACGAAGATCAGGAACAGCGCCACGGGCACGACGAGCAGCAGGCGGGAGGATGCACGTTGCAGGTTCTCGAACTGTCCGCCGTACTCGACGTAGTAGCCGGTCGGGAGCCTCACTTGCGTACCCACGGCCTGTTGCACATCGGCGACGAAGCTCGCCAGATCTGTGCCCCGTACGTTGGCCTCCACGGCGATGCGCCGGTGGATGTTCTCACGCGTGATCTGCGCGGGACCCTCCTCGACCACGATGTCGGCCAGTTGTGAGAGGGGAATCATGCGACCCTGCGGGTCCGCGACCTTCAGGGCGCGAATGCGCTCGACGTCGGTCCGGGATTCCGGCGTGAACCGCACTTGGATGTCGAAGCGGCGCTGCCCTTCGAGCACCTCGCCGACCGTGCGCCCCCCCATCGCCTGCACGACGTCGAGCACCTGCGCGGCGTTGATGCCGTAGCGGGCGATCTCGTCGCGCCGAATCTTCACGCGCAGGAACGGGAGCCCCGTTGTTTGCTCCAGCTTGACGTCCGCCGCGCCTGGCACCGCCGCCACGACACGCGCGATGTCGGCGCCGACACGGCGCAGCTCGTCCAGGTCTTCCCCGAACAGCGTGATGGCGAGGTCGGACCGCACGCCGGCGATCAGCTCCTGCACCCGCAGCTCGATCGGCTGCGAGTAGCTGAGCACGTTCCCCGGCACCTCGCGTTCCAGCGCCTCGTTGAACGCGGCGACCAGGCCCTCCTTGGTGGCGGCCGTCGTCCACTCGTCGTGGTCCTTGAGAATGACGTAGATGTCGCTCGTCTCGACCCCCATCGGGTCGGTCGGTATCTCCGCCTGCCCGGTACGAGAGACGACCGTCACGACTTCCGGAAACTGCTTGAGTGTCTTCTCGATGAGGGTGGTGCTCTTCAGCGACTCGCTCAGCGACACGCTGGGCAGGCGCCACGCCTGCAGTGCCACCGAGCCTTCGTCCAGCTTGGGGATGAACTCCCCGCCCATGAATGGCACCAGCACCGTTGACGCGACGAAGATGGCGGCCGCGATACTGGCCGTGAACAGCGGCCGGGCCACCGTCCGGTGCAGCCATGGACGGTAGCGGTCTTTGAGCCAGTGGACGAGGCGGGGCTCGTGTTCGCCCGTCCTCGCCGTGAACCCCAGCGATGCCAGCACCGGCATCAGCGTCAGCGCGAGCACGAGCGACCCGATGAGCGCGAACACCACGGTCAGTGCCATGGGACGGAACATCTTGCCCTCGACACCTTCCAACGTAAGGATCGGGAGGTAGACGATGATGATGATGAGCACGGCGAAGAACACGGGCCGTGCCACTTCACGTCCGGCGTCACGAATGACGTCGTCCTTCGACTGGCCCGGCGCTCGCGCCTCGCCGAGCCGCCGCACGATGTTCTCGATCATCACGACCGAACCGTCGACGATCAGCCCGAAGTCGATGGCGCCGAGGCTCATGAGGTTGCCGGAGAGCCCAGCCGTCACCATCCCGGTGAAGGCCACGAGCATCGACAACGGAATGGCGGCGGCGACCATTAGACCGCCACGCACGTTGCCGAGCATCAGGAGGAGCACGGCCACGACGAGAATGCCGCCCTCGACGAGATTCTTGGCGACGGTGTTGATGGTCCGACGTACCAGGTCGGTGCGGTCGTAATAGCTCTCGACGGTCACGCCCGTCGGCAGGCTACCCTTGATGACTTCGAGTTCGGCCTTGACGCGATCGGCGACAACACGGGCGTTCTCGCCCATCAGCATCATCACCACGCCCGTCACGACCTCGCCGCGTCCATCCCGCGTGACGGCTCCCTGCCGCACTTGGGGTGCGAGCACGGTCTTGCCGAGGTTCTTGACGTAGACCGGGGTGCCATTCCGCGCGGCGACGACGATGTTGTCGATGTCCGCGATGGTTTCAACCAGCCCCTCGCCGCGAATGACGTACTGTTCCTGCGCGCGCTCGAGGTAGGCGCCGCCGGCGTTCGCGTTGTTGCCCTCCAGTGCCTCGAACACCGATTCCAGGCTGATGTTGTAGGACACCAGTTTGTCGGGGTCGATCTGCACCTCGTAGGTCTTGAGTTCGCCGCCGTACGAGTTCACCTCCACGACGCCCGGTACCGACCGCAGCTTGAAGGCGATGTCCCACTCCAGGACCGAGCGCAGGTCCATCAAGGACAGGCCCTCGCCTCGTACTTCGAACTGGAAGATCTCTCCGAGGCCGCTGCTGATGGGCCCCATCGCGGGCGTGCCGAGTCCAGCCGGGATGGCCTCCCGAGCGTCCGGCAGGCGTTCCATCACCAGACGACGGACGAAGTAGAGGTCCAGACCTTCCTCGAAGTAGATGTAGACCGCCGACAGGCCGAACCGCGACACGGACCGGATGTCCGTGATGCCGGGCAGGCCGCTCATCGCCGTTTCCACCGGAAACGTGATGAACCGTTCGACCTCCACTGGGCCCAGGCCCGGGGCTCGGGTGAGCACGAGGACCTGGTTCGGCGTCACGTCGGGCACCGCGTCGATCGGCAGGCGCAGCATGGCGCGGACACCGAACCCGACGAGTACCGCCGTGAAAACGAGGACGAGGAACTTGTTACGCAGCGAGAAATCGATCAGTCGATGCATGGATGCCTCGCCTAGTGCTCGTCGCCGATACGCTCGCGGAGGAGCGCGGTCTTCAGATGGAAGCTGCCGGTGCCGACGACGGCGTCACCGGCGGCGACGCCTGACCGGATTTCGACGTACTCGCCGGCGGTCGCGCCTAGTTCGACCGTCCGACGCTCGAATCGGGTCTCGCCAGTCTTCACGAACACCACGGGTTGGTTGTCGATGGTCTGCACCGCGGCCACCGGCACGAGTAGCGCATCTCGGGCGTCAGCCGTGGGGACGGCCACGCGGGCGAACATGTCGAGCTTCAGCGCTGCGCCGGGATTCGCCACGACAACACGGGCCTTGGCGCTCCGTGTCTGCGGGTCGATGATGTCGGCCACGTAGGTAACGCGACCGTTGAAGACGCGATCGGGGTAGGCGTCCACGCGCACGACGGCATCGGTGCCGGCGCGCACCTTCGTGATGTCCTTCTCGTAGATGTCCGCCAGCACCCACACCTGGCTGAGGTCCGTCACGGTGAACAACTCCTGCTCCGGTTCCACGACCTCGCCCTGCGCGACGTCGTACTTGGTGATGACGCCGTCGAATGGCGCCCGGAGAATCGCGTGTGACGCCTCCCGATGCGGGCTCTCTCCGCTCGTGGGGGAGAGCTTGGTCAAGTCGGCATCGGACAAGCCGAACCGATGGAGCTGCTCCTCGACGCGGCTGACGGCAGCCTGGTCGCGAGCCACCGAGGCCTCGGCCGTCTTGAGCTCGGCTTCGCGAACGTCGAGTTCCTGACGCGCAATCGCCTCGAGCTTGATGAGTTCCCGGCCCCGTGCCACCACGCGTCGCTTCACCTCGAGATCCGCTTCGGCCTGCTGAAGGACCGCTTTGGCCCCGAGATACTCGCCGACCAGCTCGCCGAGTTGGATGTTGTCGTAGGTGGCCAGCGGCTGCCCGCGGCTCACGCGCTCGCCGAGGCTGACCCAGACACGTTCGACCAGGCCGCGCGCGAGCGGCCGGATGTGCGCGACGCGCGAGTCCTCCGCCGTCACCGTGCCGGTCACGTCGATGGTGGTGGGAAGGCGTCGCGCGGTGACTTCGGTAGTCACCAGTCCGGCATTCTTCATGGCATCCACCCGCAGCTCCACGACGCCGGGCGGCAGCTCGTCAGCGTGAGTGTCAGTCGCGGTCTCCGCGTCGGACGCCGCCGGCCGGAGCACGAGCCACGCGCCGGCACCCGTCAGCGCAGCCGTCACTGCCATAGCCAGCACCAGCGTGCGGACCGAGATGCCCGCGGGTGTCGAAGCCTGTTCACTCATGGACGTCATCCTCGGTCTCCTCATGGCTGCACCTCGGGACGACCGACGGCGGCTGCGAGCTCGAAGAGACTCACACGCTGGTCGAACAGGGCCCGGTTGTAGATGCGTTGGGTATCGCGGAACGCGCGCTGCGCGTCCAGGAAGTCGATCAGGTTGGCGACGCCGAGCCGATACGACGCGAGGACGATGTCGCGCGACTCCTGCGCGTTCGTCAGGTACTCGCGCTCGATGTACTCCACGCGTGCGCGGTTCGTGTCGACGGCGTTCAGGGCACGCTGCACGTCCAAGCGCACCGCGAGTGTCGTTGAGGCAACACGGGCCTCAGCGGCGCGGCGCTCGGCGTCCGCCCGGGCGATGCCGCCCTCGTTGCGGTTGAAGAAGGGCAACGGCATGGTGACCCCGACGACAACGCCGTCCGAACCGAAGTTGTTCTGATAACCCCCACCAACCGTGAGACTCGGCGTGCGGAGGGCACGCTGGAGGCGCGTCGTGGTCTCGGATTGCGAGTGCGTCGCTTTCGCGCCTTGCAGATCGGGGCGCTGAGCCATTGCCTGCGTCAGCACGTCCTGGGCCTGCGATGGTCCGGCGGCCTGAAGCGCCTCCGCACTGGACACGGACGGTTTCAGCCCGTCGGTCAGCTCGACCGGTTGGTCGAGCTGTGGCGCATTGAGCAGGGCCAACAACGCGCTGCGAGTGTTGCGGACCGCGAGGTCGGCCGCGAAGACGTCTTCGACGAAGCGCAGGCGTTCGACCTGCAGGCGTCGGACTTCGGCGCCGGAGATCTCGCCCTGAGCGAATCGCGCCTGGTTCAGGCCGATCACCCGGTTGATCTCGTCGAGTGAGGCTTGCGCCACCGTGCGGTCGGCCTGGGCCAGCACCACCGCGAGATACGCGCGCTTGACCTCCAAGGCCAACTGGCGCGCCTGGTCGTCCGCCGTGAGGACCGCGGCCTGTCGCGCGGCATCTGCCACAGCGGTTCGCAACCGGCGTCGGCCGGCCAGTTCGAGTTCTTGATCGATGCGAACCGTGAACTCCTGCCCGCCCCAGTAGCCTGGCTTCGCGGTCTCGAATGCCGGGTAGCCGGCGGAGTCAATCGACAGCGCGGGGTTTGGCCGCTTGGCTGCGGCCATGCGGTCGGCCTCGGCGGCATCGACGCCGGCGCGCGCGGCGACGATCTGCGGATTGCGTGCCTGCGCGAGGGCGACAGCCTCAGTCAGCGAAAGGCGAGAGGGAATGGGTGTCTGGCCAGACGCCGCAGCGGTGCCCATGACCGACCACGCCACTGCCCACGCCGCCAGACGGCCTGGCGGTCGATGCAAGACGGACAAATATCTCCACATACGAATCCATAGCTCCACAAGGGACGCCCGGCACGTGCGCGTTCGCGCACGGCCCGCGCCGCGGCCGCTCGGGTGAGCGGCGAACGGCAGGCGTCAACGACACGGACAGCGCGGACGCCATCTCGTGCCCAAGAAATTGGGAACGCGGGAACTAGGAGACGAGCGGAGGGTGGTACACCGTGCGCGGTGCACCGACTGGCAGGCTTTGCGCCGGGACGGTCTGGCGAACGACCGGAGTCAGATCAGCAAACGCAATCTCGACTGGACGCGCCCGTTCGACATGCGAGCAGCAGCAGAAGCAGTCGTCATGGTCCTGCGGCGCCGCCGGTGAGTCCGACTGCGCTTGCTCAGCACTGCACAGCTGCGGTACGAGCAGGTCGGCCGCTGCCCACGTGAGCAGCAGGCAGACGATAGTATGGACGACGATGTGCCGGCGAAGTGCACGCACTGAGTTTCAGGATACCTGTCTTGGGTCCTATTCGCCAAATCGGCCGAAGGAGTGGGCCCTTGAGTCGTGTATAGTGCCCCCGTGGCCAGGGCGTGCGCCATCGCGGTGTTGCTGGCGGTCACCGTCAGCGCGGTCTGGTGTGTTGACGGCTGCGTCGACCCGCTGTCCGCGCGGACCAGCCAGTCGTCCGCGCACCTGCCGGACGACGACGAATCGCGCCCGCCGTGTCTCTGCGTCATTCCGTTCCAGGCCGAGCCGCTCGGCCCCGGTGGACCTGCGTGGCCCCTGGCCGTCCCCGACCAGGCATTGACACTGCCCGACGTCCCGCCCGCCCCTTCGTTCGACATCGACCATCCTCCACGAACCGCCTAGCGCCGCCACTGGTGCGACCGGTTTGCGCGCTGACGTGCCCTGAAGGCGCTTGACCTGCGCTCGCGAGGGCCCGTGCACGCCGGACGTGTCGCTTCACGTACGCGAACGCCTGGAGGAAGTCATGAGAACGTTGATCACGTGCACCCTTTCGATCGTCCTGGCCTTCCACACCGCCCTCGGCGCCCAGTCCGGCGCCACCCAGAACGCGACCGGCCGGGTCACTGCGGTGACCGCAGAGTCCGTCACGATCCAGACCAGTAAGGAAACGCTGGCACTCGCCGTCGACTCCGCGACGAAGGTCATCGGTAAAGGCGTCGGGACCCTCACGGCGCAGTTGAAGGCGCAAGGCCGATCCGCCGTCGTCACGGACTTGGTCCACCAGTACGACAGCGTGCGCGTCAAGTACACGACTGCCGAGCGTGGACCACGCGCAACGGAGATCCGGATCGTCGTGCCGGCCGCACGCAAACCATGACGTGGGTCGGAGGTCACACGTGAGACGGCCTGGCCCGGTGAGCTATACTCACCGGGCCGTGCCCTATCGTCGGCGTCGCCCCATCGTTCGTGCGGTCGCACTCGCTTTGGTGCTGTGGCTTGGGTTGGACCTCGCCGCAGCCGGTGAGTGTTGTGGTTACGAGACGATAGGAGGGCCGGCCGATCACGTGCTAGCCACGCACTCGAGCGATATGAGCGCACAGGCAGCGACCCACTCCGACTCTGGTGCGCCGGTGAATCGCGAGCGCGGCGACAGCTGCTTCTGCTGCGCGCTCGTGGTCGGCCCGGCGCCAATGCTTGCCCTGATGCCACGCCTAGTCGCAGTGGCAGTCGCCGACGTCAATCCCGCCGATCGTCCGGGCATCCGTCCGGTCCCGTACCACCCGCCACTCTAACCCGCTCCGCTCGCTCGGACCGGCGTTCCCGACGCCCGCAAAGTCCGCGGGAGGGCGGTCCGTTCTCCTCTCGACACGCATCGGCAGGTGTCCATGCCTGCTGCACCGACGACGTCGCAAACTGCCGAGGTCCCTCGACTCGGCCGGTCACGCGGCAGCCAGCATGCTCGGTCACGGAGCCCGTGGCGCTCACCACGCCTCGGGCCCCATGCCATGGATAGTCATGATTCGGAGGTTACGACATGCGGAAGGTGTGGATATCCGCGGTATGGGTGCTGGGCGTACTGGTGTCCACGACCGGTGCAAGTGCCCAGGGCCGTGCGCTCACGGTCGACGAACTCGTGCGACTCGCGCTGGAGCGGAATCGCGACCTGTTGGCCGCGCGTGAGCGACTGGCAGAAGCCCAGGGTCTCCTTCGTCGCGCGGGAGTGCGCCCCAATCCCACCGTCGACATTGACTACGGTAGTGGAGAACCGCTGGGATCCCCTGGCACGACTGAACTGGCGCTTCGCTACACGCATCCCATCGAGTTGGGCGGCAAACGCGGCAAGCGTCAAGCCGTCGGGCAAGGTGGCGTCGCGGCGGCCGAGGCTGAGTATGCCGCACGCGAGCGGCAGCTTGTCTTCGACGTGACGTCGCGCGTCGCCGACGTGCGGGCGGCTCAGGCGAAGGCCCTTGCCCTCGCAGAGGTCCTGGCCGCGGGACGAGAGGCTTTGCGACTCACGCGCGCACGTGTCACCGAGGGCGATGTCGGAAGGCTCGAGGCCCAGCTGCTCGCCGTGGAGGTCGCACGCGTGGAGGCGCAGCACGCCACGTTCAGAGGCCGCGCCACAGCACTGTTGTCCGACCTGCACCGGCTGGTGGGCGTCGAGGCCGCCGAGGTGCCGTCCGTCGCAGCCGAGACGGCCCCGGGGAAAGACGAGGCGTTTGCGCTCGATGAGCTGACGACCCGCGCACTGAAGACTCGAGCGGATCTGCAAGCCGCTCGAGCCCTCGAGCAGCAGGGGGCGGCGGAGTTGGCCCTCGCACGCGCCGAAGGCGTGCCGGATCTCGTCGCATCGGCGACGTACACACAAGACACGGATACGGTGGACGGGCTGTTCGCCGTGACCGCATCCGGCCGCCCTGCGCCGATCGTCGACGATGACAAGCGTTTCAGCGTTGGCGTGTCGATCCCGCTGTTCTGGCGCGGGCGCAACCGAGGCCATGTCGACGCGGCAGTGGCGCGCGCGACGGGCGCCCGCCTGCACCGTGAGTACCTGGAGACGGCCATCGCTCGCGACGTGGAGGCGGCCTATGCCCGCTGGGTGGCCGCTCGCGACACCGCGGCCATCTTCAGGCAAGGCATTACCACCCAGGCTGACGAGAACCTGGCGACCATGCGGGAGGCCTACACACTGGGCCAGCTCCGGCTGCTTGACGTGCTCAACGAGCAACGTCGTCTGATCGAACTGCGATTGTCCCAGATTGACGCCGAGACAGAACTGGCGCAGGCCGCCGCGGATCTGGAGCGAGCGGTCGGAATGGACCTGCCATGAAGACGATGCCGTTGGCTCTCACATTGATTCTGCTTTTCCTGCTGGCCGCATGCGGTGGCCGGCAGGCGCCGGACAACGACGGTCGCACGGCCGCCGCATCGCCCGACGCACAGGCCGAGGGCGCGACTCGAGCCGCCCCCGATGACGACCACGATGACCACGCGAAGGACCATCTCGAGGTCGCTCCCGACGTCCAGAAGCGTCTCGGCATCGCCGTCGCGCCCGTGGCCTCGCAGCCGCTGGCCATTGCGCTACGTGCCACCGGTTCCGTGCAACCGATCGAGAGCCGTCTGGCCCATGTGCGGCCACTCGCACAGGGACGGATTCTGGACGTGCTTGTGAAGGTCGGTGACCGCGTGTCGCGGGGGCAACCGCTGGCACGGTTCGACAACGTCGAGGCGGGAGCGGTGGCGACAGAGCGGGACCGTGCACGGGCGGAACTGGCTCGGCTTCGCGTGCAGTTGGGCACGGCGACGCGGCAGGTCGAACGGGCCCGCCGGCTGGCGGAAATCGGTGCGGCCCCCCAGCGCGAGTACGAGGCGAGTCTCGGGGAGCAGCAACAGCTCGAAGCCTCCATCCACGCCCAGGAGAGCGCGATTGCAGGACTCGACGTGCGGTTGCGCCGCTTCGGGACCGCCGACGCCGCCGCAGACGCCTCGTCGGTCGCCGCGATCTCCTCGCCGATTGCCGGAGTCCTGGTACGCGCCGCCGCGGCACCCGGGGACGTCGTCGATGCCACCACGGAGCTCTTCACGGTCGCCGATATCAGTCGGCTCTACGTGGAGGCTCAGGTGTTCGAGAAAGACCTGGGGGCGGTTCGGAAAGGGCAGGCGGCCACGATAACCGTCGATGCGTACCCCGACGAGCGGCTGCCCGGCACGGTGGCGGTCATCGGCGCGGCCCTCGATCCGCGAACGCGCAGCGTACCGGTGCGGGTCGAAGTGGCGAACGCAGGCGACCGCCTCAAACTGGACATGTTCGCGCGCGTCGCGCTCGCGACCGAGGCGACGGAGCAGGCAATCGCCGTGCCACGCGAGGCCGTCCAGCTCCTGGAGGGACGGCAGGTCGTCTTCATTCGGTCGGGCGCCACCGAGTTTCGCGTGCGGCCAGTGACGGTCGGCCGGCTGTCCGGACGCCTAGTGGAGATCACGGAGGGCCTCGCCGCTGGGGACCTCGTGGTGACCACGGGCGCGTTCAAGCTGAAGTCCGCCCTGCTGGCCGGCACACTCGGCGACGACGATGATGACGAGGCCAAGGAGTCGCAGCGATGATTGCGCACGTCATCCACTGGAGCATCCGCTGGCGCGTGCTGGTCATCAGCCTCAGCCTGGGTCTGGCGGCAATCGGCGTGTACGCCGCGTCCCAGCTCGCAATCGACGCCGTACCGGACGTCACGAGCAATCAGGTCCAGGTCAACACTGTCGCGCCTGCCTTCACTCCGGAGGAGATGGAGCAGTACGTCACGGCGCCCCTCGAGGTCGCACTGGCCAGTCTCCCCTACAAGGAGGAGATCCGGTCGGTGTCGCAGTTCGGCCTGTCTCAGGTCACGGTCATCTTCAGCCCCTCCTTGGACGTGTACGTCGCTCGACAGCTGGTTCTCGAACGGCTCATCGACGCGCAGCGTGACCTGCCGCCGGATGTCACCCCTGAATTGGCTCCGGTCTCCACCGGATTGGGCGAGATCTACCAGTTCACGCTGGTGAACACACCTGGTCAGGCGCGCCACTCGCTCACGGACCTGCGCACGACGCTGGACTGGTTCGTCAAGCCGCAACTTCGGACGATTCCCGGGGTCATCGAGGTCAACAGCTTCGGTGGGCGCGAGTTGCAGTACGAGGTGCTGGTCGACCCGGCCAAGCTCGCCGCCTATGGGCTGACGATCTCACAGGTGATCGACGCCCTCGGCCGCAACAACGCCAACACCGGCGGCGCCTACCTGGAGCAGGGGGGCGAACAACAACTGGTCCGGGGCGTGGGATTGATCCGCAACGAGCAGGACATCGAGCGCATCGTGCTCGCGGCCCCCGCGGGCACACCGGTGCTCGTCGGATCAGTCGGTACCGTCCGTCTGGGCGCGCAGATTCGCCAGGGTGCCGCGACCCGGGATGGCGAAGGCGAGACCGTGCTGGGCGTGGCCATGCTGCTCAAGGGCCAGAACAGCCGAATCGTGGCGCATCGTGTCGCCGCTCGACTCGAAGAGATCAAGAAGGCGCTGCCGGCCGGGATGGCCATCGCGCCCTTCTACGACCGAAGTGTCCTCGTCGAGCGCACGATTCGCACCGCAGCGACCAATCTCGTCGAAGGTGGCCTCGTCGTCATCGCCGTGCTGTTTTTGTTCCTCCTGCAGCTCAGGGCGGGGTTGATCGTGTCGTCGGCCATCCCCATGTCGATGCTGTTCGCGATCCTGGGCATGTGGTACTTCGATGTCTCCGCCAACCTCATGAGCCTCGGCGCCATCGACTTCGGACTGATCGTCGATGCCGCCGTGATCATCGTCGAGAACACGGTCCGGCGACTGGCGGACCGCCGGCGGGCGCTCGGTCGTGCCCTGACCGACACGGAGCGCCACGACACCATTGCCAATGCCACGATCGAGGTCCGACGGGCCAGCTTCTTCGGCGAGATCATCGTGATGGCGGCCTACCTGCCGATCTTGTCGCTGGCGGGCATCGAAGGCACGATGTTCCGGCCCATGGCGCTCACGGTGATCCTGGCGCTCATCGGCGCGCTGGTGTTCAGCATGACCTTAATCCCGGCGCTGTGCGGGATGTTCCTGCGGGAACCGCGCACGGTCGCGGCTGCGGGTGACGAGCACCACGGTGACGAGAATCCGTTCGTGCGGCGGCTGCAGCGATGGTATGCACCGCTCCTCTCGCACACGACGGCGCGGCCGATTCGGACGGCCGTAGCCGCAGGACTGGTCGTGGTCGTCTGCGTGGCGTTGTTCCCCCTGCTGGGCTCGGAGTTCCTCCCCAAGCTCGACGAGGGCGCGCTGGCCATCAATGCCGTCAGACTGCCGAGCGTCTCGCTGGACGAGGCCGTGCAGATGACCACGGAGCTGGAACGCCTCGTGAAGGAGTTCCCGGAAGTCCAGACGGTCGTGAGCCGTATCGGCCGTCCGGAGATCGCCACCGACCCGATGGGGCCGAACATGGGCGACACCTACGTGATGCTGAAGCCGCGCGATGAATGGACGACCGCCGAGTCGCGCGAGGAACTCATCGAAGCGATCGAGTCGAAGCTCTCCCAGTTGCCGACGCAAGCCTACGCGTTTTCTCAGCCCATCGAGTTCCGGATGCAAGAACTGATCGAGGGCATCGGCGCACGCTCCGACGTCGTCGTCAAGGTGTTTGGAGAGGAGCTCGGGGCGTTGAGGAAGGCCGCGGACGCCATCGCCGGAGCCGTTCGCGGCATCGAGGGCGCTGGAGACGTCAGGGTGCAGCAGGTCACGGGGCTCCCCATGCTGCAGATCGTCGTCGACCGCGAAGCGGTGGCCCGCTACGGCATCAATGTGGCCGACGTGCAGCAGCTCGTGCAGACCGCCATCGCCGGCACGGTGGCGACGCGCATCATGCAGGGCGTCCGGCGTTTCGAACTCGTCGTCCGGCTGCCCCCAGACGTCCGGGAGGAAGAGGCCGACTTCGGGTCGTTACTCGTGGCTGCGCCCAACGGTCAGGCGATCCCCCTGGCGCAACTCGCGCGTATCTCGAGGGTCGAGGGCCCCGTCGAGGTAAGCCGCGAAGAAGGCCAGCGTCGGATCACCGTGGAGATGAACGTCCGGGGACGAGACATCGGCAGCTTCGTGAGCGAGGCACAGGCCGCCGTCGAGCGCACCGTCACGCTGCCTCCAGGCTACGTGATGCGGTGGGGTGGACTGTGGGAGAACCTCGAGAGCGGGCGGAATCGGCTGCTGATCGCGGTGCCTGTGACGTTTCTCCTGATCTTCTTCCTGCTGTTCGTGACGTTCGAATCCGCGACGCAGGCCGCACTGGTGTTTACCGGCATCCTCTTCGCCGTGACCGGCGGCGTCCTGGCGCTCTTGCTGCGCGGCCTCGAGTTCTCGATGAGTGCGGGCGTCGGGTTCATCGCGGTATCCGGCGTCGCCGTCCTCAATGGCGTGGTCATGGTCGCCTTCATCAACGAACGTCGACAGGCCGGTGACTCGGTCCTCGTGGCCGTCCGCCAGGGTGCGCTGGACCGCTTGCGACCCGTGCTGATGACGGCGGCGGTGGCCAGCTTCGGCTTCCTGCCGATGGCGCTCTCCCGAACCGCCGGCGCGGAGGTGCAGCGGCCGTTGGCTACGGTGGTCATTGGCGGCCTTGTCACCTCGACGGTCCTGACGCTGCTCGTCCTGCCGGCCCTGTACGCCTGGTGGTTTGGCCGGGACGGTCACGATGCCGTGCGCGCGGGAGGCGATGTGTGAGGAAGGCCGTGTTTGCCGTGCCGAAGATGGATTGCACCGCCGAGGAGAGCCTCGTTCGCATGGCGCTGGCGGGGCACGACGAGGTGCGCCAGGTAAACGTGGATCTTGGCGCCCGGCGGGTGACGGTGCTTCACGACGGCCCGTCGGGAGCAATCGACGAAGCCCTGAGGTCTCTGAATCTTGGCTCTCAGCTGATCGAGCAGACCGATGCCATCGACGACAACGTCGTTCCCGGCCCGTCGCCGCGCGACGAGGCGCGCACTCTCACCGCCGTCCTCGCGATCAACGCGACGATGTTCGTCGGCGAGGCCGTGGGCGCAGTCTGGGCAGATTCGTCCGCGCTGCTTGCCGACTCGCTCGATATGTTCGCCGACGCAGCCGTGTACGGTCTCGCCCTGTTCGGCGTGCACCGGGCTCGGGCCACCCAGCTCAAGGCGGCCCGAGTCAGCGGCGTTCTGCAGCTGCTCCTGGCAGCAGGTGCCTTGTTCGAGGTAATACGGCGGCTCATCTTCGGAAGCGAACCGGAAGCCCCGCTCATGCTCGTTGTTGCTGCGGCGGCCCTGGCTGCCAACGCCACGTCGATGTGGCTGCTCTCCCGACACCGGCAGGGCGGCGCACACATGAAGGCCAGCTGGATCTTCACGACGAACGATGTCATCGCCAACGTCGGTGTCATCACCGCAGCAGGTCTCGTCAGACTCACGGGCTCGAACGTGCCCGATCTTGTCGTCGCGACCGGTATTGCATTGATCGTGTTCAACGGGGCGATCCGGATTCTCCGGCTCAAGGACTAGAAGCGTCCTCACGGTCTGGACCGGATCGTGACCAGGACGATTACCTTTATCGAACGATCAGCGTCCCGTGCAGCATGTTCATGCCGCACGCGAATGCGATTTCGCCCGCCTGGCCCGGCGTGAACTCGATCGTAACGGGCTGATTGAGCGGCAACTCCTTCTTGACCCTCAGGGACGGGACGACCACGGACGTGGCACACGTCTTGTCGCTCGTCCGGGTGAATGTCAGCCGCGCCGGCACACCTGCGCGCAGCGTGAGCCGCGATGGCTCGAAGCCGGTGTCCCCGACAACGATCTTGGCCTCCTGCACGTCTGGAGTACCCGACATGCCCGCGTGTCCACCGGTCGTTGACACGTCAGAACCTGGTGCGCTCGGCGACGGACGGAGCCCCAACCGCTCACGCTCCGCACGGACTGAGAAGCTGCCCTCGCTCACGACCACATCGCCCGGCCGAACGCCAGACATCACGGACACCTGGTCACCGGCGGCGGCTCCCAGTCGCACCTCGCGCTCGACAAAGGTCCCGGGCTTCATCGAAGCGACGAGATAGACCACGGTTCGGTCGCCGACGTTCTGCACCGCTGCGCGAGGCACCATCGGCATTGACGCACCGCCTCCGGCGCTGAGAAGCGCCTCGGCGTACATGCCGAGACGCAGGTCACCACGCGGATTCGGGACCTCGATGCGTGCCTGTGCGGTGCGCGTCTGTGGGCTGACCTGCGGGTCGATGTAGCTCACCCTCCCGTCGATAGTCCGGTCAGGATAGGCATGGGTGGTGATCTGCGCAGGACTGCCGACCGTCACGTGACTGAAGTCCTTCTCGTAGACATCGACGACCACCCATACCGTGGACAGGTCGGTCACGGTGAGCAGAGGGGTTGCCTGGTCGACGTTCAGGCCGACATTGGCCATGCGTTCGGTGACGACGCCGGCGATGGGAGCCGGAACATCGACGGTCGCGCCCTCGCTCACGCCTGGACCAAGGCTCTCGATAGCGGCTGCCGAGAGTCCAAGCAGGCGCAGCCTGGATGCCGCGCTCTCGGCATTCGCCCGCTTGGCCGTATGCTCGGCATGGATCCGCTCGAGTTCCTGCCGGCTGGCGGCACCGATCCCCACGAGCTTCTCCGTGCGCGCGAGCTCCTGTTCATGCGCCGCCAGCGCTGCTCGCGCGGACACGTATCGGGTCTGCGCCTCGGACACATCCGGGCTGAAGACTTGGGCCACGGTCTGTCCTTGCCGGATGACTTGCCCCAGCTCTACGCCGAGGCGGGTGACGCGTCCAGCAACTAGAGGCGTGACGACCACGCGCCGGTACGCGTTGGGCTGGATCACGCCGGGCGCCCTCACGCCCACACCCCCGGCGCCCGTCGACACGGGGACGACGACGATGCCGGTGCGCTCCACGCCCTCTTTCGTGAGCGTGACCTCGACGTCGGGTAGCGCGAGCGCGGGGCTCGTGTCCGCTGCCGGCGGTTCGCGTGGTGCCGCCGGCGCAGGCGTCACCACGAGCGCGCTGGTCGCTGGGACTCCAGGGCTCGGCCGAAGCGTCCCAGCCCCGAGCAGGGCGACATAGAGTCCACCGGCTCCTAGAACGACCAGCAGACCCCCGGCGCTCAGCAGTGTCGGCCACGACACCCTGATCTGCGTTTGTGCCCTCATTTCGTCTCTCCTCTCGCGCGCGTCAGCGCCACACGCGCCTCCCACGCTTCGCGCAGCGTCTCGGTGTACCCCTGCTCGACCTCGAGCCATCGTTTCTGCTCCGCGAGCACTTCGAAGACGGTCGCACGTCCCAGATCGAACGTCTGGCGAACGACATCGAGATTCCGGCGGGCGAGCTCGCGCACGCCGTCGCGATAGCCCTGAACGGCCTGCTGTGCTCGCGCGTTGCGTGCGTCAGCCGCTGCAGTCTCCGCGCCCGCCGCACGTTCGACCGCTTCGCGACGAGCCTCGGCCGCCAGACGCTCGGCCCGCGCCGCGGCTACCTGCCCCTGATTCCGATTGAGCAGCGGGAGCGTGATCGCCGCGCCGATCGCGACGTAGTCGAAGCGGCCACGGACCCGCTCCAGCCCGCCGCTGGGGCCGAACCCCCGCTGGGGAAAGCCATTGTCCATCCGCATGTAGGTGCCGAAGAGGCTCAGATCGGCGCGGCCCTCACGTTGGGCCTGGTCGACCCGGGCGTCGGCCAGCGCCACCCGTGCCTCGGCTTGCTGGACGTCCGAACGGCTGCCCACGACGACCGCGTCGGCGCGTGGCATGACGATCGCGGCGGTCAGCGACTCGAGTGAATCGCGCAACAGGAGTGGCTCGCCCGGACCCATCGCCAGCAGAGGCTTCAGTTGTGCCATCGCTGCTTCGGCACGACCGACAGTGATCAGGCGGGCGGCTTCGAGCCGGCGCACCTCGACCTCGAGCAAGTCCGCCTCCAGCGGCGGAGCGTTCCCCGCCTCCACTCGCGCGCGCACAGCCCCTAGCTGTTGCCGAGCGGCCAGGACGGTCTCGTCCACAACGCCGACTTCGCGAATCGCTGCCGCTGCAGCGCCGTAGCGGAGCCGCACCTCAGCGACCAGCACACGCTGTTCCTCTTCGACGCCGACCTCAGCGACTCGCACCGTCCGTTCGGCCGTCTGCACGCGGCCCGGCCGTCGGAACAAATCCAACGGCCATTCGACACCCACGGTAGTAAGGGCATCGGTTCCCCCAGGTTCATCTCGATGATCGACGGAGAACACCGGGTTCGGACGCAGCGCTGCCTGCTGGCGCTCGCCACGCGCGATATCGACCTCCAGGCGCGCCGCCCGCAGCCCCGGCTCTTGGGCGACCGCTCGCACAACGGCAGCCTCAAGGCCGATGCCGTCGCGGGGGTCGAGAAACGGCCCCACGCGGTCCTGGCCGTTCGCACCTTGGGCCTGCAGCGCGCCCGTGCTCGCGAGAGCGATGAACACCCAGGCGAGCGCACATCGATGGCACGTCATTGAACACTCCCTTGGAACGTCACCGACTCTCGACCGGCCGGGCCGTCCCACTCGATGGTGATGGGCCAGGCGCCCGCCATGCCGA
>CAYLTD010000008.1:0-182836 GCA_964386715.1 uncultured Bifidobacterium sp.
AGCGGCAGCATCAGCATCAGCGCCGTGAACCCGATGGTGATGAACGGCCGCTTGTAGATATCCTCGCCTACCGACATCGCAAGGTTACGCGCGGTGCTCCAGGCGAGGATCCCGTCCGGGAAGTCGAGGCCGGCGAAACGGTCCACGATGACGTAGATGAGGAAATGGAGCGTGCCGTAGAAGAACGCGAAGAGGCCGATCATCCGCCGGAAGCGGATCAGCCAATGCCAGCTGGTGAGGCGTCGGAGCGGCGTGATGGCGAGCGACAGGGCCAGGAACCGCAGCGCCCACAGGCCGGTCTCGTTGGTGAGGTCGCTCAGCGGATTGGCGCTGAGGTTTCCCGTGAACGCCGCCCAGGCCAGCCACGCCACCGGCCCCAGGGCGGCGAGGAATACCGCGGGCTTGACGACGAAGCGCAGGACCTGCGGGGCCACCCCGGCTTGCCTAGTAGTTCCGGCGCAGGTCCATGCCGGCGTAGAGGCCCTGGACCTGGTCCGCGTAGCCGTTGAACATCAGCGTCTTGCGCTTGAAGAACTCGCCGATGCGCCGCTCGCTCGCCTGGCTCCAGCGCGGGTGATCGACGTTGGGGTTCACGTTCGAATAGAACCCGTACTCCTCGGCATTGGACAGCTGCCAGCTGTTGAGGGGCTGACGCTCGGTGAAACGGATGCGCACGATCGACTTCGCGCCCTTGAAGCCGTACTTCCACGGCACCACGAGCCGCAGGGGCGCGCCGTTCTGCTTCGGCAACACCTCGCCGTAGAGCCCGACGGCGAGAATCGCGAGCGGGTGCATGGCCTCGTCCATCCGCAGCCCTTCGAGGTAGGGCCAGCGGAGCACGGGCTGCCGCACACCGGGCATCTGTCCCGAGTCGGCCAGCGAGTAGAACTCGACGAACTTGGCCTTCGGCGTCGGCTCGGCCTTGCTGATGATGGCGGAGAGCGGTACGCCCACCCACGGGATGACCATCGACCAGGCTTCCACGCAGCGCAGACGGTAGACCCGTTCTTCCAGCGCGATGCCCTTCAGCAGGTCGTCGAGCGGGTAGTTGCCCTTCTTGACGCACTCCCCTTCGATCTGCACCGTCCACGGATCGACCTTCAGGCGATCGGCCGTGAGCGACGGGGAGTCCTTGTCGGTCCCGAACTCGTAGAAATTGTTGTAGGAGGTGATCTGCTCCCAGCTGTTGGCCTTCTCCTGCTCGGGCGTCAGGCTGAGGGGGCTCTTCACCACGCCTTCCAGCTTGCGGCCGTGCGGGGCCGGTCGGCCGGCGGCCATGAGGCTGTCGCCCGCGGCCACGATGCCGGTGCCGGCAGCGGCCACCCCGGCGGCGGTCCTGAGGAACTCGCGCCGGTTCAGATACAGCTTCCGGTCGGTGATTTCCGAGCTGCGGATATCCGAAGCCTTCTTGATCAGCATAGGGAGTCTCGCCGGTTAGACGCCGCACAGGGTGCGCCGGGTACAGACGCCCATTATAGGAGGTCGCCGCCGTGGCGCTACGTGGTTCGGCGAACGGCGGCGGCCAGGCCCAGGAGCACGCTTCCCGCGACGAACAGCTTGACGCCTTCGGGCAGTTCGGGCAGGAAGGCGACGGCCGCGGAGGTGGTCGCCGTCACAGGCGCAGCCGTGACCACGTGCGCGTACGCGACGGCGTGAGACGACGGGCTGCGGTTGGCACGCGTGGTGTCGAGCGACAGCGCGAAACCGACAGGCACCACGACCGCAGCGACGATGGCAGAGAGCAGGACGATGCGGAGTCGTTTGCGCATTGCGGCTGACGTTACTTCAAGCGATGTGCCACGGCGGCGCGACGGGCGCGAGTGCCATACTGCGCGCGGTTTTGCGTCCCGTGGTCTCGGCTGTTTCCGACAGCGGACGGTTACCCGGAAACAGTTTTCCCAAGTTCGGTCATCGCGCAGCGAACGAGGCTCGTCCACGGAACGCGCACGTGTGCCGCCTTGCGCGAGAACGCGTGCCGCGTGTGCTAGTCTCCCGCCATGTCGCAGCAGCCTCGTGACGATCCCGCAGCGCTTACTGCCGAGTACTCCCAACTGCTCTCGCTCGCCGCCCACGAATTCCGTACGCCCGCGTCGGTGGTGTGCGGCTACCTGCGCATGCTCCAGCGGGACACCGACCCGCTCAGCGATCGGCAGCGCAAGATGGTGGACGAGGCGGCCAAGAGTTGCGCCCGACTGGTCGGGCTCATCACGGAGCTGAGCGAGATCGGAAAGCTCGACAGCAACGCAGCGGCGATGAAGCTCGAAACGGTCGACCTGTTTGAGCAGCTCGCCGAGGTGGCGAGCTCTGTGCATGAGGGAGAAGATCGCGAGGTACAACTGCAGCTCAGCGGTATGGAGACCGGGGCGCAGGTCACGGGCGACGCCGCGCGGCTACGGGCGGCATTCTCGGCGATTCTGCACGCAATCTTGCGAGAACAGCCGCAGGGCTCCGTCGTCGCCGTCGAGCGAAGGCTGGAATACCTTGGGGATGAAACCTCGGCTGTAGTCATCGTGGCTCGCGAGACCGATGTACAGCGGGCATACGAAGCGACGCCGCTGGTGTTCGACGAGAAGCGCGGAGGTCTGGGCCTGACCCTGCCGATCGCGCGTCGGGTGATCGAACGCCAGGGCGGGCGCGTCTGGTCGCCGGAACCGGCCCATGCCGAGGACCGGGCACTGAAGAGCGCGGTGGTCGTCTCGCTTCCACTACGGAGTAAGGCTGTTGAAGAAACCGTTCATTTCGATCGTCGATGACGACTCGGGCTTCGCGAACTACCTGAGGACGTTCCTTTCGCTGCGCGGGTACGAGACGCGCTCCTACACCCGCGGCGACGAACTCCTCGCCTCGATCCGGCAGGGCGACCCGCCGGACGTCGTCCTGCTGGACGTGATGATGCCGGGCATGAACGGGCTGGAGACGCTGCGCCAGATCAAGGCGGCGAAGCCTGAACTGCAGGTGGTCATGCTCTCGGGACGCGAGCAGGCCTCCACGATCGTCGAGGCTGTCCGGCTCGGCGCGGCCGACTACGTGGTGAAGCCGGACGACCCCGAGGGGCTGGGCGAGATCGCCCTCGACTCGGCCATCAAGAGCGCGATTGAAAAGACGCGGCTCGTCTCGGAAATCACCGAACTGCGCCGTCAACTGAGCGACGATCAGGACCGGGCGTTCCTCTTCTGGGGCGACAGCCCCGAGATGCAGACCATCGCGTCGGTCATCGACCAGGTGTCCGACAGCGACGTCACGGTGCTCATCCGCGGCGAGAGTGGCGTCGGCAAGGAACTGGTGGCGCGGGCCATCCACCAGCGCTCGTCCCGCAAGGACAAGCCCTTCGTGAAGGTGAACTGCGCGGCCCTGCCGGCGGAACTGCTCGAAAGCGAACTGTTCGGCCACGAGAAGGGCGCGTTCACGGGAGCCGCGACCACCCGCATCGGCAAGTTCGAGCAGGCCGACACCGGCACGATCTTCCTCGACGAAATCGGCGAGATGAAGGCGGCCCTGCAGGCCAAGCTGCTCCACGTGCTGCAGGACGCCCAGTTCACGAAGCTCGGGTCGAACCGGCCCATCAACGTGGACGTCCGCGTCGTCGCCGCCACCAACCGCGACCTCGAAGCGATGATGCTGCGCGGCGAGTTCCGTGAAGATCTGTACTATCGACTCAAGGTCATCGAGGTCACCGTTCCGCCGCTGCGCGAGCGCCGCACCGAGATCCCGCACCTGACCCAGTTCTTCATCGACCGTTATGCGCGCCGCTACAACCGGCCCGTGCGCATGCTGTCGGACGATCTGCAGCAGCGCTTCCTCACGTACGAGTGGCCCGGCAACATCCGCGAACTCGAGAACATGATCAAGCGGATCGTCATCCTGCAGGACGAGTCGCTCGTCATCCGCGAGATGGACCGGAATCCGCGGGCGGTCGGGGTGCTCGCGGCCGTCGGCGCAGGCCAGAGCCGCCTGCCCGCCGCCGGCGCCGAGGATCCGGACGACCTCGAGCCGATCGACCTCGACGACACCCCCCAGCCCGAACCTGCGGAGGTCGCCGTGGCCGCGACCGGGTCGCGGCTGGCGGACATCGCCAAGTCGGCGGCGATGAAGGCCGAGCGGTCCATCATCGAAGACACGCTGCACCAGGTGCACTGGAACCGGCGCCGCGCGGCGGAGCAGCTCGGCGTGAGCTACAAGACGCTGCTCAACAAGATCAAGGAGTGCGGCATCAGCCGCCAATGACACGCACGTGCGGCTGCCTGCCCGGCGTGCTTTTGCTGATCGGCACGATCGCGCCGGGCGTCCTGCACGCGGATACCGTCCAGCTCACCGTCCGAAACGGCCGCATCTCGCTCGCCGCCACCAACGCCACACCCGCCGAGATCTTCGAGGCCTGGAGCCGCGCGGGCGGCGTGGCCGTAGTCAACGCGGATCGGATGCCCACCACGCGCCTCACCATCCGGCTCGACGACGTGCCGGAGACGCAGGCGCTCGATACCCTGCTGCGCCCCGTCACCGGCTACCTCGCACAACGCCGGACGACGGTGCCCGCGCCGCAGGAATCGGTCTTCGCGCGTATTGTCATCGTCGCTGTGCCCGCGGAGTCGCGGACGCCGGCAGCCACGCCCTCCGTGAACACCGCTCCAGTCGCCAGCGGCAGACCTCCGGTCGTTGGCTTACGACCGGCGCAACCGCTCGGCGCGCCGCCTGCTGGTGCCGCTGCGCCAGCCGGACCGACGCCCGCACCGGGAGCGCCATCCGCCGTCGAGGCGTCGGGCATCTACGTGGACAATGGCGTGACCCGCCTGACGGGGGCGGACGGACAGCCGGTGGACGACGACCAGGTGGGCGCACCGCCGCCCCCCGCGACGCCGTACGGCGGAGCGGATGCACCATCATCCCTGCCCGGCGGCGCTCGCGTCTCACCTCAGGTGCCTCGGCCCGGTGCACCCGCCGGTGTACCTCAGGGCGTGTCCACGCCGGGTATGCCCACCGCTCCCCCGCCCCCACGTGAACGGTAACGGGATCCTCTTTGTAGGGATTCTGCTTCCCGCGCCAGCGCGCTTTCCGTTGTCCTGAACCTCTCGACCTCTTTTCGCACGAGCATTTCCTTCCGGAACGACGCTGGCACCTGCATTGCTCAACAGGCACACGTGCCAGTGGAGACTGAGCGGTCGCGTGACGCGGCCCGTGACGAGCCTCATCCCCACACGACGACGCGGGCCCGGGTGCTCATCGTTGACGATGATGCGGACATGCGGGCGTTCCTCTGCGAGTTCCTCGACGAGCGCGGTTACGCGGCGACAGCCGTGTGCACCGCCGAAGAGGCCGTGCGGCGGTACGAAGCGGATCGCCCGGAGGCGGTGATCCTCGACGTGGTGATGCCTGGCGGGATGGACGGCCTCGCCGCGCTCGATGCGTTCAAGAAGATCGACCGCGACGTGCCGATCATCCTGCTCTCGGGTCAGGGCCGCACCACCACCGTCGTGCAGGCGATGAAGCTGGGAGCGTCCGACTTCGTCAGCAAGCCGTTCGAGGCCGACGATCTCGAGGCGCCGCTCGCGCACGCCATCCGTCATCGGCGGCAGGCGTGCGAAGTGGCGTCGCTGCGCCAGCAGCTGCAGTCGCAGCCGCGGCACCAGATGCTGTTCGGGGCGAGCCCGCGCATGGCCGAAGTGCGCGATCTGATTGCCCGTGTCGCCGACACCGACGTGACCGTCCTGATTCGCGGCGAAAGCGGCACCGGCAAGGAGCTGGTGGCGCGGGCACTGTGCGCAGCGTCACTGCGGCGCGACAAGCCGTTCGTGAAGGTGAACTGCGCGGCGTTGCCGACCGAGCTGCTCGAATCGGAGCTGTTTGGCTTCGAGCGCGGCGCCTTCACAGGGGCGATGCAGCACAAGCCGGGGAAGTTCGAGTTCGCCAATCACGGGACGATGTTCCTCGACGAGATTGGCGAGATGAGCGCCCCGCTGCAGGCCAAGCTGCTGCAGGTGCTGCAGGACGGCGAGTTCTCGCGGCTCGGGGGCAAGCACGACGTTCGCGTGGACGTCCGCGTCGTCGCGGCCACGAACCGCAACCTCGAGGAGGCGGTCGCCACGGGGCAATTCCGCGAAGACCTCTATTTCCGTCTCAACGTGGTCGCCATCACGCTGCCGCCGCTCCGTGAACGGCGCGAAGACATTCCGCTGCTCATCGACTACTTCCTGAAGAAGTACGCAGTCCAATACAACAAGCCGTTCGCCGAACTGGCTCCAGACGTGCTGGAGCTGTTCGCCCAGCACGACTGGCCGGGCAACATCCGCGAGCTCGAGAACCTGATCAAGCGCACCGTCGTGCTCGGGGCGGAAGGGACCGTCCGCCGCGAGCTGATGCACGCCATCGCCGCCGCCGCCCATCGCCAGGCACAGGCACCACCCTCCTCGGCAGCCGCGCGCGTCGCCGCTGCGGCGGGTCGGCAGGCCGCGCGCCCGCAGGCGTCGGCTCCGGCACGACCGACACCGGCGGAGCTGGCCGTCGCAGCCGCCGACGCCGGCAACTATTCGCTCAAGGACGTCTCGCGTGAGGCGGCACGCCAGGCGGAGCGGGAGCTGATCGCGCGGATGCTGCAGCAGACCCGCTGGAACCGCAAGGAGACGGCAGAGATCCTCGGCATCAGCTACAAAGCCCTCCTCTACAAGATCAAAGAGAACGGCCTGGACAAGGCGTCGTAGCCCATGACGAGCAGTTCGTTCTACGAAGAGGGCTCGCGCCTGCTGACGCCTGGCGCCTTCGAGTTCGTGCTCGAAAGCGAGCTGAAGCGCGCCGTCCGATCCCAGAACTTCCTCACGCTGGTCACGCTCGAGGCCAGCCGTGAGTGGGAGGGGATGATGGTCACCGCCGACGATGGAACGCTGCGTGAAGTGGCGCAGGTGATCGGACGCGAGGTCCGCGATACGGATCTGCTGGGCCATTCCGACCGGGGCCTGCTCGCCCTGGTGCTCCTCGACGCCGACTTCGAGCACTCGACCCGGGTGATCGACCGCCTCGTCGCGCGGATCGACAGCTACGAGTTCCCCACCGCGCTCCGCATCGCCGTGGGCGCGGCCTGCTACCCGACGCACGCCGTCGATGCCGAGTCGCTGAGGCACCAGGCGCTGACGCGACCGGTGGTGCACTGGCGCGGCGGCAGCCGCCCGTCCGGTCCAGGCCGGACACCGACCGATCAGAACTAGGGAGTCGCGCACATGACCAGAATCACTTCATGTCTCACGCGTGTGGCCGCATTCGCCGTCGCGGCCACCGTCGCGTCCGGAGCCGCTGCACAGACGCCGGGTAAGGGTGACGACTACACCCTGCAGTCCGGGGACAAGCTGCGCGTCGAGGTCTACAAGGATGCCCAGCTGTCGCAGTCGGTCCAGGTGCGGCCCGACGGCAAGATCACCCTGCCGCTCATCGGCGACCTCTCCGCGCAGGGCCTCACTCCGCTCGCGCTGCGCGATCGGATCACGACGGCGCTGCGCGATTACATGACCAATCCGGTCGTCACGGTGATCGTGGTCGAGGGCACGGTGCCGACCGCCTACGTCGTGGGCGAGGTGAACCATCCCGGCGCGGTGACGCTCCAGTCGAAGATGACGGTGCTGCAGGCGCTCGCGATGGCCGGCGGCCTGAAGGACTTCGCCAACTCGAAGAACATCCGGATCCTCCGCGGCAGCAACGCGGGCACGCAGACGATCCTGTTCAACTACAAGGACGCCATCCGCGGCTCGCAGGCCGCGTCGATGTTCCTCCAGCCGGGCGACACCGTGGTGGTGCCGGACTAGGGCGATGACGGCACGAGCGTTCACCCGCGGCGGCATCGGGCTCGGACTGGCGGTCTACCTCTTCGTGGCACCGCAGTCGATCTCCGCGCAGCGGCAGGCGGCCCCGGAACTGGTCGGCGAACCCTCGCCCGCCGGGTGGAGCTTCACGCCGAGCCTGGCCACCACGATGGCGTGGGACGACAACGTCTTCATCCAGGGGCGGGGCGACGTGCAGGCGCAGGACCTCAACACGGGCGTGGATCCGGGCGCGACACTCGCCTATGTGGGCAAGCGCGGCTCGCTGACCGCCTCGTACGGCGGCTCGCTGCAGATGTACCGCGACTTCGGCGCCATCAACAACTACGCGCAGTCGCTCAACGTCTCCGGCCGCCGGCGTCTGAGTGCGAAGACGCTGCTCTTCGCCCAGCAGTCCTACTCGCGCCTGCCGACCACCGAGGTGCCCTCGCTCATCGGCCTGCGCTTCCTCCGGCTCGGCGCCCAGCTCGCGGACTTCCGCGGCGGCATCGAGGCCACCGCCACGAAACGGCTGTCGTACGCCGCGTCGTACAACTTCCAGAAGATCGACTTCACCCGGCACCCGACGCTCGGGGACAACTTCCTTGGCGGCCATGCCAACGGAGGCTCGGCGAACGCACGCTATCAGCTCGACGAGCGCACGACCCTGACGGCCGACTACAGCGTTCAGCGCGCCACGCTGGTCACCGGCAACCGGTTCCTCGTGCAGAACACGTGGGGCGGCGTGGACTACAAGCTGACCGAGCGCACCCGCGTCTTCGGCGCCGCCGGACTCGCGCGACTCGGGGCAGCCGACCTCGGCACCGGCAAGACCTCGCCCGCGTGGCGCGGTGGCCTCTCGCACAGGTTCCGCACCGCCAGCCTCGACGTCGCCTACGGGCGATCATTCGTCCCATCGTACGGCGGCGGCGGCACGCTGGCCAACGAGGAGGTCACTTCGAGCCTGCACGTGCCGGTCGGCAGGCGCTGGTACGCCGACGCGAACGTGTCGTGGCGCCGCAACACGCCGCTCGTCGCGGGCGACCAGGCGCTCACCTCGGTGTGGATCGGCGGCACGGTGGGATATGCCGTGCAGCCCTGGGCCCGCATCGAGGGGTTCTACGGCGGCACGCACCAGCGTATCGATCGGCCGGGCGGGCAGGTCGATCGCAACCGGTTCGGTGTTCAGGTGGTTACCTCCAAGGGAATGAGGATTCGCTGATGGAAGACACACCCCGCGTTCATGCGCTGGACTACCTCCACGTCTTCAGGAGGCGCAAGTGGTGGCTCGTAACGCCCATCCTCCTGTCGGTCGTGGTCGGGATCGTTCTCGTGCAGGTGCTCCCGAAGGAGTACCGCTCCACGGCGACGCTCGCCGTCGCCGCCCCCGTGGTCTCGCCGAACCTGGTGAGCCAGACCACGCAGCTGGACAACCAGGAGCGGCTGCGGGCGCTCTCGCAGCAGCTCGTGAGCACGCAGATCCTCTCCCGCGTCGTCCAGGAAGAGGGGCTCGGCTCGGCCAGCGATGAGCGCCTGATCGGACGCGTGCGCTCTGCCATCACGATCGGCGTGCCCGAACCGGTCGCCAACGTGAACGAGCCGCGTCGTCTCGACGCCTTCCTCGTCTCTTACGGCGACCCCGACGCCGGTCGGGCCCAGTCGGTTGCCAACCGCCTGGTGAACGTGTTCGTGGACGAGAACTCGCGCCGGCGCGCGGCCAATGCGGAAGGCACCTCCTCGTTCCTGTCGGCGCAGCTGAAGGCCAGCCAGGAGAGGCTCTCGGCACTCGAGGCGACGCTCCGGGAGTCGAAGGAGTCCTACATGGGCCAGCTGCCGGAGCAGACACAGGCGAACCTGTCGACGCTCTCGGGCCTGCGCCAGCAGCTCGAGGCGAACGCGACGGCGCTGCGCGGCGAACAGGACCGTCTCTCGATGATCGAGCGCCAGATCGAGGGGCTCGCGCGCGGGAACGCGGACGTCGTGTTCGTGCCCGGCCCGAACGGCAACGCGCAGCTGCAGACCTCGGAGACCCGCGTCACGAGCCTGCAGCGCGAGCTGGCCGCCGCGCGTGCGATCTACACCGACAGGCACCCGGAGGTGCAGCGGCTCGAGGAGGAGCTGCGCGCCGCTCGCGCGGATGCGGACGCCGAACGGACGCGGCCCGAGTCCGACCGCATGGCCCGCCTCAACACGGACCCGGTCTACCGCCAGCTGGCGGCCGACCGCGAGATGGCGCGCCTGCGCATCCGGGACCTCCAGCGTTCGGAAGGCGACCTGCGCCGGCAGATCGGTACCTACCAGTCGCGTGTCGAGGCGGCGCCTCGCGTCGAGCAGCAGCTGGCGGCCGTCCAGCGCGACTACGACCTCGAGCGCCAGCAGTATTCGGAGCTGTCCTCGAAGCTGCACACCGCGACGATTGCCGAGAACGTCGAGCGCAACCGCAGCGGCGAGCAGTTCACCGTGCTTTATGCGGCCAGCCGGCCGCTCGCTCCCACCAAGCCGGTGCCCTGGCGCGTGATGCTCATCGCGATTGCCGCAGGCATCTGTGCCGGCGCAGGCGCGACGCTCGGCCGCGAGTACCTCGATCGGTCGGTGCACGACGTGCGCGACCTGCGCGACGAGTTCCAGCTGCCGGTGCTCGGGGAAGTCACCCGCATCGAGCCGGCATAGCAGGAGGAGCCATGAGCCGCATCCAGCAGATTCTCGACAAGGCCGAACGCGAGGGCGCCGTCCGCCGCCTGCACACCGAGGCACCGCTCGCGGACGTGCCGGTCGGCGCCCCGCCTCCCGTGGCCACGCCGTTCTCCAACCCCGCGTTCTCCACGCCGTTCACGGCGCCGCTGGCCTCGCCGCCTGCCGGGCACGCTCCGGAGGGACGCGTTGCGCGTGCCGCCACGACGGCATCCCCCGTTGCGGCCCCGTCGCTGACGCCGGCGCGCCTGGTGTCGGGCGCGCGGCTCGACCCGCGGCTCATCACCTCGGTGTCCACCGACACCGTGGCCACCGAGCAGTACCGCGCCCTGCGCACGCGCATCGCGCACGCCGATCCGACGCTGCCCGTCAACGTCGTGCTCATCACGAGCCCCGGACGCGGCGAGGGCAGGACGCTGACCGCGGGCAACCTCGCGCTGTCGATGGCCCAGGAATGGCAGCGCCGGATCTGCCTGGTGGACGCCGACCTGCGCCATCCGCAGCTGCACCGCATGTTCGGCCTGCCGGACGGACCCGGACTGTGCGACGTGCTGACGGGCCAGGCGACCCTCGAGGAGGCGCTGGTCACGCTCGAAGAACACCAGCTGACGCTGCTGCCCGCGGGACACGGACCGGCACACGCTGCCGAACTGCTTGGTACCGGCTCCATGCGCCGCGTGATCGAGACGCTCCGCGGTCAGTTCGACCGAATCGTGGTCGACGCCGCTCCCGCTGCGCCGCTCGCGGACGTCAGCATCGTCGCACCGCTCGTCGACCGCGTGCTGCTCGTGGTACGCGCCGGCGTCACCACGAAGCCGTCCATTCACGAGGCCATCGCATCGATCGGCGGGGGCAAGCTGCTGGGCCTCGTACTGAACGAAGCGGACTGAAAGGGAGCCAGGATCGATGCAGGTCTTCAACCGACACGTCTCGGCGCGCGGCCTCACCGTCTTCGGGTTCGAGACGGTGCTGATCACGGCGGCGATCCTCGTGGCGGCGCAGCTGCACGGGTCCTTCGACGCTGCGATGAGCGGCCTGTGGCGCGTGGTGCTCATCACCGCGCTCTGCGAGCTGTGCTTCTACTACAACGACCTGTACGACCTCACCGTCGTGCACTCCAAGTCCGAGATGGCCGTGCGGGTGCTGCAGGGGGCAGGTGCGGCGGCGATCGTCCTGGCCATCGTCACCACCTTGGCGCCGGCCGCCGTCATCGGCAGCGGCACGGCGCTGACGGCGCTGGGCCTCCTGCTGGTGGCGGTGCCGGCCTGGCGCCTGGCCTTCGACGGCGTCACGCGCGACACCCACATGGAGGAGCGCGTCCTCATCGTCGGCGCGGGCCCCACCGCTCGTACCGTCGCGGACCTGATCGGGTCGCAGCACGATTTCAGCTACCGGGTCGTCGGCTTCGTGAGCGACGGCACGACACCGGCCGAGGTCGCCGCCATCGGGGCTCCGGCAGACCTCATGGAGCTGATCCGCCGCCACTCCGTCGACCGCGTCGTCGTCACCATGGCCGATCGGCGGGGCCGGATGCCGACCCGCGAACTGCTGCAGGCCAAGCTGTCGGGCGTACGCGTCGAGGACGCGGCGACGATGTACGAGCGGCTCACCGGCAAGATCCTCATCGACGAAATCAAGCCAAGCTGGCTGATCTTCTCCGACGGCTTCCGCGCGTCCCGCACGACGCGGGCGCTGAAGCGCCTCGTCGATCTGGCGCTGGCGCTCATCGGCCTGGTCACCGCAGCCCCCCTGATGCTGCTGACCGCACTGGCCGTCCGGCTCGAGTCGCCGGGCCCCGTCCTCTACCGCCAGGAGCGGGTCGGCGAGAACGGGCGTGTCTTCACGCTGTGCAAGTTCCGCTCGATGCGCTCGGACGCCGAGAAGGGCACGCCGATCTGGGCGTCGGAGAAGGACGCCCGCGTCACGCGGGTCGGCCGGTTCATCCGTGTGACGCGCCTCGACGAACTGCCCCAGCTCTGGAACGTGCTGCGCGGCGACATGAGCTTCGTCGGCCCGCGGCCGGAACGGCCGTTCTTCGTCGAACAGCTCGCGGCGGTGATTCCCTTCTACATGGAGCGTCACGCGGTGAAGCCCGGCCTGACCGGCTGGGCGCAGGTGAAGTACCGCTACGGATCGTCCGTTGAAGACGCGATGGAGAAGCTCCGGTACGACCTGTACTACATCAAGCACCTCTCGATCGTGTTCGACCTGACGATTGTGATGGATACGGTCAAGGTCATCCTGTCCGGGAAGGGCGCCAAGTGACCCAGGCGGACCCCTCGGGCCTGCTCGGCGCGGCGCCAGCCGACAACGGCGCCGTCGTCGCGCGCAACCTGTCGACGCGCTACCTGGCGATCGCGACCGAGGCCGTCCTCGGCGTGCTCATCCTGCCCTTCAACGTGGCGCACCTCGGGCCGTCGGCCTACGGCCTGTGGGTGCTGACAGCCTCGATCACGGCGTACTTCTCCGTGCTCGACATGGGCTACTCGGGCGGGATCGTGAAGTTCGTCGCCCAGTACCGCACGCAGCGGGACGTGCGGGCGCTCAACGAGATCCTCAGCACGCTCCTGGTCGCCTTCGTCCTCATCGGCCTCCTCATGTACGTGGTGGCCATCGTGCTTGCCGCCAACGTCGCCACGTTGTTCAACATCGCGCCGGAGCAGCACGCCACGGCGCGCCTGGTGCTGCTCATCGTCAGCGTCAACGTCGCGGCCAGCACGGCGTTCAGCGTGTTCGGCGGGGTGATCAACGGCTTCCAGCGCTACGACCTGAACAACGTGGTCGGGGCTGCGAGCAGCGTCGCCACGGCGCTGGTGAACGTCGCCATCCTGCTCGCCGGCTACGGCCTGGTGGAGCTGACCCTCGGCATGACCGCCGTGCGGGTGCTGACGCTGTGGGTGTACCGCGCCAACGCCTACCGCGTGTTCCCGGGCCTTTCGTTGAGCCCGGCCCGCTTCCGGATGGCGCGGCTGCGCGAGGTGACCGGCTTCAGCGTGCACATGGCGGTCATCGACTGGGCGAACAAGTTGAACTACTCGGTCGATGCGCTGGTCATCGGCGCCTTCATGAACACGACGGCCGTCGCGGTGTGGGCCATCGGGCAGCGGCTCGCGGAACTCGCACAGCGGCTGGCGAACCAGCTGAACGACATCTTGTTCCCGGCCGTCGTCGAGAACGATGCGGCCGCGCGCCTCGATCGGCTGCGGCGCATCTTCGTCGACGGCACGAAGCTGTCGCTGGCCGCCGTCGTCCCCCTCGCGGGTGTCCTCTTCCTGTTCGCCGATCCGCTGGTGCTCGCGTGGGTCGGTCCTTCCTTCCAGGCGAGCGTCGAGGTGCTGCAGCTGCTGGCGATCGTGGTCGTCATCCGCGTCGGCAACGCCACCGGCGCCACCGTGCTGAAGGGTGCGGGCTCGCACCGCGTCGTCGCGGCCACCAACCTGGGCACCGCGCTCTGCAACGTGGCGCTCAGCATCGCGCTGGTCACCCCGTTCGGGCTGCGCGGCGTCGCGCTTGGCACGCTGGTGCCGGTCGCCGCAGGCAGCCTGCTGCTGCTGTTCCCGCTGGCCTGCCGCCGGGTCGACCTGGGAGTCGGGCAGGCGGTCTCACGCGCCGTGGTCCCTGCCGTCTGGCCGGCGTTACCGATGTGCGCCTTTGCCGTTGCCACGCGTCCGTTCGTTCCTCCCTCGCTGCCCGCCGTCGGCCTCGCCGGCGCCGCCGCGGCAGCCGTGTACGGCCTGACGTTCGTGCTCTTCGGACTCTCGAGCACCGAGCGGGCCTTCTACCTCGGGAAGGTCGCGCAGGTGCTGCACATCAACAGGCTGCGCCCTGCGGAGGAGACGCTGTGAGGGCCGTGATCCTGGCCGCCGGCCGCGGCGGACGCCTGCAGGGCGTGATAGGGGAACGGCCGAAGTGCCTGGCCCGCGTCGGCGACCGCACGCTGCTCGAGCGGCAGATGGACGCCCTGGCAGCTGCCGGCGTGGACCGCGTCGCCGTCGTGGCCGGCTACCGCGCCGACGAGATCCGCCGGGTGTGCCCGCACTCGGTGGACATCGTGCTGAACAGCCGCTACGCCGCCACCAACAGCCTCTATTCGCTCTGGCTCGCGCGCGACCTGCTGCGAGACGGCTTCATCGTGCTGAACTGCGACGTCCTGTTCCACCCGCAGCTCCTCCACGACCTGCTCACAGCGCGCTACGACGATGCGCTGCTGGTGGCGGCGCGGGGCAACGGGGTGCGATACGGCGACGAGGAGATGAAGGTGCAGGTCCGGCGCGGCCTGGTGTGCGCCATCTCCAAGACGCTGCCGGACGAGGAGAGCGATGCGGAGAACATCGGCATCGCCCGGTTCGGCGCGGACGGGGCGGCGGTTCTCGTGGATCAGCTGAATGCGATCGTGGCGGGCGGCCACGTCCGGGAGTGGCTGCCTCGCGCGTTTGGGGCCTTTTCCGCCGTGCGGCCGCTGCATGCGGTGGAGAGCCGCGGGTATCCCTGGATCGAGATCGACTTTCCCGAGGACTACTGGCGCGCCTGCGGCGACGTGCTGCCGGCGATCGAAGCTGCGGGACCCGCGGGCTCGATGCCCGTGCAGGCTGCCGCGGCAGCGTCAGGGAGAACGCTGCGTCATGTATGAACGTTTCTACAACCTGCGCGAGCGTCCGTTCTCGCTGAGTCCGGACCCCGACTACCTGTACCCGAGCCGCGTGCACCAGGAAGCCCTCAGCTACCTGCGCTACGGCATCGAGGGCCACGCCGGCTTCATCCTGGTCACCGGCGAGATCGGCTCCGGCAAGACCACCCTTCTGCAGACGGCGCTGCGGAGCCTGGATCACCAGACGTCGGTCTCGCGCATCGTCAACACGATGCTCGACGCGCGAGAGCTGCTCGAGGCGGTGATGCTGGACTTCGGCCTCGACCCGGGCGTCGGCCGCAGCAAGTCGCTGCTGCTGCGGGACCTGGCGCAGTACCTGGTGGACCAGCGCAACGCGGGCCGGCTGGCGCTCCTGGTGATCGACGAGGCGCAGAACCTGAGCTTCGCGGCGCTCGAGGAGGTCCGGATGCTGTCGAACCTCGAGACCGAGAAGTCGAAGCTGATTCAGATTGCGCTGATCGGGCAGCCGAACCTGCGCGACCTGCTGGCCCGCCCCGAGCTGGAGCAGCTGCGGCAGCGGGTCACCGTCAGCTATCACCTGCAGCCCCTCGACAGCGCGGAGACCGCCGCCTACGTCAACCACCGGCTCCGGCGGGCGGCGCTCGGCGCGCCGCTGGAGTTCTCGCGCGACGTGACCGACCTCATCCACCTGCACAGCGAGGGGGTGCCCCGGAAGATCAACGTGATCGCCGACGCCGTGCTCCTGTTCGGGTACGGCGAGGAGCAGCACCGGATCACGGTCGACCTGACGCAGGAGGCCATCGAGGAACTCGAGTCCACGGGCGTCCTGCAGACGTCGGCGCGGGGACGGCACCTGCGTCCGGTCGCGCCGCGGCCGGCGACCGGGTCTCGCGAGGAGGAACTCGCCGCTCGCGAGGCTCGGCTGGCGGAGCGCGAGCGGCAGCTGGCCGAGCAGCAACGCGTGATCAACGAGGAGTACCGCCTCATGAAGCAGCGGGCGGAGCGCAACGTGGCCGACCCGCCCATCGCGGGAGACTGGGCGTGGCCCCCCGCGACCGCCCGCACCGAGGCAGCGCCCCGCAGCGCGCACATCGACACGCGCATCGATCCGGAGCTGGAGCACGTGGGCGCCCCGCCTCCCGCTCCCGCGGCTGCCGCGCCGCGGCAGCAGCGGATCGTCATGTCGCCGCGCGAGGTCGCGGCGGTCGTTCACCCGCCCGTGCCGCGCCCGGCCGGGGTCTGGACACGGCTGCGGCGCAGCCTGTTCGGCGAACCCAACCCCGTTTTCGAGGACTAGGAGGTCCCCGCTCATGTCATCCGCTTCCCAGGAACTGCGCCAGCGCATCGATTCCCGTACCGCACGTGTTGGTGTGGTCGGGCTCGGCTATGTCGGCCTGCCGCTCGCGGTCGAACTCGCGCGCGCCGGCTTTCACACCACCGGCATCGACCTCGACCCGCGCAAGGTGGCGGCCATCAATGCCGGCGAGTCGTACATCCCTGACGTGCCCGCGGCCGACGTCCAGCGCTTCGTGGACGCCGGCACGCTGCGCGCGACCAGCGACTACGCCGCGGTCGCCGACCTCGACACCATCAACATCTGCGTGCCGACGCCGCTGCGCAAGACGAAGGACCCGGACATGTCGTTCGTCGTCTCGTCGGTCGAGGCCATCGCCGAGCACCTGCACCCCGGCATGCTCATCATCCTCGAGTCGACGACCTATCCCGGCACCACCGAGGAGCTGATGCAGCCGATGCTCGAGCGCACCGGGCTGAAGGCCGGCGAGGACTTCTTCCTGGCGTTCTCACCCGAGCGCGTGGACCCGGGCAATCCCTCCTTCCAGACGCATAACGTGCCGAAGGTGGTGGGCGGCACGACGCCCGCGTGCAGCGAACTGGCTGCGGCGCTCTACTCGAGCGCCATCAGCACCGTCGTCCCGGTGAGTTCGCCCCGGGTGGCCGAGATGGTGAAGCTGCTCGAGAACACCTTCCGGGCCGTGAACATCGGTCTCGTGAACGAGATCGCGCTGATGTGCGACAAGCTCGCCATCGACGTGTGGGAAGTGGTGGACGCCGCGCGCACCAAGCCGTTCGGCTTCATGCCCTTCTACCCGGGCCCCGGCCTCGGGGGGCACTGCATCCCGATCGATCCGTTCTACCTCTCGTGGAAGGCGCGGCAGACCGGTTTCGAGGCGCGGTTCATCGAGCTGGCGGGCCAGGTGAACGGGTCGATGCCGGAAGCGGTCGTGCACAAGATCGCGGACGCGCTGAACTCGCAGCGCAAGGCGCTCAACGGCTCGCACGTGCTGGTGGTGGGCGTGGCCTACAAACGCGACATCGACGACATCCGCGAGTCGCCGTCGCTCGACGTGATGAAGGTGCTCGAGGAGAAGGGCGCACGGGTCTCGTACACGGATCCGTACGTGCCGACGCTGGCGGCGCGCGCCTGGGGCGGGCGCACGGACCTGCAGTCGCTCGCGCTCGACGCGCAGGCGTTCGCCGACGTGGACTGCGTCGCAATCCTCACCGATCACCAGGCCGTGGACTACACGGACCTCGCCGTGCAGAGCCGCCTGGTGGTGGACACCCGGAACGCGGTGAAGGAACGCTACGCCCATGTATTCCGGCTCGGCGCCCCTCCAGCGGGCGCGGCGGCGGAAGCGGGCGGCGGTCGCTCGTCGACAGAAGAGGCGGCCTGAACCATGCGCGCGGTGTTCTGGGGTTCGGCGTTCTTCATCGCGTATGTGTACCTGGGGTACGCGGTGGCGCTCGCCGTCTGGGTGCGGCTGCGCGGCCCACGGGTCGTGCGGGTGCCTCGGCCGGCGGCGGCCGCCGGCGGCGTTCCGCCCGTCCCGGCAGACCTCCAGACGCCGCGCGTCTCGGTCGTCATCGCCGCGCGCAACGAGGCGCACCGCCTGCCGGCCCGTGTCGACAACCTGCTGTCACTCGACTACCCGGCCGACCGCCTGGAGATCATCGTCGTGTCCGACGGCTCGACCGACCACACCGACGCGGTGCTGGCGCGTTTCGGCTCGCAGGTCGTCCGCGTCAGCGTCCCGCCGTCGGGCAAGGCGGCCGCGCTGAACGCCGGCGTGGCGCGGGCGAGCGGCGACGTGCTGGTGTTCGCCGATGCCCGGCAGACCTTCGCGACCGATGCGCTGCGCGCGCTCACGGCGCCCTTCACCGACCCGGAGGTCGGTGGTGTCAGCGGCGAGTTGATCCTCGGGTGTGAAACGGACTCCGGCCGCCGGGGCCCCCGCGATCGGCGCGCGGCGGCGGCGTACGAACGGTTCGACCACGAGCGCCGCTCCAACGAGCGCCGGGGTCATGTCGCCTCCAGCGTCCGCGACGGGGTCGGCCTCTACTGGCGCTACGAAAAGCGGCTGCGCAGCCTCGAGAGTGACGTGTCGTCGATGCTCGGCGCCACGGGCGCCATCTACGCGCTGCGCCGCGCCCTCTGGCGCCCGCTCCCGCCCGGCACGATCCTGGACGATGTGCTGGCGCCGATGCGGGCCGTGCTGGCCGGGAGCCGGGTCGTGTTCGAGCCCCGTGCCCAGGCGTTCGACTACACGTCGCCGGACGCCGCGACCGAGAGCCGCCGCAAGATCCGCACGCTCGCGGGCAACGTCCAGATCCTCTGGTTCGAGCCCCGGCTGCTCGTGCCGGGCCTCAACCCGGTGTGGATCCAGTACATGTCGCACAAGGTGGGTCGGCTGCTGGTGCCGTACGCCCTGATGGCGCTCTTCGCCTCTGGCATCGTGCTCTCCGGGACGTCGCCCGTCTACAGCGCGGCACTGCTCGCCCAGTGCGCGTTCTACCTGCACGGCGGGTACGGCGCCTGGCTCGAACACTGGCAGCGCGTCCGCCCGGTCGATCAGGGAGTGGTGCAGCGCACGGGCAAGGTGGCGTTCACCATCGTGATGATGAACGTGTCGGCCGTGGCCGGGGTCGGCGCCGCCCTTCTCGGCCGGAAGGTCTGGCGATGAGCGGCCCGCGCGAACGCCTGGCGTTCACCCTCGGTGCCGGCACCGTGCCCACGCGCCACGTCGTGGACGCGGCGATTGCGCGCGAGAACGAGCCTACCTTCGCGACCGCGCCCTACGCCGAACCGCGCGACTGGGGCTATGCGGGCCTGCTCGCCTTCACCGCGGTGCTCATGACGCGGCCCCAGGACACGCTGCCGTTCCTCGAGCCGCTGCACCTCGCGGAGATCTGCGCGATCATCGGGCTCGGGCCGATGGTGCTTCACCGCTTTGCCAGCCGTCAGCCCGTGTTTCGCGTCACGCCCGAGACGACCGGCCTCATGGCCTTCGGGCTGGCCATTCTCCTGAGCGTGCCGTTCTCGATCTGGCCGGGCGGTTCCTTCTCGCTGTTCACGGACACCTACCTGAAGCTGCTGGTCGTGTTCGTCCTGATGATGAACACCCTGACGACCCCGAAGCGGCTCGATCAGATCACGTTCCTCATCGTGCTCTGCTGCGGCTTCATCGCGGGGCGATCGGTCTTCGACTACGCGCGCGGCATCAACCTGGTCGAGGGCAACCGCCTCGCTGGACCGGTGGGCGGCATCTTCGGCAATCCGAACGACCTGGCGATGAACATGGTGACGTTCCTGCCGGCCGCCGCGGTGTTTGCGCTGTCCACCCGCTTCTCCGCGTCGCGCCGGCTGCTGGCCGCCGGCGCCGCGACGCTGATGCTTGCCACCGTCGTCTTCACGAAGTCGCGGGGAGGATTTCTCGGCCTGGCTGTCGTGCTGCTCACCTTCATCGTGCTCGGCCGCAAGGTGCGGCCCGGGTTCGGCACCATCGCGATCGTCGCGGTGCTCGCGGCAGCGCCGTTCATGCCGGCGACCTTCTGGGAGCGCATGGCCAGCATCGTCGACGACAAGAAGGACAAGCAGGAGTTCACCGGCACCCGTGAGGCCCGCTGGACGGTCATGAAGGAAGGCATCAAGACCTTCGCAGAGCGGCCGCTCACCGGGATTGGCGCGGGCGAGTTCCAGAACTACAACCCGCCCGGGCGCAAGGAGGCGTGGAAGGAGACGCACAACGCGCCGATCCAGGTCGCGGCGGAGACCGGCATCTTCGGCCTGTCCGCCTTCCTGTTCCTGATCGTCTGTGCCGGTCGCGGGGCACGCGTGACGCGGCGCCTTCTCGAGCCGCCGCGGCGGGGCCGGCCCGACCTGCTCAAGGCGGTCATGCCCGACGGGGATCGCGGGGCGCTCTCGTCGATGACCGTGGCCATGACGGCGGGGTTCCTCGGCTGGTTCGTCTGCTCGCTGTTCGCGTCGGTCGCCTACAACTGGACCTTCTACTACCTGCTCGCGCTGATCGCCGCCAGTCGCGAGATGACGCTGGCCCGCCTGCGCGCCGCACGGGCCCTTACTGCCGATTATGGGAAAGCACTTTCCCATCCGGCCGACCGGCGGACCCGCGGAGTCGTCGTCGGCGCGGCATGACGCGCTTGGGCGGGCCGAGCGCAACGGGCCTGCGCCCGCAGGAAGCGGCATCGGCGTTGCTCTCTTCAGGAACGGACGAGTCGAGGCACCGTACCGCTCGCAGGACCGATGGCTGACGTTTCCGTGATCATCCCGGCGCGCAATGCCGGACGCACGATTGGCGACGCACTGGGATCCGTGTTCACCCAGACCTGGCGCGACGTCGACGTGATCGTCGTTGATCACGGCTCGTCCGACGGCACCGCCGCGCGCGTCGCCGAATACGGCAGGCGCGTCAGGTACGTTCGTGCCACGGACCCCTCACAGGACCAGGCGATTGCGAGCGGACTCGCGCTCGCCACCGGTCCCTTCGTCACGCTGCTGCGGGCGTCGGACGTGTGGATGCCACGAAAGCTCGAACGGCAGCGGCTCTGCTTCGATCGGTTCCCCGACTCGTCGCTCGTCACGGCAGAGATCGAGCTGAGCCATGCACCGGCGCGGCGCGTGCTCGAGATTCCCGACAGCGTCCCGCTGCACGGGACGCCACTCGCCCTGCCAGGCTCCGGACACCTCACCGAACCCCGGCTTTCGACCGTCATGATCCGGCAGGATGTCGTGGACGTCGCGCTCGACGCGGGCGAACCCGGCAGCATTGCCGAGCGCCTGCTGCACGCCGCCCAGCACCACGGCGTGCTGCGGCACCTGCCGCTGCCCCTGGCCATTACCCGGTCCAGTGAGATTGAACCAGGCGCGGAGCCACCGCTGCCGCGGATGCGCAACCTGCTCCACGACACGGCCTACCGGCGCCTCCGTGCCTCGGCGACCTCCGTCCTGCACAGGGTGGACGACCTGTGGTCCCACCGTGGCGGCGGACGGCTGCGCATCCTCGTCGAGGCCGCGTCGCCGATGAGCCTCGCCGTGGTGGAGCCGGTGCTCCGGCAGCTGAGGCGCGACCCACGCCTCGAACTCTGGTTCACGAGCTACGCAGGGTCGTGGGACGGCCGCACCATCTTCGCGGCCGCGGGGATCCACGATCGTGTGGTCGCCGCGGCCGACGTGCGCTGGCAGAAGTTCGATGCGTATATCAACACGGACTTCTGGGACATGACCTGGCTGCCCCGCCGCACCAAGCGGGTGCACTTCTTCCATGGTGTCGCCGGCAAGTACGGCCTCGATGCGCCTGTGCGTATCGCCCCGCTGGTCTCGACCTTCGATCGACTGATGTTTCCAAACCGCGACCGCCTGCGGCGGTACGCGGAAGCCGGGATCGTCGACCCGGACGGACCTGGCGCGGCCCTCGTCGGCTATCCCAAGGTCGACTGCCTGGTGGACGGGTCGCTCGATCGCCGTGCTATCGCGGAGCAGCTCGGGCTGCGCCCCGACCGCCCGACGGTGCTCTATGCGCCGACGTGGTCGCCGTATTCGTCGCTCAACGTGATGGGGCGCGACCTCATCCCGTCGCTCTCGGCGCTGGACGTGAACGTCCTCATCAAGCTACACGACCGCTCGTACGACCCCGGCGCGCGCGGGTCCGGAGGCGTCGACTGGCGGTCGAGCCTCGACGAGCTGTGCCGCGAGCACGGTGTGGTCCTGGCAAACGGCGCCGATGCATCACCGTATCTCTTCTGCGCCGACCTGCTCATCACGGATCACAGCTCGGTCGGGTTCGAGTACATGCTGCTCGATCGGCCCATCGTCACGATCGATTCGCCGGAACTCGTCGCACGCGCCCGCGTCACGCCGCAGAAAGTGGCGCAACTGCAGCGCGCTTCCTTCGTGGCCCGGCATCGGCGGGACGTGGCGTCGCTGGTCCGCCGTGCTCTGGACCGACCGCTCGACCACCGTCACGTCCGGCGGGCCGTGGCGGACGAGCTGTTCTATTGTCCCGGGTCCGCGACCGCCCGCGCCGTGCAGTGCCTGTACGACCTGCTCGGGCTGACCGCGCCCGAGCCCGTCCTCCGTCCTCACTCTGCGACGCTGCAGGTAATGGCCGCCGCAGGAGGCATCTGACGTGTTCAACTGGATCGGATCGTGCTCACCCGATCGCACATCCCGCAGGCAAGCGGTGTCCGGCTGTGCCTGCCGATTTACTGTCGAGTCTGACTTAGAGGAATGAACGGTATGTGGGACTTCGTCGCGGGCCGTGTGCGCCGTGCGTTGACGCTTCTGCTCCTGGCCGCCGCCTGCGCGGCCGCGGGAGTTCCGTCGGCATCAGCAGCCGACCAGGTGTACTTCACGGCTACCGAGGACGTGGCGGCGCGCCTCGTGGCGCGGATCAACGCCGAGACGGTACGCATCGACATGTCGGCGTGGTACCTCACCGAAGCCTCCGTGTACAACGCGCTGCTCAACCGTCACCGGGCTGGCGTGAAGGTGCGCCTGATCGGCGACCGAGGCTCGATCTTCGAGATCGACCAGCACACGAAGAACGCGTTCTACTACCTGGCCAGCAACGGGCTGCCGATCCGGCTGCGCGTCAACCCGACGTGGTACCCCGAAATCGACCACTGGAAGGCCACGATCTTCGTCGGCCAGAACATCGTCGCCTTTGGTTCGGCGAACTACACGCCCTTCGAGCTGACCCCGTTTTCCGCCACCAACTACAAGGACGAAATCGTCCTGTTCAGTGACGACACCTCGATCGTCAACGCCTTCAAGACGCAGTTCGACCGCTATTGGAACGACACGGCGCCGGAGCCCGAGAGCCTCATCCCGTCCGCACCGTACTTCAAGAACTGGGACGAGGCGTGCGCGAACGAGGCAGCGTGCTCCGATTACCGGACGCTCTACCCGAACCCGGTGCCGATGGTGATCGACACGCAGCGCCTGGAGCCCGACTACCCGCTGCCGTCGTCCATCGTCTGGGGGCAGGGCTGGTCGTTCAACAGCCGCCTGGTCACCGAGATCAACGCCGAGCAGAACGCGGTGGACTTCGTCATCTACCGCCTGACGGTGGACAACATCACCGAGGCCCTGCTCGCGAAGCACCGCGCGGGCGTCCCCGTGCGCCTGATCGTCGAGCCGAACGAATACCTGAACCGGAAGTGGCCGGAGTTCTGGCTCACGCACGCCAACCTGGACAAGCTCTGGGCGGCGGGCATTCCCATCAGGCAGCGCCTGCACGACGGGCTGACGCACATGAAGGTGCTCATCACGTCGTCGGTCGCCACGGTCGCGTCCTCGAACTTCGCTGCCGCCTGGCAGCGCGACCACAACTACTTCCTGCCGGCGGCCACCAAGCCGGCGATCCACACTGCCATCAAGGATCGATTCCAGGCGATGTGGACCGACACTAGCGGCTTCACCACGTTCGTGCCGCAGCCGCCCGACGCGCCGACGCCGGTGAGCCCGGCCTCGGGGTCGGCCGGGGTGAGCACGACGCCCAGCCTCACGTGGAACCGCGCGGTCTTCGCGACCGACTACGACGTCTACCTCGGGCCGACGCCGTCCACGATGACCCTGGTGGGCAACGTCCGCGCGCAACTGGTGAACGACCCGCCGCAGGTCTACGCCTTCACGCCGCCGGCGGCGCTGGCGGCCAACACCACCTACTACTGGCGGGTCGTCTCGAGGACGTTTGCCACGCCGGTCAACTCGTCCATGGTGGCGTCGACGTCGCTGCAGTCGTTCACGACCGGAGCGGCTCCGCCGTCGGGCGGCGGCAGCGTGCCCAGCCCCTGGGCGACGCAGGACGTGGGCGCGGTGGGAGTACCCGGCAGCGCCTCGTACAACAACGGCACTTTCACGGTGACCGGGGCGGGTGCCGACATCTGGGGCTCGTCCGATGCCTTCAGGTACGTCTACCAGCAGGTCACGGGCGACACCGAGATCGTCGTGCGCGTCGCTGCGGTCCAGAACACGGATGCCTACGCCAAGGCGGGCGTGATGCTGCGCGAGTCGCTCGGGCCAGGCGCCGCACACGTGATCCTCAACGTCCGCCCGAACGGCGGCGTCGAGTTCATGACGCGCGCGGCCACGGGCGGGGCGACCACCTACCTGTCAGGCGCCTCGCAGCCGCAGCCGACCTGGCTGAAGCTCACGCGCGCCGGGAACACGGTCACCGGCTCGGTGTCGTCCACCGGCTCCACGTGGACGGTGGTCGGCAGCACGACGGTCTCCTTCACCGCTGCCTACGCCGGGCTCGTGGTGAACAGCCACAACACGAGCGTGCTCAACACCTCCACGTTCGACAACGTGTCGGTGGCCGGCACCGTCACCACGCCGCCACCGCCTCCGCCCCCGCCGCCGCCGTCCCTCCCATCGCCCTGGACGACTCAGGACGTCGGATCGGTCGGACTGGCCGGCAGTGCCTCCAGCGCCAACGGCACCTTCACCGTCACGGGTGCGGGCGCCGACATCTGGGGCACGGCAGACGGGTTCCGCTACGTCTCCCAGCCGATCTCCGGCGACGTCGAGGTGACCGCCCGCGTGACGGCCATCCAGAACACCCACCAGTGGGCCAAGGCAGGGCTCATGCTCCGCCAGGCGCTCACGGCCTCGTCGCCGCACGTGCTGCTCGACGTGACGCCGGGCGGGACGATCGAGTTCATGACGCGCAGCGCCAACGGGGCGAGCACCACGCTCATCACGTACGGTTCCCAGCCGGCGCCCGTCTGGCTGCGGCTGTCGCGCACGGGCAGCACGGTGACGGCGCAGGTTTCGGCGAACGGCAGCACCTGGACGACCCTGGGCAGCACGCCGACGACCATTCCCTCGTCGGCGCAGATTGGACTGGCGGTCACCAGCCACGACGTGAACGTGCTGAACACGTCCACGTTCGACAACGTCGCGGTGTCGGCCACGGCTACGCCGCCACCACCGCCGCCACCACCGCCGCCCGCGGCCACCAACGTGGTGATCTACGCGAGCGACGTTGCCGCGGCCAACCTGCATGGCTCCTGGTCGGCCGGCACCGACCCGGCGTCGCCGGGCAGCGTGAAACTGGTGACGAGTGACGCCGGCGTCGCGAACGCCAACAATCCGCTGGCCGCACCAGTGGACTACGTCGATGTGACCTTCAACGCGGAGGCGGGCACGCCCTACCGGATCTGGCTGCGGCTGAAGGCACTCAACAACAGCAAGTTCAACGACGCCGTGTGGGTGCAGTTCTCCGACTCGCTGGTCAACGGCGCCCCGGCCTACCGCATGAACACGACGTCCGGGCTGCTCGTGAACCTGGCAACCGACGCCTCGGCGAGCAGCCTGAACGGCTGGGGATGGCAGAACACCGCGTACTGGCTCAGCCAGGCGACCACAGTCACGTTCCAGAACAGCGGCTCGCACACGGTGCGCATCCAGGTGCGCGAAGACGGGGTCGAGCTGGATCAGATTGTTCTCAGCCCGAACACCTACCTCAACGCGTCGCCCGGGCAGGTGACCAGCGACTCCACGATCGTGCCGAAGCCATGAACGGAGCGCCGGTGCATACCTTCTCCGTTGTCATCGCGACGCGCAACCGGGATGCGCTGCTGGCACAGACGCTCGACGCGCTGGCGGGCCAGGACTGGCCTGCCAGCCATACAGAGATCATCGTCGCCGACAACGGCTCGACCGACGAGACGCCGCGCGTCGTGGCCCGGGCCGCCGCACGCCGGGGCGGTCCGCTCGTGCGGTATCTGTTCGTGGGGCAACCGGGCAAGTCCGCCGCGGTCAACCAGGCCCTCGCGCTCGCCACCGGCAACCTGGTGGCCTTCACCGACGATGACGTGAGGCCCGAGCCGTCCTGGCTGCGCGCGCTCGCGAGGGCCTTCGACGACACCGGCGCCGACTTTGTCGCCGGCCGCGTGCTGCCTTCCTGGCAGACCACGCCACCCTCCTGGGTCTCCCCTGCCCTGTACGGCGTGCTCGCCGTGCCGGACAACGGCAGCGATCGACGGCCGATCACCCTGGACGACCCCGACGTCATGCCGATCGGCGCGAACATGGCCGTCCGCTGGTCGGTCATCTGCGACGTGGGCGGCCTGGCCGAAGACCTCGGAAAGCTCGAGGGCACGCTGCGCACCGGCGAAGACCACGAGTTCTACCTCCGCATGCTGCACGCGGGACTGCGGGGAGTCTACGAACCCGGCGCCGTGGTGCACCACCGCGTCGGCACCGAGCGGCTCGACCGCGCGTACTTCCGGCGCTGGCTGCACCAGAACGGACGCGACGTCGCGCGGCTCGAGCGCCTCTACCCCCCGCCGGATGGCCGGCGGCTGCTGCGCGCCCCCGGATATCTGTGGCGCCGCGCCGCAGGCGACGCGACGGCGTTGCTGCGCGCGGCGGCGCGGGGCGACGGCGCCACACGATTCGGCGCGGCCACAAGGCTTCTCTGGTTTGCGGGCTACCTTCGTGAGCAGTGGTTCAGGAGCAGGCGCGGAGCCGACCCGGCCCCAGCGACCACCACCCGCCGCGCCTTCGCACCCCAGGCGCACTGACACATGACGACCGCCAGCGTCATCATCGCCACCTACAACCGTGCGACGCTCCTGGACGACTGCCTGCGGCACCTCGCACGGAACGACTTCGTTCCGGGTGACGAGGTGATCGTGTGCGACAACGGTTCCACGGACACGACAGCGGCCGTCGTCGCGGCGCATGCCACCGGCTACCCAGTGCCACTGCGCTACGTACTCGAAAGTACTCCGGGCAAGTCGCACGCGGTGGCAAGCGGCCTTGCCCTCGCCGGCGGCGACATCGTCGCCTTCACCGACGATGACGTGAACGTGGAACCGGGCTGGCTGGGCGCGCTGAAGGCCGCACTGGCCGTGCCCGGTATCGCCCTTGCCGGCGGGGCCGTGACGCCCAGGTGGGAGCGCTCGGCCCCGCGCTGGCTGCGCCTGCACCCGGACGGCTACGGGCGGCTCGCGGCACCGCTCGGGCTCCTCGACTACGGCCCGGCACCGAGCCCGCTCGGGCCGCGTGCGCTGCTCGGCGCGAACATGGCGGCACTGCGGTCGGTGCTGGCCGCGCACGGCGGGTTCGCGACGCACCTTGGCAAGCTTCGCGGCACGCTGCTCTCGGGCGAAGACGATGAGCTGTGCCGGCGCATCCAGGCCGCAGGGTTCGGTGCGCGCTACGTGCCCGGTGCCCGCGTCGCGCACTGGGTACCCGCCACGCGCATGCGGCTGTGGTATTTCCTCGGCTGGTTCTACTGGTCGGGCATCACGCACGCCACCATCGACGCCGAGAGCGCGGGTGGACAGCCCGCGGTGCCGCTGCCCTACTCGTACCTGCTGCGGCAGTTCGCCACAGGGCTGGCCGGAGCGGCGACCAATGCACTTGGAGGTCGGCTGCCGCGCGCTGTGGATCGCCTGCTGGATTCGGCGTTTGCAGCCGGCTACGCGGCCCGCCGGCTCGGGCTGGTGGCGCAGGTCGGCCAGCCGGCCGCCGTCCTTGCGAGGAGTGTATGAAGGTCGACCGCGTCTCGGTGCTGATTTGCACGTACAACCGCGCGCGGCTGCTGCGCGAGACCCTCGCCGCGCTGCGCACGCTCGAGTGTCCCGACTGCGACGTCGAGATCCTGATCGTCGACAACAACTCGACGGACAACACGCGCGCGGTGGTCGAGGAAGCCGCGCGCGAGAGCACGATGCCCGTCGTGTACCTGCAGGAATCGCAGCAGGGCAAGAGCTTCGCCCTCAACCGGGGCCTTGCGCACGCGACCGGCGACATCATCGCCCTGACCGACGATGACGTGTTGCCGGCCGCGCAGTGGCTCACGCGGCTCGTGGAGGTGTTCCGGCAGCGGGACGTGACGTTCGCCTTCGGCAAGGTCGCGCCGAGATGGGGCAGCCTGCCCCCTCCCGAACTGCTGACGCCGCGCGCGCAGGACATCTGGGGTCCGCTGGCCATCGTGGACTATGGCGATACGCCGGTGGAGTACCTGCCGGACAGCACGGGACAGCGGCTGCCGATCGGCGCGAACCTCGCCTTCTCGCGAGCGGCCCTCGTCACGATCGGCGGCTGGCGCACCGACCTCGGCAAGGTGAACAATACGCTGATCTCCGGAGAGGATCACGAGATCTTCGTACGGCTCCGGCGCCACGGCCTCTACCGCGGCTACTACGCACCGGATGCCATGGTCCGCCACTACGTGCCCGCGACACGCCTCACTCGACGCTACTTCCGGCAGTGGTTCTACTGGCACGGGAAGACCGGCGCGCTGATGCTCCCGGACCTGTTCCCGGATCTCGATCTCGGCCGCGTGCCACGCATCGGGGGCGTGCCGCGGTTCCTGTACCGCCAGGCGGCCGGGCAGTTCGTCCGCTACCTGCGCACGCTTGGCAGAACCGACTCGCTCGCGCTGCTGATCGAGGAACTGAAGGCGCTGCAGTACGTAGGCCTGCTCACCGAATGCTGGCGCCGCAGCCTCACGCGACGCAGCATGCGCGCCACCTCGCCGGCCGGCGTGTCCACGCGCGCCGCACACTGAACGCGCACGGGCCTCAGTGCCCGGGCCAGTCGCCAGCAGCCTTTCATGCGGCTGGACCGATGACCAGGGCCTGAGGGCCGGGAACTGCTCGCCTGCCGTCCTCAGTGCCAGGCCGCCGGTCGCCAGCAGTCCTCGGGCACCAGGCGCGCAGTGCCTGGGACTGAGGCATGAGGACCGAGGACTGCTCGCCTGGGTTCTCCGTGCCCGGTCTCCAGTCGCCAGCAGTCCTCAGGCGCCATGCACGATGCCTGAGGACTGATGACTGGAACGCGTCCTACTGAATCCGGAAGTCGGCGATCACCGGGTTGTGGTCGGAGAGCGTCGTCACGGGCACGTAGGCGTTGGTCGGCGTGGCACGCCAGCCGCCGTCCATCGACCGGAAGATGTAGTCGAATCGCACGGCATTGTTCACGGTGTAGCCGTTCTGGTTGCTGCCGGTGAAGTCCTGCCACGTGTCGGTGTACTGCTGCTGCATCGTCGTGATCCAGTACTCGCCCCACCAGGAGTTGAAGTCGCCGCTCACGAGCCGAGGACCGCCGAAGTTGAGGGCCCACGTCATCAGCTGGTTCAACTGCGTCGTGCGGTAGCTGGTGTTGTAGTAGTCGAGGTGCGTCGAGAAGACGTTGACGTCCACGCCGCTGACGCGGACGGTGGCCTGGGCCACGGAACGGTTTGCGTACATCTCGTTGTAGTTGCTCGTCGCGTGCATCTGGAAGGTGTTCTGCGACACGACCGGCAGCCGCGTGAGGATCACGTTGCCTTCGGTGGACGCGGTATTGATCACCGGCGCCCACACCACCGTCCAGGCCTGGCCGGTGTACTGCTCGAGCAACTGCTTGTAGCGCTGCGGCTGGTTCTCGTCCCACGTCTCGACTTCCTGCAGCGCCACCACGTCGGGGTTGTGGCTCGCGATGAACTGCGCCTGCGCCGAGGGATTGTAGGAGCCGTTCTTCAGGTTCCCGTGCTGGATGTTCCACGTCATCATGCGCAGGGTGCCGTTGCCCGTGTAGCCGCCGGACGGCGCGCTGGGCGCCGAGGGCGAGGTGGGCGACGACGAGCTGCCGGAGACGATCGTGGCCTTGTCGATGTTCAAACTGCCCGACTCGATGAGCAGCGTCATCACCTGCTGCCCGGCGCCGAGCGTGACCGGCACGTTGACCGTGCTCCAGCTCTGCCAACCACCAGTGTTCGAAACCGGGACCGCGCTCCAGACGTTGCTCGATCCGTTGAAGCCGACACGCAGCGACCCGCTGCCCGTGGACGCGACCCGCAGCTGCACGGTGTAGCTCCCGGCGGCCGTCACGTTCACCGTGTAGTTCAGGAACTCACCCGCCGACGTCCATCCGACGTTGTAGCCGCCGCCGGAGCTGTTCTCGATGTCGACGTCGGTGTAGCGATACGCGCCGCCGCTGTTGCCGCTCGTGTTGTCCTTGAAGGCGACATTGGCGCCGCCGTTGTCGAAGTCCTCGGCCTGCACGGTCCCGGGTACCGCCCAGGGGGTGCCGCCGAACGGCGTCGAGCCGGACGACGGTGACGATGGCGAGGCAGGCGCGGCGGTGGAGCCACCGCTCGTGACGGTGACCTTGCTGACATTGAACCCGCCCGTTTCGAAGAGCAGCGTCAGCAGCTGCTGGCCGGCCGTCAGGGTGACGGGCAGTTCGAGCGTCGCGTAGCTTTGCCAGGAGCCGGTCGCCCGGACGGGCACGGAGGTCCAGACGCCGCTCTTGTTGAAGCCGACGCGCAGGGACCCGCCTCCGCTCGGCGAGGCGACCCGCAGCTGCACCGTGTAGCTGCCCGAGGTTCCGACGTTCACGCTGTAATTGACCCACTCGCCGGCGTCGATCCAGCCGATGTTGTTGCCGCCGTCGGCGCTGGGCTCGAGGTCTACGCCCGTGGATCGGTAGGCACCGCCGGTGTTCCCCCCCGAGGTGTCATGGTAGGCCACGCCCTCTCCGCCGTTGTCGAAGTCCTGGGCCTGCACCGTGCCGGGCAGCGAGATGGGCGAACCGAAGTATGGGCCCGTGCCGCCGGCCGGAGCCGTGCTCGCCGTCGGGCTCGTCGAACCGCCGTCCACCGACCGCGGCAGGATGGTGCTGTCGCCGGTCGGCTGGCCCGGGGCACTAGAGAGGTACGTGGCGGGGCTGAGGACGATCTGATCGACCTGTACCCCGTCCTCGCGTGTCTGGATGCGGATGGTGTGGGTGCCCCGCGCGCCGAACATCACCAGCGGTGACTGCGCGAGCCAGTAGCCCTTGTCCTGCCAGCCCCATCCAGAGACGCCGCAACCCGCGCAGCGTTCGAGGTTGACGAGCAGCCCTCCGGTGGTGCCGATGCGGTACGCGGCGGAGCCGTTCATGTCCACGGCATCGGAGAACTGCACCCAGACCGAATCGTTCCACTTCGAGTCGTTCGTGGCGCGCATGCGCAGCCACACATGGTAGGTGGTGTACGACGGGGCGGTGAAGGTTGCCTCGAAGTAGTCGCGCGGGGAGGCGAGCGGGGCGTCCGCGGATGACCAGCCGTAGTCCTGGCTGGCCATCCGCTGGCTCCCCGCTCCGCTCGAACTCGCTCCCACCGACCAGTTCCCCTGGGCCGTCGTCACATCGGATGGGTACAGGACGATGTCCTGTGCCGCCGCCGCTGCGGCATTCACCACGGTCATCGTGATGAGCGCCAGCGCACCTAGCCACGATCGCTTCAACATCTGCCCTCCGTCGGCACACGCGGTCCCCGTCCGGACGACCCAGCAGCCGCAGCACCCGCAGAGGGGTGAGGTGCGCCTGTCGCGGCAATCGAGCAGGGGACTGAGTTGGAATCTGACGGCCCTGTAGACCATGGGCCGTCGCGCGCTGACCTTGGGCAAGGGTGGGACCAGCCCACAGACACGTCGGTTTTCTGTGACTTTTCTCACATGTGCGGCTGGGATGTCGCGTGCGTGACAGCGAACACAACTCAGCCGTTATGTAAGAAGTGCACGCTCTGGCACGTCATTTTGGCGATTTATGGCGGAAATCGAACAGTTCTGCCTACGCGGTAAAGGTTATTGCTCAGTTGTGTCTGCCGACATTCTGGCCACTCGACTTACCGAAGCGTCATCGGATCACCAAGTTGTGCAGGCCGTTGATACGGTGGGGCCGAACTCATCCTTATTCGACACCTCGCAGAGCCCATAGGCTCGTCCTTACCGGACACACCGCGACAGTTTCGTGATCCCGATCCCGATTTTGTCGAGTCCGCACCGGCTGCAGTAAGACGACCCCTCAGAATTCCTCGGGAAATCCGCACAGTCGAGCCGGCACCTCCGTTGCCCTTGTGTACGGCGTCAGCGGCCGCCGCCGCAGACCCAATCCCACTCACAGCACGGAGTCACGACTATGTGGAAGACAGCCCGCAAGGGCGCATGGGCGACGTGTGTCTGCCTGGCACTGACAGCCACGGCCGCCACGGCTCAGACCGCAGCACCCGAAATCGTCCTGTATCAGTCAGACGCAACGACAGTGGCCGGCCCCTGGACGCGCACCGCCGATGCGACGGCCGCCGGCGGCGTGAGGCTGGCCTCGACCGACGCGGGCTGGTCGTCGGTGAACACCGCGCTGCAGGCGCCGAGCCGCTACGTGGAGTTCTCGTTCGCCGCCCCCCCCAACACGGCCTATCACCTCTGGGTGCGCATGCGCGCGGCCGGCAACGACAAATTCAACGACTCGCTCTACGCGCAGTTCTCCGATGCCGCCTCCCCGGCCGGAGCCGCCCTCTACCGGATCGGCACGACGAGTGCGCTGACGCTCAACCTGCAGCTCTCGAGCGGCGCGAAGTTGAACAACTGGGGCTGGGTCGACGGCGCGTATTGGCTGGCGCAACAGTCCGTCGTGACCTTCACAGGCTCGGGCCTGCACACGCTTCGGCTGCAGGTGCGGGAGGACGGGGTCATGATCGACCAGGTGGTGCTGAGCCCGGCCACGTACCTGGCGGCGCGACCGGGCCAGGCGTCGGGCGACTCGACGATCGTCGCCAAACCGGCGGCGCTGCCCGCACCGGTGCCCACGCCCTACTCGGGCACCGCGATCGCCTTGCCCGGCACGGTGGAGGCCGAGCACTACGACAACGGCGGCCAGAACCTCGCCTATGTCGACAGTGACGCCGCGAACAACGGCGGCGCGTTCCGCCAGGGAAGCGTCGATCTGGAAGCCGCGACGGAAGGCGCATACGACGTCGGCTGGATTGCGCCGGGCGAGTGGCTCGCCTACAGCGTGAATGTCACGGCTGGCGGGCGCTACCTGCTCGAAGCCCGTGTGGCGTCGGCTGGCCAGGGCGGCACCTTCCATGTGGAGTTCGGCGGAACGAACGTCACGCAGGCGCTGACCATTCCCGACACCGGCGGCTGGCAGCAGTGGACCACCGTGTCGACGATGGTGACGCTGCAGGCCGGTCCGCAGGTTGCGCGCGTGGTGTTCGACACGGCAGGCGTCGCGGTCGGCAACCTGAACTGGTTCCGCGTCTCGCCCGTCACCGCGACCCCGTTCGGCGGCACGCCGCTCACCCTGCCGGGAACCGTGGCCATGGACCGCTTCGACAACGGCGGCCAGGGCGTGGCGTACTTCGACACGAGTGCCGGAAACGCGGGCGGCGTCGCGCGCGCTGCGGACGTGGACCTCGAACTGAGCAGCCTGGGTGTGCCGGACATCGGGTGGACGGCTGACGGCGAGTGGGTGCAGTACAGCGTTACCGTTGCCGCCGCGGGCACCTACAAGGTCACCGCGAAGGTCGCCTCCCCGTACGACACCGGCAGGCTGCGGCTGACGGTAGGCAGCGTGACCCTCGCCACCCAGGCAGTGCCAAACACCGGCGGCTGGCAGGCGTGGCGCGACATGTCGTGGACCGCCACCCTGAATGCCGGCGCACAGCCCCTCACGATCGTCGTGGACGCCGGCGGCTTCAACGTCGCGTCGCTTGTTGTCGAGGGAGCGGTCACGGCAACGGCGGGCCCGACCGCCCCGCCGCCACCACCACCGGCACCGACCGCCCCCACGGGCCAGACCATCTACGTCAACCAGGGCGACGACCTCCAGGCCGCGATCAACGCCGCACAGCCTGGCGACCGTATCCTGCTGCAGGCGGGCGCCACCTTCGCGGGGAACTTCACCCTGCCCGCCAAGACGGGCACGGCGTCGATCACGATCCGCACGAACATCGCCGACCCCGTGCCGGCGGGCACCCGGATCACGCCCGCTACTGCGGTGAACCTGGCGAAGATCAAGTCGCCGAACACCTTCACCGCGCTCGCCACGGCGCCCTATGCACGCAATTACGTCCTGCAGCTGCTCGAGTTCCCGGCCAACGTCGGCGGCTTCGGCGAGGTGATCAGCCTCGGGGACGGCTCCTCCGCGCAGAATTCACTGGCCATGGTTCCGGGCAACATCCTCGTCGACCGCGTCTACGTGCACGGGGACGGCGCTGGCCAGAAGCGCGGCATCGGCCTGAACAGCGCGTCGACGACGATCCGCGACTCGTACATCGCGAACATCTGGTATGTGGGGCAGGACTCCCAGGCCATCGCCGGCTGGAACGGACCCGGACCGTACACCATCCACAACAACTACCTCGAGGCCGCGTCCGAGAACTTCCTGCTGGGCGGGGCCGACCCGGCGATCGTCGACCTGATCCCGTCCGACATCACCTTCACGAAGAACCACCTCACGAAGCCGCTCGCGTGGATGGCGCGCGCCGACATCAACGTGAAGAATCTCTTCGAGCTGAAGAACGCGCAGCGCGTCACCATCGACGGCAACGTGTTCGAGAACAACTGGATGGCGGCGCAGGCGGGCTACGCGCTGGTCTTCACCGGCCGCAGCCAGGACGGCACGGCGCCGTGGAGCGTGGTGCAGGATCTCACCTTCACCAACAACATCGTCCGGAACGTCGCGTCGGCCATCAACATCCTCGGGAAGGACTACTACTTCCCGAGCGGCACGTCGTCGCGGTTCGTGTTCCGGAACAACCTGTTCGACAACATCAGCCGGGCGAGCTTCGGCGGGAACGGCCGGTTCCTGCTGGTGAACGGGGGGGTGGACTTCACCTTCGACCACAACACGATCATCCAGGACGGCGCGTCGGTGGTCTATGCCGACACCAATGCGGTGTCGCAGTTCACCTTCACGAACAACATCGCGCCCGACCACGCGTGGGCGATCATGGGCGGGGGCACGTCGCCAGGCAACGGCACCATCGCCACCTTCTTCCCGTCGAGCACGTTCCTGCGGGGCGTGTGGGCCGGCTCGAACCTCGGCTCGTATCCCACCGGCAACTACTACCCGCCGACGCTCGATGCGGTCGGGTTCATGAGCCTCGCCAATCGTGACTACCGGCTCGCACCCGACAGCCCCTACCGCGGGTCGGCGCTGGACGGGACGGACGTCGGAGCGAACATCGACCAGGTGCTCGCCGCAACCGCGGGCGTGAAGTAGTCATCGACGGAAGGTGCTGCCGGCCCGGGGGCCGGCGGCACCCTCCGCGCGCCGCCGCGACCGTCCGGGCCCCGACCCACCCACCCGACCTACCCGTCCTACCCGCCCCACCCGTCCTACCCGCCCCCCTTTGGAGCCACCCTTGCACGCGTGCGCGCGGGACAATCTGCATGACACAAGTAGCTGACATCCGTGCCTGGGAAGAAGCCGAGATCGAGCGCAGCAGCGTCGAGGCGAAGCACACGCCGCCCGAACGCCTGCGCATGAGCGAGGCGAACCTCAACCGCTACCTCCACGCACCGAAGGACACGCCCTTCCCACTGGAATACGCCTTCCACCTGATTGGCAACGTTCGGGGCAAGACCGTCCTCGACTACGGCTGCGGCAACGGCGAGAACTCGCTGCCGCTCGTCAAAAGGGGGGCTCGTGTCATCGGGCTGGACGTGTCGGGCGACCTGCTGTCACTGGCGCGCCAGCGCCTTGCACTGCACGGCGTCGCCGATCGCGCCACCTTCATGGCCGCGTCGGCTCACGACATCCCGCTGCCCGACTGCTCGATCGATGCGGTGATGGGCATCGCCATCCTGCACCATCTGGATCTCGACCTGGCGGCGCGTGAGATCCTGCGCGTGCTGAAACCCGGCGGGCTCGCCATCTTCCAGGAGCCGGTGCGGAACTCGAGGCTGCTGAAGGCCATTCGCGCGGCCATCCCCTATCGCGACGATGAGGTGTCGGATTACGAGCGGCCGCTCACAGACGAGGAACTGCGGCGCTTCGCGCGGGGCTTCCGCGACTACCAGTCGCGCGCCTTCTCGCTGCCCTTCATCAATCTCGCGCAGGTGGTCCCGATGCTGCGGCGCCACATCATGCCGCTCTACCGGATCGACGGAGCGATTCTGCGGCGCGTGCGCCTGCTGGACGACTTCGCCGGCATCCGCGTGGTCTGCATGATCAAGTAGCGCGTCAGCGTGGCACGGGGTTGCGTCGGGCCGGGTCGCGTGGCCGGCGCAGGTCCGCGCCGATGGCGCGGCCATCGGCCGCTCCCCGCTCCCAGGGACTGCCCGGGCGCAGGCGGAAGTCGCCCCGCGCGAAGTCCACGAACTGGCGCCGGAACTCCTCCATGGTTGGGAACTCGTTGCCGGGCGGGTACCTCGAGCCGTCACCGCCGGCAATCACGTTCCCCGAGATGCGGGCGCCGGGCAGGCTGTGGCGGATGCTGTCGTTTCCGGGCGATCGTGCGCTCGCGATGATGCCGTAGGCGCCGTGGCCCGTGAGGTTGCTGGTGAACGCGAAGCCGTCCACGGTGCCGTCCACCTTGGCAATCCCGCTCGACTCGCCCTGGATGACCGTGTTGTGATCGACGACGACATCACGCGGACCGTCGGTCATCTGGAGCAGGTAGCCATCGCCGCCCCAGGCGCGGCCGTCCAGACCCTCGATGAGGTTGTCGCGAATCGTCACCCCCGTGGTCTGCCGTGAGGCGCTGACGTAGTCCGACCCGAGAATCTGGAACGCGGCGGCCACGTCGCGAATGACGTTCCGCTCGATGCGGACATCCTCCACCTGGCACCAGGGGCAGCCGCCGCCCTGGTTGCGGACGGTCAGGAGCACGGCGTAGCCGGCCTGGGCCTGCGCCCAGTTCCGTTCGAGCACGTTGTCCTCGATCCGCACGGTCCGGGCGTTCTTCAGCTCGAGCAGGTTCTTCACCTGCCACCGCGAGCCGGGCTGCCGCCAGGCGAGCGGCTTGGCGATCAGGTTGCGCCGGATTGCGATGTTCGACGGCGTCAACTGCAGGATCGCCGGATCCGCGCCCCCGAACAGGACGTTCTCGCCGGCCCCTTCGATGTAGTTGTTGTCGATGATGTAGGGCCCGGGACCATTCCAGCCGGCGATCGCCTGCGCGTCCTGCCCCACGGCCTTGATGTCGCTGATGTGCGAATTCGTGATGCTCGTACGCGCCGAGTTCAACGCGACGCCGCGCTTCTGGCCCAGTGCGGCATCGCCACGGATGAGGACACGGTCGAGGACGAGGTCGGACGGAACGGAGGCGAGTGTCCGCTGCGCCGACGAGCCGTCTCCGAGCGTGATGATGTCCCCCGCACCGTCGCGGTTGGCCAGGAACTCCACCAGCTCGACGCGCCAGAACCGTGCGCCCGCGTCGGTCGCCAACGCGGGCAGGTTGTTGGGCGAGCGCAGGCTGGCGAGCGACGGGGAGGCCGCCGGCGTGATGCGCTCGTCTGGCGCCACCACGTCCGGGCCCGCGGTGCGCACGACGATCGGGCGCGTGTCGCTGCCGCTGCGCGCGCGCAGGACGAAGTTCCCGACATAGGTCGCCCCGGGCTGGAGGAAGACGGTTTCACCCGGACGCGCCTCGTTGAGCGCCGCCTGCAGATCGCCGCCCGCCGGAACGGAACGCGTGCCCGCCTCGGGCTGCGCCTGAGGCAGCGCCGCCGCCAGCAGCGCGGCCGCTACCGCAAAGGTCCACAGTCTGGGCATGCCGAACGGCTCAGCAAAACGCTCGCCGGAAACAAGACACTGCGGACCGACGACTGGGAAACCGGCGACTGAAGAGTTTGCTCTCTCTCCGGCCCGCCTCTTGCACCTCGTCCGGGTGCTCAACCATGACCGGACTCCCGCATGTCACTTCGTAGCGACGCCGCCGAGATGATCCGTGAGCAGTTCGAGTTCCGCGAGCTGCTCGTCCAGATGACATCACGCGATCTGCTCCTCAGGTACAAGCAGACGGCGATGGGCTTTGCGTGGGCGCTGCTCACGCCGCTCATGAACACGCTCATCTTCTCCGTGATCTTCATGCGCGTCGCCCCGCTCGAGACGCCCGTGCCCTACCCGGTCTTCGTCTACTGCGGCATGCTCGCCTGGAACTTCACCGCCTCCGCGCTCCGCTTCGCGGTGACCTCGCTCACGGCCAACACCAACCTGGTCACCAAGGTCTACTTCCCGCGCGAGATCTTCCCGTTCTCCGCGGTGGCTGTCTCGCTGGTGGACTTCTTCGTCGCCGCCAGCGTGCTGGTCGCGATGATGATCTACTACCGCATCGCGCCGGGCGCATCGCTCCTGCTGCTGCCGCTGGTCATGCTGGTGCACGCCGCGTTCACGCTTGCCGTGGCGCTGTTCCTGGCGATGGCCAATCTCTTCTACCGGGACGTGAAGTACCTGTTCGAGGTGTTCCTCACGGTCTGGATGTTCGGCAGCGCCATCGTGTACCCGATCGACTCGGTGCAGGGCGGCGTGCTCGGCTTCCTCCTGCGGCTCAACCCGATGACGGCGATCGTCGACGCCTATCGCCACGTGCTCCTGTACGGCGCCGCGCCGCCGCTCGTCCCCTTCGTCGGGGTCGCGCTGCTCAGCCTCGTGCTCCTCCCGGCCGTGTGGCTGGCGTTCCACCGCGCCGAGTTCCGGTTCGCCGAACACATCTGATGGCCACGCGAAAAGTCCTGTTCGATCACGTGTCCAAGGCGTTCGTCCGGGGCGAACGCCACGACAGCCTCCGCGACCTCATCCCCGCGACGCTCCGGGCACTGCGCGGCCGTGGGCTGCGGCAGACGCGCGACGAGTTCTGGGCCGTACAGGACGTCAGCTTCGAGGTGGAGGCGGGCGACGCGCTGGGGATCATCGGGCGCAACGGCGCCGGCAAGTCCACCATCCTCAAGCTCCTCACGCGGATCCTGAAGCCGACCCACGGCTCGTGCGCGGTCATCGGCCGAACGGGAGCGCTGATTGAAGTCGCCGCGGGATTCCATCCCGACCTCACGGGCCGCGAGAACGTCTACCTCCAGGGCGCCATCATGGGCATGAGGCGCTCGGAGATTGCGGCGCGCTTCGACGAAATCGTCTCCTTCGCCGGGGTCGAGCGTTTCATCGACACGCCGGTCAAGCGCTATTCGAGCGGCATGAACGCGCGGCTCGGGTTCTCGATTGCCGCGCACCTCACGCCCGACGTCCTGATCATCGACGAGGTCCTGGCCGTCGGCGACAAGGGTTTCCAGGAGAAGTGCCAGGCGCGGATGAAGCAGTTCCGCTCCGAGGGAGTCGCCATCGTCTTCGTGTCACACCACCTGCCTGCCGTCGCGCAGTTGTGCAGCCAGGTGCTGCTCATGGAGGAAGGCCGGCCGGTCATGCTCGGGCGGCCGCCGGAGGTGATCTCGGCCTACTGCCGCAGCACCGGCACGAGCGACCAGGACGATGTGACGATCGGCACGGAACTGAGGAGCGATCGTCACGCCAGTCCGGCGGACAGCTTCGAGATCGCCCCGGGTCAGCGCCTGACGCTGGACGTCACGCTCGATTTCCGCGTCGACATCTCGCAGGCGACCGTCGGGTTCGTCGTGTGGGACCTCGCGCGCGAACTCTACGTCTACGGAGCCAGTTCCGACTTCATCGGGATTCCGCTGGTGTCCGCGTCGGCTGGCGACCGGAAGACGTTCACCTTCGAGTTCGAGACGAACCTCGCGCGCGGGCTCTACGCCATCGAGGTGAACGTGGTCGACCTCGACCGCCACCGCTTTGCAGCGCTGGCGCGCGGGATCCGGCACTTCCAGGTGGTGGAGCACGTCACCTACGACGGCATCGCCAATCTGTATCTCAAGGGCCGGGAAACGACGGCCGGCCGCCCCGCCATCCACCTCGCGCCGACGGGCTCGCTGTAGCAGCGCCCGTCGCGCTCTATCCGCACCCAGGCAGGTTGCCGCTCAGGCGACGGCCAGGCTCAGGCGGCGTCGGCCCGACGGGCGTGCCGCAGGCGTCGCCGCTCGTGGCCCCGCTGCAGGAGGTCGAGCCGGTGCCGGTAGGCAGAACGGACGAGGGACGGCGCCACCCGGACTGCGGCGGCAATGGCCCCATACCTCAAACCGCCCTGGAGGCGGTGCAGTTCCTCGAAATGGGAACGCGCTTCCGCGAAGTCCTCGCGCAGGAGAGCCGCCTTACCCAAAGTGAGTAATCGGCCGGCCCGCAGCTGCGCGACCTGCCGATCGATCGCATTCAGCTCCTCGGCGCGGGGGTTGGCCTTGAACGTCCGGGCGCGCTCGAGCACGGTCATGATGCTTTCGAACATCGCGGGCTGGTCGGCGCTCGCGCTGTTGTTGCGGCGACGATAGCGCGCCAGCGGCGTCGGATTGGTGCGGATGAGGAACCCCGCTGCCGTGGCGCGAAGCCAGTAGTCGAAGTCCTCGCTCCGGTAGAGCGTCTCGGCGAAGCCGCCGATCGCTTCATACACCTCGCGGCGATAGACGGACATGATGAACACGGAGTCGATCCGCTCGATGATGTCCAGGAACCCGACCGTGCGCGGCTCAGCGGGCCACGGGCGCACCGGCTGGCCATCGAACGGCCCTCCGAGGTTGCGGCCGTTGCCGCTCACGATCGCCAGGTGCGGACTCTGCCGGAACTGCCGGAGCTGGCTGGCGAGGAACTCGGGTTCCCACTCGTCGTCTCCATCGAGCAGCGCGAAGAAGGCACCCCGGCCGTGCCGCATCGCGACGTTCCGTGCGTGCGACACGCCGCGGTTGGGGCCGCGGAACCCCTTCACCCGCTCGTCGTGGCGCACGTAGTCCGCGATGATCGACGGCGTCGTATCCGTCGAGCCGTCGTCGACGACGAGCACCTCGAAGTGCGGGTAGGTCTGCGCCAGGACGGATTCGATACAGCCGGCCAGGTACGCTTCCACGTTGTACGCGGCAACGATGACACTGACGATGGGCTGGGACGGCGGCGCGACAGGTGTGTGCGGCACGGTATCCGCTCTGCTGGCAAGCCGCGTTCCAGCGGCTGGGCTCACGAACCGTTGAGCGGCGCACCCTTTGCACAGCCGGTGAGCGGTGACCGCCGACCGCCTCCTGCATATCGCTCTCGTGGCTCCGTCGCTGCGCATCCTGGGTGGCCAGGCCGTCCAGGCTGATCGTCTGCTCCGCGCGTGGGACGGCGATCCGGACGTCCACGCCTGGCTCGTGCCGCACAACCCGGTGCCACCGCGTCCATTCCGCTGGGCGACCGGCGTGAAGTACGCGAGGACCGTCGTGACGGAAGCGACCTACCTGCCGCTGCTCGTGCGCGAACTGCGCCGCGCGGACGTGGTCCACATCTTCTCGGCGTCGTACTCGTCGTTCCTGCTCGCGCCGCTGCCGGCGTTCGTGGTTGCACGGTTGCTGGGCAAGCCGGTCGTGATGAACTACCGCAGCGGCGAGGCCCCCGACCACCTGCGGCGCTCGGCCGTGGCCCGCTGGGTGCTGGCCCGCGTCGACCGCAACGCCGTGCCGTCGCGCTTTCTCGAAGGGGTCTTCGAGCGCTTCGGCATCGACTCCACCGTCGTGCCGAACGTCATCGCGCTGGAGCGGTTCCCGTTCCGCGCGCGGTTTCCGCTCCGCCCGCGGCTGCTGTCCACGCGCAACCTGGATTCGCTCTACAACGTGGGCTGTACACTGCGCGCCTTCGCCGCGGTGCAGGCTCGCCATCCCGACGCCTCGATCACGCTGGTGGGCGGCGGGGGCGAAGAGGCCGCGCTGCGGCAGCTCGCCGCAGATCTGCGGCTGCGACACGTGACGTTCGCGGGACGCGTCGCCCCGGACGCGATCGCGCGCTACTACGCCGATCACGACATCTACATCCAGAGCCCGAACATCGACAACATGCCGGCCTCGATCATCGAGGCCTTCGCGAGCGGCCTGCCCGTGGTCTCGACCGGCGCGGGCGGCATCCCGGCGATCCTCACGCACGGCGAGCATGGACTCCTCGCGCCCGTCGGCGACGCGGACACGCTCGCCGCGCACGTCCTGCACCTGCTCGACCGGCCGGACCACGCGAGGGAGCTGGCGGCCGCTGCATTCCGCACCGTCAGCCGCTACACGTGGCCGCACGTGCGCGGCCAGTGGGTCCGCCTGTATCGGGAACTGGTATCCGCGGAAGCTCCGTCTTCCGCCGCGGTGGAAGCGTGATGTCCAAGCTATTTCGTCGTCTGGGCCGGATGAGTGCCCGCGAGATCTCGTGGCGGGCGCGGGCGGCCGCGCGCAACGGACGCGACCGCGTCAGGGCCCGGCTGGTGACGCCGCGCTGGGACCGGGCCGCGATCCTCGATGTCCTGGCCGTCACCCCCGAAGCCGAGCCGATGCGCGAGGCGGTCCGCCGCCAGGACTGGGCGCAACTCGACGCGCGGCTGGCCGCCTGCATTGCCCGCGGCCCGGCCAGGTTTCTCATTGCACCCACCCTGCGTACAGAGGTGACCGACGCGGTGCACGCGGCGTTTCCCGCCGCGGCTGCGGATGCAGCCGCACGCGCAGAGCGCCTCCTGCAGGGGGAGTTCGATCTCCTGGGCTACAGGGGCCTGCGATTCGAAACCGCTCTGGGTGCACCCGACTGGCACTTCGATCCCGTGAACCGGCGCCGTGCGCCCATGCGGTTCTGGAGCGAGGTGCCGTTCCTCGTTCCGGCCTGCGGCGATCACAAGGTCATCTGGGAACTGAACCGGCAGCAGCACCTGCTCGCATTCGGACGCGCGTACTGGCTGACCGGAGAGGCACGCTACCGTCGTGCAGCCATCGAGCACACACGGCGGTGGATGCAGCACAACCCCCCGCTGATGGGGATCAACTGGGCCAGCATGCTCGAACTCGGGTTCCGGGCGATCTCGTGGACCTGGATGCTGCACTTCTGCGCCGACCCCGAGGCAACGGACGAACCCTGGATCGCGGACACGGTGGTTGCGCTCGACCGCCAGCTTGCGCACATCGAGCAGAACCTGTCGCACTACTTCAGCCCGAACACGCACCTGCTTGGCGAAGCGCTGGCGCTGTACGTGGCAGGGCTCGCGTTTCCCTGGCTGCGCCGCGCGGAACGGTACGCCGCCGTGGGCCGTCAGGTGCTCGTGGAGCAGGCAGGGCGGCAGATCGCGCCGGACGGCGGCCACGTCGAGCGCTCCGCGCACTATCACCGCTACACGCTGGACTTCTACCTCCTCGCCCTCGCGATCGCCCGCATCAACGGGGACGCCGCGGCGGCCCCCTTCGAGGATGCGGTCTCACGGCTGGGGGCGGCGGCCCTGCTGCTCGCCGACGACCGCGGCCGCCTCCCGCACGTCGGCGACGATGACGGCGGGATGCTGCTGCCGATGTGCGGCCGTGCGGTGGACGATGCCCGCGACAGCCTCGCGACGGCCGCGGGCCTGACCCGGCGCACCGACCTGCGCGTGAGCGCGCCCGCGGAGGAGACGGTCTGGATGCTGGCGCACCCGGTGCTCCGCGAGGCCCTCGCCTGGGCACGCGCCGCGGCCCCGTCGGCCGCGCCGGTGTCGGGAGCGCTGCCGGACACCGGCTACTTCGTCTCGCGCTCGGCATCGGGCACGCACCTGGTGATCGACGCGGGTCCGCACGGCTTCGCCAACGGTGGGCACGCCCACGCGGATGCACTCTCGCTCACGCTCACGGTGCGCGACCTGCCGCTCATCATCGACCCGGGGACCGCCACCTACACGGCCGATTCCGCGCTGCGCGACCGCTTCCGCTCCACGGCCCTGCACAACACGGTCACGATCGATCGTCTGCCCCAGTCGGTGCCGGCCGGCCCGTTCCACTGGACGCGGGCCGCGGAGGGCCGCGCCCACCGCTGGCGCACGAATGCGGCCTTCGACTACCTCGAGGCGACACACGACGGGTATGCGCCGCTCGTGCACCGTCGGCACGTGCTGTCCGTGCACGGCGACCTGATCATCGTGGCCGATGCCGTCGAGGGCAGCGGCACCCACGACGTGCGGGTGCACTGGCACCTGGATCCGCGGTGGCACGTCGAGGTCGAGGGACGGCATGCGCGACTGCGGGCTCCAGGTGAACGTGCCGAGCTGGTCGTGTCGGGCGGCGAACTCGAGGCATTCACGGGTGACGAGGCCGAAGCCCTGGGCTGGCACGCGCCGGTCTACGGCCGGGTCGAGCCCTGTTCGACGCTGCGCGCTTCCGTGCACGCGCCTGCACCGACGTGGATTGTGTCCGTGATCAACCTGAACGCCACCAACGAGATTCTTGCCGTCGAACCCATGCCGGTGTGGGCAGAAGCGGGTGCGCTCGTCCGCTCCACCGCGGTCCGCATCTCGCGCCGGGCGTCGGTCGACCTCTTCGGCATCGGCGAACCGGCCGGCGGCGACGGCGGGCCGCCGGCGCGGTGGAGGCTCGGACCGTTCGAGACCGATGCGCGCGCGATCCTCTGCCGCACGCGCGACCGTGTGGCCCGGGTGGCCATGGTGGACGGCACGATGCTCCGGGGCACAGGTCGGCACCCGCTCGATCTCGTCCTGCCGGCCGTCGCTTCCGACCTGCACCTCGACCTCACGGAAGCCGATGCCGGGGTGCCACTGGTGCGTGCCACCGCCGGGCAGGCGCTTCCGCGCGTGGTGGTCGTGCGCGGTCGCACCTGTGATGTCGCGCCCGAACGGCGAGCCGTCATTCGCCCAGCGAGTTCGCGACTCCGTGAGGCCGCCGCCAGCGGCGGGCCGGACGTTTCCTGGATGGACTCCCGCACATGTGCGGAATAGCGGGCTTCGCGTTCGGCCCTGCGTCCCGCTCCGCGCCCCGTGAGGCGCTGCAGGCGCTGGGCACACGGATGTGCGACGTCATCCGGCACCGCGGGCCCGATGATGCGGGGCTGTGGGTCGACCACGGCGTGGGGCTCGGCATGCGACGCCTCAGCATCATCGACCTGGCGGGTGGCCGCCAGCCGATCGCCGGCGAGGACGGCTCGGTGCGCGTGGTCTTCAACGGCGAGATCTACAACTTCAGGGAACTGCGCGCCACGCTCGAGGCGCTGGGGCATCGCTTCGCCACCGCCAGCGATACCGAGGTGATCGTCCACGCCTACGAGAGCTGGGGGCTCGATGCCTTCGCACGGCTGCGCGGCATGTTCGGGATCGCCCTGTGGGACGGGCAGGCGCGGCGGCTGGTGCTCGCCCGCGACCGGGTCGGGATCAAACCCGTGTACTACGCCGTGCGGGGCGACGACCTGTACTACGGTTCCGAGCTGAAGTCGCTGCTGTGCGCGCCCGACGTGCCGCGCGCCCTCGACCCGGAGGCGCTCGATCACTTCCTCTCGTTCCTCTACACGCCGGTCGACCGCTCGATCCTGCAGGGCATCTGCAAGCTGCCGCCAGCCCACCTGCTGACATGGTCTGACGGGCACATCGAGGTGAAGCGGTACTGGACGCCGCCGGCCGTCGAGGTTGCTCCGCGCAGCGACGCCGACGCCGCCGCCTCGCTCGAGCAGGTTCTCGCCGACGCCGTGCGCTCCCACCTGATCAGCGACGTGCCGCTCGGAGCCTTCCTGTCGGGCGGCGTCGACTCGAGCCTGGTCGTGGCCCTGATGGCGCGTGAGTCCGGGACGCGGGTGAAGACGTTCAGCATCGGTTTCGATGAACCGGCCTTCGACGAACTGGCCCACGCACGGCGCGTCGCCGAACACTGCGGCACGGATCACCACGAGTTCATCGTCCGTCCCGATGCCGTCTCGATTCTCGACCAGCTCATCGCACACTTCGACGAACCGTTCGCCGACGCGTCCGCGATCCCGACCTGGTACGTGTCCGAGCTGGCCCGCCGCCACGTCACGGTCGTGCTGTCGGGCGACGGCGGGGACGAACTCTTCGGCGGGTACGACCGGTACCTGCCCCACCCGCGCGTGGCGCAGTTCGATCGGTTCGTTCCGCGTGTCGGCCGTCCCGTCGCCGGTCGGCTCGGCCAGGCGCTGCCGCTGGGGGTCCCGGGCCGAAACTTCCTGCGACACGTCGCGCGCGACGCCGCGGGCCGCTACGTGGACTCGATCCGGTATTTCGGCCGTGACGAGAAGGCGGCGCTGCTGGCGCCGGAGGTCCGCGCGGCGCTTGACGGACCGGATCCCGAAACCCGGCTGGTTCAGCACCTCGACGCACTCGAACACCTGCCGTGGCCGAGCCGCATGATGCGGCTCGACTTCGAGACCTATCTCCCCGAAGACGTGCTGGTGAAGGTCGACCGCATGAGCATGGCGCACTCGATCGAGTCGCGCGTGCCGCTGCTCGACAACGAGGTGGTCGACTTCGCGATGGCGCTGCCGCCGGAGTTCAAGATCCGCCACGGCCGACGCAAGCACCTGCTCAAGGAGGTCGCGTCGCGCCTCCTGCCGACCGGCCTGGTGGATCGGCGCAAGCAGGGCTTCGGCGTGCCGCTGGGCATCTGGTTCCGCGGCGGGCTGCGCACGCTCTTCGCCGACACGCTGCTGTCCAGCAGCTGCCGCACGAGAGGCTATTTCCAGCCGGCGTTCGTCCGCCAGCTGGTCGACGAGCACCTGTCGGGCCGGCGCGACCACACGTTGCGCCTCTGGCAGCTGGTGGTCCTCGAACGCTGGCACCAGCAGTATCTCGACTCTTCATCCATCCCGGTCGCGACGCTCGCGCTGCCGGCCGCAGGTTGACGACATGCTCAGACGCACCGTAATCGCCACGCTCCAGCCACTGGTCGCCGACCACGTCTACACCGTCCGCCATGGCCTCGCGCGCGGACTTCGCCGTCGCGGCGGCCTCGGATTCGTCCCCCAGTTCGGCGCGCGGTCGGCCGAGGAGCAGTTCATCGAGCGCCTGTCGCTCGACGGCGACGTCGTGTTCGACGTGGGCGGCTACGAGGGCATCTTCACGCTGTTCTTCGCGCGGCGCGTCGGCCCTCTGGGCCGCGTGATCACCTTCGAGCCGAACCCGCGCAACTACCGCCGGATCACCGAGAACGTGCGCCTCAATGGCTTCGCGCAGGTGCAGGTGCGCCAGGTCGCCCTGGGATCCGCGCCGGGCCGCGCCTCACTCGTGTTCCCGAGCGACGAGACCGCGCGAGGCTCGCTCGAGCAGCACATCGCCGACACGATCCGCCACGAGAAGCAGGTGGACGCCATCGAGGTGGAGGTCGATACGCTCGACCGCCAGATCGCCTCGGGCCTTCCCGATCCCGATCTGGTGAAGCTGGACGTCGAAGGCCTCGAACGCGACGTCCTGGAGGGGATGACGTCGCTGCTCGCACGCCGCCGTCCGCGCCTCTACATCGAGGTGCACGGCGCCGACGTGGCGCGGAAGCTCGAGAACGTCACCTCGGTCGTGGAGTTCCTGTGGCGCCACGGCTACGGCGTGCTGCACGTCGAGAGCGGCCTCGCGATCGACTCACCCGCGCGAATCGCGGGCGCCATCCGTGGCCACCTGTACTGCACGTAGCCCTCGCCGCACCACTTCTGCGAAAGCGTTTTCCTCCGACGCTCCACGCGGGTCGTGAAAAGCGGAAAAGACTGCTGCTGGACGTCACCCCGCGTGGCACCTGCCTTGCTCAGATGCCCACCGTGCCGCTCGCGCGACCTCTGCCGATTGCCATCGTCATCCCCAGCTTCGAGCCCGGCGGCACCGAACGTCAGATGAGCGAACTGGTGCAGCGCCTCGATCGCGCGCGGTGGCAGGTGCACCTGGCCTGTTTCCGCGCGGAGGGCGCGTGGTTCGCGCGCACGGCACGCGACGTCGCCTCCGTGGGTGCCTTCCCCATCCGCAGCTTCAAGTCGCTCGACGCCCCCAGGCAGATGCGCGCATTCAGCCGCTGGTGCCGTGAACGGCGGGTGATGCTCGTCCACACGTCGGACCTCTATTCCAACACGTTGTTCCTGCCCGGCGCGGCCATGGCCCGGGTGCCGGTGCGCATCGGCAGCCGCCGCGAGATCAACGCCGGCAAGTCTGCCGGCCAGATCGCTCTACAGCGCGCCGCATACGCGTGCGCGCACCGCATCGTCACCAACGCGCAGGCAGGCGCCGCGCGCCTTCGCGCTGAAGGGGTGTCATCGGGGCGCATCGTCGTCATACCCAACGGGATCGACCTCACCCGGGTGGTGCCGGCCCAACCGGGCAGGCCGAGGCGGCGGGTCGCCATGGTGGCAAACCTGCGGCCGGAGAAAGGGCACGACGTGCTCATCGATGCCGCCGTGCACGTCCTCGCGCGGGTGCCCGATGCGCAGTTCGACCTGATCGGCGACGGAAGCGAACGCGCGCGCCTGGAGCAGCGTGCACGCGAACGCGGCGTCGCGCACGCCTTCACGTTCGCCGGACACTGCGAAGACGTTCCCTCGCGGCTGGCGAACGCCGATGTCTTCGTGCTCCCGTCCCGGTCGGAGGCCTTCCCGAATGCGGTGCTCGAGGCAATGGCCGCCGGGCTGCCGGTGATTGCCAGCGCCGTGGGCGGCATCCTCGAGGTCGTCGAGGACGGCCACACCGGGCTGCTGACCGCTCCCGCGGACGTCGCGGGGCTGGCCGATCGGATCTGCCGCGTCCTGGAAGACGACGTGCTGGCCGGGCGGGTGGCCGCTGCGGGCCGTGCGCGCGTGCACGAGCGGTACGGGTTCGAGCGCATGGTCTCGTCGATCGATGCGTTGTACGCCCGCGAATTGACGGCGCGCCTGCCCGTCCGGGTTCCTCAGTCGCAGTTCGCGTCCCTCTGAATCATGTGTGGCATTGCTGGTCTCGTGTCGTTCGACGGGCTCCCTGCCGGGGCGCCTGCTCTCGCCGTCCGCATGCGTGACGTCCTCACGCACCGTGGCCCCGATGAAGCCGGCCTGCACTGCGATGAACGGGCGGCGCTCGCCCACCGGCGGCTCAGCATCGTGGACCTGGGAACGGGCCAGCAGCCGCTGTCGAACGAGGACGGCTCGATCTGGATCGTCTTCAACGGCGAAATCTACAACCACCCCGAACTGCGCGTGCGGCTCGAGCAGGCGGGACACCGCTACCGGACCCACAGCGACACGGAAACCATCGTGCACGCGTACGAGCAGTGGGGCGACGACTGCGTCCGCGAGCTGCGCGGCATGTTCGCGTTCGCCATCTGGGACGCCCCACGGCAGCGCCTCCTGCTCGCGCGGGATCGGCTCGGCGTCAAGCCGCTGTACTACCACCTCGTCGACGGCCGCCTGACGTTCGGATCGGAAATCAAGGCCCTGCTGCAGAACCCCGCGGTGCCCCGCGAGTGGTCGCCGGCTGCGCTCGACGCGTTCCTCGCGTTCCAGTACGTCCCCGCACCTGGCACGATCTACCGCGACATCCACAAGCTGCCGGCGGCGCACACGCTGGTGGTCGAGAAGGACCGGCACACGCTCCGCCGCTACTGGACCCTGCCCTTCACCGGCGAGGACACCGGGGCGAGCGAGGACGACCTGCTCGATCGGCTCGACGCCCTGGTGAACGAGTCGGTCCGGCTGCGCCTGCTGAGCGACGTGCCCCTCGGCGCGTTCCTGTCGGGCGGCATCGACTCCAGCGTGGTCGTTGCGGCGATGGCGCGGGTGTCGAGCGGCCGTGTCGTGACGACGTCGGTGGGCTTCGCGGAACAGGCGTTCAACGAGCTGGCCTATGCGCGCGTAGTCGCCGAACACCTCGGGACCGAGCAGCACGAACAGATCGTCACGCCTGACATCGCCGACCTGCTCCCGACGCTGGCGTGGCACTTCGACGAGCCATTCGCGGATTCGTCCATGGTGCCGACCTACTACGTCTCGAAGGCGGCGCGCCGGCACGTGACAGTGGCGCTGTCGGGCGACGGGGGCGACGAGTTGTGGGGCGGGTACGCGCGGCACCGCGTGGAACGTTGGGAGTCGCAGGTGCGCCACACGCTCGGCGGTCTGGGCAGCCGCGTGGCCGGCGCGGTCGGCCGCCTGCTCCCGCTCTCGGTCAAGGGCGTCCGCTCGCTGCGGCATCTCGGGCTCTCCCCCGCCGAGGCCTGCGCGCGGAAGCACGCCTACTCGTTCTTCGAGGAAGACGCGCGACGCGAGCTGTACACGGGCGACTTCGTCGAGGCGGTACGGAATGCCGATCCGTTCGCGGGCTTCAGGGCCGCGTACGAGGACTGCACCTCGACCGACGCCCTGGACCGCGCACTCTACGTCGACTCGCAGACCTACCTGATTGACGACATCATGACCAAGGTCGACCGGATGAGCATGGCGGTGTCGCTCGAAGCGCGCGAGCCGCTGCTCGATCACCGCCTGCTGGAGTTCTCGGCGACCGTGCCCACCCGCTTCAAGCTGCGCAACGGTCGCGGCAAGCACCTCCTGCGCCGGCTGCTGCAGCGCAGCGTGCCCGCGTCGATCGTCGACCGCCCCAAGCACGGGTTCGAGGCGCCCATCGGCGGGTGGCTGCGCACGGCCCTCGCGCCCATGGTGGAGGACCTGTTCTTCGACGGCCGGCTGCGCGACCGCGGCATCGTCGCGCCGCGCACCGTGGAGCGGCTGTGGCGCGAACACCGGTCGGGTACACGCGACCATCGCCACCGGCTGTGGAGCCTCGTGATGCTCGAACTCTGGTTCCGCCAGCACGTGGACGCAGGCGCCGCCCGCCAGGCGACGCCGGAGGTGGCAGCCTGATGTGCGGCATTGCCGGACTCGTGTCGTTCGACGGGCTGCCAGGCGACGCTGCGGCCACCGCGACGCGGATGCGCGACGTACTCGCGCACCGTGGTCCCGACGAAGCGGGGCTCTTCTGCGACACCCATGTCGCGCTGGCGCACCGCCGCCTGAGCATCGTCGACCTGCGTACGGGCCAGCAGCCGCTCGGCAACGAGGACGGCACGGTGCAGGTCGTGTTCAACGGCGAGATCTACAACCACGGCGACGTCCGCACGGAACTCGTGGCCCGCGGCCACGCGTACCGCACGACGTCCGACACCGAGACGATCGTGCACGCCTATGAGGAGTGGGGCGACGAGTGCGTCCACCGCTTCCGCGGCATGTTCGCGTTCGCGCTGTGGGATACACGCCGGCGACGTCTCCTTCTCGTCCGCGACCGGCTGGGCATCAAGCCGGTCTATTGGGCGCAGGTCGGTCCGTACCTGCTGTTTGGATCGGAGATCAAGGCCATCCTGGCGAGCGGGCTCGTGCGCGCCGACGCGAACATGGCGGCGCTGCCGGAGTTGCTCAGCACCCGCTACGTTTCCGGCGACGAGACGATGTTCGTCGGCATCCGGAAGCTTTTGCCGGGCCACGTGCTTGCCTGCACGGCCGACGGCGTGTCGATCCGACAGTACTGGGACATCCCCACCGCGGCGGGTGCCCGGCCGGCGACCGCGCCGGCAGACGTCGTGGGCCGCTTCCGCGAACTCCTCGAGGAATCGGTGCGGCTTCGGCTGATGGCCGACGTGCCGCTCGGCATGTTCCTCTCGGGCGGCATCGACAGCAGCGCCATCGCGGCACTGATGTCCCGCATGGTGGACCGGCCGATCAAGACCTTCTCGGTCGGCTTCGGCGAGCGTGCCTACAACGAACTGGGGTACGCGCGGGAGGTCGCCGCTGCAGTCGGCGCGGATCCGCACGAGGTCGTGATCGACGATCGCGACTTCTTCGGCGCGCTGCCACGGCTCGTGTGGCACGAGGACGAGCCGGTGGCGCACCCGTCGAGCGTGCCGCTCTACTTCGTCTCGAAGCTCGCGAGGCAGCACGTCACCGTCGTGCTGACCGGCGAGGGCAGCGACGAGCTGCTCGCCGGATACGGCAAGTACCCGCGCATCCAGTGGAACTGGCGGGCCGGGACGATCTACGAGCGGGTGCTGCCGAAGGCCCTCCGCTCGCTGATAGCCAACCGAGTCGTCGATCGTCTTCCGGGGCGAGCGGGTCGGCTGGCGCGGCGCTCGTTCATGGCCATGGAGCGGACGCCCGAAGCATTGTTCCTCGACAACTTCGCCGCCATGCCGCTCTCCGCCCAGCAGCATCTGCTCAGCTCCCGGCTCCGCGGCGCCGCCACGCGCGAGCGGGCGTACGCCGCATCGATGGACGCCTTCCGCAGGCCGCCGGCGGGCTCGTCGCTGCTGACCCGCCTGCTCTACGCGGACATGAAGACCTACCTGGTCGAACTGCTGATGAAGCAGGACCAGATGAGCATGGCGACGTCGATCGAGAGCCGCGTCCCGTTCCTGGACCACAGGCTCGTCGAGTTCGCCGCCACGATTCCCGAGTCGTGGAAGCTCTCCGGCTTCACCACCAAGCGGGTCCTGCGCGAGGCGATGAAGGGCGTGCTGCCGGAGTCGATCCTGACGCGCCCGAAGATGGGGTTCCCGGTTCCCTTCGCAGCCTGGACGCGAGGCGCATGGAACGGCGTGGTGAGAGACGTGCTGCTGGATCGGCGCACGCGTGAGCGCGGTGTCGTGGATGCGGGAGCGGTGGACGCGCTGCTGCGCGACCACGCCGCCGGCCGTACCGACGCCTGGGATCGCCTGTGGATGCTGCTGAACCTCGAGATCTGGTTCCGCACCTTCATCGACGGCGGGGGCGTACAGACGCTGCCCGCGCCGGATCGCCCCGCCGCAGCCACGGCACCCGCGCCGCAGGCCACGTCGGTTGCCGCGGCAGTCGGCGGAAAGGCGGGCGCCTGACATGCGCATCCTCTGGCTGAAGTCCGACCTGCTGCTGCCGCTCGACAAGGGGGGCAAGCTCCGGACCTGGCACCTGATGCGGCAGCTGGCGCGCCGCCACCGCATCGACTACCTGTGCTTCGCCGAACCTGGCACGCCGCGCGCGCATATCGATGGCATGCACGAGGTCGCCGAGCGCGTCGTGACGGTGCCCCGGAACGATCCGGCGAAAGGCACGGTGGCGTTCGCCGTCGATGCGGGCCGGCACCTCGCCAGCCGGCATCCGTACGCCGTGGGGAAGTACCGCTCAGACGAATATCGCCAGCGCCTGCTCGACCTGCTGGCGGCCACGTCCTACGACGTGCTCGTCTGCGACTTCCTTCCGCCGGTGATCAACCTCCCGGGCGAGTTGCCCTGCCCCACGGTGCTGTTCACGCACAACGTGGAGGCCGAGATCTGGCGGCGCCACGCGGAAACCGCGAGCAGCCGACCCGCACGCCTGCTGCTCGAGATGCAGCATCGCCGGATGCGCCGCTTCGAGCGTGATGCGCTCGCGCGGTTCGACCGCGTCCTGGCCGTGTCGGACGCCGATCGCGAGACGTTCGGGCGCCTCTATCCCGGCGCCGTCCGGCATCCGGTCGTCGTGGTGCCGACCGGGGTGGATGCAACCTTCTTTGCGCCGGAGGGCGAGGCGAGCCCGCCGGGTTCGCGCGCGCTGGTGTTCACCGGTTCGATGGACTGGCTGCCGAACGAAGACGCCATGGTCTTCTTCTGCCGCGAGATCCTCCCGCTCATCCGCGCGGAAGAGCCCTCCGTGACGCTGTCGATCGTGGGGCGTGCGCCGACGCCCACGGTGCGCCGGCTGGCGGGCGACGCAGGCGTGCTGGTCACCGGCAGCGTGGACGACGTGCGGCCGTACGTGCGGGAGGCAGCGGTCTACGTCGTACCGCTGCGGATCGGCGGGGGCACGCGGCTGAAGATCTTCGAGGCCATGGGCATGGCCAAGGCTGTCGTCTCGACCGCAGTCGGAGCCGAGGGGCTGCCCGTGACGCACGGCGAGCACCTGCTGCTCGCGGAGGAGCCGCGGGCCTTCGCGCGGGCGGTCGTGCGGCTCCTGCGCGATCTCGGCCGCCGCCGTTCGATCGAGCAGGCAGCGCGGGCACTGGTCGTCGAACGGTACGACTGGTCGGCGGTGGCGACGTATCTGGAGAACGCGCTGAGCGAGACCGCGCTGCTGCGCGAGGGCGATCGCGCGACGCTCGTCGCGCCGGCGCCGCAACGGGTGGGTGTCAACTGACAACGACGCGGTCCCGGAACGGGCACCGCGGCACAACAACCAGGGTGAACGCATGAAGGTGTCGGTCTTTGGTCTGGGATATGTGGGCAGCGTCTCGGCAGCATCGTTTGCCGCGGACGGCCACCACGTCGTGGGCGTGGATGTGAATGCGGACAAGGTGGCCAGCGTCAACGCCGGCCGCAGTCCGATCGTGGAACCGGGCCTGGAGGACGAACTCGGCGCCGCGGTGGCCGCCGGCCGCCTGCGCGCTACCACCGACACGGCCGATGCCATCCGCTCCACGGAGGTGTCGCTGCTGTGCGTCGGCACGCCGAGCCGCCGCAACGGCAGCCTCGATCTCGGCTACCTCGAGCGGGTATCCGAGGAGATCGGCCGCGAACTCGCGCACAAGGACAGCTACCACGTCGTGGTCGTGCGCAGCACGGTGCTGCCGGGCACCACCCACGAGGTGGTGATCCCCGCCCTGGAGCGCGAGTCCGGCAAGAAGTACGGCGAGGGCTTCGGCGTGTCGGTGAACCCCGAGTTCCTGCGCGAGGGCACGGCGCTCCGCGACTTCCGCAAGCCGCCCTTGACGCTCGTCGGGCACAACCATGCGGCAGACGCGAGCGGCACCATCGCGCTCTACCAGTCGATCGACGCCCCGCTGGTGAGCACCAGCATCCGCGTCGCCGAGATGATCAAGTACGCGAGCAACACCTGGCATGCGCTGAAGGTCTGCTTCGCGAACGAAATCGGCAACGTCTGCAAGCGCCTCGGCGTGGACAGCCACGAGGTGATGGACGTCTTCTGCCGCGACGAGAAGCTGAACCTCTCGCCGTACTACCTGAAGCCGGGTTTCGCCTTCGGCGGCTCCTGCCTGCCGAAGGACGTCCGGGCGCTGCAGTACCGCGCCAAGGAGATCGACGTCGAGCTTCCGGTCATCGCCTCGATCCTGAACAGCAACCGGCTGCAGATCGAGCACGCGATCGACGAGGTGCTCCAGACGGGTCGGAAGCGGGTGGGCCTGCTCGGCTTCAGCTTCAAGGCCGGCACCGACGACCTGCGCGAAAGCCCGATGGTGATCCTCGCGGAGGCGCTCCTCGGCAAGGGCTGCGCGATCAAGATCTACGACCGCAACGTGTCGATCGCGAAGCTGGTGGGCTCGAACAAGGCCTACATCGAGCAGCAGATCCCGCACCTCTCGTCCCTGCTCTGCGACACGATGGACGAAGTGATCGCCGACTCCGACGTAATCGTCGTCGGCAACAAGGCGCCCGAGTTCGGCCCGGCCCTCGAGCAGTGCCGGCCGGACCAGATCGTCATCGACCTGGTGCGGATGCCCATCCCTGCCGGGATGCTGCAGGCGGAGTATCGCGGCATCTGCTGGTAGCGCGGTCCGGGACCCAGGCTTCAGCGCACGCGGCGCCAGTCGCGGCCGGTGCCCAGTTGCCGCTCGAAGCACCGGCGGGCACGCCCGTAGGCGTCGGCGAGCGCGCCGATCGACACGGGCTGCTGCAGTTCCGGGTCCTGTGGGCAGACGGGCGGTGCCGACGGGGCTTCGGGCGTCGAGAAGTAGACCGCGGCGCCCTCGCGTACCCACGCCGGCCGCGCGGGCAGGCTCTGGTCGGCCATCACATGCACCAGCTGGTGCCGGATCGCCTGTTCGGTCATGCCTCGCTCCTGCAGGATCGACAGCGGGACGAGGTGCACCTCGCCCGCGACCACGGCGCCCAGCGCGAACCAGGGCATGGCCGTCCAGCGCTCGAATGCGTCGCGCGTGGGGTGGACCCGCACGCTGACCGGGGAGGCGGGCACGCCAAGCCGCTCGGCCATCCGGTCGCGCTCCTCGGCAATCAGTGCCACCAGCCTGGCCCGTTCGCTGCCCTCCACACCCGCGCCACTCACCGTCACGCCCGATCGGGCCGGGGCATCGGCCCCGGCGGCGGTGGCGCGAGCTGTGCTCGCAACTCCCGGCTCGCGCCCGGCCGGCGGCACAGCGGCTGCGCCAGACGTGGCCGATGACGCCACGGCAGACGGCGCCGCAGCACCGCCCGACATCGCGCCGGCCGCTGCAACCGACGATGGCCCGGCGCCTGGGGGTGACGCGGTGGTGCGGGCGCCGCCCCCCGCAGCGGCACGCCCGCCGGCGCCCGGGAAGGGCGCGGGGACGGCGCGCCCGGACGGCGGCGGGAGCGCCTCCGTGATCCTCGGCGCCACCGTCGGCGGCGCGGCGGTGAGCCGCGCACCGTAGGAACCGAGCCTGGTGCCGGGGAAGTACCGCGCCAGAATCTCGCCAGCCGACTGCCCTTTCGCCGCCAGCTTCATCGAGCCGATGACGCACAGGCCGACCCCGTGTCCGGCCCCCCGCCCCGTGAAGCGGAACGCCTGGCCGGAGCGCCGCAGCTCGAAGGCCGCGCTCTGCAGGTGCTGGAAGCCCAGCGTGCGACCCACGACCATCCGCAGGTCCTGGCCCGTGATCTCGCCTGGCGTCAGGCCATCGAGCGCCAGCCGGGCGACACGGCCGGACTCGTTGCGCGAAAGGATCCGCACGTCCCTCAGGGAGCCTTTGTAGCCGCCGGCGGCCAACGCGCGCTGCAGGTCGGTGCGCGCGAGTTCCGCCGTCCACTGCGGGAAGCCGCCGCACCCGTCATCGTCGTGCACCGCGAGGTACGAGGGATCGTCGGCGCCCGGCCAGACGTTGGACGGCTTCTCGCTGCGGCCGCCGCACGACGCACTGTAGTAGACGGTGGCAGGCGAGCCGTCAGCGAGCAGGATCTGTTCGGCCGTCGCCAGCGCGGCACGCTCAGTGGCCAGGCTGCTGGTGCGCATCACCTGGCAGTGGGTCTGGTCGCACAGGTCGAAGCCGTCCTGCCGGTGCCGCCCCAGGTTCGTGACGGTGTAAGTGCGAATCGCCACCGCCAGTGTCTCGAGTGCGGCCGGCGCACTGTCGGGTGCCGCCTCGCCGCCGAGAACGCGCGCGACGTACACCTCGATCGGCAGCGTCACGACATCGTAGGTGCCGTTCTTCAACACCCCTATGCGCACCATCCCCGCGGGCGCGCCGGTATCGGCACGCTGCGCCTGCAGGGCTCGGTCGCCGACTGACAGCGCGCCGACAAGGATCGCCAGCACCGCCGTCGTCAGGCCCCGGATGCGCGTCACTCGACGAGTCCCAGGAACGGCCCGACTGCTTCCCACATGCGATCGAGGCTCGACGCCAGCTGGTGGTCGTCGTCCAGCAGCGACAGCGTGACGTTCGGGCGTGCGTAGGCGAACTGCTCCACCGTGCGGGGGTCCACGACCGTGTCGCGCAGGCCCTGGAAGATCAGCGTCGGCTGGCGCAGTGCGACGTTGAACGAATCGTATCGGAGGGAATCCTCGTAGAACGCGACGTCGAGCAGGCGCTCCCCGCCCTCCGCGTAGTGGAAGAACGGCAGCGCACCCTTCTGCCGCCACTCGCCGATGCGCTCGGGCGGCAGCAGGTGGTGCCCCGGCTTGGCGAACATCACCGCCGGCGCGAGCAGCACGAGACGCTCGACACGGTCGGTGAAGCGCTCGGCCGCGAGGAGCGCGAGCGTCCCGCCAAGGCTCGAGCCCATCAGGGTAACGGGCGCGGACGCCATGTCGAGGAACCGCTCCACCACACCGAGCATCCGCGTCATGGTGAGCGAGGAAAAGGCGGGGTAATTCAGGTCCGGGCACACCATGTCGCGTCCGCAGTCGCGGAGGCGCGCCCCGAAGAAGGCCGCCTTGCTCGACGCCGGCGACGATGCGAATCCGTGCAGGTACAGCACGGGCTCGCGCGCCCCCGGCCGAACGGTCACAGGTAGTTCTTGCAGTCGGGACTGCAGCGGCACTTGATCTCCGCCTCGCCGTCCGTGTTGTAGTTGTACGTGAGTTCGTCGCCCTTCTTCAGGGTCTTCGCCGCCCGGATCCAGATGATGCCGTCGATGATCTGGCTGTAGCAGTTCGGCTTGCAGGAGTGGTTGATGAAGCGCGCGACGTTGCCCCCGACCGCGGCGTCGATTGCCGATCGGCTGGTGAGCTTGAAGCACCAGATGTGCCCCTTCTTCAGATAGCGGATCTCGCGCTTGACGCTCTCCTTGTTGGAGATCTTCTCGCCCTCGTACGCCACGATGCGCTTGTTCTTCGGAATGGACTCGGTCGCGAAGACGCCCCAGCCTTGGATCGCGGATTTCCGACGCTCAATCATCGTGCTCTAATGTAACCGATGTCTGCTGCTATAGTGGCGGGACATGGAAGCCATCTTCTCGGCCTGGGGAAGGATCCTCGCCGGCTACAAGCCGGCGCTCTCCATCGAAATCACCCGTGAGTGCCCGCTTCGATGCCCGGGCTGCTATGCCTACGGCGACGATCACCTCGGCGGCGAGCTGACGCTCCGCCAGGTGCGCGACTACAAAGGGCAGGAGTTGATCGACAACGTCCTGGCCCTGGTCGATCAGCACAAACCGCTGCACGTCTCGATCGTCGGCGGTGAGCCGCTGGTCCGGTACCGCGAGCTGAACTCGATCCTGCCGGCGCTCGCCGAGCGCGGCATCTACACGCAGCTCGTGACGAGCGCGGTGCGCGAGATCCCGAAGGAGTGGGCGACCATTCCGCGGATGCACCTGGTCGTGTCCATCGACGGCCTCCAGCCCGAACACGACGCACGCCGCACGCCGGCCACCTACGACCGCATCCAGAAGCACATCGTCGGTCACAGGATCGTGGTGCACTGCACCGTCACGCGGCAGCAGATCCGGCGTCCGGGATACATCGAGGAGTTCCTGCGGTTCTGGTCTGCCAAGGACGAGGTCCGCAAGATCTGGATGAGCCTCTACACGCCGCAGATCGGAGAACTCTCCGAGGAGCGGCTCACTCCCGAGGACCGGCAGCACGTCGTGGCCGACCTCATGGCGCTGCGCCTGCGCTACCCGAAGCTCGAGTCGCCAGAAGGCATGCTCAAGGTCTACGCGAATCCGCCCGAGTCGCCCGACGAGTGCGTCTTCGCGCGGACGACGACGAGCGTCTCGGCCGACCTGACCACGCGCATCGAGCCGTGCCAGTTCGGTGGTGCGCCCGACTGCACGAACTGCGGCTGCGTGGCGTCCGCCGGCCTCGCCGCGGTCGCCCGCCACAAGCTGTTCGGGTTCGTCCCGGTCGGCACCATCTTCACCGGCTCGGTTGCGGTCGGCGAGATGGTGCGGCGCCGGCGCGAGAACTCGCCGGCCGCTCCCGAGCCCGCAGGCGCGGCGGGGTAATCCAGGACAGGGCCGGCGGGCGCGCCGGCCCTACGATGCCGCCGCGGCCGCGAGCAGCTTCTCGGCCCCGGTCTCCTTCCCTTCCCGCATTCCCTTCAGCGTCTTCCGGACCGCCTTGCGTCCGGACGGCGTGGCCGCCCAGTCCTCGAAGAACACCGTGGTCATCTGCTCGACCACCTTGCGGTCCGTCACGATGACACCAACCTCGCGCCGCTTGTCGAGTTCGAGCTTCCGCAGGCTCTGGCTGCCCACGAAGGCGCGCGCGCCGTCACGGATGATGGCCCGCACGTGCAGCCGCTTGCCCGGGTACTTCTCGAACGGCACCTTCCACTTGGCCTCGACCTTCCCGATGATCTTCACCTCGACCCCGGCAGCCATCCGGGCGACGAGGATCTTCAGCATCATGTCGTCGGTGAGCCCGGGGTCGTAGATGAGCAGCTGCCGCCGGGCACCCCGCAGGAACTCGGCGAGCCGCTCGCGCGAACTCTCGGGGCTCACGATCAGGCGCGGGTAGCCGGGCGTATAGGACTGGCGGTCGAAGTCCGCGGCGAACAGCTTCGCCGCCTCCTGCACGAGGCGGCGGTTGCGCGACGTGACGCCGAAGCTCCGGCTCTTCTCGAGGTCGAGGGTCGTGAAGTTGAAGCCAAAGACGTGGAGGACCCGGTTGTCCACGATCATCATCTTCCCGTGGTAGCGCACGAGGTCGTCCGCGGTGCGCGAGACGGTGACGCCGCCCTGCAGCAGTTCCAGCTCGAGGCGCCGCAGGTGCTTGTCGCCGCCACGGTTGGTGTGTGCCGTCAGCGCGCGCACGACGACGCCCCGGGCAACCGCCGCTTCGAGCGCACGCGCAAGGTCGCTGCGGTCGAGCCGGAAGATCAGGATGTCGATGCACTTCTTGGCCTGCTTGATCGCGGTCAGAATGGGCGCGATGCCGGCGTCGGGCTGCACGATCAGTTTCATGAGTGACTCACGGGCTGGAGGTACGAAGATTGAAGCGTCACGGCACGTGATGATGAGCGCCAGCAAGTTACTCGCCAACCCAGCCGTCGGCCTCGCCATCTGGGCGCTGGCCGCAGGAACACCTGCAGCGCAGGACACCACGCCGGCGTCCAAGAAGCAGCAGGCGCCGGTGACCAGCCAGCAAGCCCAGGCAGTCGTCGAGCACTTCACCAAGCGGGTCGAGGCATACGTGGCCGAGAAGAAGAAGCTCGAAGAGGGACTGCCCGCGATGAAGCCGGGTGCCGTGGGCACCGGTGCCGCGGAGACACACGAGGCGGTGCTCGCGCGGCGCCTTCGCGAGGCGCGGGCGGGGGCGAAGCCCGGCGCCATCTTCGGTGACGCGGCGCCATACTTTCGGGAGCTGATTGCGAAGGACATGAAGACGCGCAGCGTCTCCGAGGCCTATGCGCTGCTCCAGGAAGCGCCGGCGCAGTCGCCGCCCGCCGTGAATGCCAGCTACCCTGAAAAAGCCGCGCTGGCGACGGTGCCGCCTCTGCTGCTCGTGAACCTGCCGCGCCTGCCCGACGGCATCGAGTACCGGTTCATGGGTCGCGACCTGATCCTGCGGGATCGGAACGCCAACCTGATTGTGGACTTCATCGCCGGCGTCGTCCCGGCGGTTCGCCGGGAGAAGTGAGCATGCGGTTGCCCCTGGTTCTCACGTGCGGGCTCGTCCTCGCGGCCGTCGTCGTTGACGCGCAGCAGGCCGCGTTGAGCATCCAGCTGCCCAACAGGCCCGACACTGTGAAGTTTGCCGCCATCGGTGACAACGGCACGGGCGGTCGCGCGCAGTACGAAGTAGGCGTCCGGATGGCCGAGGCGCAGGAGCGCTTCCCGTACGACTTCGTGATCATGCTCGGCGACAACATGTACGGCCGCCAGCGCCCGGAGGACTTCGTCACGAAGTTCGAGCGCCCCTACAAAACCCTGCTCGACCGTGGAGTGAAGTTCTATGCCGCGCTCGGGAACCACGACGAGCAGTCGAACCGCTTCTACAAGCTCTGGAACATGAATGGGGAGCGCTACTACACCTACACCAGGAAGAACGTGCGCTTCTTCGTGCTGGACTCCGACTACATGGAACCGAAGCAGCTGGAATGGCTCACCCAGCAGCTCCGGTCGTCGAATGACGAGTGGAAGATCGTCTACTTTCACCACCCGCTCTACTCGTCGGCAGGCCGGCACGGCTCGGAGACGGACCTGCGGCTGGTGCTCGAGCCGCTGTTCGTCCAGCACGGCGTGAACGCCGTGTTCTCCGGCCACGACCACACCTACGAGCGCATCAAGCCGCAGAAGGGCATCTACTACTTCGTCTCGGGGTCGGCCGGGCAACTCAGGCGCGGCGACCTGCGGCGCACGACGCTGAGCGCTGCCGGCTACGACGAAGACAACGCGTTCATGCTGGTCGAGGTGGGCAAGGATGCGATGTCGGTCCAGGCGGTGACGCGCACGGGCCGCACGGTGGACTCGGTGACGCTGCCGAGGCAGGAGCGGCGCTCACAGCCGCAGTCCACGGCCGCCGGTTCCGGTGCACCGCCGCCGGTGGCCGGGCGATAGGGTCGTGCCCCGGCGGCGGCACGTGGCGTCCGCCGGGGCGCGAGCGAAGGGGAGGCTAGCGCCCGGAGAACCTCACGCGCACCCCGCCGTTGACCAGCCGGGGCGTGCCGATGGTGCTCGGGTAGGTCTGCACGAAGTACTCGACGTTCCCGATGTTCTGCACGCCGAAGAAGACCTCGAGGTTGCGCCCGAGCATCCGTGAGGCGCTCATGTCGACCATCGTGTATCCCGGCAGCCCGGGGTTGGCGCAGGGCGCGAATGCCGCCACCGTGCAGCCGTTCGACGGCACGCCCCGCACGTTCTGGTCGTCGTCGTACTGCTGACCCATGAACTGCAGCTGCACCGAGAGATTGATGAAGCGCGGCTCGGTGTAGGCGGCCTGCAGGGTGCCGCGATGACGCGGCACCTGCGGCAGGAAGCACGCCTCACCGGGGTTGCCCGGGCAGTTGGTCACCAGCGAGGGGTTCGCCGCGAACTCGCGGACGCGCGCATCGTTGAACAGGTAGCCTCCGCTGAACCGCCACGTGGTGCCGACGCGGTACTCGAGGTCGGTCTGCAGTCCCTGCACGCGCGTCTTCCCCAGGTTCTGGCGCTGCTGCGTGTTGGTGGCAATGGTGACGTTCGACACGGGATTGCGCACCCGGTTGTCGTACCACGTGGCCCGGACGGTCATGTTGCGGACCACCTCGGCGTTGACGCCGAGTTCGGTGCCGACGAGCCGCTCCGGACCCAGGCTCGGGTTGGCGAGCGTGAGAATCGCGCCCACCCGGAACTGGCGATACAGCTCGTTGAGCGTGGGCGTGCGGAACCCGGCGGCCACGCTGCCCCACACGTTCAGGCGCGGCGTAATCGAGTACTTCGCCCCGAGCCGCGGGCTGACCACCGTGTCGGTGCGCCCTGGCAGGTTGGGATTGTTGTTCGCCGTCGGGTTGCCGACGACGCCGTTGACGACGGTGTTCTCGAAGTTGTGCGCGTTGTAGTTGCGCCAGTGGTCCACGCGCGCGCTGGCCGTGATCGTCATCCGGTCGATCGGCGTGTAGATGTCCTGCAGGAACGCGCCGACGCTGCGCTGCGTGCCGCCCGAGACGCGGCGGATGTTGCGTGTCAGACCGGTCACCGCGTCGTAGCCGTCCTCCTCACTGTCACCCTCAACCCAGCGCAGGTCGGTGCCGGCGGTGAAGAAATTGCGCAGCCCGAAGCCGCGCGACCAGGTGAGCGACCCGCCCGCGTTGGTCGTCGGCACGTTCTGCTCGAGCGTCAGCCGCCCGATGGCGCGCGTGGCGAGGTTGGGGACCGCGATGAAGTTGCTCCGGAACCGGACCGAGTCGACGAACGCCGTGCCCTCCAGGGCGCTCGAGTCGGGCAGCACGATGCGCACGCCGCCGTTGCCGGTCTTCCACGTGGTGTCGTTCCCTTCCGGCCGCGTCGGCGCGAAGGTGGTCACCTTGGCGTTGTCGCGCTCCTCGCTGAAGTAGCCGCCGCGCGCCCACACGCGCACCGCGCTCGTCGGCGCGTACTCGGACTTCACGTTCACGTTGCGGAACAGCACGGCCGCGTTCGTGTCGATGGGACCGCGCTCGCTCGCGGCCACCTGGGGGAAGCCGTCGGTGTCGAGCAGGCTGCCGTTCACGGCAGCGCTGACCTTGCCCCACACGTCGCTGGCGAAAAGATCGGCCTTGCGCGTGTCGCGATTGCCGTACTGGGGGCGGAACTCGAAGGTCCGCCGCGTGGCGCGGCCGCTCACGACGTTGATGACGCCGCCCATCGCGTAGTTGCCGTACAGGCTGGAACTCGGCCCCTCCACGACCTCGATCCGCTCGACGTTGTCGAGCGGGATGCGGGTCCAGTACACCCACCCGCCAAACGGATCGTTGAAGGGCACGTTGTCGAGCATCACGAGCGTCCGGCTCACGCCGCTCGGCCCGATGCCGCGCAGTGACACGCCCTGCGCGGTGGGGTTCGCGGAGAGGCTGCTCGTGCGCCGGAAGAGGCTGAAGGTCGGGATCTGGCGCAGCACATCGTCGGCCACCACGGCAGGCGACTGCCGGATCTGTTCCTGGCTGACCACGCTGACGCTGGCGGGGGTGTCGCCGAGGCGTTGCGCGGATCGTGTCGGCGTGACGCTGACCGATTCCATGACCGCTGCCGGCTGCAGGGTGATTTCCACCGGGCCGCCCGACGCCGACTGCCGCGCTTCGGCGAAGCCGACCGCGCGGACGATGATGGTGGCCTGGTCGGTGGAGGGCTGGATGCTGAAGGTGCCGTCCGGCCCGGTCTGGGTCCGCTGCTCGCCGGTCGCGGTGCGAACCACGACCGTGGCGCCGGAGACCACGCCGCCGCTGGGATCCTTCACCACCCCGGTGATGGCGGCCTGCGCGGCCATGGTCAGCGACAACAGAAGTGCCAGTAGCGTCATCTCGCCGTGTTCCTCTCGAAGACGTGGTAATGGGAAGCGATAAAGACCGACAAAAACGGGGGGATTATAACAGCCGGTCGCACGGCTGAGGCGCCGTGGCCCGGCAGGAACACCACCGGCTCCCCCGATCACCGCGGGCTGGGCCGGTCACCGCCCGCCAGCTGCCGCCCCTGCCTCGCCGGGCCTGGCGGTCAGTAGAAGTCGTGAGCATCGAACTCCACCGACAGCCCCGACAGGCCCTGGATGACCTCCGCACGGACCGAGGTGACATCGTCCTGGTTCTGCAGCACGCCTTCGACCAGCAGGAACGGCTCCTCGACGATGACGAGGCGTTCGCGGGTGAAGAGGTCGGGGCGCACGATGATGTTGGCGATCCCGGATTCGTCCTCCAGCGTGAGGAACACGAACCCCTTCGCGGTGCCGGGCCGCTGGCGCGTGATCACCATGCCGGCGACCCGCACGCGGCGCCCGGGCCGGGCCGCCCGCAGATCGACGGCGCGGAGGACACCGCGCATCGCCAGTTCGTGGCGGCGCAGGGCCATCGGATGACGCCCGACGGTCAGGCCCGTTCCGGCGTAGTCGGCCACGACCCGTTCCGCCTCGGTCATCGGCTTCAGCGGGCAGGCCTCGGCATCCTCCCCGCCGCGGATGTCCTCCGGTGTGTCGACCGGGCTGGCAGTGCCGCGATCGGCACGCGGCAACGGAGTGGCTGGCCTCGACGTGTCAGCCGACGTGAACGGATCGGCCGGCATCGACACATCGGCCGGCGTGAGCGACGTGAACGGATTGGCCGGCTGGAACGGATCGACCGAGGTATCGACCAGCGGCCCGTCGGCGAACAAGGCGCCGGCGGGCCGGACCGCACGTTCGGCCTGCCAGAGCGCGGACCGGCGGTCGTAGCCGAACGAATTCAGCGCCCCGATGTCGGCCAGCGTGACGATCTCGTCGCGCCGCACCCCCGTGCGGGCGACGAGGTCGTCGAGCGATGCGAACCGTGGCGGCCGCCGGTGGCCGGGGACCCAGTCGTGCGAGCAGTTGTTGCAGAAGTACGTCCCCGGCCGCGCGCCGCGCCCCTCGACCGGCTCGAGCATGGAGGGGTCGTCGCAGCCGCACTTCGGGCAGATGTACGCGGGGTCGGCCTCGATGCGGGCCGACCCGGCCGCGTGGCGCGCAGGCGCGGTCGTACGCGTGCGCTGTGCCGCAATCGCACGGCCGACCTCCGCGCGCAATCCGGTGACGTAGCGCAGCCCGAGCCGGATGGCGCCGTCCGGCTCCACCGTGCAGTCCCAGTCGGAGCGCTGCACGTCGATGGGTTGAAAACGCACGCCGCGCCGCTGCGCATCCTTCACCAGCGTCGAGGGGTGATAGAAGCCCATCGGCTGGTTGTTGAGCAGCGCGGTGTAGAACGCCGCCGGGTAATGCACCTTGAGATAAGCGCTGGCGTAGGCCAACAGCGCGAAGCTGGCTGCATGCGACTCCGGAAACCCGTACAGCGCGAACGAGGTGATCGAGAGGATGATCTGCTCCATCGCCGCGGGCGCGATGCCCTGCCGTGCCATCCCCTCACGCAGCTGCACCTCGATCTGGCGCATGCGTTTTTCGGAGCGCTTGAAACCCATCGCCCGCCGCAGTTCTTCGGCCTGCCCCCCGGTGAACCCGGCCGCCACCATCGCCATGCGCAGCAGCTGCTCCTGGAACAGCGGCACACCCAGGGTCCGTGCCAGGATGGGCTCGAGCGAGGGATGCGGGTATACGACCGGCTCGCGTGCCGCGCGGCGGTTCAGGTACGGGTGCACCATCTGCCCCACGATGGGCCCGGGACGGATGATGGCCACCTGCACGACGAGGTCGTAGAAGGTGACCGGCTTCAGCCGCGGCAGCGTGGCCATCTGCGCGCGCGACTCGACCTGGAAGACCCCGATCGTGTCGGCCGCCTGCAGCATGCGGTAGACCGCGGGATCGTCAGCCGGCAGGTGTGCGAGGTCCACGCGCGGCCGCCGCGCGGCGCCCGGCGCGGGGGCGGGAGGCAGGCTCCGGATCTCGGCCTCCGCGGCCTGGCCGACGGGCAGGTGCCGGGAGTCAGGCTCCTGGCCCTGCTCGAGAGTATGGCCGTTGACCAGAGCCAGCGCATCCTGGATGGCCGCCATCATGCCGAGGCCCAGGAGATCCACCTTCACGATCCCCATGTCGGCGCAGTCGTCCTTGTCCCACTGCACCACCACGCGTCCCGGCATGCTGGCGGGCTCGAGCGGCACGACCGAATCGAGCCGCCCCTGGCAGATCACCATGCCGCCGGAGTGCTGGCCGAGGTGGCGCGGCAGGTCCTGCATCTCCTGCCACAGCTGCGCGAAGAGCTGCACGCGGCGGGCATTGATGTCGAGGCCGACCGAGGCCAGGTGCCGCGACAGGGTGTCGCCGGCATCCACGAACTCGAACTGGTGCATCACCTTCGCGAGCCGATCGACCTGCGCGGCCTCGAAGCCGAGAGCCTTGCCCACTTCGCGGGCTGCGCTGCGGGTGCGGTACGTGATCACGTTGGCGGTCATCGCCGCACCGAGGCGGCCGTACTTCTCGTACACGTGCTGGATGACGCGCTCGCGCCGGTCGCCGCTCGGCAGGTCGAGATCGATGTCCGGCCACTCGCCACGCTCCTCCGAGAGGAAGCGCTCGAACAGCAGATCCATGCCGACCGGGTCGACCGCGGTGATCCCGAGGCTGTAGCACACCGCGCTGTTGGCCGCGGAGCCGCGCCCCTGCACGAGGATGTCGTGCTGGCGGCAGTAGTTCACGATGTCCCACACGATGAGGAAGTAGCCGGCCAGCTGCAGCTTCTCGATCAGGTCGAGTTCGCGCGCCACCTGCGCGCGCGCGCGGTCGTGGAACGGGCGGTACCGATCGCGCGCCCCGACCTCGGTGATGCGGCGGAGGAACGAGATCTGCGTCTCGCCCGGCGGGACCGGAAAGTCGGGAAACCGGTAGCCGAGATCGGCCATCGTGAACTGCAGGCGCTCGGCGAGCGCCTGCGTGTAGGCCACCGCCTGCGGATGATCGGCAAACAGCGCGGCCATTTCCTCGGGCGGCTTCAGGTACCGCTCGGCGTTGGGCGCGAGGCGGCGGCCGGCCCGCGCGAGGTCCGTGTGGTGGTGAATGCAGGTCAGAACGTCGAACAGCGGCCGGGCCGAGGGCGAGGCGAACCGCACCCCGTTGGTGGCGAGCAACGGGACACGGAACGCCTCGGCCATGGCCACGAGCGTCTGGTTGTCGGCCTCTTCGTCACGGCGCAGGTGCCGCTGCAACTCGATGCAGGTGCGATCGCGCCCGAACACCCCGACAATCCGGTCGAGCAGGCCGGCCACGCCGAAATGGTGCGTATCGAGAGCCGCCCTGCCGACCAGAGCCACCAGGCCCCCCGTCGTGCCGTCCAGCGCTTCGATTGTTAGGGCTCCTGCCCCCTTCGGCGCATCGAGTTTCATCCGGGTGATGAGGCGACAGAGGTTCCGGTACCCCTCTGCGCTTTCACACAGGACCGGCAGCACGAAGGTCGGAGGGTCCATCTGCCGATCGCGCCCCGGCCAGTCCAGGGCGATTGATAGCTCGGCGCCAACTATTGGTCGAATGCCTGCCGAAACAGCGGCCTTGTGGAATCGAGGAATCCCGTAGACCCCATCACGATCCAACAAGGCAATAGTCGAATACCCTAATTCTGCCGCTCTCTCGATCAGGCCCTCAGGCAGGGACGCTCCCTGAAGAAAACTGAACGCCGAGGCGGCGTGAAGCTCCACATACGACACGGACGCACCAGGAATGGAGGCGAGCGCTCAATCCACGATGGCGTCGATGAACCATCCCTCGGTAAGACGGTCCTTGAAAATTCGGTAGACCGCCCCATCATCGAGCGCCACTTCCCATTCATCCCGGTTCCAGGGACCGGCATCCATCCGGGATCGCCTGGCCGGGTCGTCGCCGTCTTCCCACCAGGCGCCCGACGTCCGCCAGGGCCCGGCGCACCGGACGACCGCGCCCCCGGCAAACCCCCGCCGCTCCGTGGACACCCGCACCGGCCGCGCCTGCGCGTTCACGGCGACCCGCGCCGGCACCGGTTGCCGGCATCGCCGCAGCGCGGCCACCGGCGTCTCGACCTCCGCCGCCGCTGCATCGGGCCGCGCTTCCGGGTGGTCGGTCGCAAACGAGACGACGCGGCAGGCCCCTGGACGGAACGAGTCCACGGTCGCCGGCGCGCCGATGCGGTCCTGCCCCATCAACGCGGCGAGACGGGCGAGCAGCGTGGACACCTGCTCGGGAGTTGGGTGCGGCCGCGCGAAGAGGGCATGCTGCAGGATGCGGCCGGGTGTCGGCTCGATCGTGACCGTGACCCGGTCAACGGCAGCCCCCGGCGGACGGGTCTCGAGATCGAGCAGCGCCAGCGTTCGCAGCGTCCGCACATCCCGCATCGGCGAGGGCAGCTCGAGACGGCACGTATGCAGGTCGCGCGTGACCAGGCGCAGCGCGACGTGCAGCACGGCAGCCCCGCGATCCCGCCGCTCCAGCCGGGTGGACAACGGCTCGAGCAGGCGCGTGAGCACGAAAGAGAGCGGCTCGTGTCCATCCACCGGCCACTCCAGCTCCATCGTCGATTCGAACCGCTCGTCCTCCACCACCGGGACCAGCGGGCGCAGTTCCTGGCCGCGCGCGAGGGCCTGCCAGATCCGCCCGCCGCGCCCCAGGCGCGCGGACAGGTCGGCGGCCGGCAGCGCAGCCAGTTCGCCGAGCGTCCGGAGCCCCCAGCGTTTCAACGACACGATGGCGGCCCGTGCGTCCTCCGCCTGAAGGCGGAGCTGCGTGGCGCTGCCGGCGGCCGGCCGCGGGTCCTCGCCCAGCTGCTCGAGCACACCGAGCGGCACCACCGCGAGCGCCGCCGCCTGCTCGGTCGACGACACAACCGTGAGCCCCGCTCGAGCCACGGCGAGCACGAGCGCCGCCGTGCGCGACGGGGCCACCGCGATGTGGAGCCGCAGCCCGCGAGCTGCGGCCTGCAGCCGCAGTTCCTCGCCAATGGCCCGCGGCGCCCCGAACAGCCGGGCGAGCCCACGCAGGTCGACCGTCACGAGGTCGGCGCGATGCTGCTCGAACCGCGGCGAGAAATCGGCCGCAATCGCCAGCAGCGGCGAGACACGCGGCTGGCTGGCCGCCCCCGGCGAGCCCTCCGCGAGACCGACCGACGCCGGCCCGGGCTCCTGCCCGGGCACCACCGTCCCTGGCAGCGGCGGTTGATAGAGGCACGCATGAAGGGGCGCGTCCGGCCGTGCGTCAGACATGGTGCGCGGCCTTCGTGCCGAGCGGCAGCGGCACCGTATCCTGCGCCTGCACACGCGCACGTGACACGCGCGCGGCCAGCGCAAGGCCCTCGAACAGCTGCGGACTGAAGCGGGCGCCCCCCGCGCGTCCACCGGCCTCGAGGCGGATCGACAGGCCCGCCGCGCTGCGTGACATCGGCGCGTTCCCCACCAGCAGGGCCATCGTCTGGCTGCCCTCCACCATGCGCTGCAGCCGCAGCCAGGTCGTGAACGGCAGGCGCCGGATCGCATCCGCGGGCGCTTCGCTCACGTCGAACACCACCAGGCCGAAGTTACCCGCCTGCAGCACGAGCCCGAGCGCACGGACCGCCTGCTCCATGGCCCGCTGGTTCAGGTCGCGGCACAGCCCGGGATTGGTGACGACGTGGCCGCGGATCCACAGCAGGCGCGACAGATCCACGCCGGCCGCCTGGGCCGACGCGGCGTCGAGCATGTCGAGCACGTCCACGATCGCCACCAGTTCCCCGCGCTGCGTCGCGGCAGCCATGGCCTGCAGCATCAGGCTGGTGCGGCCCGCCGAGCGCGGGCCGACGATCTCCGAGACGTGCCCGCGCGGGAGACCACCGCCGAGCCGCACATCGAGCGCCCCCACGCTGGTGGGGCCCGCAACCAGCGAGTCGTGGAGATCCCCCTGGGGCAGCGTGGTGGTGAGTGTCCGGTCGAGCCGCCGCGCACGGAGCGCGGAGACGAGGGTTTGGAGGTCGGCACGGGCGGGCAGCATGTTTTCGCCTTTTATTCGCCTACCCGCCGAACTATACCCGACGCGTTTCCGCGGATCAAGAAGCGTAGTGGAGTGGAGTAAGATGAGCGGCGCACGCGGACACCCTAAACTCCTGCGTGACAACAACTTTAGTGGCCGATTCCCTCCCAGCAGACGCAGGACCAGCCCCCGACACGACGTCGGTGACGCTCCTGGGCTCGAAAGCACTGCACCGGATGCTCGCGGCGTTCACGTACCGCGATTTCCGCGTGCAGTGGTTCGGCGCCTGTACCTCGAGCATTGGCACGTGGGTCCAGATCACCGCCCAGAACTGGATGGTGCTCTCGCTCACCGGCTCGGCCTTCTACCTCGGGCTCGACTCGTTCCTGCAGCAGCTGCCCATCATGCTGTTCACGCTGGTCGGCGGCGTCCTGGCCGATCGCCGCGATCGCCGCCGGACGCTCCTCGCCTCGCAGTACCTGCAGATGGCCACGGCGGTGACGCTCGCGCTGCTCGTCTACTTCGACTACGTCACCATCACGCACATCCTCGTGCTCTCGTTCGTCACCGGCGTGGCGCAGGCCTTCGGCGGGCCCGCCTACCAGTCGCTCGTCCCCTCGCTCGTGGACAAGAAGGACCTGCCGAACGCCGTCGCGCTCAACTCGATCCAGTTCAACGTGGCGCGCGTCATCGGGCCGCTGCTCTTCGGTGTCACGATCGCGGCCGCCGCCTCGTGGGGGCTGCCCGATCAGCAGGCGATGGCCCTGTGCTTCGCGCTCAACGCGGTGTCCTTCCTGGTCGTGATCTACACGCTGATGTCGCTGCGGGTGAAGTTCATCCCGCCTGCCCAGCAGAAGAGCATGCGCGACGAACTCGCCGGCGGCATTCACTACGTCCGCCAGCAGGGCGTGCTCCTCGCGCTCATCGTCCTGGCCGCGACGACGACCTTCCTCGGCTTCGCCGTGCTGACGTTCCTGCCGGTCTTCGCCAAGAGCGTGTTCCACGAAGGGGCGGACACCTACAGCCACCTGCTCGCCTTCTCGGGCGCGGGTTCGGTATTCGGCGCGCTGATCGTCGCGTGGCTCGGCAAGTTCCCGCGCATGGGCCTGACGTCGCTCATCATGCAGGTCATCTACGGCCTGTTCATCATCGGCTTCGCGATGTCCAAGAACATCTGGATGAGCGGCATCCTGCTCTTCCTGACGGGCGCCGCGCTGATGATCGTCTTCTCGACGGTCACCTCGCTCGTCCAGCTCATTGCGCCCAACGAGATGCGCGGCCGCGTGATGAGCATCTACATGCTGGCGTTCCGTGGGGGCATGCCGCTCGGCAGCCTTGCCAGCGGCTGGGCCGCGACCTACATCAGCGCTCCTGCCGTGCTGCAGATCAACGGCGTGCTGCTCGTGGCCGTCGCCATCTACTTCCTGCTGCGCAGCCACGGAGTAAGGGAAATCTAGGCAGGGGCCGGGGACGGGCGCCGGTGCACCGGTGCACGGCCTCCTATTCGTGCCTGAGCGCGACGGCCGGCTGCAGCCGGCTGGCGCGTATGGCGGGAATCGTCGACGCGCTCACCGCCGTCAGGAGCATGACGCCGGCCGTGATGGCGAGCGCCGCGGGATCGAGCGGTGAGACCCCGTAGAGCAGCGTGCGAATGCTGGACCCGGCGAGCCAGGCCAGCGGAACCGCAGCGCCCAGCCCCAGGATGCCGAGCCAGACGGCGCGGCGGATCACGAGCAGCAGCAGGGTCCGCGGATGGGCCCCGAGTGCCAGCCGCACACCCAGTTCACCGCGCCGCTGCGCGACGGCATACGCCATCACGCCGAAGACCCCGATGGCCGCGAGGGCGAGGGCCGTGGCGGCAAACAGCGCGACCACCGTCAGCTGGAAACGGCGCGCCTCGAGCGACCCCGCGATCACGTCGTCGAAGGTTTGGAACTGCGGAAGCGGCAGTTCGCCGTCGTGCGCGCGAATTGCCTCGCGCACGACAGGCGCGAGCCGCAGCGGCTCGCCGGTCGTCCTGACCATGATCGTCGCGGTACTCCGCGTCCGCTGCGGGAACGGCACGTACGCCGTCGGGGTCGGCGGCTGGTCGAGCGCCGTGCCACGCACATCGGTCACGATGCCGACGACCTCGAACTCCGGCGCCGCCGGATTGAGGCCGAACCGGAAACGGCGACCCAGGGGATCGAGGCCCGGCCAGGCCTGCGCCGCCAGGTGTTCCGACAGCACCGCGACGGCGCGATCGCCGTCCTTCGGCTCGAGGAGTCGGCCGCGCGTCGCGTGCAGGTTCAGCAGCGAAAAGTACGCAGGCGTCACGCTGCGCACGTCGGCGCTGGGACGTTCCGGGGCTGCGACCGTGGTGCCCGCCACCGACAGCGCGCTCAGCGCTCCCGTGCCGGTCAGCGGCAGTTGCGTCGTGATCGCGACGCCGACGACGCCGGGTCGCGCCCGCAGGTCATCGGCGAGCGCCGCGAAGAAGGCACCCTGCTGCTCTGGAGTGGCATAGCGGCTCAGTGGAACGCTGATGCTGGCCGTCAGAACGTGGCTGGCATCGAAGCCCTTGTCCACCGACGTCAGTTCGCGAAGGCTCTGGGCCAGCAGCAGGGTCACACCGAGGCACGCCGCACAGGCGCCGATTTCGCAGACGACCAGGGCGGCGTGCAGGCGCCCTGCCCCCGCGCCGTTCGTGCGACTGACCAGCCAGGCGCGCAGGTCGCCGCCCGCAAGCCGCCAGGCCGAGGGGATGCCGATGCCCAGGCCGCACGCCGTCGAGACGACGGCGGCAAACAGCAGGGCACGCCCGTCGAGTGCGAACTCGTCGAGCCGCGGCACGTCAGCCGGTGCGATCGCGACGATCGTACGAATCACGCCGTACGCCACGGCGAGGCCGAGGGTGCCGCCAACCGCGCCGAGCACGAGGTTCTCGACGACGATCTGGCGCATCAGACGCCAGCGGCCCGCCCCGAGCGCGGCACGGATGGCCAGCTCTCGACGGCGGGCCAGCAGCCGCGCCAGGAGCAGGTTGGTCGTGTTGATGCAGCCGATGAGAAGCACGGCGGCCGTGGCGCCCATCAGCAGGAACAGCGTGGTCCGCGATCGGCTGGCCATCTGGTCCTGCAGCGGGACGATCCGGGCGTAGAGGTCGGCCTTCGCCGGGACGGCGCGGCGCAGTTCTGCCTGCACGGCATCGAGTTCCTGTTGCGCGCGCTCGATCGACACGCCCGCCTTCAGCTTCGTGACGGCCGGGTAGCTGTAGCCGCCCGCCGCGACCCGGTCTTCGGGGGCCACGGCCAGCGGCTTCCATGCCTGCACGACCATTTCGGGCATCGGGATCGCGTAGAGGTGCCGGAGGTCGGGCGCGCGGAACCGCGGGTGCAGGACGCCGATCACCTGGTGCGGACGGCCATCGAGCGAGATCACCCGCCCCACGATGTCCGGATCGCCGGCGAAGCGTCGCTTCCACAGCCCCTCGCTCAGCAGCAGCACATCGTCTGCGCCGCGCTGCGCTTCGCTGTCGGTCGGCAACCTGCCGAGCCGCACCTCCGCCCCAAGCATCGCGAGCAGGCCCGGCGACGCAAGGCCGACCTGGAGCCGCTCGGGCTCACCGGCCCCGGTGAGGTTCATGAAGGTCGCGAGCACCAGCGCGACCGGCTCGAACGACGTCACGTGACGTGACCAGAACTCGGCGTCGGCCACGCTGGCGGGGAACGGTCCGAACCGGGGAAATCCCTCGTGGACGACGACCAGGCGATCCCCGTCGGGATAGGGCAGCGCGCGGAACGCGACGACATCGAGCACGCTGAAGATGCCGGTGGTGCCGCCGATCCCGATGGCGAGCGTCAACAATGCGGCGGCCGCGAACGAGCGGGATGCCCGGAGCTGTCGCAGGGCGGAGCGAACGTCCCCGCGCAGCGTGTCGAGCGCCACCCACCCCCGCGCGTCACGTGCCGATTCACGTACCCGATCGACGCTGCCAAACGCCCGGCGGGCCTGGATGCGGGCCTCTGCCGGGGAGCAGCCCCTGGCGCGAAACTCGCCCTCGAGCATCTCGAGGTGCAGCGCGATTTCGTCGCGGAGCCGGGCGTCGGCGCGGCCGCGGTCTGCGAGCGCGCGACACTTCGCCAGTGCGGTGCGCAGGCCGCTCACGAGCCGGACTCCAGCAGCCGGTTCACGATCGCCACCGTTCGCGTCCACGCCGCGATCTCGTGCGAGAGCTGGCGACGACCGGACCTCGTGATCGCGTAGAACCGTGCACGCCGGTTGTTGTCGCTGAGCCCCCAGTCGCCGGCGATCCAGCCCTTCTGCTCGAGGCGGACCAGCGCGGGATAGATCGTCCCCTGGTTGAGCGCCAGCGAACCTTCGGCAATCTGCTCGATTCGGCGGGCGATACCGTAGCCGTGCAGCGGCCCGAGGCCATCCAGCGTCTTCAGCACCATCAGGTCCAGCGTCCCGTAGTGCACGTCGGCGTTTTCGCCCATCGCGTCCTCTTCTGTTGAAAGCCTACACGAGCATCCGCGATCTCGTGTTGCCAGTCAACAGGGAACATCGACAGGGCGGAGGCGGGTGGCCCCGCAGCAGCGCTACGCGCGCAGCACGCGCGCCGGATCGGCATGCGCCGCGCGTCGGGCCGGGACCAGCGCCGCTGCGACCGCCAGCAGCAGGAACAGGCTGGCGACACCGGCGAGCGTCAGCGGATCGAACGGCTGCACACCGAACAACTGCCCGCGCAGGAGCGGCATCGTCAGCCACGCCAGCGCAAGGCCGGCTCCGAGGCCCGCCGATGTCGCCCACGCCGCCTGGGACACGACCAGGCGCCACACCTGCCGGGGCGCCGCGCCGAGCGCGAGGCGCACGCTCATCTCGGGCATACGCTCGTTCACCGCAACGGCGACGACACCGTCGATGCCGATTGCGGCCAGCACGAGCGCGATCGCACCGAAGGCGGCGACCAGCCAGAGGATGAAGCGGCGCTCGGCCACCGAGGCGGCGCGCACATCACTCATGGTCCGCATGTCGTACAGCGGCAGGTCGGGATCCATGCGTTGCGCCTCCGCCCGAAGGACGGCCGCCAGCCGTGCAGGATCGCCGTCGGTGCGGACCACGATGAAGGGCGAGACCGGCGGGTTCTGCAGGTAGGTGATGTACATCTCCGCCGCCGGATCCTGCTCGAGGCCCGAGTGGCGCACGTCTCCGACGACCCCTACGATCTCCATCCAGGAGCCGGATGGGTCCTGCCGCACACGCTGCCCGAGTGGGTTCGCCGCGGGAAAGAGGCGTCGGGCCATGGTCTCGTTGATGACCACCACCGGCGGAGCCGCCGGGCCGTCGTCGCTCGTGAACCCGCGGCCTCTCCGCACGGGGATCTGCATCGTCTCGAAGTAGCGGTGCAGCGCGCGCCTGAACTCGACCTCGGGTCGCTGAGCGGCCGTCGCGGGGCGTCCCTGAATCTCGATCGTGGTCGTGACCGAGGTGCTGCCCAGCGGCAGCCGCGTGGTGCCGCCAACCGACTGCACACCGGGCAGGTGCTCGATCCGCTCGAACAGCTCGGCGTAGAACGCCCGCCGCTGGTCGGCCGTCCGCAGGCGATCCGGCAGGTTCATCTGCCAGGTGAGCAGGTGATCCGGCGCGAAGCCGGCGTCGACGCGCATCACCGATACGAAACTGCGCAGGAGCAGTGCGGCCGCGATGGTGAGGACACACGCCACGGCCACCTGGCCAATCATCAGCGCCGTCCGATAGCGGCGCTGGCGCCTGCTGCCGGTGGAGCCCCGTCCCTGCTCGCGGAGCGCGATCTGGGGATCCGTCCCGGCCGCACCAACGGCCGGAAGCAGGCCGATCACGAGACCGGCACCAGCCGCGGAGAGAAAGGTCACGAGCACGACGCGCCAGTCGGGTGCGATGTCCGACAGGCGCGGCAGGTTCTCGGGCGCCATGGCTGTGAGCAGCCTGATTCCGGGCAGGCTGATGCCGAGTCCGAGGAGTCCGGCGGTGCCCGTGAGCAGCAGGCTCTCGACGACCGACTGCTGCGCCATGCGGCCGCGGCCCGCACCAAGCGCCACGCGCGTCGCGTACTCGCCCCGGCGCTCCAGGCTGCGCGAGAGCATCAGGTTGGCGACGTTGACGGTTGCCATCAGCAGCACGAGGGCGACCCCGACGATGAGCATCAGCAGCGCCGGACGAACGTGTCCAACAGTCTGGTCGAGCGCCGACGTGACGCTCGTCGTCCAGCCCTCGTTGGTGCCGGGATACTCGCGCGCCAGATCGCGCGCGATCGACGCCAGGTCGTCGCGCGCCTGGTCGATCGACGTGCCGGGGCGCAGTCGCCCGATGGCACCGAGGAAGCGGGCGCCGCGCATCGGCGCGCCATTGCTCCCGAGCGTGCGCTGCTCGGCCGCCATCGGGCCGGTGAACTCCATCGACGTCCAGAGATCGACTCCTGTGACACGCGTGAAGCCCGACGGTCCGAGCATGCCTGGATACGGGAACACCACGTCGCGGGGCATGACCCCGACGATCGTGGCAGGCTGGCTGCCGATCCGGATGCTGCGGCCGATGATCGACGGTTGGGCCGCAAAGCGGCGCCTCCAGTAGGCGTCGCTCAGGACGACCTCCGGAGTCGTTCGCCGGTCGCTGAAGGTCCGGCCGAGCGCGGCTGCACGCCCGAGCGTCTCGAACAGTCCACCCGTGACGACCTGTGCGTACGCGACCTCGGTTCGATCGGTGTACGCCACCTCGAGCGGCGAGACGAAGGCAAAGTAGCCCTCGAGCCGGCTCAGGGTCCGCGTCCGTTCCGCAAAATCCCTGAAGTCGGCCGGTGAGACGGTGTTCTCACGATTCAGATCCCGCGGCGCGCGATTCCAGACCATCACCAGTCGATCGGGATCGGCGTAGGGCAGCGGCTTGATCAGGATGCCGTTGACGACGGCGAAGATGGTGCTGCTGGCGCCGATGCCGATCGTGAGCGCCAGCAGCGTGGTCAGGGTGAGCCCCGGCGTCCGCCTGGCGAGGCGGGCGGCGAAGCGCACGTCGTCACGCAGATCGTCCCAGAGCCGCCAGCGCCGGACGGTGTGGCACTCCTCGTGGGCCTGCGCGACACCACCGAACTCGAGATGGGCCTGCCGACGCGCCTCGGCGGGCGGCACGCCGGCGGCAACGAGGTCGGCAGTCCGCTGTTCAAGATGGAACTCGAGCTCCCGGCGCAGATCGTTGTCGCTCATGATCGTAGACAGAGTGGAAACCCGCCCGTACGCCCGTGATGAAGTAGGTCAGGCGCACGAGTTCGGAAGCGCTGTGGGTCGGCGCCAGGCTGGCGCAGGATGCGGCCGGCTACGCCGGCGCGCTGAAACTGGCTCCCGGCGGGGGATCCACCGTCGGTTCGTCGACCAGCTGCCCGTCGAACAGGTAGATGTGCCGCCCGGCATGGCGTGCGTAACGCGGGTCGTGCGTCACGATGCAGATCGTGGCACCGACCTCGTGCAGTGCCGCGAGCAGCTCCATCACCGCCTCCCCGCTGCGCGAGTCGAGGTTGCCGGTCGGCTCGTCGGCCAGCAGGATGAGCGGCTCGCCGGCCACGGCGCGCGCAACCGCGACACGCTGCTGCTGCCCCCCCGACAACTGGCTCGGGAGATGCCTGGCGCGGTGAGCCATCCCGACCTGCTCCAGGGCCTCCTGCGTACGGCGGCGGCGCTCCGCCACGCTGATGCCGCGGTAGGTCAGCGGCAGTTCGACGTTCTCGAAGACGGTGAGATCGCCGATCAGATTGAAGCTCTGGAAAATGAAGCCGATCTCCCGGTTGCGGATGCGCGCCCGCTCGCCCGCCGGCAGTGCGGCGACGTGCCGCCCGTTGAGCAGGTACTCCCCGCTCGTGGGGGTGTCGAGCAGGCCCAGGATCGAGAGCAGCGTGGACTTGCCGCACCCCGACGGACCGGCAATCGACACGTATTCGCCACGCCCGATGGTGAGCGACACGTCGGCCAGCGCGTGCGTCTCGACATCGTCCGCGACGAAGACCTTGGTGATGCCGTGCAGCGCAATCAGGGGATCCATGCGGTACCTCGTTTGGTGAGCTACTTGAGACGGATGCGATCCACCCCGTCCCACGCCGACATGTCGGACAGGATCACGCGGTCGCCTTCGGCGAGGCCTTCGAGAACTTCCAGCGAGCTGACGGAGCTGCGGCCCAGCATCACGGACACGCGGCTGGCGTGCGTACCGTCGGGCTCCAGCCTGAAGAGCGACACATGGCTCTGTTCCTGGCCGAACGCGGGACGGCCGACGTAGAGCACCCGGTCGAGGCGCTCGAGCTCGATCGTGCCGTCGACGCTCAGGTCGGGGACGGCACCCTTCGGCAACGGCCCGTCGAGGCTCACATCCACCGTGCGGGTTCCGCCCTGCACGGAGGGATCGATCCGGATCACGCGTCCGGGCACGATGCCGTTGTGCGTATCGATGCTCGCCGGCTGTCCGAGCACGATGTCCTTCGCCTGGGTCTCGGCGATGCGGATTTCGGCCTTGAGTCGGCCGGGATTGGCCACGCGGGCGAGGCTGGTGCCTGGCGCCACCTGCTGTCCGACGTCGACGGCCACCGTCTGCAGGACACCGGCTATGCCGGCTCGAACCTTCAGGTCGCCGAGCTGCCGCAGTTTCAGGTCGGCGATGGCGCGCGCCTGGTCGACCGCCGACTGCTGGACCGCAATCTGGGCGATACCCGCGTCGGCACGGGTTGCGAGCTGCTCGTCGGCCAGCCTGCGTCGTACGGCCAGCTGGTCGGCATCGAGCTGCGACTGCTGCCGCACCAGCTCGCTCACCAGCCGGCGGGCCGCGAGCGCCTCGTTCATGTCGGCCTGCATGCGCGCCTTCCGGTATTCCGCGTCGATGGCCGCCATGGCCGACCGCTGCTCGAGCGTGTCGGTCTGCACCTGGATGCGCAGGCTGGCGAGCGCCGCTTCCGCCGCCTGCATCTTCAGCTTCGCCTCCTGGGCTTCCTGTTCGAGCTGCGGATTGGAGAGCTCGATCAGCACCGTGTCGGGCGTGACCGCCGTGCCGGGACGGACGGCCATGCGCTCGACGCGCCCCTGCGAGGGCGCCGAGACCCAGCGCAGTTCCTCGGGCACAAGGGTGCCCAGGCCGCGCACCTGACGCACCATGGGGCCGCGCCTCACGGTGTCGGGCCACAGCGTCGCGGCTTCGACGGTGGGCGCCGCCGGCTTCAGGCGTGCAACGCCGACCGAGGCGCCGGCAACCACCACGAGTGCGCACACGGCGTACGCGGCACGACGCATCCGAGCGGCGCGCCGGTTCCCCGGTCGGGCAACGTCCATCGCGCGCTACTCCGCCGTGCGCAGCACCAGCCCGATGGCCGAGGCCAGCCGGTGCCAGTTGGCCCGCTCGCTTTCGAGCTGGCGCCGCCCCGCGCGGGTGAGGCTGTAGAATTTGGCCTCACGCCCGGTTTCGGTCGCCTTCCACTCCGCCTTGAGCCACCCTCGGGCTTCGAGCCGGTGCAGGGCCGGATACAGCGACCCCTGCTGGACCTGCAGCACGTCCCGCGACATCTGCTGCAGACGCTGCGCGATCGCGTAGCCGTGGAGGGGACCAAGCGAGACGACCTGCAGGATCAGCAGGTCGAGCGTACCTTGCAGCAGATCGGATCTGGTCGGCGCCATAAGATACCTAGACAATCGACACGTGACGCCATCATGCTGCCCGTACATATGTAGATTGTCAAGGCATGTGAACGCCCGGACCCGGGCCTGCGGCCGGGGTGCGCCCCCCCGGGGGAGGGTCTTGGTGCGCGGCGTGGCGCGGGCCCTGGGCTGACGCGCCGGGCGCCCCCGCGGGTCCCCGGTGGTTGCGGGCGTGACGCCTCAACGTCGCGAGGCGGAACGAGGTCTCAGGGGCGCGAGCGGAAAGCGGGTCTCAGCGTCCTCGCCAGGCGGGGTCGCAGCGTCGTCGCCAGGCGAGCGCGAAGTCTCAGCGTCCTGAGGCGAGCGAGGATGCGAGCCAGAACGCCACGAACCCGACGACCACCTGGCCGGCCAGGTTGAGGCCGGCCCACACGAACTGGCCGTGACGAACGAGCACGACGCTCTCGTTCATGTAGGAGGAGAAGGTCGTGAAACCCCCGAGCACGCCGGCCATCAGGAACGCCCGCATCTCCGGCGTCAGCGGAATGCGACCATCGGCCGCACCCGCCACAGCCCCGAACACCATGCAGCCGACAACGTTGACGACGAACGTGCCTGCGGGGAACAGCGTGCCGAGCAGGCGCAGGACCGCGGACGACAGCAGGTACCGGCACACCGATCCGACGGCGCCGCCAATCGCAATGAGCAGGATATTCACGTAAGATGAGGTTTGGCCCGCAATTATGCCAGTTCTCGAGTTCCTCACGAGCTCCGGCTTCGGTTCGCTGCTGGGCATGCGCCATGCCCTCGAGCCGGATCACCTCGCCGCCGTCTCGACCCTGGTGAGTCGCGAGCGCAGCGGCGCCAAGGCCGCGCTGCTCGGCGTCTGCTGGGGGCTCGGCCACACGGTGGGCCTGATCGTCGTCGGAGCAGTGCTGGTCGTGCTGCGCACTGAACTGCCGCCGGCCATTGCCAGCCTGTTCGAGCTGCTGGTCGCGGTGATGCTGGTGACGCTCGGCACCCGCGCGGTCATCCAGGCGATCCGCCAGGGTCGTCCATCGCACCAGCACGCGCACACCTTCGCGATGCACGAGCACTCGGGGCTCCCGGCGCACGTCCACATCGGCACGTGGACGCTCGCGCGGCGGCCGCTCCTCGTGGGCGCCGTACACGGCCTGGCCGGTAGCGGCGCGCTGACGGCCCTTGTGCTGACCACGCTGCCGTCCACGGCAGCGCGACTCAGCTACATGGCGCTGTTCGGGCTCGGCTCCACGATTGGAATGGCCATCCTCTCGGGGCTCCTCGGCTGGCCGCTCGCCCGTCTTGGCGCACACCAGGCCGTCACCCGCGTCGTCACCTTCGTCGTCGGTGCGATGTCGGTAGCGCTCGGCGTCGCGTGGGGCTATCCGCTCATCGGCCAGATCTTCTGAGCAGCGCGAGTTCGCCCGCGACGCCTACCGTCCCGCCCGTTTTACGGCCAGCGTCCAGACCACGGGCGCTGAACTGGGCGGGTAACACAGCCTGTCGTCACACGCCTGATAGTTCACGACACCCGCGAGGGTCACCACCTGGCCCGGCTGCGCCGCGGCGCTGATGGTGATGGGTACGGAAATGCGGAAGGGTTGTGCGTACGCCGGAACATTGCCCGTGGATCCCTGCGCAGTCGCGACGTCCGGCTTGGTGTACGAAGGGCGGCCTGGGCTCGCCAGTGGATTCGGCGTGATCACGAGGGTGACCGGCTTGAAGTCCGTCGCGCCTGCCGCATACACGTGGATGGACGGCTTCGGAGTCACGTCGGCATGAAGCGTGGTCGAGCGGCCCGGCGCAACCGTCGACGTGGCTGCCGAGGGGACGACGGTGACATGCTGCAGCGTGGATGGTGCGGGCGCGAGTTGCGTGGACGGGGCAGACGCACGTTGCACCGATGGTGCGGGAGCAAGCTGCGCGGATGCGGCGGGCGCGAGTGCCCCGGCGAGCCCGGCACCCGCCGCCGTCAGCACCAGCACCTGTTGCAGGAGCGCAGGGACGCGCATGGGGGGATTGTACTCGGGAGTCCTCGGTCCTCGGTCCTCGGTCCGCAGTCGACGTCGGTCGACTGAGGAACGGAGACCGGGCGAGCGCGTACCCTGGGCAACTCACCTCGCCGGACGAGGGTTGTTGGTCCGCTGAGGACCTGGAACTGGGCAGTTGGAACTGCGGACTGCGGACGCCATCCTCCGCAGTCCGCGTGCGCCTACTTCGTGGTCTCGTAGATGGTGCTCGCCCCTCCGCCGATGGCCGCGCCGATGAGGGCCCCCTTCTTGCCGCCGACGATGCCGCCGAGGCCGGCGCCCGCGGCGGTGGACCCGCCCACGATCAGGGCCGTCTTCTTCCAGTCGCGCCGACGCTCGCGCTCGAGTCGGCGAGGCGCCACCCGGCGCGGCGACGGGTCGGCCGCCGCCTGCTGCACGGTGCGGACGGGTCGAACGTCGGGCGCCTGCATCACCACCGGCGCGGCGGGCACGTATCCAAGGGGCGCGTATCCCGCGGGCACATACCCCTGCGGCGCGTATCCCGCCGGCCCATAGCCGATTGGCGCCGTCGGTGCCGCAGGCGGCCCCTGCGGCACGAGGACGTTCGACATCGGCACCGCCATCGGCTGGCTCATCGGCGCCGCATGCATGGCGGGCTCAGCGCCGATCGCCGACGCACCCGACCCGAGCAGGCCGTACGCCACCAGCAGCACCCCCACCGCAATGACCGTCAACACGCCCGCGAGATACCTGGTCATCTTCGACGCCTCCCTCGCGCACCCTGCGCGATGCGTCTCTCGAAGACCAAGCCGGATGCCATGCGAATGCCGCGTAATCTCGGGCTGTTTTGCAGCAGAGCTGTCCTCCCGGCAGCACATGGCCCGCGAGCGGGTCCTGGCGCAGAGGACGCGCCGCCCGCTGACCGGCTCCAGAGCGACGCGAGCGCCTCGTCGCGGATGCGCCGCCGGCGCGAGCCACGTCATCCCCCGGACGTCGCGTCACGGGCCGGACGTGCACCGGCCCTGCCCTGGTCGGCCCAGCCTTCCTCGCCGATCGGGTACCATCGGGGCACGCACGCGCGCCCGTCATGACCCGCATCCTCGTCGTCGAAGACGATCCGGACATCGCCGACCTCATGCGCCGCTACCTGCAGAAGGCGGGATTCGAGGTGGAGGTGCGCGGCTCGGGCCGTGAAGCGCTCGGCGCCATCGCCGCCGCCCCGCCCGACCTTCTCGTGCTCGACCTGATGCTGCCGCAGGTGAGCGGCCTGGATATCTGCCGAAGCGTACGATCCACCCCGCGCACGGCGGACGTCCCCATCATCATGGTTACCGCGCGCGCCGAGGCCTCGGAGCGGATCGCCGGGCTGGAGACCGGCGCCGACGATTACATCGGCAAGCCGTTCAGCCCCGCCGAACTGGTGGCACGGGTGAAGGCACTGCTGCGACGGACGGCCCGCTCGACACCGCCGCCCGATGCCATCGAGTACGGCCCGATCACGGTGGACACGACGCAGCACACCGTCACGAGCGGCGGGAGCCCGGTGTTGCTGACGGCCAAGGAGTTCCTGCTGCTGCAATACCTCCTGCGCAACCGGGGACGGGTCCTGTCGCGCGACCTGCTGCTCACGGACGTGTGGGGATACAAGTACACGGGCGGCACGCGCACGGTGGACGTCCACGTGCGCCGGCTGCGCGAGAAGCTGCCACTCCTCGGTGAGGCGCTGGTCACCGTGAAGCAGTTCGGCTACAAGCTGCTCGAGGCGCCCCCCTCCCCTGCCTGATGCCGACCCGCGCGTCGTTCCAGACCAAGCTGTTCCTCGCGGCGCTGTCCACCGCGGTGCTGGCGCTGGCCGTTGCGGGTGTGCTCTTCACGCTGACCATCCGCGAGCAGGCCAACGCGCAGATCGAATCAACGCTGGGCGCTGAGGCCCGGCTCGTCTCGGACCTGCTCGCGCGCATGCCGGCGCCTGCCGGCGATGCGATGCGTTACCTCGACACCGAGGCCGATCGGATAGGACAACTCCTCGGCGTGCGCGTCACCCTGATCGGCAACGACGGGCGGGTGCTGGGCGACTCGGCCGAGGCGGCAGAGCGGCTGCCGCTGCTCGAGAACCATGCGACGCGCCCCGAGGTCGTGCGGGCGCGGGCAGGCGGGCTCGGCGTGGACAGGCGCAGCAGTTCGACCGTCGGCGTGGAGATGGTGTACGTCGCGGTGCCCTCACCGCACGCGCAGGTGGCCGTCGTCCGACTCGCGCTGCCGCTCACCAGTGTCCGCCAGCAGCTGCAGCGCGGGCTCTCCCCCGCAGCCGTCGCACTGGGCCTGGCGCTGCTCGGCGGCGGACTGCTTGCCGCGATGCTCGCGGGACGCATGGGACAGCGCGTCCGCGCCATCGCGTGGATCGCCGAGCGCTACCGGCAGGGCGACCTGACGCCACCGCGGCTCGACTACGGAGACGATGAACTGGGCCTGGTGGCACGGGCCCTGGACGATTCGGTCCACGAACTCGGCAGCCGCCTCGAAGACCTCGAACGGGACCGCGGCCGCATGGCGGCGCTCCTGGCCGGCATGATTGAGGGAGTCATCGTGGTGGACCAATCCGGACGGCTGCAGCTGGTCAACGCCGCCGCGCAGGACATGCTCCGAATCGACGCCGCACCGATCGGCCGGCACTACGTCGAGACGATCCGGCACCCGGCCATCACCGAGCTCGTCGCCGCGGCGCTGCGCGGCCGGACGCCGGCCTCGGTCGAGTTCTCCCCGCCACGCGATTCGGCACGAACACTCATCGTGCGCGCCGCGCCGGTGGCCGCCGGCTGGCCATCCGGCGTCGTGCTCGTGCTGCACGACATCACGGAACTGAAGAAAGCGGACAAGGTGCGGCGGGACTTCGTCGCGAACGTCTCGCACGAACTGCGGACGCCGCTGACCGCCATCCGCGGCTACGTGGAGGCGCTGTCGGAGGGCGATGCCGGCCCGGAGGACAGCGCGCGGTTCCTCGAGATCATCACCCGCCACACCCGTCGGATGGAGCGGCTCGTACAGGACCTGCTGCGGCTGGCGCGGATCGAAGCGGGGCAGGAGACCCTGGACCTCGGGCCATGCGACCTGCGGTCGCTCGCGCAGGTCGTCGTCTCCGATCTCGAGTCGGCATTCGACGCGAAGCAGCAGCGGGTGCGGATCGAGATCGACCCGTCAGCGGCGCTGGTGCAGGCCGACGCCGCCAAGCTGCACGACGTGCTGCGTAACCTGCTCGCCAACGCGAGTGCCTATTCGCCGGAGGGCACCACGATCCAGGTCGCGAGCCGACCGGCGAACGACCGCGTCGCCGTGGACATCCTCGACGAGGGCCCCGGCATTCCCGAGGGCGACCGCACACGCGTGTTCGAGCGGTTCTACCGGGTCGACAAGTCGCGCGCGCGCGACCCGGGCGGCACCGGCCTCGGGCTGGCGATCGTCAGGCACCTCGTGGAACTGCACGGCGGGAAGGTGTCGGTCAGGAACCGCGCGACCGGCGGGGCGCAGTTCACGGTCGAACTGGCACCCGCGTCGTTCGAGGAACGGTAGGACCTATCGCGCCCCGGCGAGGCTGAGCAGGGTGTAGGTGAGTGCGCCAATCGTGAAGGCGGCGGGAATGGTGAGCACCCACGCCCAGACGATCTGCCCGGCCACACCCCAGCGCACCGCCGACAGCCGCCGCGTGGCGCCGACGCCCACGATCGACCCGGTGATGGCGTGCGTGGTGCTGACGGGCACGCCCGTCAGCGTGGCAATCATCAGCGCCGTCGCCGCGCCGGTTTCCGCGGCAAATCCGCCGACGGGCTGGAGCTTGGTGATCTTGGCGCCCATCGTGTGAATGATGCGCCAGCCGCCGGCCAGAGTCCCGAGGCCGATCGCCGTGTGCGCGAGCAGGACCACCCAGAACGGGATGTCGAAGGTCGGGATGTAGCCGGCCGCGAACAGGATGCCGGCGATGATGCCCATCGTCTTCTGGGCGTCGTTGGCACCGTGATTCAGGCTGAAGAAGGCAGCCGACACGAGCTGCAGGCGGCGAAACCACCGGTCCACGCGCGACGGGGGCGTCCACCGGAAGATCCACAGGATCGCGGTCATCAGCGCGAGCCCGGCGGTCAGGCCGATGAGCGGCGACAGGAGGATGAAGGTGAGCGTGAGCGTCCAGCCGCTCGGGATGATCGCCGCGAACCCGGCCTTCGCCACCGCGGCTCCGGCGTAGCCGCCGATGAGCGCGTGCGACGAGCTCGTCGGGAGCCCGAAGTACCAGGTGATCAGGTCCCACACGATCGCGCCCGTCAGCCCGCCGAACACCACCGCGAAGGTGACGATGTTGATGTCGATCATGCCGGAGCCCACCGTCTTGGCGACGGCAGTTCCGAACACGAACGCGGCGACGAAGTTGAAGAACGCGGCCCAGATGACCGCCTTGCCCGGCGTCAGGACCCGCGTGGAGACGACGGTGGCGATGGAGTTCGCCGCGTCGTGAAAGCCGTTGATGTAGTCGAAGACGAGCGCGACCCCGATCAGCGCGACGACGATCCAGAACATCGGCGGGTCAACCGTGCTTGACTACGACGCCTTCGAGGACGTTGGCCACGTCCTCGCAGCGGTCGGTCGCATGCTCCAGCAGGTCGAGCGTCTCCTTCCACTTCATCACCGTGATCGGGTCGCGCTCGGTCTCGAACAGCCGGCTCACCGCTTCCTGGTGGATGCGGTCGGCGTCGTTCTCGAGGCGATTGATCTCGACGGCGTGGGTGATGACGCCCTTGTTCTTCTCCATGGCGTCGAGCGCGAGGCGGACCTGCCTGGTGCTGGCCGTGATCGTCTGGGCCAGTTCCCGCACACCGAACCGCACCGAATCGATCTTGTAGACCTTGATCAGCGTCGCCGACGCGTCGATGGCATCCATCACATCGTCGAGCGACTTGGCCAGCTCGTGGATGTCCTCGCGATCGATCGGGGTGACGAAGGTCCGGTTCAGGCGCTGGATGATTTCGTGCGTGAGGAAGTCGCACTTGTGCTCGACCTCCTTGATCTCCTCCGCCTTGTGCCAGAGGGGCTGGTCGGGCGCGACCATCTCCTCGAGGAGCGCGGCCCCGCGCTGCAGTTCGTCAGCCAGCGCCTGGAAGTCACTGTAGAACTTCTCCTCGCGTGGAATCAGACGAAATACCAACGGACCCTCCCTCGACTGTCACTCGTCAACGCAGGAAACCCACGGATTGTAGCAGAACCATTTACACAGCCGTTACATGGCCTGCGCGAGGCGCGGCATCGGTTGGCTCTTGCATCGGGTGTACCATTTGCACACGTCAATGGCCGTGAACAACGAAGTTCTCGCAATCATCCTGGGCGGCGGGCAGGGCTCGCGCCTTTTCCCCCTCACGCAGCTGCGCTCCAAGCCGGCGGTGCCGATCGCCGGGAACTACCGCCTGATCGACATCCCCGTGAGCAACTGCCTGCACGCGGACATCCGGCGGATCTTCGTGCTGACGCAGTTCAACTCCGCGTCGCTCAACCGGCACGTGAGCCAGACCTACCGGATGGACCTGTTCAGCCCGGGCTTCGTCGAGATCCTGGCCGCCGAGATCACCCCCGAGAACACCAACTGGTTCCAGGGTACGGCCGACGCGGTGCGCAAGGCGGCCCGCCACTTCGTCCGGTACGACTCCGACTACTACTTGATCCTGGCGGGCGACCACCTGTACCGGATGGACTACTGCGAGATGGTGGACGCGCACATCGAGCGCAAGGCCGACATCACCATCGCGGCGCAGCCCTGCACGCCCGAGGACGCCACGCAGATGGGCATCTTCCGCTTCGACCGCCAGGGGCACATCGTCGCCTTCGAGGAAAAGCCCAATGCCGAGCGGCTGGCCGAGATCGGCCAGAGCATCCCGAAGGGGGCGACCACGGCGGGCGTCTCACCGGACAAGCCCTTCGTGGCCTCGATGGGCGTGTACGTCTTCTCGCGCGAGGTGCTGCTCGAACTGCTGGCAGCGAGCGAGGCCAAGGACTTCGGCCGCGAGGTCATTCCGTCGGCCCTCGGGAAGTATCGCGTCAATTCGTTCCTGTTCCGCGGGTTCTGGGCCGATGTCGGGACGGTGGAGTCGTTCTACGACGCGAACATCATGCTCACCAGGCCCGGGTCGCCCTTCAAGTTCTACGACCCGCACCGGCCGATCTTCACGCACGCGCGGTTCCTGCCGGGCTCACGGCTGGTGGACGCGCGCATGCACGACGCCATCGTGTCGGAGGGGTGCTATCTGGCGCAGTGCACCGTGGAGGCGTCGGTCATCGGGATCCGCACCCACGTGCAGGAGGGCGCCACCATTTCCCGGTCGGTGCTCCTCGGCGCGGACTATTTCGAGTCGGAAGACCGAGCCCCGGCCCGCGGGGATGCCCCGCGCCTGGGCATCGGGCGCAACGTCGTGCTGGACAAGGTGATCGTGGACAAGAACGCGCGCATCGGCGACGGTGCGCGGCTCGTCAACGCGCAGGGCGTCACGCATGCCGACGGCGACGGCTACTACATCCGCGACGGCATCATCATCGTGCCGAAGGACGGGGTCATCAAGCCGGGCACCATCGTGTAAATCTTCCATAAGCTGCGGGGTCGACGGGCGAACCAATCCTAGGCCCGGGCCCCGCGTCCGCGCAGTTAACGCCCCTGTAACTTTCCCGTCGCAGCCCGATCACACCCGCTCTCTACCCTCTCAGTAGCCGGCTCCCCTGCTTCGGGTTCCGGCCTGGGTCCGGAGGTCTCCGGGCCATGGAGGACCAATGAGACTGTTTCGCTTCATTGTCGCGGTGCTGTGCGCGGCGATGATCCCCGCTGCGGCGTCCGCTCAGCAAACCGAGGGGCGCATCATCGGCAAGATTGCCGACCAGAGCCAGGGCGCCCTGCCCGGTGTCACGGTCAACATCGAATCGCGCGACACGGGCGCCCTGCGCTCGATCGTCACCGATGCCGAAGGCCGGTTCACGGTCACCAACCTGTCGCCGGGCCGCTACCGCGTGACGGCGCAGCTCGAGGGTTTCCAGCCCCGGGTTCGCGACCTCGTGCTCGGCGTGGGCCAGGTGGAGACCGTGACGCTCGAACTCGGCATCGCGGCCATTTCCGAGTCGGTCAACGTGCAGGCCTCGGCCCCGGTGCTCGACGTCTCCTCGGCGCGCATCGGCGTGAACGTGTCGCCCGAAGAGGTGGAGAACCTCCCGGTCAACGGCCGCAACTTCGCCAACCTGATGACGCTGGCGACCGGCGCGACCTCGGACGGCAACGGCGGCTGGTCGTCGGTGCGTTTCAACGGCAAGTCGAACCAGCAGAACTATCTCAACTACGACGGCGTGGACGGCACCTACGTGTGGGACGCGAGCCCGGGCTACCTGAGCGCCACCGGCTCGCAGTTCCGCCTGCAGACCTCGATGGAATCGATCGCCGAGTTCCGCGTGAACTCGGGCCTCGCGCCGGCGGAAAGCGGGCTGGGCGCCGGCGGCAACATCACGGTCATCAGCAAGAGCGGCAGCAACCAGCTGCGCGGCTCCGGCTTCTGGTACGGCCGGAACGACGCCCTCGATGCGGCCAGCAAGTACGACGACCGCAAGCAGCCGCTCGAGCTGAACCAGTTCGGCGGGTCGCTCGGCGGGCCGCTGCGCTCGAACCGCACGTTCTTCTTCGCCAGCTACGAAGGCCTGCGCCAGACCACCGGCCTGAGCTTCACGGAAGCGGTGCCGAGCGCCGAAGCGCGGCGGCGGATCCTGGCCGGTGAGCCAATCGGCTCGGGCGCGGGCCAGAGCGCCGCGCGCACGCAGGCGGTGGCCCCGCTGCTGGCCGGCTTCCCGCTCGGCCAGGTGCCGACGTCTAACCCCCTGGTCGACCTGGCCACACTCGACTCGAACGCGACGCAGCGTGAGAACGCGATCTCGCTCCGCCTGGACCATCGCTTCAGCGCATCCCAGTCGGTCTACGCGCGCTACATGTTCAGCGACGGGACCGTCGACACGCCGGACCGGACCGTGACCCCGCGCCGGGTGCTGGCGAAGCAGCGGCCGCAGAACGCGGTCTTCAACTACCAGTCGATCGTGGGCTCGAACCTGGTGAACGAGATCAAGGTGGGTGTGAACCTGCCGCAGACGAGCGCCACGGCATTCGGCGCCGTGCCCAACTACCCGGCGCTCGGCGTCTCGCTGGCCGGCGCGTTCACCTCGTCCTCGATTGACGCCCGCGGCAACACGGGAATCGCGCGCAGCGGCCTGCTGATCCGCGCCACCAGCGCCTCGTCGACCACGGGGTCGGCGTTCGATCCGATGTCCATCGCGCTGAACAGCGCGACCACCTGGACCCGCGGCGTGCACACGGTGAAGTTCGGCGGCGAGTACCGGCGCATCCAGTCGGACTTCCAGTTCCTGGGCAGCCAGGAACTGACCTACAACAGCATCAACGACTTCATCGACAACCGCCCGAATCAGTACGCCGTCACGCAGGACTCGCCGGTCTTCCGGCCCGAACAGTTCTACGCGATTGGCTTCGTGCAGGATACGTGGCGAACGAGCGACAAGCTGACGCTCGAACTGGGCCTGCGCTACGACTACTACTCGGTGGTGCGTGAGGCCCAGGGCCGCGCCAGGCCGTTCTTCGTCGAGGAGAACGAGTTCAGCGCGGACGCGAACAACTTCTACGACCCGGACTACAACAACTTCTCGCCCCGCCTGTCGGCGGCCTATCAGCTGAACAACAAGACAGTGCTGCGGTCCGGCTTTGGCCTGTTCTACGGCCCGGGCCAGTTCGAGGATCGGATCCAGCCGATCGAGAACTACATCGAGCGCTCACGCGTGCAGGCGTCCGACGTGTCGGCCAACGCGCTCGCGTATCCGATTGCGGATGCCACGCTCCGCAACCTGCTGTCGATTCGCGGCTACACGCACAACTACCCGAACGAATACAACATGCAGTACGGCGTGAGCGTGCAGCGCGAGCTGCCCGGCGCGGTCAACCTGACCGTGGGCTACACGGGCAGCAAGGGCTACGACATGTTCCTGCGCGGCGTGGGCAACACGCTGGACCCGCTCACCCGGGTGCGGCCGGTGCCAGGCTACGGCCAGATCGACTTCAAGACCGGCGGCTGCGTGGACTTCTCGCTGGCGGGCCGCTACCCGGTGGCGGGCTGCGGCACGGCCAACTACAACGCCCTGCAGGTGAGCGCCACGCGGCGATTCCAGGCGGGCTTCACCGGCGGCTTCCAGTACCAGTACTCGCGCAACCGGGGCACGACGCAGGGCTCGAACGAAGCGGCGACCGCCCAGAACACCTTCGACTTCAACAGCGAGAACGGGATCAACCCGCAGGACATCCCGCACACCTTCAACGGCTCGCTGATCTACCTGCTGCCCGGCGAGGGAGCGTGGAAGGGCGGCTGGCGCGTGGGCACCATCATCAACGCCCGGAGCGGCGTGCCGGTCAACGTCACCATCAACCGTCCGGACAACATCTCGGTCGGCGGCGTGACGGTGACGAACATCCCCGGCGGCAACAGCCGCGGCACGCAGCGCCCGGACCTGGTCCCCGGCGTGAACCCCTACATCGAGAACGGGGGCGTACGCTGGCTGAATCCGGCCGCCTTCGCCACGCCGCAGCCCGGCACCTTCGGCAACCTGCCGCGCAACTTCCTCCGCGGGCCCGAGTTCTGGCAGGCCGACCTGATGTTCTCGAAGGACTTCCGCTTCGCGAACACGCAGGGCATCCAGTTCCGCGTCGAGATCTTCAACCTGCTGAACCGGCTCAACTACGAGAACCCGGCAGCGAACCTGCCGAACGGCACGCCGGGTGTGCCATTCACGGATGCGAACGCCGGCACCTTCGGCTACATGCTCGGTCCGCTGAACCGCACGGTCGGTCTGGGCACCGCGCGCCAGACGCAGATTTCGCTTCGCTACACGTTCTAAGGCGCGGCATGGCGGCGGGCCGGATGGTCCGCCGCTCACCGCGCCGGTTTCAGCCCTCGCGGCACGGGGTCGCAGGCTGAACAGGACAAGGCCCGCCGGAAACATTCCGGCGGGCGTTGTCTTTGTCCGCACCCCGTCCGCCCGCGCTCGCGAGCCACGTCACTCCCTCACAGGGTGCCCGGCCCGCGCCGCCCCGGCCACACGCTGACCGCCGCAGCGCTTTTTACATCCCGCGTCTATACTCCCCGCATGCTCACGAAGGCTCCCCGACCCACAACGGTACTGGCCACCACGGTCGTCACTGCCCTTGCCGCTGGCATCCTGGTCCAGGGCGCGGACACCCGGAAGACGCTCATCGCGCACCGAGGTGCCTCGGGATACGCTCCCGAGCACACCATGGCCGCCTACGAGATGGCCATCGCGCAGAAGGCCGACTTCGTCGAGCCCGACCTGGCCGTCTCGAAGGACGGCGTGCTGATGTGCCTGCACGACGACACGCTCGACCGGACGACGAACGTCGAGGACGTGTTCCCGGCCCGGTTCAGCCCCGACGTGAAGGGGCGCGGCGGCGAGAAGCGGTGGGTGGCGAACGATTTCACGGTCGCCGAGATCAAGCAGCTCGACGCCGGCAGCTGGTTCGACGCGAAGTTCGCGGGGGCACGAGTGCCGACCTGGGAGGACATGGTCGCCTTCGTGCGGACGCACCCGGGCGTGGGCGTGTATCCCGAGCTGAAGTCGCCGCCGCTCTACACCGCGCGCGGCGTGGACATGACCAGGATCTTCGTCGCATCGGTGAAGCGGCTCGGGCTGGACAAGGCCGAGTCGCTGGCGAAGACGCCGGTGATCATCCAGTCGTTCGACCGGCCGACGATTCAGCGCATGGCCACCGAACTACCCACCGTGCCGCGCGTGTTCCTGACCTCGGACGAAGCCGACATCACCGACGCGCGCTTGAAGGATCTGGCGACGTTCGCGCAGGGGATCGCCCCCGAGAAGCGACTGGTGGCCACGCACCCCGACCTCGTCGCCCGGGCCCACGCGCTCGGGCTGACCGTGACCGTGTGGACCTTCCGCGCCGACGAGAAGACCTCCTACGCCAGCGTGGCCGACGAGATGTCGCAGTTTCTCTACACCTTCGGCATCGACGCCGCGTTCACGAACAACCCGGACCGGTTCCCGCGACGGTAGGACTGGCGCGGGCGGGCGGGACAGGTCGGGACGGGTCGGGAGGGTCGGGTGGGTCGGGAGGGTCGGGTGGGTCGGGAGGGTCGGGTGGGTCGGGAGGGTCGGGAGGGTCGGGAGGGTCGGGTCGGGTAGCAGGCGGGTCGAGCAGGCCGGCAGGTGCCGCGGGAGAGCCGCCGCACATCGCGAGCCGTCCCCGCCGACGCGCCAGTCCCGGTCCGGCAGGCGCGTGGCGCTGCCCGGCAGCACGTCGGTCGATCCTCCGCGGGCTGGCGTTATCCCCGGGTTAGTCCCGACAGCCGGCGCGTCGCCAGCCGGGCCAGCAGCGAACAGACCAGGACGATCATCACCAGGACCAGCGCCCCGGCCCAGGCCTGCCGATGCCAGTCCTCGTACGGGGAGATGGCGTAGGTGAACACCTGCACCGTCAGCGACGAGATCGGCTGCGACAGGTTCGTGTTGAAGAACCGGTTGTTGAACGACGTGAACAGCAGCGGCGCGGTCTCGCCCGCAATCCGCGCGAGGGCGAGCACCACGCCCGTCACGATGCCAGGCGCCGCGGCCGGAAGCACGACGGTGAAGACCGCGCGCGCGCGCGTCGCGCCGAGCGCCAGCGCGCCCTCCCTCATCGTGCCAGGCACCAGCAGCAGCAGTTCCTCCGTGGTGCGCGCGATGATCGGGATCATCATGATGCCGAGCGCCAGGCCGCCGGCAAAGGCGCTGAACTGCTTGAACGGCAGCACCGCCACTCCGTAGGCGAACACGCCGACCACGATCGACGGCACGCCGTTCAGGGTGTCGGCGGCGAACCGGATGGCCGACGCGAACCGCGTCCCCGCGTACTCGGCCATGTACACCCCGCTGAGGATCCCCACCGGCACGGCGAGCAGCGAGCCGAGCCCCGACAGGATCAGCGTGCCCACGATGGCGTTGGCCATGCCGCCGCCCGGCTCTCCGACCGGCGTGGGCATGTGCGTGAAGAAATCGAGGTTGAGGGCTCGGATCCCCTGCGTGATCACGAAGAACAGGATCATCACGAGCGGAATCAGGGCCAGCAGGACCGACGCGGCGCAGAACGCCACGAACAACGACGACACGGCCTGGCGTCTGCGCATGGCCGCTACACCCCAGCCGCCGCGGCGCGCGCCACCGGCACAGCCTTCACCCGCCCGCTCCGCCCCATGCTCCAGATCAGGAGCCGCGACAGCGAGTTGACGACCAGCGTGATGATGAACAGCACGAGCCCGATTTCGATGAGCGCGTGGAGGTACAGTTCGTCGGCCGCCTCGGTGAACTCGTTCGCCAGCACCGCCGCCATCGTGTACTGCGGGGCGAACAGCGAGAGCGAGACCTGCGGGTTGTTGCCGATCACCATGGTCACCGCCATGGTCTCGCCCAGCGCGCGGCCGAACCCGAGCATCACCGCGCCGACGATGCCGGTGCGCGCGTAGAAAAGGGCCGCGGAGATCGCTTCGAATCGGGTGGCGCCCAGCGCATAGGCCGCCTCCCGCTGCGCGACCGGCACCGACTTGAGCACCTCACGCGTCACCGACGAGGTGAAGGGCACTACCATCACGGCAAGAATCAGGACGGCCGACAGCATGCCGACACCCAGCGGCGGACCTGAGAAGAGCGGCAGCTGGCGCAGCGCGTCCGGCAGCGATGCCTGGAAGGTCCGCACCGCCGGCACGAGCACGAAGATGCCCCAGAGCCCGTAGACGATGGACGGGATGGCCGCGAGCAGTTCGGTGAGGAACACGAGCGGCTGGCGGAGCGCCGGCGGGCAGAGTTCGGTGATGAAGACGGCGATGCCGATCGCGATCGGCGTGGCGAGCAGCAGCGCCAGCACCGACGAGTACAGCGTCCCCCAGATGAACGGCAGGGCGCCGAAGTCACCCGCGACCGGGTCCCACGTCGAGGTCCGCCAGAAGTCGAGCCCGAACCGGGCAATCGACAGCCACGACTGGCGCGCGAGCTCGAACCCGATGGCGCCGACAATCGCGATGAGCAGCAGGCCGAAGACGCCGGTGCCGAACCTGAAGCCGAAATCCTTGCGCATGTCCGAGTGCTGTCGAGGGTCCGCTGCCTGACGTCGCGCGTCAACCCAGCTTGATGGTCTCGAGCAGGGCGAGCTCCTGCTTCACGACTTCAGCCGGCAGCGGCGCGTATCCGAGCTGGCTCGCGAACTGCTGCCCGTCGGTGAGCGCCCACTTCAGGAACTCCACCATGGCCCGTGCCTGCGTCTTGTCCTTCGGATCCTCGAACAGCAGCATCCAGGTGAAGGACGAGATCGGGTATGCGCCGGGGCCGGCGGCGTTCGTGATCGAGACGCGGAAGTCGGCCGGCATCTGACTCGCCGCCGCGGCTGCGGCCGCGGTGACCGAATCGGTCGACGCCACCACGAACTCGCCCTGGGCGTTCTGCACGGCGCCGATCGGGATCTTGTTCTGCAGCGCGTAGACCAGCTCGATGTAGCCAATCGATCCGGGCGTCTGCCGCACGAGGCCGGCCACCCCTTCGTTTCCCTTGCCGCCGACGCCGGCAGGCCAGTTGACCGACGTCGCCACGCCCACCTTCTCCTTCCACTCGGGCGAGACCTTCGACAGGTAGTCCACCCAGATGTAGGTGGTGCCGGACCCGTCGGAGCGGTGCACCACGGTGATTTCGCTGGCGGGCAGGGTGACGCCCGGATTGATTCGGGCCAGCGCAGGGTCGTTCCACCGCGTGATCTTGCCCAGGAAGATGTCGGCGAGCAGCGCACCGGAGAACTTGAGCTCGGAGACGCCTGGCAGGTTGTAGACCGGGACGTCGGCGCCGAGCACGGTCGGGAAGTGCAGGATCTTCGACGGAGCGGCCTTGAGCTGCTCCTCGGTCATCGGGCCGTCGGTGGCGCCGAAGAACACCGTCTCGTTCGACACCTGGCGGATGCCGCCGCCCGACCCGATCGACTGGTAGTTGATCCGCACCTCGGGGTGCTGCTTGTGGTACTCGTCGAACCACTTCGAGTAGATCGGGTACGGAAAGGTCGCACCTGCGCCGTTGATCTGGAGCGACGCCCCGGCGTTCGCGGCGCCGGAGGGGCCCCCGCCTTCGGGCTGCCCGCCGCCGCAGGCAACCGCGGCAACCATCAGCACCACCGGCGCCGCACCACGCACGGCACGGGCGAACACACGCGAAGCACGCTGCATCATCGAAACGATTCCTCCGGCCATGCCTGCTGGCAGGTCACTCCTGCCGCGCACGGACCCAGCTGGAAGTGTGTAACGACGTTAGGCGCAACGGGTGTCCGGCATGCGTCCGGCATGTTTCGGGCGTGTAAATTCCTGCGTCATTGCATGATACCCATCAGGATCAGCACCAGTTCGAGCACCAGGATCAGCACGACGATGAGCTCGAGCAGGTGGCCGCGGGCACTCGCGGACTGCTCCACGGCGAAGCGGGAGATGTCGTCCAGGGTCTGGAGTTTTGCCTGCACGTCGGCCTTCCAGGTCTCGAGCCCGAGCCGGGCGGCTATCAGCCGGAACAGCCGCACCGCGTAGATATCGCCGATGAACTTGACCGTGTTCTCGGTCCGGTCGGTCAGCTCGTTGACGTCGATGAACAGGGCGTGCACCTGCCGCGCGGCCGCGGCGTACCGCGAGCCGAACCATCCCGGCGTCCGCCGCGGTTCCTTGAGGCGGCTGTAGATGCGCCCGAGCTCCTCGTCCAGCAACCGGTCGTAGTGCCGGAACTCCAGGAGCTGCGAGTTGGCGAACTCGGCGATATCCAGGGCGGCCTGCACGCCGGCTGGCGTGTCATAGACGAACGCCGCATTCCATGTGGGCACGACGAGGTCGTCGGCGAGGTACGAGATGCGGTGGGCGAGCACGGCCTCCTGCTCCTGCCGGCTGAGCGGCTGCCGCTCGCCTCGCAGCAGCGCGGCGATGTCCCCGCCGTGCTCCGCGAGCAGCGCGTCGGCCGTGAGTGGTACGTCGAGCGCGTGCACCGCGAACACGACGTAGTCCTCGGACAGCACGCGATCGCCCGGTTGGCCGAGCGCGGGGCGGAGGCGCTCCGCCACCTGGTGCGCGAGCGTCTCGGCGCGCCGCTCGAGTTCGGCGTTTTCCATCACCTCCGGCGCGGTCGCGAGCAGCTCGCTCCAGGACCCGTGGAAGGGACGGGACAGCGCCAGCGACAGGACGCCGTAGTCGTAGATCCGCACGCGCGTGTGGAACCCCGCGACCGCCGGCAGCGCGAGTGCATCGCCATCGAATGCAAGCGGAGGATTGTCGTACTGCACGTAGGGAGGCGTCGGCGGCTTGGGCGAAAGGCGCGAGGCCACGGCCGATGGCCCGACGAGCGCCGGGACCGCCCCGAGGTCGGCGCTCTCCGCGACGTCGAACAGGTAGAACGCCACGACCTGGCCCGTGCGGATCTGCGACATGGCGCCACGCTACCACGGACACGCCGCATGGCCGCCCCGCGCCCACGACGGCGTCCACACGGGGTTCACACGGCGTCGACACGGCGGCGGTGGCGCGAGCGGAACCGGAGGCGAACGCCCGGCGCGTCAGAACGCGGTACGCAGGCGCACCATCCAGGTGCGGGGCGCACCGTAGTGCGTCCCGTTGAAGATCGAGAGGAAGTTGAGCAGGTACCGCGTGTCGAACACGTTCAGCAGTCCCGCCTGCAGTTCGAGCCTCCTCGGGCCGCGCCGCACCAGGTCGGCACTCGCCAGCACGTCGAGCAGCGCCCGCGACCTCGCGCGCCCCGTTGCCACGTTCACCAGCGGCAGGGCCGCGGGATCCTCGAAGGTCGCCGGATCGAACCCCTCGGGCAGCGCGAACGGGATGCCGCTGTCCACGCGGCCGGTGGCCGACAGCGAGACGCGCGTGCTCGGGTGCTGCCAGGTCGCGCCGTACTGCATCTGCCAGCGCTGATCGTGATCGGCGTAGAACCGCTCCCCCGCCTCCGGCACCTCCTCGAGGAACAGGCCCCCGGTGAGCGGCGCCGTCAGGAGCGTCCGCGCCCGCGCGAGGCTCAGGTACCCGTTGACACCACGGTAGACGGGCACGTCCACCCTGGCCTCGACACCTTCGGCGACCCCCCGGGCCACCGAAATCGGGAACGTCACCGTCGTGTCGAAGAACTGCGCCACGTCGGCGAGGTTGCGGATGTTCTTGCGGTAGTAGGCGAGGTCCACCTTCGCGCGCGTGGAGAATGCCTGCTGCACGCCGACCTCGAAGGCGTGCTGACGCTCCGAGGTGACGTCGGCGCCGGCGATGCCGCTGGTCGACAGCGCGCGCGCCTGCGCCGAACTGGACAGCAGCAGGTTCTCGGAGAACGGCGGCATGAAAATGCGGCTGTACGACCCGCGGATCACGGTGCCGCTGTCGTGCACGTGATAGGCGACGCCGAGCCGCGGGCTCAGCGCCGACTCCTCCACCAGCATGTCGTAGCGGTCCCAGCGCATGCCGACGTTGATGTGCAGGTCCTCGAGGGGCGATACCGAATCCTGCACGAAGAGCCCGAGGTTCTGGCCCACCGCGCGCCCGGCAAAGAAGAACGGCCGTCCGCCTCGTGCGGGATCGAGCGCCGCCTGCAGCGCCGGGTCCACGTCGCCGTTCGGCGTCATGCCGAACTGCTCACGCGCCGGGTTCCGGTCGTACTGCACGCCGGCCTTGAGTCGATGTCCCGCGGCCGCGTAGCTCACGGCCGCGTTGACGCCCTGGTGATCGAGCGAGCGATCCTGCGTCGCGGCCAGCGGCACGGCTGTCGAAGCATCGAGCCGGGCGGTAGCCGCCCGCCGGTACGCCTGCACATCGAGCGTCGTGTGCGCGTCGAGCTGCCGCAGCCACGTCAGCGTCTGCGAGTTGTCGCGCAGGGCCTGGGTCGTGTCCACGCCGAGCGCCTGCGACGCGGCGCGGTTCGCCACGCGGAAGTCGCTGCCGTTGGCGCTGACCACGGCCCGCACGAAGTCGTGGTCCGACAGGCGGAATTCCATCTTTGCGGTGAACCGGCGCGCATCGCCGCTGTTGTTGAAGTTGTCGGCGGTCGGCGGGTCGAGGTAGCGATCGGTGCGGTTCCCGCCGGCGCTCACGAAGTAGCCGGTGTTCGTGCCGACGCGCCCGCCGATGGTGGCTCCGCCATCAACCGCGCCGAAGCGGCCGAGATTGAACGTGCCGGTGCCGGTCACGCGGCGCGGATCGTCGAGGCCCGACCTCGACGTGATGTCGACCACCGCGCCCAGCTTGCGGCCGTACTCCGCGGGAATGCCGCCGGTCATCACCGCGGCGGACTTCACGTACCGCGGGTCGAGGGGGTTGGCGTAGGCCTCCGTGTATTCGTCGGTCATCGGCACGCCGTCGACGATGTACTGGATCTGGCCGTGGGATCCGCGCACGTGGATGCGCCCGTTCTGGCTCGGGATGAAGCCGGGCGCCGACAGCAGCATGCCCGAGAGCTGCCGGCTCGGCGTGGCGGTCGGCATGCGGTCGATCAGGCTGGCCCCGAGGTCGACGTGCGAGCCGGTCGACGAGGTCTCGAGGATGGCGTCGGCGGACACCTGCACCGTCTCGGCAACCGCGGCGACGCCCACCTGCAGGTCCACCGCCATGGGCACGGTGGTGTGCACGTCCACCACCTGCTGCGCCTGGGCGAATCCGGGCAGCGCCGCGGTGAGCACGTAGATGCCGAACGGCACGTTCGAGAGCAGGTACCGGCCGTCCCCGTCGGTGACGGCTTCCTGCCCGGCCTGCGAGATGCGGTTCAGCAAGGTGATCGAGGCACCGGGTACCGGGAGCCCCTGGGGATCGGTGACGGTACCGGAGACGGTCCCGATGTTCTGCGCCGCGAGGCGGGTGACGCCGAGCAGCAGGCACCACAGCACGCAGGCAGTCAATCGTGCGCTGACAACAGGCCGGAGGGCGGTCATGAATCCTTACGGAATTACGATGGAGCCAAACCCATCCACAGCGTAGGTCGATGCCCTGGCGCTGTCAAACGGCGCGACGGACCCGCCGAGGCTATCGCGCGCCCGCGTTCTGGGCGACCGGCCGGCTCGCTGCGACCATCCGGTGTGACGCCCCGGGCGTGCGCGGTCGTACCGCCGTTGCAACGACTTCATCTGCCAGTGACGCCGCGTTGTCCCCGCGGTGACAGGCGGCTGCTAGCGTCGGGGTCGCGGGTGCTGTCGCCCGCGTTCACCGAAAGGTTCAGCTGCTCCCATGTCCCTTTTTCGTTCGATCCTTGCCACACTGCTCGTGCTCGCGTCGGCGCCCGCGTGGGCGCAGTTCGACACCGGCGCCGTCCTGGGGACGGTGCGCGATTCGAGCGGCGGCGTCCTGCCAGGCGCCACCGTGACGCTCCGCTCCGTGGACACGGGCATCTCCGCCACCCGCACGTCGGACGAGGGCGGCAACTACGAATTTCCCACCGTGCGCACGGGCACCTACACGGTGACCACCGAACTGCAGGGCTTCTCGACCCGCGCGATGACCGGCATCAAGGTGGACATCGGCGCCCGCGAGCGCGTGGACGTGGAACTCGGCGTCGGCATCGTCAGCGAGGCGGTGAGTGTTGTGGCCTCGGCACCGCTGCTCGAGACCGACACGAGCCAGCGCGGCCAGGTGATCACCGGCGAGCAGACGCAGGCGCTGCCGCTCAACGGACGCCAGTACTCGTCCCTCGCGCTGCTCACCACCGGCGTGCGCCTGTCCTTCTCCTTCGCGGCCGGGAACACCCCGCGCGAAGGATCCTTCAACGTGAACGGCCTGCGCAGCACGTTCAACAACTTCATGATCGACGGGGTCGACAACAATGCGTACGGCACGAGCAACCAGGGGTTCTCGAACCAGGTCATGCAGCCGCCGCCGGAAGCCGTGAGCGAGTTCAAGGTCGTCACCAACAACATGAGCGCCGAGTACGGGCGCGCGGCTGGCGCCACGATCAACGTGGTCTACAGGAGCGGAACGAACCAGTTCCACGGCACCGGCTGGGAGTTCCTGCGCGACACGTCGATGAACGCCACCGGATTCTTCCGGCCGGCCACGGGCAAGCCGGAGTTGCGGCGCAACCAGTTCGGCGGCGTCCTGGGTGGCCCGATCCTGCAGAACCGCGCGTTCTTCTTCGGCGACTACGAAGGCTTCATCCAGGATCAGCGCGTCACCAGCTTCGCGACGATTGCGAGCAACACGCAGCGGCAGGGCATCCTGCCGGTTGCGGTGCGCGACCCGAGGACGGGCGTCGTCTACGACGCCGGCACGCCACTCCCGATGACCACGTTCGCGCAGCGGGTCTTCAGCGGCCTGCCGTCGGCCGCGGCGGCGACGCCGAACAACTTCTCGGTGCTGCAGGAGTTCACGAACGACACGCACAAGGCGGGCGGCAAGGTGGACATGCAGGTGCAGCCGGGTTTGTCGGCGTTTGGGCGGTATGGTTGGCGCGACCTGAAGACCTTCGACCAGCCGGTGCTGCCGCTGCCGGCCGGGGGCGACGGCAACGGCACGATCTACTCGCGCAATCACCAGGTCGCGCTGGGCACGACGTGGGTCCCGAGCCCTTCGTCGCTCTTCGAGGTGCGGTTCGGCGTCTCGAAGACGGAAGCCGGCAAGGATCCGCCGTCACTGGGGGCGGCGAGCGCACTCGACGCGTTCGGCCTGGCCGGCCTGCCGTCCGACGCGCGGATTGCCGGCGGCCTGCCCACGCAGATCGTCACCGGCTACACGACACTCGGTCGGCAGGCGACCAACCCGCAGTGGCAGTACCCGACCGTGTACAACCCGAAGGTGAACTACACCTGGCTGGCCGGCACGCACTCCCTGAAGAGCGGCTACGAGTTCCAGCGCATCAACACGCAGGTGCAGGACGTGAACCCGCTGTACGGGCGCGACTCATACTCGGGGCAGTTCTCGCGGCCGGCCGGGGCGGCTGCCAGCAATATCTACAACCTTGCGGACTTCATGCTCGGGCTGCGGTCGCAGTACGCGCTGAGCAACGTGCTGGTGGCCAACGTCCGCCAGAACATGCACTTCCTCTACCTGCAGGACGACTGGCGCCTGCGTGACGGGCTGACGCTCAATCTCGGCCTGCGCTACGAGTACGCGACGCCGCAGTGGGAGCGCGACAACATCCTGTCGAACTTCGACCCGGTGGCCCGCACGATGGTGCCAGCCCGCGACGGCTCGATGCGGGACCGGTCGACGATCAATCCGGACCGCAACAACGTCGGGCCGCGCCTCGGCTTCGCGTGGACGTTCGCGGAGAACACGGTGGCGCGCGGTGGGTACGGAGTGAGCTACGTCCACTTCAACCGCGCTGGCGGCGGCAACCTGCTGCCGATCAACGGCCCGCAGGTGATCAACGCGGTCGTCAACCAGGGCCCGGCCGATCCGACGTTCCGGCCGACCGAACAGGGATACCCGGCGGGGCTCACCGACCCGAGCCGGTTCGACCCGCTGACGGCGAACATCACCTACATGCCCGAGGACTACCGCTCGAGCCAGGTCCAGAGCTGGTTCGTCTCGGTGCAGCGACAGTTCGGCCGCGGCATCCTCGTCGACCTCGCCTACGTGGGCAACCGAGCCGACGATCAGCTCCTGTTCGCCAACTTCAACCAGGCGGTGCCGAACAACGCGGCCGGCACGCTCTCGCTGCAGGCCCGGCGGCCGATCCCGACCTATTCGGACATCACCTACGCCTTCAACGGCGGCAAGTCGCGCTACCGTGCGTTCCAGGCGAAGTTCCAGTGGCGGTATCACACCGATGTCTCGGTGCTCAGCTCGCTGACGCTGTCGGAGGCGAAGGACAACGGCGCGGGCTCGCTCGAAAACCCGAACGGCAACTTCCCGGCGCCGCAGGACTTCCGGAACCTGGACGCCGACTTCGGCCTCTCCGCCTACCACCAGCCGTACAACAGCACCACGAGCGTGATCTGGTCGCTGCCCTTCGGGCGCGGCAAGCGCTGGGGCGGTGGCGTCTCACCCGCAATGGACGGGCTCGTCGGGGGCTGGCAGCTCGCCTTCATCAACAGCGTCCTCGCTGGTGAGACGGCCACCTTCACCTACACGCCCACCAACGCTTTCCTGGTGTCCGGCATTCAACAGGACTTCCGCGGTGCCAACAACTACCGTCCGAACGTCGTCGGCGACCCGTATGCACCTGAGGGCCAGCGGACGATCACGAACTGGTTCAACCGCGACGCCGTGATCATCCCGACCGACCCGAGCCAGCCGTTCGGCAACGCGCCGCGCAACAGCGTGCGCGGACCGCTCTTCTGGCAGGTGGACGCGGCTGCCAGCAAGCAGCTGTCGCTGACGGGACGCGTCAAGGTGGAGTTCCGCATCGAGGCGTTCAACCTGCTCAACCGCACCAACTTCCGTCCGCCGAACGCGAACCGCAGTTCGAATGCGTTCGGGACCATCACGTCCACCTACGATCCGCGGCAGCTGCAGCTCGGCTTCAAGCTGCTCTGGTAAGCCGGCGCGTCGCCGGTCGCCCGTCGGACCGGCGACGCGCTCCCGTCCTGCAGAGAAGCACGAGCACCCATCCCCAAGGGCGCGTCGCCACCCCGAAGGCGCATCGCCACTGCTCGCGCAGACCACGCCCCCGCCTCTCGCGTCTAAGGGTGCGGGGCGCCCATGCTGCGCCTCGCAGGAGTCTTCCATGACCAACCGTACTGCCGTGGTGTCCCTCGTCTGTGCCGTGCTGACCGTCCCAGGCGCCGCGATCGCCCAGGAGGGCCACGCCCCCACGTCACCGTCGCGCGTCGAGGTGACTCCCTACGTCTCGTTGGGCTCGGCGACCTCCTGGGGTGTCGGCGGCGCCGTGCGATGGCCTGTAATGGGTGCTCTCAGCGTCGAGCTGGACACGAGCTTCCGGCGGGCCGAGATCGCCGCGCTGAACGTGAGCGCCAACCTCGTGTACGACGTTGCCACCGCGGGGCGAGTGACGCCGTACGTCGCGGCCGGCATCGGCCTGGATCAATATGGCACGCCTGAACTGACCGAGACGGGCGTGAGATCGCGAGCTCGCACCGGCGTGGCCGTGAATGCCGGCGGCGGTGTCCGCGTTCGAGCCGACGAGAACTGGGGGGTCAGAACCGACGCGCGCTGGGTCAATGGCCTTGGCAGCAGGTCGGGCGAGCGATGGCGTGCGTACAGCGGCGTGACGTTCCGCCCATCCGGACGCTAGGCGCGGCGGCGTCCCGTACACAGGCGCGGCGGCGTCCCGTGCACAGGCGCGCCTCCCGGGCGCGGTATCGCGACTCAGGAGGCGTGCGGCAGCCGCATGGGCGCACCCGACGCCCGGCGCAGGAACGCGCCGGCGGTCGTCTGCACGAGGAACCCGCGCGCAACGAGTGCCGCCATCGCGCGGTCACACAGGTCGGCGGGCAGTCCGCACAGGCGCCGCGCCTGGGCCGAGGTCAGCTTCAGGTCCGGCATCTCGAGGTATTCCATCGCCAGCCGCAGGGCGGCGGCTTCCAGCATCTCGCTTCCGCTGTTCATCACGTCCTCAGATCCATCCCCTGCCGGGAAGCGGCTGATGACCGCCCGGTGAGCGGCGAAACGTCCTGGGGAACGAGCAGGCCGGTCATACGCCGTCCACTGTCCCCCGTTTCACCGTCCACCGGCCGGCCATCGAACCTCACGCGGCCCACGATCCGTTCCGGTAGAGCGTCAGGGCGACATCGACATTGGCGCGCAGGGCGGCCGCGATGGCGTCCCAGTGTTTCTCGCAGCGCAGGAGCGTCTTCCACGAGTACAGGTGCTTCGCCTTGTGGAAGTCGCTGTTGGCGACATACGGGTAGTGCTTGAGGCTGGTCACCGAGAACAGGTCGTCGCGGTTCGCCGCCTCCCACACGTCGACCAGGTCGACGAGTTTCCTGCGGTTGTCCCACAGGAAGCAGGTGCTGATCTCGATGCGCCGGGTGGTCCGGTGATGAGGATGGCAGGCGATGCTCAGCGCGCCCTGCCGCCGGATCTCCTCGAGGATCTCGCGCGCCGGCTGGTCCGCGCTGATCCACTCCTTGATGCCGAGCGCGATGATGTGCGAGTTCTTGCGGCTGCGGAAGTGGTTCTGCGTGACCTCGGCTCCAGGAATCACGAGCAGGTCGTACAGCTTCCTCGCGCGCTTCGCCTCGGCGTGAATCTCCTCCAGGTAGGCGTCGAACCGCTCCCGGGTCACCGAGAAATGTCGGCGGCCGAGCGACATCAGGCGCCCCGCGCGCCCCAGCACGTCGCGCTGCATCAGGATGTGGTCGGTGATCGCGATGACATCGAAGCGGCCGGTCGAGCCGTACAGGTCCACCACCTCGCGCAGCGACAGGCGGCCGTCGCTCCACGACGTGTGCACGTGGAAGTCGCAGAGCAGGAATGGCTCGTAGCCCGGCATGTCAGGCCCTCACGTCCACATGGGTCCGGTCGGAAGGACGGTGGCGGAGGATCTCCGACCAGAAGTTCCGCACGTAGAGCCCGAACACCTGTCGCTTGCCCATCGCGCGATACCGCCGTGCCGACGTCCACACCCAGCACTCACCGGCCAGTTCCACGCGGCCCACCGGCGTCAGCCGGCGCCCCAGATTGGTGTCCTCGCCGTGGAACTCGATCGAGCAGTCGAACCCGCCGATAGCGGCCAGCGCCTCGCGACGGACCGCGAAGTTGCCGCCGTACAACACCGCCCCCAGCCCCAGCACGCGGTGCACGAGCGCGTGCGTCGGCGGCGCGACCAGCACGTCGTAGAGCCGAATCAGCGCGCGGCCCAGCAGGTCCCAGTCGTAGAAGCGGTAGGGGCCGGTCACCGCGACGGCGGCGGGACGTTGCCCGAGTCGTGCGACCACCCGCTCGAGCCACACCGGCGGCACGCGGCAGTCCGCGTCCACGTAGGCCAACAGGTCACCGGTCGACGCCCGACGCCCCGCTTCGCGGGCGATCACCAGCCCCTTGCGCGGCTCGTCCACCACCGTGATGCCGGGAATCGCGCGTGCCACGGCGCCGGTCGCATCCGTGCTGGCGTTGTTCACGACGACGATCTCGTCCGGAAGCCGTGTCTGGGAGAGGAGGGAATGCAGGCAGGCGGGCAGGTAGTGCGCTTCGTTGAAGGCGCACACGATCACGCTCACCCGCATCAGTCGGCCCGCTCCACGCCGACAAGGTTATGGGCGCGGTGTAACGGATCGGCGGCGCGGATCGGTCAGTGGTGCAAACTCTTTGCGCCCCCCGACGTGAGGCGCGTCGACGTCGGGCGCGGCCCTTCGGCTGGCGGGGTCGATCGTCAGCCGGGATTCGGGCGCAGGCGCGCCAGGCCCGCGGATGCGGGCTACTGCGAGGTCTTGTCGATCGGGGCGAGAACGATGTACCAGCTCTCGCAGTCCATGGTGGAACCTCCGCCCATCGCGACCGTGAAGCGGAGGTTCAGCGACGGGATCTCCCATTCCCGGCGGGCGCGGGTGCCCTCCATCGGGACGCGGTAGGGCTTGAGCAGGTTCTCGGGCTGATCGTGTTCCCGGTGCTCGTCCTGCACGCCCTTGAAGATTGCGAACTCGCGCCTCGGGCCGAGGTGCACCTCGAACTGCGGCACGCCGTTCACGTAGTGGTCGTAAATCTTCTCGGCGTACCGGCCGTCACGCTGCTGGCACGACTGCCAGTTTCCCTCGAGGATGTTGCGGGGATCGCTGGTGTACGAGATCCACTCCTGGGCGGAGGCTGCGGGCGGACGCAGCAGTGTCAGCAGCGCGAGCATGCCTGCGGTCACGAGCGCCTGAGACAGCGGACGACCCACGACGTAGCTCCCTCCCGGGACGCGGCCCGACTAGGGGCGCAGAATACCACGCACCTCATCGGCCCGTAACCCAGATTTAACAGCTCCGATACCCCGACGAAACCTGCGCCCGCTAGTGTGAGGGTGCCCCATGCAGAAACACCGCGTGCTCATCGTCGAAGACGAACAGGACATCGCCGGGTTGATCAAGCACACCCTGGAGCGCAGCGGGAGCGCCGAAGCCGAGATCGTCGGCAGCGGTGATGCGGCGTTGAAGGCGGTGGCCTCGCGCCCTCCCGACCTGATCATCCTCGACCTCAACCTCCCCGTGCTCAGCGGCCTCGAGGTGTGCCGCCTGCTCCGCGCCCGGTCCGATGCACGACACCTGCCGATCATCATGCTGACGGCGAAGAGCAGCGAAACCGACCGGGTGACGGGCCTGGAGCTCGGCGCTGACGACTATGTAACCAAGCCGTTCAGCCTGCGGGAGTTGACGGCACGCGTGCGCGCGGTCCTGCGCCGCGCCGCGTCGCCTGAAGATCGGCCGGCCGCGACCTACGTCGGCACGCACCTCGTCGCCGACTTCGATGCCGTGTCGGTGATGGTGGACGGCGAGCAGGTGCGGCTCACGCGTCGCGAATTCGAACTGCTGCGCTACCTCGTGCAGAACAAGAACCGGGTCGTGTCGCGGGATCGGCTGCTCGAACGGGTGTGGGGCTACGAGCGGCTGGTGGAGACGCGGTCGGTGGACGTCCACGTCGGCCGGCTGCGGCAGAAGCTCGGATCCGCGGGCCGGCAGATCGAGACGGCGGTCGGGCTCGGCTACAGGTTCATCGACTGAGCCGGCTCGAGGCGCCAGCCGCGCTCGACCAGCTGCGACACTTCGCGCTGGAGCCTCGCGCGCATGCGTTCGACACGGTGCCAGTCGGAGCAGGTCTCGCGCCAGCGGAGGCGGCGGTCCTCTTCCAGGCTGATCTCCCAGCCGTCGGTGCCCGCCAGCGCGATCGAATAGCGGCGCACGTGGTCCTCTGACACCAGCTGCAGTTCAAGCATCGTTCTCCTCGCGGGTAGACGAGGCGATTCTCCCGTACAGCGTGTTACGGTCTTGTAAATTATCGAGCCAGCACGTGAACCCAGGCTCTGCCGTAAGATGAACGCGGAGGAGCGAAACCATGGCGGAAGCTCAGAACTACAAGAATCACGGCCGGGTCGTGCCGGTATATCACATCGGCGTCTTCGGAATCCTCGTCGTGAACCTGATCTATGCGGGATACCTGGCGGTGCAGAACGCGGGCACCGCATCGGTGATCGGCCTGCTGCTGGCGGTAGGCCTCATCCTCATGTTCTTCTCGGTGCGCGTGCAGATCCTCACGGTGCAGGACCGCGTCATCCGGCTGGAGATGCGGATGCGGCTGCGGGCGCTGCTGCCGGCGGAGGTCGCTGCGCGGGCGGAACAGCTCCCCGTGAAGCAGCTCGTGGCCCTGCGCTTCGCGAGCGACGCGGAGCTGCCCGGCCTCGTGGGCGACGTGCTCGCGGGCCAGGTGACGAGCGGCAAGGACATCAAGCTGCGCGTGAAGAACTGGCAGGCGGACTTCCTGCGCGCGTGACCGCGCGCGGCGTCACTTCCCGAGCAGGCGCAGGATGCCCGGGGTGATGAGCCACACGAGGGTGCCGGGTCGCTGCGGCGGGAGGGCGTCCACGTCGATCCGGCACACGGCGCCCTTCTTGAACGGCAGGGGCTGGCGGATGCCGGCGAGCTTCGCCGCGAGATCGCCGAGGTCCGGCTCGTGGCCCACGAGGGCGAGGCGCCGGCGCCGCCCCTGCTTCTCGAGTTCCGCCAGCACGCCGGCATATGAGCCGCCTGGCGCGAGCGGATCGGCGGTGACGATGGGGGGGCGGGGCGTGAACGCGCCGGCCACGATCTCCGCGGTCTGCCGAGCACGGACCAGCGGACTGGTGAGTACGACGTCGAGCGCCACACCGGCCCTGACCAGGCCGTTGGCCGCCTTGCGCATCCGGGCGGTGCCCTCGAGACTCAGCGGCCGCTTGTCGTCGTCGGGCCACTTGTCCCCGCGTTCCTCCGCGATGGCATGACGAATGAGGTACAGCTCGAACGGTTCCGGCATCCCGGCGTGCTCCTGGTCGATGATCCGCGGCCTGTCGACGGCACATGGCCGCCCGTCGAAGGCAGATTATAGTGGGCGTATCCCGGTCCCGTTGACCCGCGTACCGCAGGAACCCCCATGCGCCTGGCTGCCATAGACATCGGCACGAACTCGCTCCACATGATCGTGGTGCGCGTCCGGCCGGACCTCTCGTTCGAAATCATCGACCGTGAGAAGGAGATGGTGCGCCTGGGCGCCGGCGGGCTCGACGGGCGCGCGCTCACGCCGAAGGCGATGCAGTCGGCGCTGCAGGTGCTCTCGAAGTTCCGGCGCCTGGCCGAATCGCACCAGGTGGAACGCATCGAGGCGGTGGCGACCAGCGCCGTGCGCGAGGCCGAGAACGGCGGCGAGTTCCTGAAGGCGATCGTCGACCAGACGGGCATCCGGGCGCGCGTGATCTCGGGCCCCGAAGAGGCCCGCCTGATCCACCTGGCGGCGTCGTACGGGCTGGGCATCACCGGCGAGGTGACGGTGGCGGTGGACATCGGCGGCGGCAGCGTGGAGATCACGCACGGCACCGGATCGACACTCGGCGTCGGACGCAGCTTCAAGCTGGGCGTCATCCGGCTGAGCGAGCGCTTCGTCAAGTCGGACCCGATCTCGGCCCGCGACGAGCGGCGGCTGGTCCGGCATATCCACACCGAACTCGGGCGTTACCTGAAGGAGATCGCGGCCACCGGCTTCGACCGCGTGATCGGCACGTCGGGCTCGATCCTGAGCGTCGGCACGATCGCGGCGGCCGACGAAGATGGCGAGGTGCCGAGCGCCGTGCGCAACCGGCGCGTCTCGGCCAAGCAGATCCACCGCGTGCGCAAGACGCTGTGCGAGAGCAGCCTGCAGAAGCGCCTGCTCATCCCCGGGCTCGAACCGCGCCGGGCCGACATCGCCGTGGCGGGCGCAATCCTCATCGACACGGTCCTCAAGCGCCTCGGCGCCGAGGAGATCACGCTGTGCGACATGTCGCTGCGCGAGGGAATCATCCTCGACTACATCGCACGGCACCGCAAGGAGATCGCACAGGCGGAGCAGTATCCCGACGTCCGGCGCCGCAGCGTGATCGAACTCGCCGAACGGTGCAACTACGCGGCGGACCACGCGCAGCAGATCGCGAAGATGTCGCTCGCCCTGTTCGACGCCACGCGCAGCGTGCACGTGCTCACCGACCGCGAGCGCGAGTGGCTGGAGTACGCGGCGCTGCTGCACGATGTGGGGGTCCACATCAGCTACGAGCGCCACCACAAGCACTCGTACTATCTGATTCGCAACGGCGACCTGCGCGGGTTCGAACCGATCGACGTCGAGACCATTGCGCTGATTGCCCGGTACCATCGCCGGGCGGTGCCCGAGCGCTCGCACCTCGCCTTCGGCGACCTGCCCAGGAAGCGGCGTCGGGTGGTGCGCGTCCTGTCGTCGATGCTGCGACTCGCCGAGACCCTCGACCGCAGTCACGCCCAGCTGGTCACCGGCCTCTCGCTGCGCGACCGCGGCGAGGACATGATCCTCGAACTGCAAACCACGGGTGACGCGGAACTCGAGCTGTGGGCCGGGTCGCGGCATGCCGCGCCATTCGAGCGCATGCTGGGCAAGCCGCTGCACATCGAGAGCGTCACGGTGGCGCGCTCCGACGAGGGCTCCCCCAGCGTCGCTCGTCCGGCGGGGGCCGCCTCGCCGCGCCGCCGCGTGGAACCGCTCGCGCCGCCCGCCCGCGAGTCCGCCGCGGACGCGTCGCGCGGCCGGGCGATCGCGCTGGTCGGCGGCCGTGGGCGGCGCACGCATCCCAGCGCCCGCGGCTGAAGTCCCGCTCCCGAACGGCCCCCGCAGGCACACGGGTGTCCGTTACACCGACGTCACGGGGAACCGGTAACGTCCGAACGGAGACCCATGCGACACACGTCGGCCCCGCGCACGCCCGACCTCCTGTACGGTTCCGACCTGTCCGGCCTGGTCTGCGGCTACCGGTTCGAGGCCCTCGGGCGGGCGGAGCTGCTGGATTCCAGCGCGGCCGCGTCCTGGCTCGCCTCTGCCGACGCCGCCGGCTTCATCTGGCTGCACTTCAGCCTGTCGAACATCCAGGCGCGGCAGTGGCTGGAGACGCACGCGCGCCTGCCGGAGGAGTTCTACGAGCTGCTTGAGGAGAGCCCGACGACCCGGCTGGAGGTGGTCGGCGAATCGCTGCTGGCGGTGGTCAACGACGTCCAGTTCTTCGGTGCGGATCCGTCGTCGGTGTCGAGAGTGGCGCTGTACGTCGATGCCCGCGCGATGATCAGCGCGCGGACGACCCAGGTGCGAGCGGTCGATCGTCTGCGGACCGCCGTGAAGGAGGGCGAAGCCTTCCAGTCGTCCGCGGAACTGCTGGCGCACCTGCTGCGGGATCAGGCCGACGTCCTCGTCGGCATCGTGCGCGACGCCACGCGCCAGGTGGACGCGATCGAGGACCGGATTCTCGAAGCGGACACCTCCACGAGCCGCCCCCGGCTCGGTGCGCTGCGGCGCGTCCTGGTCCGGCTGCAGCGGCTGCTCGCGCCCGAACCGGCGGCGCTGTTCCGCCTGCTGAACCATCCACCCTCGTGGCTGTCCGCCGACGACGTGGCGCTGCTTCGCGGATCGGCCGAGGAACTGTCGGCGGCGGTGGCCGACGCGATGGCGCTGGCCGAGCGGGTTCGCCTGCTGCAGGAGGAACTGACGGCGCTGCTGAACGAGCGCACCAGCCGGACGCTGTTCATCCTGACCGTTGTGACGGCGCTCGGGCTCCCGCTCGCGATCGTGCCCGGCCTGTTCGGGATGAACGTCGACCACATCCCGTTCCGCGCCAGCCCGGCGGCGTTCTGGGCCATTGCGATGCTGGTGCTCTTTGTCCCGGCAGGGATCGTGGGCGTCTGGGCCTGGCGCGACCGCGCCTAGGGCGCCGGCTCCAACGGCTGCGCCACAGGACCGGCGGCCACTGCCAGGACATCGTCGAGCACCGCCTGCGCCACGTTCAGGGGGCGCATCATCGCGCGCTTCTTCGACTGGTGCGACTGCATCCGCGTCAGGATGTCGTCGAGCGTGCGGACCGCCTCGCGGATGAACGGGCCCTTGTTGAGCATCACGCACTCGGCCCGTTCCGACATCGCCGCGTCGGTCACCTCGGCCCGCGACGGCACACCGGTCTTGGCGAGCGTCTCGAGGACCTGTGTGGCCCAGATCACCGGCGCGTGCGCCGCCTCGGCGATCCACAGGATTTCCTCCTGTATCTCGGCCATGCGTTCGTACCCGCACTCGACCGCGAGATCCCCACGCGCGATCATCACGCCGTAGCGGCCCGTGCGCATGCACGCCAGCAGGAGGCGCGGCAGTTCCTCGAAGGCCTGTCGCGTCTCGATCTTCAGGATGATGCCGAGCGCGTCGCCACCGAGGACGCGCAGGTGTTCCTGCAGCAGTTGCACGTCGCGCACGTGGCGTACGAACGAATACGCGACGAGATCGGCGTGGCGAACGACGAAACCTAGGTCGTCGAGGTCCTTGTCGGTGAGCGGCTTCAACCGCAGGGCGGTGTCGGGCAGGTTGATACCCTTGCCGGCCTGCAGTCGATCACCGCCGGGGCGCGCCTGGGTGATCTCGACCACCGCTCCGGGCCCCTCGACCTGCCGCACGATTCCCCCAATCCGCCCGTCGTCGAACCAGATGCGTTCGCCGGCCTGCAGGTCGGCGAAGATCTCGGGCAGCGTCACGCCGATCTGCGCGGGGACGATGACGCGTCCGCCGGCGTCCCGGGTCGCCGGGTGGCCCGCGGCGCCGTCGCCGGTGAGCACAAGGCGGTCACCCACTTCGAGCAGCAGCGCCTGCTGAGGACGTGGCGTCTCGGCGATCCGGACAGCCTCCCACCCGCTCCGGCCCTGGTATCGCAGTTCGGAACCCGGAACGATGTAGGCCGAGTGCTCGAGGCTGGCGATGAGCACGTCGCCGTGCCGGGCGACGACCCGCAGCGTGAGCGTGCGGTCCCGCGCATCGACGAGTGCGAGTCGTGTGCCTGCGACGACAGAGTCCGCCACCGGTCGATCGATCACCACCATGTGGTCGGCGCCGGGGAACGCCTGCCGCAGGTGCCCGGCGTCGGTGATGGCGACATACGCGGGCGAAGCCAGGCGTCCCCACAGGTCGCGCCGCGGCTTGATCTTCTGCACGGCAGGGCCCGGCAGAAGGTCGCCGGTGCGCAGTTTCGGCCCGGCGAGGTCCATCGACACCGTGCACTCCCGCCGGACCTCTCCCGCGGCCCGGCGCAGGTGCGCGATCATCCGGCCCCATTCCTCCGGCCCGTCATGCGCGCAGTTGATCCGCATGCAGTCCATCCCGGCCGCGACCAGATCCCGCACGAACGTGTAGTCATGGGCGGCTTCGGTCGGCATCGTGACCATGATGCGGACCGGCCGGTGGTGCGGCCGCCGGCCGAACAGCGCGTCGGCGTGCCGCGCCAGGAGGGCCGCCCCGTCCTGCAGCGTCGGCATGGCCTCGTCGGGCGGCACCCAGTCGTCGCCCGACATCAGCGCAAGGGCGCGGCGCACGGCGGTGAGCCCGTCTCTGACGTGCGACTCCGCCCGGCCCAGCGAGGACAGGCCCAGGGACGCCAGGCGGCGCTGTGCGTCGCGGAGGTCGACGCGGCGGAGTAGCAGGTAGTGGAGGAGGTTGGTTGCGCTGGGGATCTGACTGGCCGGCAGGCCGGCCAGGAACGACCCGCTGCTGCGGGTCACGCGCGCCATTGCGGCCTCGAGGGCCTCGAGTTCGCGGGCGAGGTCGTGGACGTCCATCGAGGACATGGCGCCTTTATAGGAGCCCGGCTGCGCCTCCCTGCGACGTTCGGGTAAACGCGGCGCAAATTATCGTGTTGGCGACGAGGGCGTTGCACCCCGGCAACACGGCGGGCCTACGCTGCTTCGGCACGGCCCTCGATGCCGATCTTCGAGGTCGCATACGGCGACCGCTCAGGTACCCACTCAGGAGGCTTCGATGCTCGTCATGCTCCGCACCTACGCGCGCTGCGGCGTCCTCGCGATAGTCGTGACCGCGCTCCCGCTCCCGATCTCCGCGCAGTCGTCGGCGCCCCTGCCCGGCGGGGAGTCCACCTACGCTCTCTACTGCGCGACCTGCCACGGTCCTGCGGGACGCGGCGACGGACCGATGGCTCGAATGCTCTCCAAGCGTCCGGCCGATCTCACACGGCTCGCCGAGCGCAACAAGGGGGTGTTCGACCCGGCGCTCGTCGCCCGTATCGTCGACGGCCGCAGGCCGGTCAAGGGCCACGGCGGAGGTGAGATGCCGGTGTGGGGAGACGCCTTCACGCGCTCGTCCGATCCCACGCCGGCGACCGAGCGGATCGAGGCGCTCGTCTCGTATCTCGGCGCGATCCAGGAGCGATGACACATCCGGGCTATGGGACCCCGGCGCGTGGCGCCGGGCCCCGTGCCGTTTCCCGCGCGCCGATGGCCGGGTGGACGAGCCGCGTCAGGCGGTCCAGTAGCCGAGAAGCATCGCCGCACCGACGATCGTCGCGACGAGGAAAAAGCCGAACCAGTCGTGCCGCTGCCACCGCGTGTTCATGGGCGTGTACATCGTCCCTCCGGCAGCCGCACGGTAGCAGAACCGCCGCGTGCGTACAAGCAACATCGGGACGACGCGCGGTCGCAGGCGCGGGCGCCACGAGGCTGCGTTCAGGTGTTGGGCAGGTCGATGTCGATTGCGAAGAGCCGATGACCCAGGCGTGCCATGGCGCGCTCGAGGCGATGCCAGTCGTCGAAGTGCGCGATCACCTCGCCCCTCACGCCGCGCTCGGTCCGGACGTCCCAGCCGGTGTCCTCCGAGAGCTGGATCCAGACGGGGGCTGACTCGGGTGCGCGCGCAGACAGCGTCAGGTGGGCGGTGGTCACGGGTAAGACTCCTTCTGGTGCCTCTCACGCACGGCGCGTGCCGCGCGAAAACACGCGGCGGCGGGCGGCTCTCGTGTGCCGGCTCCGGAAATCCGGCAGTCTGGCGTGTCGCCTCGACGGGCTGCGCCGGGCCGCCGGAAGCCCGACGGCCGCCGATCCGCTGCGGCCGGGCGCCACGGGGCGCGGGCGGCCGCTCAGCCCCGCTGACATCCCGGACGACCGGCCTCGACCACGAGCGCGCCGGCGGTGCGCACCGGCAGGTCCGCCACCGTGACGCGGTCGACCACACGGAAATCGGCACGCATCGTCTGCTGTGTGGCAGTACAGGCGACGTAGCCCCGCCGGTTGCTGTGGAACTGCACGTGCGGGTTGTCGCTGCGCGCGCGGTCCCAGTCGGGAGACGTCTCGCTGCCGTCGCCGTTCGACGTGATCGCCGAGTTGGTGAACTCCACGCCGACGGTTGCGGACGACGGGTTCCGGAAGTCCATCTTCAGGTCGGCGCCCCAGTGCGTGTGGATGTCGCCGGAGAGGATCACGGGATTGGGCGCCTTCGTGTCGCGGAGCATGCCGTACAGCCGATCGCGGGCGGGCGCATACCCGTCCCACGTATCCATCGAGAACTGCGCGTTGGGGTTCGCCCGGCTACGGTCGTACGCGAACGTGCACACTTGCTGCCCGAGCACCGTCCACCGGGCGCGTGCCTCGGCGAGGTTCCGGCCCACCCAGCGCTCCTGGACATCGCCGAGGATCGTCCGCGCCGGATCGTCCGCCTCGACGCACCCGGTCCGGAGGCCGTCGCCGCACGCCTGGTCCGAGCGCCACTGCCGGGTATCGAGCACGCTCAGGTCGATCAGGTCGCCGAACCGGAGGCGACGATAGATCTGCATGTCGCCGCCGCGCGGCAGCGCCGTCGCGCGAATCGGCATCGACTCGTAGTAGGCCTGGTAGGCCGCGGCGCGCCGCAGCAGGAACAGCTCGGGTGGCGCCCCGTCCTCGCCCCGGTCACCGGCGTAGTTGTTGTCCACCTCGTGGTCGTCCCAGGTCACGATGAACGGCGCCGAGGCGTGCGCGGCCTTCAGGTGCGGGTCGGCCTTGTACAGCGCGTAGCGGTTGCGATAGTCGACGAGCGTGTAGATCTCGTTCCCGTTGTGGTGCCGCACGCGTACATCGCTGCTGCCGCCGTGGTCGCGGCCTTCGTAGATGTAGTCGCCGGTATGGAACACGAAGTCGAACGCCTCGTCCGCGAGGTGCCCGAAGGCGGTGAAGTAGCCCTGCTCGTAGTGCTGGCAGCCGCACACGGCGAAACGGAGCTGGTCGACCCGCGTCCCTGCCGCCGGCGCGGTCCGCGTGCGCCCCACCTGGCTCGCTTCGTCGCCCGCGCGGAACCGGTAGAAGTAGTCGCGCCCGGGCTGGAGGCCGGCCACCTCCACGTGCACGCTGTGCCCGAGTTCAGGCCGCGCCTGCACGGTGCCACGCTGCACGACGGATCGGAACGACGCATCGTCGGCAATCGCCCAGTCCACGTCCACGACGGCCGTCGGCATGCCGCCGCCATTCAGTGGATCAGGCGCGAGGCGGGTCCACAGCACCACGCCGTCGGGCGTCGGGTCGCCGGACGCCACGCCGAGCGTGAACGGATAGGCCGTGAAGATCGGTTTGCCCCAGAGCCGCTCGGCCGTGAAGGGCTGGGCGAGCACGCCCGCCCCGAGGATGCCGCCAAGCCGCAGCAGATCACGCCGCGACAGGCGCTGCAGCGCGCGCGTGTAGAAGGTTCGCTGTGTCATCGTGTCTCCTTGACCGCGTCAGCGGGACGTATAGATGGCGCTCGAGATGGCGGCAGGGCGGCCCGCGTGGTCGCGGACTATCACGGAGACCCAGTCACCAGGACGCAGCGTGCACGGCCGCGTCAGTTCGCCGGACACCGGAATGCCGACCGAGGCGAGCACGGCTCCGTTCAGGACCCAGTCCAGGCGTCCGGCGTCAGCACCCGAGATATGGACCCGCAGCGTCACGGCACCGGGCGCAATCTCGCCGCCCAGGCCGACGCGGTGTCCCTCCCGCTCGGCGCTGAGATCCAGCGCGGGTCCTGTCGCACCCTGGACCCGCACGTACGTGCGGCCGGCCCGCAGCGCGTCGACGATCGCCGGCTCCGTTCGATCCTCGGCAGACACCACCGTGGCAGGTCGCCCGACGGCCCGATCGCGGTCGTCGTCCGGCGTGTGATCGTCACTGCCGGCGACGGCCGCGAGCCGCGCACCCTCGTTCAGCCGCGAGGCCCAGAAGCGCCAGCCGGAGAGGTCGTCCGCATCCCCATTCACCACTTCCACGCCGTGGACGTGACGGAGTGTCGCCGGGTCCGTGTCGTTCCACCCGCAGCCCATGCAGCGCTCGTCGTCTGGCAACGCGGGATGGTTGATCGAGACGAATGCTCCGTCGGCTGCGATCGGCGCCAGCACGGCGGCGATCGAGATATCTGGTGTTGCGAGGCGGAACTCGTGGAAGCGCCGCTCGCCGACGATCGTCGCGTGCCCGCGGTAGGTCGTCAGCTCGCGACCATGGAGCAGCAGAAGCGGCGAATAGGCCGGCTGCAGGCGGTCGACCTCGAGCCAGTGGCTCACCGTGTTGTGGTCGGTCAATGCGACGAAGTCGAGCCGGGCGAGGCGGGCCGCATCGAACACGCTGGCAGGTGACGCGGGCACCCGCTCACCCCCTGCCTGGCTGCGCCCGTCGCTGTGACCTGAGTGGGTGTGCAGGTCGCCGACGTACCAGCCGGGCGTCCGGCTCACCACGGCGGGTCCGTTCACGGCCGGATCGAGGCGGATCCGCAATCGGTAACGATCCACTCGCCCCGGCCGGATGTTCGGCACGCCAAGCACCACCGCCCACTGGCCAGGCTCGATCCGGCCAGGAAGATACCCGTAGCTCGCTCCCAGTTCCGATACATTGATCGTCTGCGGTCCCCCGCCGCTCCAGCCCCGGAACCCTCCGGGCCCCCGCAAGCCGAGGTCGAGCACCGTGCGTTCGGCAGCGCCGGTGTAGTCGAGTGACACCTCGATGCGTTCCGTGCCGGGCGGCACCGTGAAGGCGCGCTCGAACAGCCGCTCGTAGTCATGCTCGGTGAGCTCGCCATCGATCGTGACCCACCGGCCGGCCGGCCGGGCGCCCTGGAGCACGTCGCCGAACTCCTCGTACTGGTCCGTGGCCACGAAGTCCACGCCGGCCGTGACGGCCGCCTTCCATCGCGCGGCCGCGGCCGCGGCCGAGCCGAAGTTGTACCCGGGGCTCCACCCGCCTGACCGGTCCGCGGGCTCGTGTCCGTTGAGCGTGTAGAACCGGATCCAGAGACCCGCCCGGTGCGCGGCATCCACGATCTCGCGAAGGCGTCGATCGTCGTCACGGGTCCAGTCGCCCGCGCGGGGCTGACCACCGGGCTCGACCACCGACCACGGATTGTTCCACCAGCGGTGATAGTTGGTCCTGTGGCCGGGCGTCAGGTGAGCGAGGCCATCGGCGCCGACAGGCTGCGCGACCTCCGGGCGGGCGGCACCGAAGACCAGGAGCGATTCGCCCACCGGCACCGTGTCATGGAACACGCGGCGCTGCGTGTCCGACTCTCCCGTCAGGACCAGCACCGGTCCCGGACTCAGGGGCTGGACGTCGTCCGCACGTGCGACCCGCGGGGCCGTGGTGAGCCAGGCGCGGTACTTCACCAGGAGCCCCCACACGGCGGCCAGGTGCTCCGGTTCCTCGGACTTGAAGTCCAGGTTCAAGGTGATGAGCGGCCACTCGTTCTTCCGGCCCTCACGAAGCGACGCCTCGACGATGGGGCGAATGCGCTGGAAGAAGTGCCGCTCGAGGGTCGGCTCCGACCCGTCGAGGCCAAGGGCCGGGCGACCGGGTTCGTCGTGGGCGACGACGGACCACGACCGCCCGGTTCTCGGATCGGTGTACCAGATCAGATCCTGCTCCATGGCGAGCGGCGTACCCACGGCCAGCGCCCGTTCGATGCGGTCCGCCCATTCGCCGTGCGTCGGGTAGCAGTTGTGGGCGTCGAGCAGCACCCGGCTGCCCGGCTCCCACTGCGCGGAAGCCGGGCACGCGGCCAGGAGCGTCCCGGCTGCCACCGCGACCGTCAGGGCGGTGCGCATCAGAAGTCCAGCCGCAGCGCGAACTGCATCGCCCGCGGGTCGCCCGCGACCGAGGTGATCGTGCCGACGGTGCCGCTGGCGATGTTGGAGTCCGGCTGGCCGAAGTTGGCGCGGTTGAACGCATTGAACACGTCCCAGCGCAGCGTGAGTCCGGCTCGCGCGAGGAGGGGAATCCGCCGCTGCACGCTCAGGTCCATCGTGGCGAAGCCGGGGCCGCGCACGATATTGCGGCCGGCGTTGCCGAAGGTGCCGGATGGAACGACCTGGAACGCTGCCACGTTGAACCAGCTGTCCACCGTCTTGTTTCCCGTCGGGTCGCCGACCAGGTTCGGAATGCCCGTGGCGCCGAGCCCGACCACGTTGGTCCCCTGGGTCACCGTGAAGGGGCGTCCGGTTCGCGCGCTGAAGATCCCGCTGACGGTCCAGCCGCCCAGCACGGCGCCGCCGACTCCGTCCTGCATGAACGGCTTGTTACGGCCAAACGGCAGCTCGAGCACGAAGTCCGTCGTGAGGCGGTGGCGGATGTCGAAGTCGCTCGGTCCTTCCCAAGCCTTCAGGTCGCGTCCGTTCTGCGGCCGGCCGGAGCCGGCGGCGAGATGCTCGGGGGCCTGATCGCGCGAGTTGCCGTAGGTGTACGAGACGCGATAGCTGTATCCGTCAGAGAAGCGACGCTGGAACGAGGTATCCACGCCGTAGTAGCGCGACCGGCCCGACATTTCCCGCCACTGGATGTGGTTGAAGTTGGGGTACGGCAGCGGTCCGTTCGCGTCGAGCGTGCCGCGCAGCGGCTGATTGAGGTTACGCAGGACGGCGATGTTCCGCCCGAGGTTCCCGACAACGTCGACCGAGGCGGAAAAGGCGCGACCGATCTGGTGCTCGATGCCGCCGCTGAACTGGTGGAAGAGCGCGTCCGGTGCATTGCGGTCGGCGGCACGGATCAGCAGGTTGCGTGTGTTGATGTTCGAGACGTCGAGGAAGTTGGACGGGAACCCGTCTCGCAGCAGGAGCACCGGCGTCGTTGCGGACCCGGTCTGGAGGTTGATGTTGCGGAGGTTCGGCGGGTTGAGGGCGATCTGGTCCTCGGACCCGATGCGATCGAACAGGTTGTAGAAGACCCCGTAGCCGCCGCGCAGGACCGTGCGTTCGGACAACCCGTAGACGACGCCGACGCGCGGCGCGATGTTGTTGCGGTCCGGCGTGATGAGGGCCCGGTCGGCCAGGGACCCGTCCTTGGCGTACACCAGGCCGCCGACGGCCGGATCGAAGTTCGCCATCTGGTTCCCGGCTTCGTACGCGGGCGTCATGAAGTCGTACCGGACGCCAAGGTTCACCGTCAGCCGGTCGGTTACCCGCCAGTCGTCCTGAGCGAAGAAGCCCGTGGACCAGTGCCGCTGGTTGACGACGAACACGTTGGAGAGTTCGGCCGTGCGCGCGTAGCCGAGCAGGAAGTCGGCGATGGCGTTCCCGGTGAACTGGCCGCTGAACTGGAGGTTGCCGCGCGTGGACGGGATGTCGAGGTAGCGGTTCCGCATCGGCGCCATGATGTCGGCGCCGAACTTCCACTGATGGCGGCCGCGCAGCCACGAGAGGGTGTCGACCCACTGCACCTGATCGGTCCGCTGGAACTTGGGCATGAAGTTCGGCGACCCGAGGCGTGCGTGCCCGGCGATATCGATGCCGACGATCCCGCCAAGGATGGTGGGGTCGGCCGGGACGCCTTTGAACCCGATCTGGTCGAGGCCGTTGTTCCCGAACGGCAACTGCTGCCCGTCCGAGCGGCCCTGCGCCCACGACACGCGCAACTCGTTGACCATGGCGCTGCCGAGCACCTTCGTGTAGCCGCCGACGAGCGCCTGCGAGTCGAGGAAGTTGCGCCCCCAGGCCGACGTGGACGTGCCGTCGAGGACGCCGCCGAGGAACCCTGGCACCTCGCGCGTGCGCTTCGTTCGGATGTAGCGTACGAACAGGTTGTCGGCGCCGCCCACCCGCAGGTCGGATCGCCCGAGGAACCGATCGCCGTCATCGGCGACGTTTGGCTGCACGAAGTAGTTGTTGTTGCCGGTGGTGTTGGGCAGCGGCAGCAACCCCAGGATGCGGGCGGCCACTGGGTCGATGCGGTCGGCCGGAATCGTGTTGTTCGCGAAGGGCAGCCCCGTGAGCGGATCGCGAATCACCGAACCGAAGGCGCCGGCGCGCTCGGCGGCAGTTGCCACGCGTGAGGCGCGGACGACACCCTTGGTGATGCGCGTGGCCTCGTAGTCGGCGAAGAAGAACGCTCTGTTCGGGATGATCGGCCCCCCGATGTTGCCGCCAATCTGATTCTGGTTGTTGTCGGCGATCGCCTGGTTGGCGCGCCGCGCGAAGAACGTCTTCGAATCGAAGCGGTCGTTCCGGTAGTAGTCGTAGAACGTGCCTCGGAACTGGTTCGTGCCCGACTTTGTCGACACGCTGATCGCGCCTCCCGGCGCGCGACCGAACTCGGCGGCATAGGGCGTCGTGTTCACCTTGAACTCGTTGATGGCGTCGATGGACGGGCGGGAGACCTGCGAGCTGAGTTCCTGCACGTTGGTCGAGATGCTGTTGTTGTCCACGCCATCGAGCAGGAAGTTGTTCTGGAGCGATCGGTTGCCGTGGATGCTGACCCCGCCGGTCCGGCCCGCCGATGTGCTCCCCGACTCCTCGGTATACCGATCGCCCTGCACGCCTGGCACGAGAGCGAGCAGGTCGTCCCAGTTGCGAATCGCGAGCGGCAGCTTCGCGATCTCGGCCTGGTGCACCACCTGGCCGAGCACGGCGTTCTGGGTGTTCACGAGAGACGCGGCAGCGACGACGTCGGCCGTTTCCGTGACCCCCTCCACCGGCAGCGGAAAGTCGAACGTCGCCCGCTGGCCGATCTCGAGGCGGACCCGCCGTTCGACCGCCTGGAAGCCGGGCGCCGACGCGCGCACGACGTACTCGCCCGGCGCCAGGCCCACGATCAGATACGCACCCTCGCGGTTGGTGGTGGCGGAGGACGCGACATTGGTCGCGACGCTGGTGACGGTGACCTGCGCGTCGGCCATGACGGCGGCGGACTGGTCGGTGACCGACCCGCCGACCGTGGCACGGTCGGCCTGAGCAGCGGCAGGGCTCGTGGTGGCAACCAGGCAGAGGACGACGGACAGGGCTCGAATCAGCGGAGACAGTTGCATGCGCCGCAGGCTATCGAGGCGCCGTGACGCCCCGTTCACGATCGTGCAATTCCGGGGTAACGCTTCGGCTTTACATGGTGTTTGCGTGCCGCGTCGCCGCTGTGCCGGTTGGGGTACGATGAGCAGCACGCCTACCGATGCCCGACTCCCGACCCGCCACCCCCCGCATCGCCGCCGTGCTCGACATGGGCGCCAGCGCCGTCCGGCTCGTCGTGGGCGAACTCGGGGCAGGCGGCGCGATCCGGATCATCGAGGAGGCGTCCCGCGGCGTCCTGCTCGGGCGCGACACCTTCTCGGGCGGCGTGATCCGCCCGCGGACGGCCGATGCGGCCTTCGCCGCGATCGACGGCTTCCGGCAGATCATCGACAGCTACGGCGTCACGGAGATTCGCGCCGTGGCCACGAGCGCGGTACGGGAGGCGCGCAACGGCGACCTGTTCCTCGATCGCGTGCACGCCCGGTCGGGCATCGCCTTCGAGACGATCAACGAGGCCGAAGAAGCGCGGCTGCTGTTCCTGGCCGTCCGCGAGTCGCTCAGGCGGCACCCGGCGGCGAAGGGCGCCTGGACGCTCATCACCGAGGTCGGCGGCGGCAGCACCAGCCTGACGCTGCTGCGCCACGGCCAACCCGCGAGTTCGGGCGTCTTCGCCCTCGGCGCCGTGCGCTTCCGCCAGCGGCTCGAGCTGCCGCGGTACGGGCACGACCTGCAGGTGGCGCTCCTCAAGCGCGTCATCGCCAACGTCATCGACGAGATCCGCCTCGAGATGCCGCTCTCGAAGGTGACGCAGGTGGTGGCCGTCGGCGGCGACATCCGCTTCGCGTCTACGCAGATTCACGCGCAGGAAGGGGCGGCGGCCACGCGGGAGATCCCGCGCGAGGCACTGCTGGCCTTCTCCTCGGAGCTCGAGGCGCTCGACGACGAGGCGCTGGTGCGCCGGTTCAGGCTGCCGGCCGTCGAAGCGGAGACGCTGATGCCGTCGCTGCTCATCTACTCGGCCATCGTTTCGGAAACCGCGGCGCGGCGCGTCATCGTGTCGGATGCCTCACTGCGCACCGGCATGCTGCTCGACCTGGCCGAACCCGAGGCGCAGCTGGCCGCCGAGGACTTCGAACGCCAGGTGCTCGCCAGTGCCGAGGCGCTCGGCCGGCGCTACCGGTTCGACCGCGCGCACGGCCGCCACGTCGCGATGCTCGCGACGCGGCTTTTCGAGGAGCTGCAGGACGACCATCGCCTCTCGTCACGCGAGCGGCTGCTGCTGCAGACGGCGGCGCTCCTCCACGACATCGGCGTCTACGTGAGCCATCGCGGCCATCACAAGCATGCGCTGTACATCCTCTCGGCCTCGCAGATCTTCGGCCTGTCGAGCGGCGAGACGAGGATGGTGGCCAACATCGCCCGCTACCACCGGCGCAGCCTGCCGCAGCGGACGCACGTGGCGTACATGGAACTGGACCAGCACGAGCGCATGGTGGTCAGCAAACTGGGGGCGATCCTGCGCATCGCCAATGCCCTCGACGCGGAGCACCTGCAGAAGGTGCGGAACGTCAGGCTGCAGCGGGCCGAGCGCGCCTGGATCCTGGAGCTGGCGGGCACCGGTGACATCTCGATGGAACAGATCACGGCGACGGCGCGTGCGGACCTCTTCGTGGAGGTGTTCGGTCGCGAGCTGTTGATCCGCACGGCGGCGGTGGGCGCATGACCGCGTCCCCCGGAGCCGGCACGCCGCTGTTCATCAACCGCGAACTGTCGTGGCTCGCGTTCAACGAGCGGGTCCTCGAGGAGGCCGAGGACGCGTCGACGCCGCTGCTCGAACGGCTGAAGTTCGTCGCAATCGCCGCCTCCAACCTCGACGAGTTCTTCATGGTGCGCGTCGCCGGGCTCCAGGAGGCGGTGGCGAGCGAGGAGACGGCGCCCGATCCGAGCGGCATGACGCCGCAGCAGCAGCTCGACGCCATCGCGGACCGCGCCCACCGGTTCTTCGACCGGCTCTATGCGGTCGCCTGCGACGAGATCATCCCGGCGCTGGGCGCACACGGCATCCGGCTGCACAGCGTCCCGGATATCCCGGATCCGCGCCGCGCCGCGCTCTCGCCCTTCTTCCGCGATGCGGTGCTGCCGGTGCTGACGCCGCTCGCGATCGATGTGTCGAGGCCATTTCCGCTCCTGGCCTCCCTCACGCTCAACCTGGCCGTCCTGCTCGACTCACCGGACGGCGACGGCCCGCGGCTGGCCATCGTGCAGGTTCCCCCGGGCCTGCCGAGGCTCGTGCCGGTCGCCGACGCGGACGGCCAGTCGTTCGTGCTCCTCGAGGAGGTCATCCGCCTCTTCCTCCCCCAGCTCTTCCCCGGTCAGCGCATCCTCGAGACGTCGGCCATCCGCCTCTCGCGCAACGCCGAACTCGAGCTCGACGACGAGGGCGACCGGACGCACATCGACCTGGTCGAACGGCAGCTGCGTGCGCGCCGCACGAGCGACGTCGTGCGGCTCGAGGTGGAGGCGGCCACCTCGCCGGAGCTGGTCGAGCTCCTGAGCCGCCAGGTCGACGTCACCTCCGACGATGTGTACGCGGCTGCGGGTCCGCTGGACCTGCGCGTGCTGATGCAGCTGGTGGACCTGCCGGGACACCCCGAACTCCGCGACCCGCCGCTGCAGCCGGTCGGGCTCGCCTCGGAACACGGCCGCGACATGCTCGCACGCCTCGACGAGGGAGACGTCCTGCTGCACCATCCGTACGATTCGTACGATCCCGTGGTAGCCCTGCTGGCACAGGCCGCCGACGACCCCGACGTGCTCGCGATCAAGCAGACGCTCTACCGCGCGAGCCCCGGGTCGCTGCTCATCGCCAGCCTGCGCCGCGCCGCCGAGCGCAACAAGCAGGTCACGGTGGTCGTGGAGCTGACCGCCCGCTTCGACGAGGAACGCAACATCCAGTGGGCGCGCTCGCTCGAGGAAGCGGGCGCGCACGTGATCTACGGCATCCGCGGCTACAAGGTCCACGCGAAGATCTGCCTCATCGTCAAACGGACACCGCTCGGGCTGAAGCGTTACGTGCACCTGGGCACCGGCAACTACAACGAGCGCACCGCGCGCGTCTACACCGACTTCGGGCTGCTGACCACGTCGCCGGCATTGGCTGAGGACGCCAGCGCCTTCTTCAACGCGCTGACCGGCTACTCCGATCCGCCCCGGCTGAAGAAGCTGGTCATGGCGCCGACCGGGCTGCGCGAGCGCTTCCTGCGCCTCATCGATCGCGAGCGACGACGCGCCGAGGCGGGACAGGTCGGGGAGATTGCGGCCAAGATGAACTCGCTCGTGGACCCGGAGATCATCGAGGCGCTCTACGCCGCGTCGCGGGCCGGCGTGACGGTCCGCCTGAACGTGCGCGGCATCTGCGCGCTCAGGCCTGGCGTGCCGGGCCACAGCGAGCACATCGAGGTCATCTCGGTGGTGGACCGCTTCCTCGAGCACTCGCGGATCTACTGGTTCCTGAACGGCGGCGACGAGGAGGTCTACCTCGCCAGCGCGGACTGGATGACCAGGAACCTCGACCGCCGGATCGAACTGCTGTTCCCCGTCGAGAAGCCCGATCACAAGGCGCGGGTCGTCCAGGCCCTGCGCTCGATGTTCCGGGACACGGCCAGGGCCCGGCGCCTGAACGCGGACGGCAGCTACACCCGGCGCCAGCCCGGGCCCGACGATGCGCCGTTCCGGGTGCAGGAGGTGCTGCAGGAGGAGGCGCGACGGGCCGCAGACCTGGCACGCGAAGGCGCCGGGGTGGTGTTCCACCCGGAGCAGCGGGTGGCGGACTGAGAAAGTGGGGCGGGTGGGTCGGGTGGGGCGGGTGGGTCGGGTGGGTCGGGTAGGTCGGGTAGGTCGGGTAGGTCGGGTGGGTCGGGTGGGTCGGGTGGGTCGGGTGGGTCGGGTGGGGCGGGTGGGGCGGGTCGGTCGGGTCGGTCGGGGGGTCGCCGCCCTCGCGCCGGGTGCGCCACCAGCGCTCGGTTTCAACGAATTTACATGGCCGAAACGCCTTCATCGGCCGGCCGCGTTAGGCTCATGCCAATGGTGCTGACCGGGGCTACCCTCGCGCCGCAGGACACGCCGCCCGCGATGGACGGGGCGGCGGCAACCGCACTGCCGCCGAAGATCGACGTCACGCGGATGAACTTCTACTACGGCGCGAACCGGGTGCTGCACGAGATCTCGCTGAAGATCCAGCCGAACCAGGTGACGGCGTTCATCGGCCCCTCGGGTTGCGGCAAGTCCACGTTCCTGCGCTCGCTGAACCGGATGAACGACATCATCCCGGGCGCGCGGGTCGAGGGCGAGGTGCGGGTGGACGGCCAGGACATCTACGCGCCTTCGGTTGACGTCGTCGCCCTCCGGCGACGGGTCGGGATGGTGTTCCAGAAGTCGAACCCCTTCCCCAAGTCGATCTTCGAGAACGTCGCCTATGGGCTCCGCATCAACCGGATGACCCGGTCGCGCGACGAACTGAGCGGCCGCGTCGAGGCGAGCCTGAAGGCGGCCGCCCTGTGGGACGAGGTGAAGGACCGGCTGCACTCGTCGGCACTCGCCCTGTCGGGCGGCCAGCAGCAGCGCCTGTGCATCGCGCGTGCGCTGGCGGTCGAGCCCGAGATCCTGCTGATGGACGAGCCGGCCTCCGCCCTGGATCCGATCGCGACGCAGCGGATCGAGGAGCTGATCTACCAGCTGAAGAGCCGATACACGATCGTGATCGTGACGCACAACATGCAGCAGGCGGCCCGGGTCTCCAACACGACGGCGTTCTTCTGGCTGGGACGCCTGATCGAGTGCGACCGGACGGACAAGATCTTCACCGCACCGGGAGAGAAGCTCACCGAGGATTACGTCACCGGGAGGTTCGGCTAGTGGAACCGGTCGAGCGCGTCACGCGCCACTTCCAGGAGGAACTCGAACTCCTGAAGACGCGCCTGCTCGAAATGGGCGGGCTCGCCGAGGAGCACGTCCGCCTCGCCGTCGAGGGCCTCGTCGGGCGCGACCGGGCCCTGATCGACCGGGTGCTCACCGGCGACGAGCCGGTGAACCGGCTGCACATCGAGATCGACAACCGGTGCTTCACGCTGCTCGCGCTGTACCAGCCGATGGCCGCCGACCTGCGCACCATCGTGGCCGCGGTGAAGATCAACACGGATCTCGAGCGCGTGGGCGACCTCTCGGTGAACATCGCCGAGGCGGCCCGCCGCTACGCCTCGCACCCGCCGGTCAAGAAGCTGATCGACATCCCGCTGATGGCCGAAATCGCGCAGAACATGCTGCGTGACGCGCTCGACGCCTTCGTCCGGCGCGACGTGGAGCTGGCCCAGCACGTGCTCGACGAGGACGATCGCCTCGACGCGCTCAAGACGCAGATCTTCCGCGAGCTGCTGACCTTCATGCTGCAGGATCCGACCACCATCGAGCCGGCGCTCGACCTGATCCTCGTGTCGCGGCACCTCGAACGGATCGGCGACCACGCCACCAACGTCGCCGAGGACGTGATCTTCATCGTCTCGGCCCGTGACGTGCGGCACCACAGCGGTCACATCCCCGAGCGCCCCTGAACGACGCGGCGGGACACCAGACCCGGCCCCGGCCCGCGGCTTCCGGCGGCGTGGCCTCGCCCGTTCCGGCGGCGTGGCCTTGCCCGTTCCGGCGGCGCGGGGCAGGTGGCGGGCGGCACGACCGTGGCCGTCGGTTTTCTTATAGAATGGGCCGATGTCCTCAGGGGACGAGGCGCCGCTCTGTGTCTACTGCCGGCAGCACCCGGTAGAGCGCCGGTGGCGGCCCTTCTGCAGCCAGCGTTGCCAGCTGCAGGACCTCGCCCACTGGGCGGACGGCACCTATCGCGTGGCCGCCGAGCCGGTGCACCCGGACGCGGCTGCCGAGAACAACTCGGATTCTGAAGTCTGACGGGTCAGCGGACCGCCCCGGTCCCGCGACTGCCCGACTTTTCTGACACTGACGACTGGGATTTCGATGGCAGACACGCTGACAATCGTCGACAACCGCACGGGCAAGCAGTACGAACTGCCCATCCAGGACGGCACCATCAAGGCGATGGACCTTCGCCAGATCAAGACCGGGCCCGAGGACTTCGGCCTCATGACGTACGACCCGGCCTTCATGAACACGGCGAACTGCCGCAGCTCCATCACGTTCATCGACGGCGACCGCGGCATCCTGCGCTACCGCGGGTATCCCATCGAGCAGCTCGCGGAAGACAGCGACCATCTCGAGACGGCGTACCTGCTGCTGCACGGCGATCTGCCGACCTCGACCCAGCAGGCGGCATTCACCGACGCCATCACGAACCACACGATGCTTCACGAGAACGTGAAGAAGTTCATGGAAGGATTCCGCTACGACGCCCATCCAATGGGCATCTTCCTGAGCACCGTGGGCGCGCTCTCCACGTTCTACCCGGACTCCAAGCGGGTGAACGACCCCGAATCGCGGCAGCTGCAGATTACGCGGCTCATCGCGAAGGCGCCGACGATCGCCGCCTACGCCTACCGCCACATCGTCGGGCGGCCGTACATCTACCCCGACAACCACCTGAGCTACACGGGCAACTTCCTGAACATGCTGTTCAGCACGCCGGCCGAGAAGTACCGGCCCAACGACGTGCTGGCCCGCGCGCTCGACGTGCTGTTCATCCTGCACGCCGACCACGAGCAGAACTGCAGCACGAGCGCGATGCGCAACATCGGCAGCTCGCTGGCCGACCCGTACGCGGCCGTCGCGGGTGCAGCGGCGGCGCTCTACGGGCCGCTGCACGGCGGCGCGAACGAGGCCGTGCTGCGCATGCTGGACGAGATCGGGTCGATCGAGCACGTGCCGGACTTCATCAAGCGGGTGAAGTCGGGCGAGGCCGGCTCGCGCCTGATGGGCTTCGGCCATCGTGTCTACAAGTCCTACGACCCGCGCGCGAAGGTGATCAAGAAGATCGCCGACTTGGTCTTCACGGTCACCGGCAAGAACCCGAAGCTCGAAATCGCGCTCGAACTCGAGCGCATCGCACTGCAGGACGAGTACTTCATCAAGCGAAAGCTGTACCCGAACGTCGACTTCTACTCCGGGCTCATCTACCAGGCGATGGGCTTCCCGGTCGAGATGTTCCCGGTGCTGTTCGCCATCCCGCGCGTGGTCGGCTGGCTCGCGCAGTGGCAGGAGATGCTCGTGGACGCAGACCAGAAGATCGCGCGTCCGCGGCAGATCTACACGGGCTACGAGATCCGCGACTACGTCGCGAAGGACAAGCGTCAGTAGGTGTTCCGGCCGGTTCTCGTCCTGGCGCTCGCGCTGCTGCAGGCCCCTGCGGCAGCGCCGCGCTTCGACGGGAACCGCGCCTTCGCCGACCTCCGCCAGGTCGTCGCCTTCGGTCCCCGCCCCGCCGGCTCCCCTGCCCTCGAACAGACTCGCACCTACATCCGCGGCCAGCTGTCCGCCGTGGGCCTCACGCTGGACGACCAGGCGTGGACCGACGTCACGCCGCGCGGACCGGTGCGGATGGTCAACCTGCGCGTGGTCCTGCCCGGCGCCAGTCCCGACCGCATCATCGTGGCGGGCCATTACGACACGAAGCGCTACGACGGATTCCGGTTCGTTGGCGCGAACGACGGCGGCTCGAGCACGGCCTTCCTCCTCGAGCTGGCGCGCGCGCTGAAGGGGCGCTCGCACCCGTTCACCATCGAGCTGCTGTTCCTCGACGGCGAGGAAGCGGTGGTGGAATGGGAAGGCCTGGACCGCGTCTACGGCAGCCGCCACTACGTCGAGGCTGCCCGGCGCGACGGCACGCTGTCCGCCATCAGGGGCCTCGTCCTGGTGGACATGATCGCCGACGAGGAGCTGGAACTCCGCCGCGACACGAACTCCACGCGGTGGCTCACCGACATCGTCTGGGCGGCAGCACGGGACCGCGGCCTCGGCCGCTACTTCGTCGACGCAGAAACGGCAATCGAGGACGACCATCTGCCGTTCATCGAGGCCGGAGTCCCGGCGGTCGATCTCATCGACCTCGACTACCCGGCCTGGCACACGGCGGACGACACGCTCAGGGCCGTGAGCGCCCGCAGTCTCCAGGTCGTCGGCGACGCCGTGCTCGCGGCGCTGCCGCAGATCGAGCAGCGCCTCGCCCGCCGCTGACGGCCTGCTCCATCACGACCGGCGGCGGCGCCGGTCGTAGGACGCGGCCAGGCCGATCAGCACCAGCGCGACAACCGCGAGGGCCAGGGCCACCGCCGACGCGAACCACGCCGCCTCGCTCACAGCCGGGCGCATGACATCGTCGATCCGCAGGTACTGCCCCGTGCGCCGGTACAGCACCATCGCATCGTGCGAGTAGCGCCGCCCGGCGAGCACGAGCATCCGGTCGAAGATCACGTTCCAGACAACGGCCGCGCACACCAGCCAGAGCACGATCGCCGTGCGCACCCGCCGGCGGTCGTTCACCGCGACGTCACCTCGTCGATGACCTCGCGCATCTGGGCCGTCATCCAGTCGGCCTCCGCCTCGGTGATGACGTAGGGAGGCATCGCGTACACGATGTTGCCGAGCGGACGCAGCAGCAGGCCGCGCGCGATGAAGGCCCGCGTGAGCACGGGACCGTCCTCGTCGAGGTAGCCGCCCGTCTGCAGTACATCGTCTTTATCGATGAGTTCGACGATGCCCACGCCGCCAATCACGCGGACGTCCCCGACCGAGGGGTGCGACCGCAGCGGATCGAGGCCGCGGCGCAGCCACGTCTCGATCTGCCCCACCTTGTCGAGCGCGCGACTGGAGCGGATCAGATCGAGGCTCGCGATGCCCAGCGCGCAGGCCAGCGGATTGCCGGTGAACGAGTGGCCGTGGAAGAAGGTACGCGTACGGTCGTGGCTCAGGAAGGCCTCGTAGATCCGCTCGGTGGCCACGGTGACGCCGAGCGGCAGGTACCCGCCCGTCACCGCCTTCGACAGGCAGATGATGTCGGGCGTCACGCCGGCGTGTTCGCAGGCGAAGAGGCGGCCGGTGCGGCCGAAGCCGGTGGCGACTTCGTCGGCAATCATCAGCACCCCATGCCGGTCGCACAGGCGACGCACGCCCTCCAGGAATTCCGCGGGCCACACGACCATGCCGCCCGCACCCTGCAGCATCGGCTCGACGAGCACGGCGGCCACATCGGCTCCGTGACGATCGAGCTGGCTGGCGAGCGTCTCCTCCCATGCCGCGTCGACCGCCTGGTCGCGCCGGGCCTCGCCCACCGTCGATGGACGGCTCTCCCCGAGGCACGCAACGCCGCACGAGGGCCGCTCGAGGTGGAGCGGACAACGGTAACAGTAGGGCGCGTGGGCGCGACGCACGGCGAAGAGCATCGGCTCGAAGGGGCGCGTGAAGTACGAAAGTTCGCTCGCCGACATGGCGCCGACCGTGTCGCCGTGGTAGGCGTGGTGGAGCGTGATGAAGGTGCGACGCGTCTGGCCCCGGTTGCTCCAGTACTGGCTCGCCATCTTGATGGCCACTTCGACGGCCGTGGAACCATTGTCCGAGTAGAACACGCGCGAGAGTCCGGCTGGCAGCACGGCCAGCAGCCGCTCGGCGAGCTCGACGCCGGGGCGGTGCGTGCAGTTCGCGAAGATGACGTGCTCGAGTTCACGTGCCTGGCGAGCCAGCGCCTCGTTGAGCACCGGGTGCGAATGGCCGTGGATGTTCACCCACCACGACGAGGTGCCATCGAGCAGGCGGCGCCCGTCTTCGAGGTGCAGGTACACGCCTTCCCCACGCACGACCGGCAGCGGCTCCGGGCGCGTGAGCATCTGTGTGTAGGGATGCCAGAGATGCGCCGCGTCGCGTTGCGCCAGCGACTGCGGGCGTGCGTCACCGCTGCGGGAGGTCATCCGAAACAGGGCTCGAGCAGCCCGGCAGGATCCAGGCTGTCGGCTGCGGCCTGCAGGCCGGCGGGCGTGAGCGGCTCGAGCCGTGGCAGTTCACCGATGACGCTGACGCTGCCGCGCGTCTCGATGGCCACGCGGTTGTCCGTGTCGGGCGGACCGACGAGCACGACGCCGGCAATCGGGACCGCGCGCGCACGCAGTGCCTCGATCGTGAGCAGCGTGTGATTGATCGTCCCGAGCGTGCTGCGCGCGGCAATCACCGCGGGCAGTCCGAGCAGCGCGATCAGGTCCACCAGGAGTTCGCGCTCGTTCAGCGGCACGAGGACGCCGCCGGCCCCCTCGAGGACCCAGCGGGATTCAACCGGCTGCGCCCAGGCGAGATCGAGGAGACCGCGCACTTCGATGCGCGCGCCCGCGAGCGCGGCCGACAGGTGCGGCGAGAGCGGCCGCGGCAGGCGGATGCCCGCGTCCAGCACGCGGTCGGGGCCGAGGCCGGCCAGGCGGCGCACCTCGGCGGTGTCGTCGTCCTGCTCGATGCCGGTCTGCACGGGCTTCCAGTAGCGCAGGCCGGGTACGCCCCGGTAGCGGTGCACCAGCGCGGCCGACACCACGGTCTTGCCGACGTTCGTGTCCGTGCCGGTTACGAAGACACCGCGGAGCACGGGCCCGCCTCCTGCAGGGCGACACGCAGACGGGAGACGAACCGGTCCAGCGCCGGCTCGTCGAGGGCTGCGTTGATGGAGATCCGCAGTCGGGCCGTGCCGGGGGCCACGGATGGCGGCCGGATCGCCCGGACATCGAAGCCATCCGCGCGCAGCCGGTCGGCGACCGCGACGGCGGCCTCGTTGTCACCGATCAGGATGGGCACGATGTGCGAATCGTCGGCGGCCACCTGCGCCACCCCCTGCGCGTGCAGGGTCTGGCGGGCGTAGCGGGCCAGCGCGCGAAGGCGCGCGCGGCGATCAGGCTCATCGCGCAGCACGTCGAGGCTTGCCTCGAGCGCCGCCGCCATCGCCGGCGGCGCGGCCGTCGAGAAGATGAAGGGCCGCGCACACTGCACCAGGTACTGGATGGCCCAGTCCGGCCCGGCGACGAAGGCGCCGCCCACGCCGAGCGCCTTGCCGCAGGTGTTGATCGACAGGAACACCCGGTCGCCGACGCCGCGTTCCTCGATGAGCCCGGAGCCGCGTGTGCCCCGGACGCCAACCGCATGCGCGTCGTCCACGATGAGGGCCGCCCCCCCCGCGGCGCAGGCGTCGGCCAGCGCGTCGAGCGGCGCCTCGTCGCCGTCCATGCTGTACAGCGACTCGACCACCACGAAGCGCGCGCCCTCGCAGGGCGTGTGCGCAAGCAGCCGCGAGAGGGCCTCCACGTCGTTGTGCGGGAACACGACGCGGCCGGCCCTGGCGAGGCGCATGCCGTCGATGAGGCTCGCGTGGTTGCGCGCGTCCGAGAAGATCACGTCGCCGGCTTCGCAGAACGTCGACATCACGGCGATGTTCGCGAGATAGCCGGACGAGAAGAACAGCGCCCGCTGGGTCCCCTTGAACGCCGCGAGGCGCGCCTCGAGCGCCGCGAAGCCGTCGCGCTCGCCCCGCAGCAGCCTGGAGCCGGTGCTGCCCACGCCGTCGCGGCGAACGGCCTCGGCGAACGCGTTGACGATCCGCGGATGGGACGAGAGGGCGAGATAGTCGTTCGAGGAGAGATCCAGCCCGGACGGGGGGCGCAGCTGGCGCATCCGGCCGTCGGCCCGCAGGTCCGCCAGGCGCCGGCGGACCCGCGCGTCGAGACCGTTATCCTCCGGCATGCGCGGACACCGGCTCGCCCGGCGTGAGGCGCATGCCGAGCCGGTCGAACAGCTCCTCGTCGTGCGACGGCCCGGGGTTGGGGGTCGTGAGCAGCCGCTCGCCGAGGAAGACCGAGTTCGCCCCGGCGATGAAGCAGAGAGCCTGTGCTTCGTCGGTGAGCTGCAGCCGGCCGGCGCTGAGGCGCACGAACGACGCCGGCATCATGATGCGGGCGGTCGCGATGGTCCGAACGAGTTCCAGCGGATCTTCCGGCGCGATGTCCTCGAGCGGCGTGCCGTCCACGCGCACGAGCATGTTGACCGGCACGCTCTCGGGGTGCGGATCGAGCGCCGCGAGCTGCTGCAGCAGCCGGTAGCGGACCTTGCGGTCCTCGCCGAGCCCGATGATGCCGCCGCAGCACACCGTGATGCCCGCCTGCCGCACGCGCGCCAGGGTGGCCAGGCGCTCGTCGTAGGTGCGGGTGGTGATGATGCTGCCGTAGAACTCGGGGGACGTGTCGAGGTTGTGGTTGTAGGCCGTCAGGCCGGCATCGGCCAGCTTGTCCGCCTGGTCCTGCGTCAGCATGCCGAGCGTGCAGCACGCCTCGAGCCCGAGCCCGCGGACGACGCGGACCATGTCCAGCACACGCTCGAACCGCTCGCCGTTCGGCACGTCCCGCCATGCGGCGCCCATGCAGAAGCGGGTGGCGCCCTGCTCGCGCGCGCGGGTGGCGGCGTCGGTCAGCTCGTCGAGCGAGACCAGGTCCGTGCGGCCGACATCGGTCTTGTAGTGCGCGGACTGCGGACAGTAGGCGCAGTCCTCGGGACAGCCCCCCGTCTTGATGCTCAGCAGCATGCAGCCCTGGACCTCGTCGGGCCGGTGGTGCTGCCGGTGCAGGGCCTGGGCGCGGAACACGAGGTCCGGCAGCGGCGCGGTGTAGATCGCCTCGATCTCGGCGACGGTCCAGTCGTGGCGGAGGGCGTTCGTGGATGTCACAGGGGTCCTAGGTTCCGGAGGAGTTTAGCAGGAACAGCGCGAGCAGAACCAGCACGGCGACGAGGATCACCGCCCACACGACGGGGGGGCGCGGCCCGCGCGAGGGCTTCTTGTACGGCTGGTACTTCGCCTCGGTCGTGGCGGTCCCGCACTTGTAGCAGATCAGCGCGCGGTCGGCGATCTCCGTTCCACAGGAACGACATTTCATGACGGACTCTCGTGACAGGAGCGGCGCCGGTCAGGCAACGAGCTGTTCGCTGACCAGCGCGAGTGAAGACAGGCCGTACACGTCGCGCGGCAGCTGGCGCACGCGCACGCGCGGGAGACGGCGGAAGCGGCGATCGATCTCATCGAGGTAGCCCTGTTCCTGGGCCTTGCGCGAGCGATAGAAGTCGCCCTCGAGGTCGTCCGGCAGCACCCGGTTGACGACGAGCCCCCCGACGTCCACGCCGGTGTCGGTGAGCAGCGCTTCCGCGCGCGCCGTTTCCTCGATCGCCAGCCGCTCGGGAATGGTGACGAGCGCGAAGGAGGTTCGCGAGCGGTCCATGATCGTGGAGCGGACCGCGTTCAGGCGCTCGTGGCGGCGCTCGAGCGCGGCGAGCACCGGGTCCATGCGGATGGCATCCTCCGACGGCTGGTCCACGCCGCGATCGATCTCGAGCAGCGCGCGGCGGTGGCGGACGAGCGCCTGGATCCACGTCGTCATCGCATCGGGCATCCGGAGCAGCTGCAGCGTGTGGCCCGTGGGAGCGGTGTCGAACACGATCAGATCGTGCGTGCGGCCGCGATCGATGATGAGCTCGATCATGCGGTCGAGCAGCGCCACTTCGATCAGGCCCGGCGCCGCGGCTGCCATCTCGATCTGGCGGTTGGCCTGCTTCACGACGCCAGGGCTGAACATGCGCTGGATGTCGCGCTTGACGTCGTCCACGTACCGGGCGGCCTCGGCCTCGCCGTCGATCTCCAGCGCCGACAACCGCGGCGCGAGTTCGGTCTCCTGCGGACCGAGCGTGCGCTCGAAGATGTCCGACGTGGAGTGCGCCGGATCGGTGGACACCACCAGCACCCGCTGCCCGCGCTGGCTCGCCGCCAGCGCGAACGCCGAGGAGCAGGTCGTCTTGCCGACGCCACCCTTGCCGCCGAAGAAGACGACCTGCCGTTCGAGCAGGCGCGTCAGCAGCACGGCAGGCTGCCGATCGGCGAGTGCGGGATGCCCATGCGCTTGTGCCAGAGATGGAACTGTTCCAGCAGGTAGGGATACACCTCCAGCAGGTACAGCGTCGCGGGATTGGGCAGCGCGGTCGCTTCCATGAAGCACAGGAGCAGGAACAGATCGTTCAGTTCCGCGGTCTGCCGCCGGAGTTCCTGCTCGTAGCGACCGAATGCGACGCCGTGCATGACGTCGCCGAACCGCTCGCGGAATTCCGCGAGTTGCTCCCTCCAGCCCACGATGGGATTGTAGCGTAGCGCTGCGGTATAGTGGCCGACAGCCCCTTGAGGAGACGTTGATCCGCCCGTCCCGAGCGTTGCTGATCGCTGCGGCGGCTGCCGTCGTGCTGGCCGGCGCCGCGCGCGCCCGGACCGCGCAGCCGAGCTCCACGGTCACCATCGCCGCGTCCCGCACGGCGCTCCGCACCTGGGACGGCGCGATCGACCGCATGCTGCGCGACGGCGACCTCGATGTCCGCCGCTTCGACGACGACATGCTGGTGCCGGGCCGGACGCACCAGCGCCTCGCGCAAATCCATGCGGGCGTGCCGGTCCTTGGCGGTGAGATCGTCCGGCAAATCGACGGGTCGGGCGTGGCCGTGTCTGCCTTCGGCACGACCTTCGCGGACATCGACGTCGACGCCACGCCAGCGCTGAGCGCCGACGCGGCCGCGGCCGTGATCGCTGCCGCCAGCGGCATCGAGGTCGGCCCGGACCGCGCGCCCACGCTCGTGATCGCGCCGCTCGACGACGGATACCACCTGGCCTATCGTGCCTCGGTCTTCTCGGGTGAGGGAGCGACGGAATACCTGGTGGACGCGCACACGGGCGCACTGCTGCAGGCGGTCGACGCCGCGCAGCGCCAGTCGGCCATCGGCCTCGGTACCGGAGTGCTGGGCGACACCAAGAAGATGAGCGCCTCGAGGGCCGCCGGTGCGTTCACGGCGAACGACGCGCTCCGGCCGCCGTCGCTGCTCACCTTCGACATGCGCGAGAACCTCCAGCGTACGCTCGATTTCCTGAACGGCTTCACGCAGCTCGGAGCGGCGGACCTGGCCAGCGACAGCGACAACACCTGGCAGGACGCCGCCGCGGTGGACGCGCACGCGTACGCGGGATACTTCTACGACTACTTCTTCAAGCGCTTCGGGCGGCGCGGCCTCGACAACAACAACTTCCGCATTCGCAGCCTCGTGCACCCCGTGCCGCGTGCCGCGGTGCTGTCGCAACCAGGCAGCGTCGTGGGCATCTTCTACCTGAACGCGTTCTATGCCGGGGGCGGCGTCATGGTGTACGGCGAAGGATTGCCGCCAAACGTGACCGCGGGCGGGCAGCGTTGGAACTTCCTCTCGGGGGCCCTCGACGTCGTCGCCCACGAACTCGCGCACGGGGTCACCGACTTCACGTCGCGGCTGATCTACCAGAACGAGCCCGGCGCCCTGAACGAGGCGTTCTCCGACATGATGGGCACCGCCGTCGAGTTCTACTTCCAGGAGGCCGGCGCCGGCGCGCTGAAGGCGGACTACCTGATCGCGGAGGACGTGGTCACCCCGGGCGGCATCCGCTCGATGGCGAACCCGGAGGCATACAGCCAGCCCGACCACTACAGCCGCCGCCGCATCCTGTCCCTCGGCCAGGACAACGGCGGCGTGCACGTCAACTCGGGGATCCCCAATCACGTGTTCTATCTCGCCATCGAAGGCGGCACCAACCGCACGTCGGGCCTGTCGGTGGACGGCGTCGGCGCTGCCAATCGGGAGCAGATCGAGAAGGTGATGTACCGCGCGTTCACGCAGATGATGCCGGCATCGGCAACCTTCGCGGTGGCGCGGGCCGTGACCATCCAGGCAGCGACCGACCTGTACGGCGCCTCCGGCGCCGCAACGCGCGCCATCACGCAGGCATGGACCGCCGTGGGCGTGCAGTGAGCACGCCGCAGACGAGACGTCCGGCGGCGCTCGCGCTGCTCGCATTACTCGGTGTTGTCGGCGCGGCGGGGGCGGGGTACGCGCAGCAGCGCCTTGAGCGGGTGCGCGTGGCGGTGAACGCCGGGGCCCAGGTGTACCCAGATGCCATCGCGCAGCGCTTCACCCGGACGCTGAACCTCGAGACGGCGGAGTACGGCGCGGAGCTGAACACGACGCTGTCGCCAGTCGCCGATGCAGGTGTGCGCGTCCGTGTGTGGCAGCGCCTCGCCGCGGGGATCACTGTCTCCTACGCCCTCCCGCGAACCGGCGGCACGGTCTCTGCCTCGCTGCCTCACCCGCTGTATTTCCGGCAGCCACGTGCCATCGACGGCCGGATCGCCAACCTCGATCGGCGCGACCTCGGCGTCCATGCCGAGGCGGCGTGGACCTTCCCGATCACGCGGACGGTGCAGGCCTCAGCGTTTGGTGGGCCGTCGTACGTCCAGGTGCGCCAGGTCCTGGTGACGGACCTCTCGTACACAGAGAGCTTTCCCTTCGATACGGCAGCGTTCGCGGCGGCCGTCACGGGCTCGGATACGGCTGGGGCATTCGGCTTCAACGTCGGGGCGGACCTGACGTGGCGCGTCGGGCGGCGGCTGGGTGTCGCGGGCCTGGTCCGCTACTCGCGGGCGGACGTGACGCTCGCCCCCTCTCCCGGGAACCGGGTCGACATCCGGGGCGGCGGGGTCCAGGCCGGCGGCGGCCTGCGCTTCTACTTCTGAGGCCCGGCCGCAGTTCCGTCGTTCCCGAAGCCCTGCCGGACGCCCCGCGTCCGGCGGTGGAGCGGCGGCCCGTCCTCGCGCTATCATGTGGGGTCCCATGCCAACCCTGTTTGAAAAAGTGTGGAAGGCGCACGCCGTGCGCACGCTGCCGAGCGGCCAGACGCAGCTCTTCGTGGGCCTGCACCTGGTACACGAGGTCACCAGCCCCCAGGCTTTCGACATGGTCCGCCAGCACGGCTGGACCGTGCCGTTTCCCGAGCGGACGTTTGCGACGGTCGATCACATCGTGCCGACCAGTTCGCAGAAGCGGCCGTTCCTGGACGTCACGGCCGAGCAGATGACGACGGCCCTGGAGAAGAACTGCCGCGACTTCGGCATCCAGCTCTTCGCGCCGGGTGACGATGCGACGGGCAACCAGGGCATCGTGCACGTCATCGGCCCGGAAATGGGGCTCACGCAGCCGGGCATGACCATCGCCTGCGGCGACAGCCACACCTCGACGCACGGTGCGCTCGGAGCGATTGCCTTCGGCATCGGCACCTCGCAGGTGCGCGACGTGCTCGCCTCGCAGTGCCTCGCCATGGACCCGCTGAAGGTCCGGCGCATCGAGGTGAACGGCCGTCTGAAGCCGGGCGTGTACGCCAAGGACGTGATCCTGACGATCATCCGCCGGCTCGGCGTCAATGGCGGGGTCGGGTACGCGTATGAGTACGCCGGGTCGACCATCGACAACATGTCGATCGACGAGCGGATGACGATCTGCAACATGTCGATCGAGGGTGGCGCGCGCGTCGGCTACGTCAACCCGGACGAGAAGACCTTCGCGTACCTGAAGGGGCGCAGGTTCGCGCCCACGGGCGAGGCCTGGGACCGTGCCGTGGCGTGGTGGAAGTCGCTGGCGAGCGACCCTGACGCCCACTACGACGACCGCGTGGTGATTGACGCCGCCACGATCGAGCCGACCGTCACGTGGGGCATCAATCCGTCGCAGTCGGTCGGTGTGACCGAGCCGATCGTCACCACGGACGACGAGGCGCTCACCTACATGGGCTTCCGTGACGGCCAGAAGGTGGCTGGCACGAAAATCGACGTCGCCTTCATCGGCTCCTGCACGAACGGGCGACTGTCGGACCTCGAGGAAGCGGCCCGCTTCGTCAAGGGCCGCCACGTGGCCCCGCACGTGAAGGCGCTGGTAGTGCCGGGCTCGCAGGAGGTCCGCCGCCAGGCCGAAGCCAGGGGGCTCGATCGCATCTTCACGGCCGCCGGCTTCGAGTGGCGCGGCGCGGGCTGCTCGATGTGCCTGGCCATGAACCCGGACAAGCTCGTTGGCAACCAGATCTCGGCCTCGTCGTCGAACCGCAACTTCAAGGGCCGCCAGGGCAGCCCCACCGGCCGCACGTTGCTGATGAGCCCGGTGATGGTGGCCGCCGCCGCGATCGCAGGCGAGGTGACCGATGTGCGCCTGATGCTCGAGGAAGTCACCGCCTGAACCCAGCGCCTGAGCGTTCAGCGCTGGCCCACGGGGCCTGGCCCTCGCCGTGTGGCACCGGGCGGGGCGACTGGCGACCAACGTCAACTGACAAACAGCGAGTCTTCCTATGCCTCCGATCTCCGCAGTCACCGGACGCGCGCTTCCGCTGCGCGGCAACGAACTCGACACCGATCGCATCATGCCGGCCCGGTTCCTCAAGGCCGTCACCTTCGACGGGCTCGAACGGCACGTGTTCGAGGACGACCGCAAGGACAACCCGCAACACCCCTTCAACAACCCGGCGTACGGCGGGGCGTCGATCCTGGTCGTGAACGAGAACTTCGGCTGCGGGTCGTCGCGCGAGCACGCGCCGCAGGGCCTGCTCCGCTGGGGCATCAAGGCGATCGTCGGCGAGAGCTACTCGGAGATCTTCCGCGGCAACTCGTCGGTCCTGGGTGTGCCGTGCTTCACGGCACCCAAGGCCGAGATTGAACGCCTGCAGGCGTACATCGAACAGCATCCGCAGACGGTCGTCACCGCCGACGTCGGCACCGGCTCCATCCGCGCGGGTGAGCTGACGGTCCAGGGCAGCCTTCCGACCGGCGTGCGCGACGCGTTTCTCACCGACAAGTGGAATCCGACGTCGATGCTCCTGGCCGACTTCGGTGCGGTGAAGGACACGGCGGCCCGACTGCCGTACGTCAGCGGGTTCTAGAGCCGCAGACACTGACCGGCCGACCGACTCGAGCCCGCCGTACCCGCGAACCGCTGCCGGCGTTCGGTCCTCCCCTGCGCGACCGCACAGGCCCTGGGCTGCGCGTGCTGCTTGTCGGCATCAACCCCGGCGTACGATCCGCGCGCACCGGCCACCACTTCGCTGGCCCGTCGAACCGCTTCTGGAAGCTGCTCTTCGAGGCGGGCCTCGTGCCCGAACCGCTCACATTCGAAGACGATGGCCGACTGCCGGCGTTCGGCTTCGGCGTCACGAACCTGGTTGCGCGCGCTACGCCCGGGGTCGGCGATCTCACGCCGGAGGAGTTCGAGGCCGGGCGCCGCCGCCTGCTCGCGAAGGTCCGACAGCTTGCGCCGGCGATCGTGGCGTTGGTCGGGGTGACGGTGTATCGAGCGGTGTTCCCTGACCGAACGGGCCCGGTATCTCCCGGCCCGCAGCGCGAGCGGCTCGGCACGAGCCGTGTCGTGGTGCTGCCGAACCCGAGTGGCCGGAACGCCCATTTCAGCTACGCGGAGATGTTGTCCGCCTTCCGCCTGCTGCGCGCCGAGATGGAACCCCGCTCGCGCTGACCTTCGCTACGTCGAGACGCTGGCGCACGAGCACAGGAGGGACGCCGGGCGTGGTCCGCGCGTCCGTGTGGCTCCGGGAGTTGCCCGCTGTCGAGGCGGTTCCGTCGGTTTCCGCAGCTCCGTATGACTCTGATACCGTGGCAGTGTGAGGAGAATCCCGTGAAGCATGTCAGCTGGCGCGCGGCCGCCGTCATCGCCGTTTCCGTCCTGTCCACTCCCCTGGCTGCCCAGCAGCAGCCTTTTCCCGTGGGCAACGCTCTCGGCCTGCCTGTCGGCCCCGGCGGCGACCGCTTCGAGCCGATGTCCTCCAACGTGAAGGTGTACGGCGCGGTGTACTCGGCCGAGAGCTGCGCCTACGATCCGGAGCGCGGGCTCATCGTCGTGCCGAACCGGGGCGTGCCGCAGAACATCCAGACCAACAATGCGTGGGTCTCCTTCCTGAATCATGACGGCTCGGTGCACACGGCACGCTGGGTCGGCATCCAGACGCCAGAGGAGCGCAGCCGGCTGAACCCGCCGCTGGTGCTCAACGAACCGCTTGGCAGCGAGGTCGCCAATGGCCGGTTCTACGTGGCCGATCGCGACGGCGGCACGAGCCCGAGCGACCCGTCGGTCGCGGTCGTCCGATGGTTCGACATGAAGACGGGCGCACCGGCCGGGTCGGTCCGCGTTGCCGGGTCGACCGGGTTCAACGATATTGCCATCGCGAGCGACGGCACGATCTACGGCACGCAGACCGGCGTCGGCCTGCCGGCTCCGAATCCGTCCTCGTGGCAGGTGTGGAAGATCACGCCAGCGGGCGACGCCTCGATCATGATCCAGGGCGCCCCGCTGCGCCAGCCGAACGGGATCGCACTCGACGCGAAGGGCAACCTGGTCGTGGTGAACATCGGCAGCGCGGACGTGCAGACGTTCTCGCCCTCCGGCCAGCTGCTGACGACCGAACAGGCGGTTCAGGCCGGCAACGATGGCATCGTCGTGATGCCTGATGGCACCAAGTACGTGAGCAGCGTACAGCTCGGCGGCGTGTCACGCATCCGCCCGGGCCAGCCGGCGGAACTCATCGCGCGTAACATCCCGAGCCCGGCGTCTATGTGCTACGACTCGGGCGCCAACCAGCTGGTGATCCCGATGAACGCCAACAACGCGCTGGCCTTCATCCCGCTCGGGCGCTGAGGCACGCACGCGTGCATCTGAGCGAACCGGAGGACGCCGTCGCCGATCAGGCCAGGGACGTCCTCGACTCGTCGCCGATCAGCTGAATGAGCTGGGCAGCCAGCGCGGGGCCGAGTTCGTCGATGGACGACACGCGCGTCGCGGTCGCATAGAACTGCGAGACATCGTGGCCGATGCCGATGGCGGCCAGTCGGACCGGTGATCGGCGTTCGATGTACTGAACGACGGCGGCCAGGTGTCCGTCGAGGTAGTCGAAGCCGTTGGCGGCGAACGTCGCCTCGTCCATCGGCGTGCCGTCCGAGACGACAATCAGCACCCGCCGCTTCTCGGGGCGGGTCAGCAGTCGGCGGTGCGCCCAGGCCAGTGCCTCACCGTCGATGTTCTCCTTCAGCATCTCGTCGTGCAGGGAGAGGCCGAGCGCCAGCCGCGCCCGCCGCCACGGTGTGTCGGCGGCCTTGATGATGATGTGTTCGAGCGCGTTCAGGCGTCCGGGACCGGGCGGATATCCGGCGTCGGCCCACGCCCGCGCGGGCGCCCCGCCGTCCCAGTCGCGGGTGGTAAAGCCGAGCACCTCGAAGGTCACGCCGCAGCGCTCGAGGACGCGCGCGAAGATCTCCACCGTCAGCGCCGCGATCCTCATGGGCCGTCCCGCCATCGAGCCCGAGTGGTCGATCAGCAGCGTCACTGCCGTACTCGGGAAGGGCGATTCGAACTCCTGCCGGTATGGCCTGGCTGCCCCGCCGCTGGCGACGAACACCGGCAGCCGCGACGGGTCGAGGAACCCCTCGTCCTGGTCGAATCGCCACTCGCGCGCCTGCCTGGCGAGCAGGACCCGGAGGAGGCGCCTGGCCAGTCGCGACACCATGGCCCGCAACCGGCCGAGGTCGCCGTCGATCTCGGCGCGGAGGCGTTCCAGTTCGGCGCGATCGGCGAGCGACGCGGCGGATACCACCCGATCGAACGCCGTGGTGAAGACGCGATAGCCGTCGAGCGCCAGCACCGGATCGCGCCCGGCTGCCGGGTCCGGCGTACGGCCGGAGTCGGCCGCGTCCCGCTGCCGCGCGCCGTCTCGCGTGCGCCCCGGCAGCGCGTATCGCCCACGTCGCACGTCGACGCCGCCGGGCGCCTCGGGCACCGCGAACCGTCCCCGTGCCGAGCGGGGCGCCGGGGCGTGCCCGACCGCGCGCACCGACCATGATGCGGCGGCGGCGGCGAATCGCGCGTGGTCACCGGCGTCGCCCGCGCCGTGCCCGGCGGGTTGCCCGAGCAGCGCGCCGAGCGCCGTCAGGTCGTCGAGCAGGTTCGCTGGCATCGACGCGCGCGCACTGGCCACGAGCGGGGCCTTCTCGCGCGGAGCCCGCTGGCCGCTGAATGCCTCGAACGCCAGCCATCGCAGCCCATCGTCGTCCACACCCGGACAGGCGAGGAGGTTCTTGGCGACACCCGACAGCCAACGGGTACCGAGCACGTCGAGGCGAGCCTGGGACAACGCGTCGTACAGCGACGCAGCTGCCGGGTTCTCCGGACGATGCACGGCGTGCACGGCGTCGTGCTCGAAGCGCAGCCGGAGAGCCGCGCGGTCGGCAGCCGCACGAAGGGGTCCGATCGTCACCGCGCCGGCGCGGCCGAAATCGACCTCGGCATCCGGCGTGCCGCCCAGGGTGCGGGTGCACGACTCGATGGCCTGGAGCGTGCGGCTGTTCACGTCAGCGGACCGGAGGCCCCTTCGGTGCGGCGTCGGCCGGCAGGTCCTCCCCCATGCAGCGCTGGTAGTACTCGGCGACCAGCGCGCGCTCGTCCTCGTCGCACCGGTTCAGGAACGTCAGCGTGAACGCCAGCGCGAGGTCGTGGAACAGCGTGGCGTTCTCGGCCCACGTCACGACGGTGCGCGGTGACATCACGGTCGACAGATCGCCGTCAGCGAAACCGCGGCGCGTGAGCGCCGCCAGCGCCACCATGGCGCTCACGGTCTGCCGGCCCTGCCCGTTCCGATATTCCGGACAGCGTGCCAGCACCACGTTCACTTCCTGATCGTGCGGCAGGTAGTTCAGCGTGACCACGATGTTCCAGCGGTCCATCTGCCCCTGGTTGAGCGGCTGCGTGCCATGGTAGAGGCCCGTGGCATCACCGAGCCCGACCGTGTTCGCAGTCGCGAAGACGCGGAACGCCGGGTGCGGCTCGATCACGCGGCTCTGGTCGAGCAGCGTGAGGCGCCCTTCGACCTCCAGCACACGCTGGATCACGAACATCACGTCGGCGCGGCCGGCGTCATACTCGTCGAACACGAGCGCGCACGGCCGCTGCAGCGCCCAGGTCAGGATGCCCGGCTGGAACTCGGTGACCTGCTTGCCCTCACGCAGGACGATCGCATCCTTGCCGACCAGGTCCATGCGCGTCACGTGGCCGTCGAGGTTGACGCGCACGCACGGCCAGTTCAGGCGCGACGCAACCTGCTCGATGTGGCTCGACTTCCCGGTGCCGTGCCGCCCCTGGATCAGCACGCGGCGATTGTGGATGAAGCCGGCGAGCAGCGCGAGCGTCGTGTCACGGTCGAAGACGTAGTTGTCGTCCCGCGGCGGCACGTGCTCGTCCGCCGCCGAGAAGGCCGGCACCGTCAGGTCGGTCTCGATGTGAAAGAGGTCGCGCGCGGGGAGCGTGAGATCGGGCAGGGTCGGGATGGACACAGCGTGCCCTATTGTATGGCCCGACGCAGGTACGGTGCCGCGGCTGCCGGCCTCGTCGCGGCGTGTCGCCTGTCTCCGCCACGGCTCGTCGCCCATCTCCCGACACGGCCCGTCGTCCGACACTCCCCGTCACGGCTCTTCGCCCGACGCCTCCCGCGCCACCGCCAGGAACGCATTGGCCGCGTGCGACCGGTGCGCGCTCCGGCACACGAGCGTGAGCTGCCGCTTGCGTGAGATACCCTGCACCGGGACGGCCACCAGGCTCCCGCGCGCGATCTCGGTGACCGCGCAGCGCCGCGGCAGCAGCGCCACACCCAGTTCGAGTTCGACGGCGCGCTTGATGCCGTCGAGGCTGGGCAACGCGATCGCCATGTTGAGCGGGATGTGCTGCTCCTCGAAGATGCGCAGCACGCGTTCGCGGGCGGGCGACGGGTCGTTGTGCGCGACCACCGGCTCGCCCGACACGTCGGCCATCGTCACCTGCCTGCGCCGCGCGAACGGGTGCCCCGGGGGCACAAGCAGGACGAGTTCGTCGCTGCCGACCGCCACTTCGAGCAGCCCCTGCTCCGCCGGACGGAACGTGAGCGCGCCGAAGTCGAGGCTGCCCTGCTGCACTTCCACCGCGATCTGCCGCGCGGGCACCCGGCGGACGTCGACGGCGATGTCCGGCACCTTCTCGCGGAAGCGCTTCATCAACGGCAGCAGCGTATGGATGGCGGCTTCGTTCGCCCCGATGAGGACGCGCCCGCGCCGCAGGTCGCGCAGTTCGCGCATCGCGGACTCGGTTTCCTCCGCGAGCCGAATCAGGCGCTGCCCGTAGTTCTGCAGCACGCGCCCCGCGTCGGTCAGGGTGCCGGTCTTCGACGAACGGTCGAAAAGCTGCTCGCCCAGCTCGTCCTCGAGGCGTTTGACGGCCTGGCTCACTGCCGGCTGGGTGCGGTGCACCTTCGCGGCCGCGCGCGAAAAGCTGCGCTCTTCTGCCACTGCCAGGAAGATGCGCAGGGAGGTCAGGTCCATAAATCTCGATTATTGTAACGTAATGATTATCGCTTTGACTTCTAGCTGACGCCCCGGCTACAACTAACCCATGAAGCACCCGTCCAACCGAATTGTCGTCTTCGACACCACGCTGCGCGACGGAGAACAGGCGCCCGGCTTCTCCATGGACGTGCCGTCCAAGGTGAAGATGGCGCGGGCGCTCGACGCCCTCGGAGTGGACATCATCGAGGCGGGCTTCCCGATTGCCTCGCCGGCCGACGCCGAAGCCACGCGCCAGGTCGCACAGGAAGTGCGCCGGCCGGTGATCGCGGCGCTGGCCCGCTGCCGGCCGCTCGACATCGACGAGGCCGCGCGCGCCCTGGCCCCGGCCGAGCGCAAGCGCATCCACACGTTCCTCGCGACCTCCGACCTGCACCTGCAGGCCAAGCTGCGGATGACGCGCGAGCAGTGCCTCGCGGCCATCATCGACAACGTGCGGCGGGCCCGCAACCTCGTCGAGGACGTCGAGTTCTCGGCCGAGGACGCCACGCGCAGCGACCGCGACTTCCTGTGCCGGGTGGTCGAGGCTGCCATCGATGCCGGCGCCACGACGATCAACCTGCCCGACACCGTCGGATACGGCGTGCCGGACGAGACGCGCGAGTTCTTCAGCGAGATCATCACGCGCGTCCCGAACGCGGACAAGGCCATCTTCAGCGCGCACTGCCACGACGACCTGGGCCTCGCCGTGGCGAACAGCCTGGCCGCGTTCCAGGGCGGCGTGCGCCAGGTGGAGTGCACGATCAACGGTATCGGCGAGCGCGCGGGCAACGCGTCGCTCGAGGAACTCGTCATGGCGCTGCGCGTCCGCCAGGACCGGCTGCCGTACGACACGGCGGTCAACACGCCGCTGCTGTTCGAGACGAGCCAGCTCCTGTCCAAGCTCACCGACGAACCGGTGCAGTCCAACAAGGCCATCGTCGGGCGCAACGCGTTCGCCCACGAGGCAGGCATCCATCAGGACGGCATGCTGAAGGACGCGCGTACCTACGAGATCATGCGTCCCGCCGACGTCGGGCAGATGCCGAACCAGCTGGTGCTCGGGCGCCACTCGGGTCGGCACGCCGTGGGTCAGCGCGCTGAGCAGCTCGGCCTCACGCTCACCGCCGAGGAGCTGGCGCAGGTCTACCACGCCGTCGTCACGATGGGCGAGCACCGCAAGTCGATCGGCGACAACGACATCCGGCGCATGGTCGAGCGGGTCCGCTCGGGCCAGGCCGCCGAGGTTGGCGGCTGATTCGGGACGGGTCAGCGAATTGGTGACGTGACGGCGTGGTAAGTCGCAACTCCCACCCACCACGTCACCACCTCTCCACTCCCCCGCTTCGTGAGACCATCTCCCCATGATTCCCCTGCGGGACGTGATCCCGTCGCGGACCACTCCGTACGTCACCGTCGCCGTCATCGTCGTGAATGCCGTCGCCTGGTTCTATGAGATCTCGATGGACCGGGTCGAGCTGAGCGTGTTCCTGCAGCAGTTCGGCGTGGTGCCGGCAGCCTTCAGCCTCTCGACCGTGTTCACCTCGATGTTCCTGCACGGCAGCTGGTCGCACGTGATCGGCAACCTCTGGTATTTGTGGATCTTCGGCGACAACGTGGAGGATCGGCTCGGACACGGCCGCTTCCTCGTCTTCTACCTGCTCTGCGGCGTCGCCGCGGCGCTCGGGCAGACGGTGATCGACCCTGAGTCCACGCTGCCGATGATCGGTGCGAGCGGGGCAATCGCCGGTGTCATGGGCGCCTACTTCGTGCTGTACCCGCATTCCCGGGTGCTCACGCTCATTCCGCTGATCATCTTCTGGGAGATCATCGAGCTGCCCGCGATCATGCTGCTCGGCTTCTGGTTCCTGATGCAGCTGTTCAGCGCGGGCGCCATTGCCGCCACCGCCAGCACTGGCGGTGGCGTTGCCTTCATGGCGCACGTAGCGGGCTTCGTGATGGGCCTGGTGTCGGTGTTCGTGTTCCGGAAGAAGCAGGTGCCCGAGCCCTGGCTGTACTGACGCCGCACTCGCCGGCTCCGGCTACTTCACCTCGACACACCTGAGGTCGTCCGCCATCGTCAGCGGGCCCGCGTAGGACTTCCGCACTTCGGCCTCCGCAGCAGCGAGGTCGAAACGCCCCAGGTGGCTCAGGACCAGATGCTTTGGCCGGGCAGCGGTCGCCACCTGTCCAACCACCGCCGGCGACGCGTGAATGGGGGGAAACGTCTCGCCGGCACCGATCGCCAGGTGCATCACCAGCAGGTGCGCGTCGCGGGCGAAGGCCTGGAACCGCTCGTCTGTCCCGTTCTGGTCGGAACTGAACACGACGGCGACCCCGGCCGTCTCGACGCGGTACGCCACCGTGGGCATTCCGTGCGGAATGGACAGGGCACTCACCCGGAAATCCTCGTCGGCCACGACCGTCGAGGCCCCGGGTCGGCTGAAATCCACTACGGCGGGTTCCAGCCGCACGCCACGTCCGTTCGGGTGCGTCCCTCCCAGCGTCGGGGCGAGCATCGGGAAGGCGCCCTGCCGCGCGTCGAACAGCCGCGAGAGGAAGCTGTTGAAGTCGGGCGTGACGGAGTCACCCGGAGGTCCGGCGATGCGCAGCGGATGGTCGCGTGCCGCTTCGCTCAGCCAGAGCAGGGCCGGCAGGTCTGACGTGTGATCCGGGTGGAGGTGACTGATCGCCACAAGCCATAGATCGTTCAGCTGTGCGGACGACTGGCCGAACCGGAGGAAGCTGCCTCCGCCGGCGTCGACCAGCAGGCGGGCCTTCCCGTCGATCCACAGCAGGTAGCCCGTGGAGGCGCGGGTCGGGTCGATACGGGGGCCGTTCGAACCGAGCACCTGCAGCCATACACCGGTCGGCGCGCACGTCTGCGCGGACGCGGGCGTGGCCACACCACAGGCCAGCAGCAGAAGGACGAAGGCCGCGCTGGCGCACCGGAGTGGAGCCACCGCATGACGGGACGGAACACCGGGCACCGCACACCTCCCGCGGGGAGTATAGCGGCGTGTCAGGACTTCGACCGCAGTTCGCGATCGATACGGGCCAGTTCGAGCAGCAGTTTCTCGAGCGCGCGTTCGTAGTCGTCCGCCAGCATCTCGCCCTTGCGCGCGCGCAGCTCTTCGAGGAGGCGGTTGAGCTCCGCCTTGCGGCGCAGGCGCGCCGTGAGCTGCGGGTCGCCGGTGTCCTTGATTTCCTCGTCGGCCGCCACGTAGGTGGTCCGGGCAAGCACGCCGTCGCGTCCTTCTTCGTCGGCGAGCCGGCCAATACCGTCGCCATCATCGTCGAGCACGGCACGCTCCGTCGCCAGCTGCCCTCGCTGTTCGTACCAGGTCTGGACGCCGGCGCTGACGAAGGTGAACCACTCGAGCACGGAACTGCGGCCGTTCTTGTCGAGGTCCGCGGCGCCGTCGCGCAGGGCCTGAACCAGGAACTCGGGGAACACGGTCTCGAACTGCTGCGCCCCGGAACTGTTGGCCGTGATCACCACGCGGCCGCGCGCCGAGATCGCTTCCAGGAACCCGAAGCTCCCGCTCGCCGAGTTGATGAACACGAGCCGGCCCGGCAGGCCGGCCAGCAGTTCGCCCCATTCGCGCGCCGTCAGGTCTGGCCCGACGAGATTGAACTTGGCGTCTTCCGCGTCGTTGCCGCTGCCGTGGCCGATGAGCAGCACGAGCACCACGTCGTCCTTGCCCACACGGCGCCGCAGGTCCGCAACCGCCGCCCTCACGTTCTCGCGCGTCGCCTTCCGGGTGGAGAACACCTCTTCCTCGGCCAGTTCGACGATGTTCTGCTCGGGCACGCGCATCGGGCCGGCGAGGGCCTGCACCACCGCCGTCCTCCAGCCGTCGTACTTCTCGGCATAGTCGGGCCCGCCCGACGCCCCGGTCACGATGAGCGCGAACCGGTCCGCTGCGGTCGCCGTGGCAGCGCCCGTTAGCAGGGTCAGCGCCGCGGCGCACAGTGCGGCTCGCACCACGCCCGCCGCACGCGCGATTCCCGGAGCACGACACGGGGGCATGCGTACGTCGGTGACGCAGGCGGCATACACGGGCGCGCGGAGGCGCACGCTCATCGCATCCCCCAGGCGCGGCGCAGGATCCACTCGCCGGAGAGCAGCGCCAGCAGCAGGACGATCGTCCACGGCTGATGCCAGAGGTCGCGTCGAACGGGTTCCGCATTCCGCGGGACCGCCGAGGTGAGGGTGGAGAGCATGCGGCCGACGTCCGATGCCGAAGCATACTGCCCGCCTGACCGCCGCGCCAGACGTCGGAGCAGCGCCTCGTTGAGCCGCGGGTCCGCGAACTCCGGATCGTTGCCGCCGGCCTGGAACCACCGCTCGCTTGCGCCCAGCAGCGCGGCCCCCTTTCGCGCCTCGGCGCGGATGCGGTACAGACCGGGCGTGTCCGCCACGACCGTGGCGGCGTGTTCCGCGCCGGCCGACGGGCGCAGCGCCAGCGGCCGCGTGTCCCCGCCTGGCAGGGTCAGCGTGGCCTCCACCTGCGCATCGGGCACCGGGTTGAACTGCGCGTCGCGTGCCTCGAGCGTCACGCCGACGCTGTCTCCGACGGCGGGGTTGGCATCGAGCGAGAGCGCCACCGGATCGCTGGCATCGCTCGCGAGCCACCGGAGCGCCTGCCGCCAGAAGAACTCGTAGGTGCGGTCGGTCGAGGGCCGCAGCATCTTCCACCGCCACGACGCCTCGCCCGAGAACACCATCGAGCGGCCTCGGCCGTACCGCTGCACCGCCACCAGCGGCACCGTCCCGGCGTTGGACGATGCGGTCACGGCCAGCACCGAGGCGCCAGGTCTGGGCCCCCCGACGGGTGCCACCGCCGCCAGCGGCGGCATGTCTGCCCACGCCTTCCGCGTGTCCTCAGTGGCCGGTCCCATCCGCATGATCGGGTGCGAGAGCCCGTCAGGGGTGAGCGTCACCTTGTGCAAACCGCTGCCGCCCTCGCCGTCCAGCATGCGCGCGGGCGTGTTGCCACGCCGATCGTCGAGTTCGAGCGGCAGCACGACTTCGAGCGGCGACCCGACGATCCCGCGCTGCAGGAACGAGCGGCCGCCCGCGAGCAGCGCGCCGCCTCCGCGCACGCTGACGAAGTCGGCGAGCAGGGCCAGCTGGTCGCGCCCGAAGAAGTCCCCTTCGAGGTTGCCGATGAGGATCGCGTCGTAGGTGAAGAGCGCCTCCCGGGTCTTCGGGAAACCCTCGGTCAGGGCCGCGCCGCGCCCACCGCCGGCCTGGATCAGGAACGTGTCACGCCCGGCGTCGTCCTTGCCCTTGCGCACGACCGCGTCAAGGTCGAAGCCGGGATCCTGGGCGAGGGCCCGCGCCAGAAAACTGTGCTCGTAACCCGGGGCCCCGGCCACGACGAGCACGCGGCGCTTGCGCGCCGCCGGACTCATCAGCACACTTCGCGAGTTGTTGTCGGAGATCATCTCCGTGGGATCCGGGACGACCTCCGCGGTGTAGACGGTCGGGTTCAGCGGATCGACGGGCACCGAGAATGCGACGTCGGTCGGTGCGCCATCAGCGACGGGGACTATCTCGCGCGTCTCGACCACCTGGTTGTTCGCGAGCAGCCGGACGGCGTAAGGCCGGCGCGCGAACCCGTGCTGCACCGTGGTGACGTGCAGGTCGACAATCGCCTGGTCGATGCGTGGATCCCCGGCGGCGAGTGCGACCACCTCGCGGTCGGGCACGCCCTCGGCGCTCCCGATCCCCACCGCATACACGGGTGCGCCCGGCTTGCCGCCAGGGTCGAGCCCCTGCCGTCCCGTGTCGCCGCCGTCGGAGAGCACGACGATCCCACCGACCTGCCGCCCGCGGAGCCGATCGTTCACGGCCGCGATCGCCCCGAGAAGGTCGCTGCGGCGGGCGTCGGCAGACAGGCGGTCCAGCCCCGTGTCGGCGAGCCCCTCGCCCACCGCGAACAGCTGCACGGTGCCGGCCTTGCTCAGCGCCGGCAGGAGCGACGATGACAGCAGTGCCTGGGCACGCGCCAGGCGCGTGCTGCCGTCCGCGTCGGCAATGCGCATGCTGCGCGAGGTGTCGACGAGCACCGGGAAGATCACGTCGCCGCCGTCCGTTGGAGGCAGCAGCAGGACTGGCCGGCAGAGGAGGAACAGAAGGAACCCGAGGGTTGCGGCGCGCAGCGCCATCAGCACGCCCTGCTGTACGCGCGAGAGCGGCACGAGAGGCCGCCGATACGACAGGACGGCGGCCCCGAGGAGGCCAGCGATGACGACCACCGCCAGCCACCAGGGGATCGGCGACGCGAATTGAATCAGGGCCGTTTCCTCTGCGCCAGTGCCTTGAAATAGCTGTCGACCTGCTGCTGGTACTCGGCAGGTACGACCTCGTCCGCGCCCGAGGCGAGGCGGTCGGTGGCGGTCTTCTCCTGCAGCCGGCGGGCCGCCGACGATTCGACCGCGTCGAGTGCGAGCGTCACCTGGCGCGCCAGTTCCTGCCAGCGCGCAAAGTCCTGCTTGAAGCCTTCCGTGCCCGGCGCCGACAGCACCATGCCCTGGCCTTCGAACGTGGCTCCGCCGGCGCCAGCGGCGCGCGTGCTCTGGTCGCGCTGGGCATCGTTCAGCAGTTGCCGCACGTCCTGCATCTGCCGGCCGATTTCGGTGCGCAGCCGCTCGGTTTCGGCGGCCGCGTCGCCGCTCGTACCGGACTGGCCCTGTCCCGGCGCGGATCGTCCCCGATCACCGGGACGCGATCCGGCTGAACCCGGCTGCTGCTCGCCTGCCCGCGCCGCGGAGGCACGGCGATCGAGCGCCTCGAGCTGTCGGTTCAGGTCGGTCAGGCGATCGCGCAGGTCACGCGCGCGCGACGCCTGATCGGCGAGCCGCTGCGACTCCTCGTCCTGCGGCCGGTCGGTCGCGTTGAGCCGGTCGGCCAGGCGATCGAGCGCACGCGCCAGCTCCGCCTGCGAACCGGACTGGTCGGGCCTCGGCGTCGCCGCCGGTGACGGCGCGCCCCCGCCGCTGCCGCCCGGCGCCTGGGCATCGGCCGACCGCCGCATCGACTCCGCCGCCTGCTGCATGCGCTCGGCAAGACGCTGCTGTTCGATGTCGCGCGCGGCATCGGACGCGGCCTGCTGAAGGTTGGCGGCGCCACGCTGGCCGCTGCCTCCAGGCTGGCCGGGGCTTGGGGCGGACTGCTCGCGCAGCCCCTGCTGCATGCGCTCGAGGCGGTCGGCGATGCGCTCCTGCTCGCCAGCCAGGCGACGCAGCGCATCACCGCTGGCCGGGCCGTTCGCGCGGCCCGACTCGGATGCGATCCGCCGCTGCGCGTCGGCGAGCTGGCGCGCCTCGAGCTGCAGGTCGCCGAGCGCCCGGCGGCGGCCTTCGGCCGTGCCCCCTTGCAGCTGCCGCTCGAGCTCGCGCAGACGGTCGAGCGCGCGCGACGCGCGTTCGGAGGCCTGGCCGGCATTTGCGCGCCCGAGGTCGCTTGCGGCGCTGCGCATCTCCTCGGAGATCTCGCGCAGCTGCTGGCTCCCCGGCTTCCCCTGGCTGCCCGCCCGCGCGTTCTGCCCCTCGCCCGGGCGCCGCTGACCCGCCTGCCCGGCCTGCCCCTGCTGGCCGGCCTGCTGCCCGGACTGCTGGCCCGGCTGCCCCTGCTGACCACCACTCTGCTGACCGCCACTCTGCTCGCCGCCGGGCTGCTGCTGGCCCGCCTGCTGCTCGCCGCGCTGCCCCTGCTGCTGGCCACCCTGCGGCTGGTCGCCCTGCTGCCGGGCCAGCTGCTGCGCAACCTGCTCCGCCCGCTGGCGCAGTTCCTCCTGCTCGCGCGACAGCTTCTCGAGTTCGCGCTTCGCGGCCTCGGGCGTGAGACCGTTCCGGTTGCGCGCGAGATCCTGCTGCCGGCGGACCAGTTCATCCTGCCGGCGGGCCAGGTCCTTCACCTGGTCGGCAGGCGTGCGCTTCTCTTCGTCCTTCTGCTCGGCGCTCGTGCGGTTCTCGTAGTTGGTCTGCTGGTTCTTCGCCAGCTCACGATCGAACAGGCTGGACAGATCCTCCGTGGATCGATTGCCTCCAGCGCCGCCGCCCGCCTGCTGCTGCTGGATCTGCCGCTTCCTGACGTCGGACTGCGCCTTCAGCAGCGCGTTGAGCGCCTCCATTTCGGGAGGCAGCGCATCGCCGGTCTTCAGGGCGTTGAGCGTGTCGACGGCGCGGCCCATCGCGTTGGACGCCCGCGTCATCGCATCCTCTTCCGGCATGGTCTGCCCCGCGCGCGGGGCGCCCGGCTGCGGCGGTGGGGACGGCGGAATGGGCGGTCCATTGGCCGGACGAGTGGCGCGGCTGCGCCGAGGGTCGCGCAGCGTCGACGTGCGGAAGGCGCTCGCGGTCTGCTCGACGCGGACCCGCAGGTCGCTCTCGGCCTTCGCGACGGCCCGGATGTCCTGCGGGGACCGAGCCCCCTGCGCGTCCCGCGACCGGCGATCGAGCTTGAAGGTCGCGACGATCACTTCCTTCTGCGCGGCCACCAGGTCGTCGAGCTGCGGGTTGCCGCTGCCGCCGCCCATCGCCGCCTGCGTCTGCGCCAGCGTGAACTCCTCCTCGAACGACTTCACCTCGAGGAAGAAGATGTCGCTGCGCGACTCGCTCGGCCGCTTGCCGCGCGGCAGGTCGCGCGCGCGCACGTAGTAGCTGACGAAGTCGCCGGGCGCGACGTCGAGGTCCTCGACATACATCAGGTACCGCCCGGTCACCGACGTCGAACGCGGCGGGATCCCGAGCGGCACCACCTTCTCGGGCCCGCCCTTCACGGAGTACACGAGGTCCAGCGCACCAACCCCGAAGTCGTCCTGCGCCTCGGCGGCGATCTCCACTTCCTCGAGGCGTGTCACGCGGCGATCGCTCGCCGGCCGCACGATGTGTACCTCGGGGGGCCGGTCGTCCAGGATGCGGATGAAGTACTCGGTCTCGCCGCGCGAGGACATGCCCTCGGCATCGGCGAGCGCAACACGGTAGGACCCGTTCTCACTGACCCGGAGGCGTGCCGTGAGCAGCGTGGGCGCCTCGGCACTGAAGGGGAGCGCCGGCTGTCCGTCCCCCAGTTCCATGCGGCCGGTGGCGACTGGCTCCTCGGTGTGCACCAGCACCCGGACGTCGGTGCCGGCCGGCGCGTAGATGTCGCCGCTGTCCTCCTCGATGCGTGGCGGCAGCGCCAGCGCAGCCGGGTAGGCGTACTCGACGTCGATTCGCGCGACGCGCGGCGGTCGCACGACCGCGACGTCGAACACCCGAGAACCGGCGGCCCCGGCAAGCACCCGGTACCGGAACGAGTTGGTGAGGCCCTCGAGGTCCAGCCGGAACCGCCCCTCACCGTCGCCCGGCATCTCGGTGGGCTGCCAGTCGTCGCTGCCCTGCGGCGCCCTGAGCAACTGCGCCACGACCGGCGCGCGATTTCCCACCAGCCGCGCCTCGACGGTCAGCGCCGACCCGGCGCGTACGCGTGCGTCGCCGGGAGTGACGGCAAGCGCGATGCGGGACGGGAACAGCGCGAGCGTCGTGGCATCGTACGAGCGGCGCACGACGTCCCTCGAGACGAACAGCACCGCGCCGAGCAGGACCAGCATCGAGGCGGCGCGCAGCCAGGCGCCGCTCAGCATCTCGCGCGTGATGACCGACGCGGGATCGACCGATGCCGCCGCACGCGCGGCATCCTCAACCATGGTCGCGGCAAGCCCGGGCTGATCGCCCGACCCGTTCCGCTGCGCCACCTCGAGTGCGCTGACCAGCCGTTCGTCGAGCGCGGGCGCGGACTCTTCGATGAACCGCGCCACGCGGCGATCGGATGGGATCCGGCGCGCGGGCCATACCGCCCAGGCGAACGCCACCAGGCACCCGAGCAGCCCCGCGACACCGGCGGCGATCAGCATCGCAGGCGTACGCGACCAGACGCTGCCGAGGAGCGCCGCCAGCGCGATCGCCGCTGACGCGCCGAGGGCCGCACGGGCGGCCACACCCAGGACGACCCGGCGGCGCCAGCGGGCACGCACGCGGTCGAGCAGGTCCTGGATGGGCTGAAACTGCTCCATCATCGCCTCACACAATCCTCGCTGCGAGCACGCCTTCGGCCAGCAGCACCAGCAGCATCGCCATCAGCACATATTGCCAGATGTGTTGACGCTCTTCCTGTTCCCGCGCCTGCAGGGACGCGGCGGCTCCGGCCGGCTCGGCGAGCGGCGACACCGCCGTCAGGAACTCCTCGGTCGTCAACCGACCGGGGTCGGCTTCGGAAGGGTCGACGTTGACGGCAACCATCTGCGACGCCGGCCCGGCTCCGATGGTCGCCACCCCGGGCACCGCCGGGACGCCGGCCGGCACGTCGGCCACGAGGTAGTCCGCCGAGCGACGCTGCCCGCCCGCGAGATACCGCACCGTCTCGTGCACGAAGGGCACGAAGGAGGCGTGCAGCGGGAAGTCGTTGCCGCGGTTGTCGAGGTCCGACGCGACGACGACGGCGTGGCCCTCGCCCGCCGGGCAATCGAGCAGCGCCGCGTCGCCCGTCGTGAATCGCGCCAGGATCTGGCAGCCCGACGGCCGCAGGGTGGCCACGCGCTGGAACCGCACGAGGCCGAGCGCGCCGCCCTGTGCGCCGAACGCCCGGACAATCGGGTGGCGCACGTCGCTCGCGGCCCACGTCCGCGATGCCCTGTCCTTTGGTGCGGCACCCTCGGGGACCACGCCGGCGCGCGCGCCACCCAGCACCTCATCGAGCACGTCGCCGTCCACGTCCGGACCCGCCGCGACGAGCAGGCCGCCTCCGTTCTGCAGATACGCGGTGAGCACCTGCCGCCCACGGTGTTCCAGCCCCTTGGTCGAGAACAGGATCACGGCGGTGTGGCGGTCCAGCCGGGCCTGTTCCCAGCCGGCAAGGTCCGCAGCAGCTGCGCCCTCGGACGCGTACGCGCGGCCATCGGCGCCCGGCGCAAGCAGCGCCTGCTCCACGTAGAACGCCTCACGCGACAGGTCGCCCGCGGACGTGACGATGAGCACGGAGGGGCGCGCCTGCTCGTCCAGTACGACGTAGCGCACGTTGTCCGCCTGGGCCCCACTCGCATCGTCCACCCGCACGGCTGCCCAGCGCCCGGCGGGCAGCGGGAAGCTCACCGGCGTCGACTGCCCGGCGCCCACCGGCACCGTCGTCTCCGCGACCGTCCGAGCAGGCTGGCTCGGATTTCCTCCATCCTGTACCTCGAGGTGCACGCGCGCCGTCACCGCGGCCTCCCCCGCGTTCTGCACCACCGCGGACAGCCGCTCCCCGGCGGCCCGCACGCTGGTCACCGCCAGATTCGGCGGCGGCGCACCGACGTCCACAACCTCAACGCGCGTCGTGGATGGCACCGTCACCTGGTCGCCCGTGTCCCAGCCGGTTTCCTGGAGATCGGTCACGACCACCACCGTGCCGGGTTGCCCGCGCAGCAGGTCGGCGGCAGCATGCAACGCCGTGCGATAGCTCGTCGCGCCGGCGGCAGCCGAGGCTGCGGCAATCGCGCTCCGCGCGGCCCCCCGGTCGGGTGACGGCGGCGCAGCCACCTGAGCGCCGTCCGCAAAGGTGACCACGGCCACGAGGTGGCCGGCGGGCGCGCCATCGAGCGCCTCGCGGGCCAGCTGCTGCGCCCGCTCGAAGCGTCCGGGTGCCGTGAGACTGGCGGAGGTGTCGAGCGCGACAACGGTGGTGGCACCGGTCCCCGCCAGCCCGGAGGCGAAGAACGGGCGCGCGAAGGCGAGGGCCAGCAGCAGGAGCGCCGACACCCGCAGCGCGAGCAGCAGCAGCTGGCGCAGGCGGCGGCGGCTGGTGTGCTCCACGGGCGCCTGCTTCAGCAGGTGCACCGCCGAGAACCGCACGCGTTCCTCAGGCTGCCGCCGCAGCAGGTGCAGCAGCACCGGCACGGCAGCGGCGAGGGCGCCCAGCAGGAACAGCGGCGAGAGGAAGCTCATTACAGCGTCCGCTCCCGTGTGTGGATGTACTGCATCAGCGCAAGTTCGAGCGGGTCGGCCGTCGTGAGCAGGTGGTAGTCGATGCCCGCACCGCCCAGGTCGCGACGATACCGCGCGATCAGTGCGTCCATCTCCCGCCGGTAGTGCTCGCGCACGAGCGCCGGCACGGCCATCAACTCGGCCTGCGTCTCCATGTCTTCGAACCGTGTCGCCCGCTCGAACGGAAACTCGAGCTCGTGCGGGTCGAGGACGTGGAACACCACGACCTCCGTGCCGCGGAACTGGAAGTGCTTGAGCCCGCGCACCACCCGGTCGGGGTCGTCGAAGAGATCGGAGATGAGCACCACCATGCCGCGCTTGGAGATGGAGGTCGCGAGCTGGTGCATCGGCTTCGAGCAGTTCGTGTGCGCGCCGAGCTGCAGCCGCTCGAGCGTCACGAGCATCGCCCGCAGGTGGCCAGGCCGGGCACTCGGCGGCAGCATCCCGACAATCGCGTCGTCGAACGCCGTCAGGCCGATGCCGTCGCGCTGGCGGTTCAGCAGGTAGGCCAGGGACGCCGCGAGGCACTGGGCGTACTGGAACTTCGTCAGTCCGCGCGAGCCGTATCCCATCGATCCGCTCACGTCGAGCAGCACGTGGCAGTCGAGGTTCGTCTCCTCCTCGAACTTCTTCACGTAGTGACGGTCGCTGCGCGCGTAGACCTTCCAGTCGATCGTGGACAGGTCGTCGCCGGGCATGTACTGGCGGTACTCGGCGAACTCGACGCTGAACCCCTTGAAGGGGCTGCGGTGGAGGCCGGACAGGAAACCCTCGACGATCGTCCGGGCCCGCAGTTCGAGCGTGCCCAGACGCGCGACGACCGCCGGGTCGAGGAACTGCCGTCCGGACGCGCGCTGGGCCATCGCCTACATCCCGCTCTTCGGCACCGGCACCGTTTCGAGGAGGCGCTCGACGATCGTGTCAGAGGTGATCCGCTCGGACTCGGCGTAGAAGTTCGTCATCACCCGGTGGCGCAGGATCGGCTTGGCGAGCGCCTGGATGTCCTTGATCGACACGTGATAGCGCCCGTGCATCAGCGCCCGCGCCTTGGCGCCGCGTACCAGCGCCTGCGAGGCGCGAAGGCCGGCGCCCCACTTCACCCATTTGTCGACGAAGTCCGGCACGCCGGGCCGGCCTGGTCGTGACGCATCCACGAGGCGCACGGCGTAGCGCGCCACCTCCTCGGCGATCACCACCTCGCGCGCCAGTTCCTGGAAGCGGAGGATGTCGGGCCCGGTCATCACACGCTCGGGCTTCACGCGTTTCGCACCGGTGGTCTGGGTCACCACCGCCACCTCGTCATCCTCGTTCAGGTAGTCGATGACGATGTTGAACATGAAGCGATCGAGCTGCGCCTCGGGCAGGGGATAGGTGCCCTCCAGCTCGATGGGGTTCTGCGTGGCGAGCACGAAGAACGGCTGCTCCAGCTCGTAGGTCCGCCCGGCAGCGGTGACGTGGTACTCCTGCATCGCCTCGAGCAGCGCCGCCTGGGTCTTGGGGGGCGTGCGGTTGATCTCGTCCGCGAGGATGATCTGCGCGAAGATCGGCCCCTTCACGAAGCGGAGACGGCGGCCGCCGGCATCCTCGTCGAGGATCTCGGTGCCGGTGATGTCCGACGGCATGAGGTCGGGCGTGAACTGGATGCGCTTGAAGTCCAGGTCGAGGATGTCCGCGAGCGTGCGGATCAGCAGCGTCTTCGCGAGCCCAGGCACACCGGTGATCAGGCAGTGCCCGCCGGTGAACAGCGCAATCAGCACCTGGTCCACGACGTCGTCCTGGCCGACGATGACCTTGCGGAGCTCCGAGAGGATGCGCGCCCGCCCCTCGGCGACGCGCTCCACGCCGGCGATGCCGGTGTTCGACTGTGACTCCAAACGCTCTCCTCTCAGTGGGTCAGCGAGTAGACCACTTCGTTGATGGCCATGCGGTACGCGAGCGAGGTGTACTTGAGGTACCCGGGATAGTCCTCCGCATTGGACCACTCCCAGCCGTCGCCCATGTCGGTGTTCCAGTTCACGTACAGCATCGGACGGTTCGCATCGTCGAAGATGGTCCTGAGGCGGGCGACGAAGCCCCCCTTCTCCCAGCTCCGGCCCGCCATGAACGAACCCAGGCCGGCCACCTGCGGATACCCATCGAGCTTGTAGAACGCGCTGAAGACCGGATGATCCTTCGGGAAGTCGACGATCTCGCGATCGGGAAACACCTTCTTCATCTCCTTCGCGAAGTGTTCCCACTCGTACGGCCCGTGGAAGTCGTCGAAGAAGGCGGTGCCCCCCCGCAGCAGGAACTCGCGCAGGGTCCTGGCATCCGACTCGGTGAGTCGGAGGTTGCCCGGCTCGACGAAATAGATCCAGGGATTCTGGAACAGGCGCGGATCGTCCAGCGTGAGGACGATCGGGTCGAGCACGTCGATGGCCGTGGCCGTCTTGATGCGTCGCGAGAGGTTCTGCTCCGCCGCGGGCCCGTCGATGAGCCACGGCTCGCCGTAGAAGTCCTGCTGTGCGTTGGTGCCCTCGGTCGTGTAGTGGTACTTGATGCGTACGAAGCGCCACTGCAGGCCGGCGAACCGGTCGTCGGCACCCGTGGGCAGCTGGGCGCCCACCGGGGGCTGCAGGGCCGGCACGAGCGTGAAGGCGAGCACGGCTGTCAGGAGCAGCAGCCGCCCGCGCGCGCGTGTCACGGCCGCGCCTCGGCGATTTTCAGCAGCAGGTCCTGGGCGCGCTCGTAGCTCGGCGCGATTTCCAGCGCGGCCAGCGTCTGCCGCCGCGCGTCCGCGGGCTTCCCGCTCGCGTAGTAGCTCTCGGCCAGGTCGGTGAAGGCAGCCGCCTGGTCCACCGGCTTGAGCGCGACAACCGCCTTGAACTGGGGAACCGCCGCCGCCGGCTGGCGCCGCTGCATCAGCACGCGCCCCAGCGAGGCGCGGGCGTCGATGTCGAACGGATCGATCGCCACGATGCGCCGATACACCGGCTCGAACTGCGCCGGGTCGGTCGCACCCGTGTCCTTGAGCAGTTCGGCCAGCCGCCGCGCCGCGGTGATGTTGTTGAAGTCGTTCGAGACCAGCCCCTCGAGCGCCTGGAGCGCCGCCTGGGTGTTCTTGCGCTCCAGCTCCACTTCCGCGAGCAGGTTGTGCGCGCTGTCATCGCCGGTCACGATCGGCACCAGCGCCGCAGCCTTGCGGAACGCGGCCGCGGCGTCGTCGAGCTCCCCGGCCTTGCGCAGCTGGACTCCGAGCGCCATCTGGGCGAGATAGCTGCCTTCGTTGGCCTCGACGTACTTCTTCAGCTCCGCCAGCGGCATGCGCGGCAGGTTGACGTCCTTCGGCGGCTCCTTGAGCGCGGCACGAATGGCGCCGTACTTCTTCTCCATCCGCGCGTCGAACGCCTCCTGCATCTGGCCCAGGTCGGCTCCCAGGGCGCTCCGCATCGCGGCGTTCGTTTCCATCCCCTCCCCGTAGGCACGCAGCAGGCGGTGCATCGCGGGCGCGCCGTACGTGTCGACGATGTGCTCGACCAGGAGCGACGCCTGGAAGTACGCGAGGCCGATGGTCCGAGGATCCTGGAACGCCGAGTTGAGCGTCTCCAGCTTCAGCGTCTCACCCTTGTTGAGGCGTGCGGCGAACTCCACGTCCATGCCGCGGGCCCAGTCGGGGCGCGCAACCTTCTCCTCGTACTCGGAGATGCCCTCGGTGAGCCAGCGCGGCACGCGCTGGTTGGACATCTGCAGCGTGACGACGTGCGCGAGCTCGTGCCAGAGCGTCGCCTCCCACTGGAACTCACCCGGCGGGCGCGCCCGCGGCGAATCGAGCGTCACGACGCGCCCGAAGCAGGCGCCGAGCGCGCCGATCATGCCCGGCAGGCCCACGTTGCGGACGGCGAAGTCGTCGTGCTTCGGGAACATCTCGACGAGGATGGGCCCCTTCGGCGTGAAGTTGTAGCGCTGCGACAGCGTGTCCAGCGCCTGGCGCGCCAGCGCCACCGTTGCGTCGCCCAGCACCGGTGCCTCGTCCTTGTGCAGGCGGATCACCAGGTCGCCGTCCCGCAGGGTGACGAACGTGTCGAGCGTGTCCATCATCTGCAGCAGGTTGAAGGTGACGACGTCGTAGGGATGCTCCTTGAACGACTGCTCGAGCGCCGTCCGCGCGCCCGCTTCGTCGCCCGTGCGGAGCAGGTGCGTGCCGAGGTCCGCCAGCATGCGCGGGTTGCCGGGGCTGAGCGCGAGCCCCTTGCGGACGAGCACCACGGCTTCGTCGAACCGGTAGTTGTGCGCCGCCAGCTCGCCGGCGACGCGGTACGCCTCGCCGTAGTTGGGGGCGATGGACAGCACCTTCGCCATCGCCGCGTCGTATTCCCTCGGCTTGTCCTCGACGTACGCGAGCGCGGCCAGGAGGGCATGCGCCTCGATCGACGAGGGGTTCACCTCGAGGGCTGCCGTAATCGCCTTGCGCGCATCGTCGCGGTGGCCGGCGTCGGTCGACTCGGCGGCGATGAACAGGTGCGCGGCCACCGACGACGGGTTGATCTCGAGCGCCTTGGTGGCGTACCCGACGGCCTGCGGCGGATCCTCGTCGCTCACGGCGTGTGCCATGCCGACCAGTGCCGGCACCCACCGGGCATCCTCCTTGAGCGCAGCCTGAAACGACTTGAGCGCGTCGGCGTTGCAGGTCTGACAGCGGCCTTCGAGGAACATCTCGCCCCAGGCTGTCTGGATGGCGGGATCGCGGGGAGCCGCGGTGGCGGCGTCGCGGTAGGCGGCGTTGGCCTCGTTGAAACGGCCGATCACCCGCAGCGCCGTCGCGGCGCGCGCGAGGTCGGCCGCGCGGTTCGCGACCTCCGCCGAGTTCGCCACCCGCGTGAGGATGGCCGTGCCCTCCGGCTTGCCCAGCAACCGGAGCAGGATGCCGAGTTCGAGTGCCGCGTCGCTGGTGGGCTGTCGTTCGGCGACAGGACGCAGGAGCGACTCGGCGTCGCTGTACCGGCCCTGCGCGATGTCGGCGCGGGCACGTATGGCCACCATCACCGGGTCGACCCTGTCGTTCTGGGTGAGGGTACGGACCTCGTCGAACCGGCCTTCGACCAGCGCCCGCGTCGCCAGCTGGGCAGGCGTCTGCGGAGGCGGCGGTGACGCCGGGCCGGGCCGGCGCGACTGGGCCACTGCGACGGAGAGCGTTGCGCCGAGCACCAGCGCGGCGGCGAGACCGAGCGCCTTGCGCGTCATTCGCACATTATATAGACGCCTGCCGGCACACCGCGGTCGAACCCGCGGCAGCAAAGCGCTTCATGGCCGGGGTGTGCAGCACGCCGGCGGCCGCGGAGCGAGGGGAGGAACCCGCGGCAAGCTGGTCAGGGCCAGCCTGCATCGTGGCCGGCCAGACCGAGCGGCGGCCCCGAAGCCGAACGCACCCGGAGGCCGGCCGGCCCCTCAGAACAGCTCGCGCCAGGTGTAGAACAGGCTTGCGTTGAAGGCCTGGAACGCCATGAACGACGCCAGCCAGCCGGAGCGATGCCGCGGCGGCACGACGGCCGCGAACCACACGAAGGCCGGGAACATCACCGAGGAGAAGCGGCCGACGGACAACAGTCCGCCGGCGGCCATGGGCGGCAGGATATTGACGAGGATGAAGACGGCGTAGGCCACGCCGAGCCGGCGCGCCACCGGGACGGCCGCGACCAGCACGAACAGCGCGCCGAGGCCGTTCACCAGATCCCCCGGCAGGGTGGACGAGTACACGTAGAACCCCGACTCGCTGATCCATCGATACCGCTCGGCCACGAGCGCCCCGAGGCCCACGTATTGGCGGCCCCACGCGGCGTGTCCCTCGGCCCAGGCCAGCGGGTTGCCGGTCAGGCGCCACATGAATGCGCAGTACAACAGCACGCCCACCCCAGGCATCGCCGCCGCGGCCAGGGCCGGCACCAGCGCCCGAATCGACCGCCGCTCCGGCGCCTGCTCGATGTTGCCCATCGGACCGCCGTTCAGCCAGCGCGGCATCCACGGGGCGACAGCCAGGATGCCCAGTGGTATCGACACGAAGCAGCCGTTGGGCCGCGTCAACCCCACCAGCAGCCCCCAGGCACCGGCCGCACGAAGCTCCCGGCGGCGGAAGTGGTAGAACGCCCCTAGCGCCCCAACCAGGTAGAGCGACTCGGTATACATCGCACTGAAGAACAGCGCGAACGGGTAGGCCGCGATGAACCAGACGGCATGGCGAGCCGCATCCTCCTCACCAAGGACGTCCCGTGCAAAGCGGAACAGGTAGGTGAGCCCCCACAGGAACGCCGCGAACGCCACGATGGTGCCCGCCGCGACGAAAGACAGCGTGGAGCCGCCGAGGAACCGCGCCACCACCCGGACGAGCATCGGGAACGCGGGGAAAAAGACGATGTTCTGCTGGTCGGTGGGATCGTTCGACTCGACGCGGTACCCCTCGGTGGCAATGCCGAAGTACCACGCCATGTCCCAGCGCACCTGCAGGTTCTCGACCTCGTTGTGGGACAGGCGCAGCGGCGGCTCGGGCGTCCGGTAGCCGATCATCACGACCGCGAGGTAGCCCACGAACAGGATGGCGGGCCGGGTCGCGATCATCGCCCCCCATGCGGTCCGCGACGCAGGGGTCCTGAGCGCGCGCAGCATGCGGGCCGGCAGGTCCACCCAGACGGGCGGGACCGGCACGCGCCAGTGCCGCACGCCCGCGACGAGCGCCGCCAGCAGCAGCATGCGCCACGGCGACGTCAAGGCAATCCGCGTCGCCCCGATCCGCTCGCGGAACCCACCCCATGCGGCGATGACCCCCGCGAGCAGGATGAGGACGATGGTGATGGTGTCGGCGGCCCTCACCCACCGTGGAACGACCGGAAGGTCCTCGCGCTCGGGTGGTGGTGTGACGGCTGGTGCTGACATGAAACCGCGGGAGGCACCCGGACGCGCGGCAGGTGCCCACGCGCAGGATCAGGGTCGGCGGAGTATAGCATCCAGCGCGCGCTCCTCGACCCGTACGCGCTGGACCATGAGCCACGAGAAAAAGGCTGTGCCCAGCACGCCCGTCACAGGAGCACCAGCGAGGAGCGCCGTGCCGACCAGTTCGCCGATCACGCCCACGTAGTTGGGATGGCGCATCAGGCGATAGGGTCCGCCGCTGGCGAGCGTCATGCCGGGCACCACGATGACGCGGAACGTCCAGCGCGTTCCGAGCGTGAGGATCGCCCACCACTTGATGGCCTTCCCGACGGCGAACACGGCCGCACCGCCCAGGACAGCGGGCAGCGGTGGCGGCTCCAGCAGTGCGCCTTCGCCGATCATCAGAAGAAACACCGCGGGATACGCCACCTGCATCAGGCGATACACGTCGTCCGGTGGCTCGATGCCGCCGCGTGCGCGCTGCGCCGCCTCGTTGCGCGCGGCCCGCGCCGCTTCGACGAGCATCAGCGCGGCCACCAGCACGAGCCACACGACGAGCCGCGCCATGTCAGGTCCTCGCCGTCACGCGGCAGTCGCTCGCATAGGTGACGAGCGCGCGCAGGACCGACGGGGCGACGCGCGCACCGAGCGTGGCGCCGGCGACCCCCGCACGCGAGCCCACGAGCGACCGCAGCGCGACGTTCATCCGCCACTTGCCCGCGAACTCCCGGCGGCGGGCGGCGGTCAGCCAGTCGTGTACGCCGTTCCAGCCGCCCGCGAGCGCGCGGAGCGCCGCCTCGGCCGCGAGTTCCCCGCCACGCATGGCGAAGCGCATGCCGTCGCCGGTCATGGGGTCGATGAACCCCGACGCATCCCCCGCCAGCAGCAGCCCGTCCGGCGGACGGCGGTGTGGGACGGCGTCCACGGCCAGTGGGCCGAGCGTGACGGGCGGCGTCACGCAGCGGAGGTCGCCACAGCGCTCGCGCAGTTGCGGGTCGTTCTCCAGAGTGGTCCGAAGCAGGGCCGCGGGATCCCGGAGCGGGGCGCCCTGCACGTTCGACGTCACCGACTGAACGACGCAGACGTTCGCGCCGCCGCCGAGGGTTGGTGCCACGCCGATGTAGTGTCCGTCCCTGATGTGCATCTCGCCGCGCGCGGGCGTCGCGTCGATGCCCGACATGTACGCACCGACCGCCCAGCGTCGAGGGGCGGCAGGGTGCGACGCCAGGCCGAGCGCAAACGCCAGGGTCGATCGGCGGCCGTCAGCGGCAATCGTGACGGGAGCACGGTAGCTCGTCACCGCGCCGTCGCGCGTCGAGGCGGTCACGCCGCCTACGGCCAGCACACGTCCGTCGCGCGCATCCTCCACCACCGCCTGGCGCACGGTCACGCCCTCATCCAGCGTCGCGCCGGCGCACACGGCAGCCGAGACGAGCGCGTGATCGAGCCGGTCACGGCGGATGACCAGACCCGCGATCCCCTGGGGGTATGGCGCGTCCACTGCCACCGAGGAGCCCGTGACGAGCATGCCGGTGATGGGCACGCCGAGCGGCCGAACCGCGTCGCCGATCCCCAGGCGGTCGAGCAGGGCGAGCGCCCCGGGATTGAGGCTGTCGCCACACAGCTTGGGCCTGGGTAAGGTCGCCCGCTCGAGCACGTGCACCCTGACACCAGCCCGCGCCAGCACCAGCGCGGCCACCGCTCCCGCTGGACCCGCTCCGACGATCAGGACGTCAGGCGACACGGACCGGGACGTCGATTCGCTCATTCGCAAGCGCCACCCGTGGCTACCCCGCGCGTCCGACCACGAGCGTGCTGTTCTTCGACCCGAACCCCAGGCAGTTGCAGAGCGCCGCGTCCACCTGCACCGCACGGCCGTGGTTCGGGATGTAGTCCAGGTCGCACGCGGGGTCCGGATCCCGCTGGTTGATGGTGGGCGGCAGGAAGCCGTGATGGAGCGCGAGGACGGAGGTCACCACGCCGGCCGCCCCGCTCGCGCCCTGCGGATGACCGATCATCGACTTGGTGGACGAGCCGGCGAGCCGCTCGGCGTGTGTGCCGAAGAGTTCGCGTACGCAGCGCGATTCAACGGCGTCGTTGAGCTGCGTGGACGTGCCGTGGAAGTTGACGTAGCCGATGTCCTCGACCCGGCGCCCCGAGCGGTCGATGGCCATCCGCATGGCCCGCACGATCTCGACGCCGGAAGGGGCCATCTGCACCCGGTGCCAGGCGTCGCACGTGGAGCCGTAGCCCTCGATGGAGGCGTAGATCGTGGCGCCGCGCGCGCGGGCCCGGTCCTCGCGCTCGAGCGTCATCATCCACGCGCCCTCGCCGAGGACGAAGCCGTCGCGGCCACGGTCGAACGGGCGCGACGCCGTCTGCGGCTCGTCGTTGTAGGCCATCGACACGACCCGCATGCGCGAGAACCCGAACATCATGCCGGGCGTGACGCAGGCGTCCGCGCCGCCGGTGAGCACCACCTCGGCCTCGCCGGCCCGAATCGACGCGGCGGCGTAGCCGATCGCGTCCGTGGAACTGGTGCAGCCGCAGGAGAGGACGTGGCTCAGCCCGTGCACGCGCAACGAGATGGAAATCTCGCTCGACATCATGCCCACGATCGAGATCGGGATCGCGTACGGGGTGACCTTGCGGCCACGCTCGACGAAGAAGTCGTGGTACTGCCGCTCGCCGACGTCGATGCCTCCGCCGCCGCTGCCGATGATGACCGCCGCCCCCGGCTCGCCGACGCGCAGGCCGGCATCGTTCCACGCCTCGCGCGCCGCGATGACGCCAATCAGCGCCGCACGGGAATACCGCTTGGGATCGGCGCGGTAGTCGGCATCCCAGATGTCATCGCCCGCAACCGGTGGCACATCGTCAATCGAGACGCCGGTAACGGGGGCCGCCACGCGGCAGCCGAGGTCGGACGGGTCGAACTCCGTGATCGTCCGGGTGCCGCTGCAGCCGCGACTGACCGCCTGCCAGAACGTCTCCCGACCGACGCCGAACGGCGACACGGTGCCGATACCCGTCACGACCACTCGCGGGACCATGGAACCCTTATAGCATTGCCCTGCGGCAAGTCCCGCACAGCTGCCACCCGGGCGCCGCCATGCCCCCCATCGGCACCGGCGGCGCGGGCGGCTGTGCGAGCTCCTTGCGGCGACGCGGGCTTCCTGCGGGGCGCGGGCTTCCTGTCGAAGGTCGCGTGATGGACGGCTTCGACGGCCACGGGGGACACGGCACATGTGGGCGCGGACGTTACAGGTAAGCGGGCTCGGCATCTTCGCCGCGTCGCTCGGGCTGCTGGCGTGGTGGTGGACGATCGTGGCGGGGCGCGCCGCGGGGCCGCTGAGCGCACGAGCCGCCGCGCTCGACCTCGCCCTGTTCACCGCCTTTGCGCTGCACCACAGCGCGTTGGCCAGGCCCGGCCCGCAACGCTGGCTCGCGTCGCACGTTCCGCCCGACCTGGTACGGACCTCCTACGTGTGGACCGCGAGCGTGCTGCTGATCGGGGTCTGCCTCCTGTGGCAGCCCGTTGGCGGCACGGTGTACGCCCTGCGCGGCATCCCCGCGGCCGTGCTGCGCCTGCTGCAACTGGCGGGGCTCGTCGTGCTGGTGCTGGCCGTACGACGCATTCGCGTCGCCGAGCTGGCCGGGCTTGTGCCCACGCGCGCGGGCGAGCCCCTGCAGGTCCGCGGCCCGTACGCGCTCGTCCGGCACCCGATCTATCTCGGCTGGGTGCTCGTGTTCGGCGCCACGCCGCACATGACGGCCGACCGGCTTCTCTTCTTCGGCGTCTCGACCGCGTATCTCTGCGTTGCGGTGCCGTACGAGGAGGCTGGACTGCGGCGTCAGTTCGGGTCGCGCTACGACACGTACCGTGCAGCCGTCCGCTGGCGGATCGTGCCGTTCCTCTACTGAGCCGTGCCCGACGCGCCGCCAGGCGCGCCGCGCGCAGCCGGTCATACTATCCTGTCACTATGGCGACCGACTCCGCTCGCACCTACCCCAGCGAACTGCCGACGCTCGCGCTGCGTGAAACCGTCGTCTTTCCGCTCACGCTGCAGCCGCTCGCTATTTCCAGGCCGCACTCGATCGAGGCGGTCAACCGCGCGCTGGCCAACGACCGCCTGCTGTTCCTGACGCTCCAGACGACGGAGACCGACGACCCCCAGCCCCCTGACCTGAAGACCCTTGGCACCATCGCGGCCATCCGCCAGATGGCCAAGGTGCCCAATGGCGGCGTCCACGTGATCGTGGAGGGCGTGGCCCGGGCACGAGCCGACCTGATCACGCGCGCCGGCCTGGCCCTGCGAGCCACGGTGCAGCCCGCCCCGGAGGACACCGAGCGCACGATCGAAGTCGATGCCTACATGCGACGCCTGCAGGAACTGATCGACCGGGCGCTGTCGGTCACCAGCGGGCTCTCGCAGGAACTGCGCACCATGGTCGGCGGAATCGACGACCCGCTGCGCCTGGCGTATTTGCTCTCGAGCCTCCTCGACATGAAGGCCGAGGAGAAACAGCAGATTCTCGAGACCGACCGGCTGCTCGACAAACTGCAGGCGGTGGCCGCCGCGCTCAACCGCGAGATCGCGCTCCTCGAGCTCAAGGGCAAGATCGAGTCGGCCGCGCAGCAGGAGATGACCGACGCGCAGCGGCAGTACTACCTCCGCCAGCAGATGAAGGCGATCCAGGAGGAACTCGGCGAGGGCGAGAAGCCCGAAGCGCAGGACCTGCGCCGTCGTCTCGCCGACGCCAGCCTGCCCGAGCACGTGAACGCCGCCGCCCTGCGCGAGGTGGATCGCCTCGAACGTATGGGCCCGAGTTCGCCCGAGTACCAGATGATCCGCACCTATCTCGACTGGGTGCTCGACGTGCCGTGGTCAAGGACCACCGAGGATCGGCTCGACCCGGTGGCGGCGCGTCAGGTGCTGGACGAGGACCACTACGACCTCGACAAGGTGAAGGAGCGCATCGTCGAATACCTCGCGGTGCAGAAGCTGAAGGCGCAGCAGAGCGGCTCGCTGGCCATGAAGGGCCCGATCCTCTGCTTCGTCGGGCCGCCCGGCGTCGGCAAGACGTCACTTGGCCAGTCCATCGCCCGTGCCATGAACCGCAAGTTCGTGCGGATCTCGCTCGGCGGAGTCCGGGACGAGGCCGAGATCCGCGGGCACCGCCGCACGTACATCGGCGCGATTCCCGGTCGGATCGTGCAGGCGCTGAAGCAGGCCGGCGCGATGAACCCAGTGTTCATGCTCGACGAGATGGACAAGATCAGCGCGGGTTACCAGGGCGACCCGGCGGCGGCGCTCCTCGAGGTCCTCGACCCGGCGCAGAACAACTCGTTCCGCGATCACTATCTCGAGATCAACATCGACCTCTCGCGGGTGCTCTTCATCGCCACGTCGAACCAGCTGGGGACGATGCACCCGGCGTTGCTGGACCGCATGGAAATCATCCAGCTCTCCGGCTACAGCGAGGAGGAGAAGCTCAATATCGCGCGACGCTACCTGGTGCCGCGCCAGCTCACGGAGCACGGCCTGGCGGCCGACCACGTCCGCTTCGACGACGCGGCGCTGCGGCGCATCGCCAGCGACTACACGCGCGAAGCCGGCGTGCGCAGCCTCGAACGCCAGGTCGGTACGGTGGCGCGGAAGGTCGCCGCACGGGTCGCGGCGACATCCGCCGACACGTCCTCGACGGTGGACGCAACGACGATCACGGCCGACGATCTGCCCGACTACCTCGGTCCGCCACGCTTCCTGCAGGAGGTGTCCTTCCGCGTCTCGCGGCCCGGTGTGGCAACGGGCGTGGCCTGGACGGAAGTGGGCGGCGACGTGCTGTTCGTCGAAGCCAGCCTGCTCCCCTCCGGTCACCACAACCTCACCCTCACCGGCCAGCTTGGAAACGTGATGCAGGAGTCGGCCCGGGCGGCGGTCAGCCACATCCGCTCGTCGGCGGCCACGCTGGGCGTGGATCCCGCGTTCATGGACACGCACGACCTCCACGTGCACGTGCCGGCGGGAGCCATTCCGAAGGACGGCCCGTCTGCCGGGGTCACCATGGCCACGGCCATCGTCTCGGCCCTTCGCGGCCAGAAGGTGCGCGAGGACGTGGCCATGACGGGCGAGATCACCCTGAGCGGGCTCGTGCTGCCCGTAGGCGGCATCCGCGAGAAGGCGCTCGCCGCCAAGCGCTTCGGCATCAGGACGTTCATCCTCCCGTCGCGCAACCAGGCGGACATCGCGGAACTCCCGCCGGAGGTGAAGGAGGAGATGACCTTCGTGCCCGCCGCCACGCTGGAAGACGTGCTGGCGGTGGCGCTCCCGCGCCAAGCGTGAGCGTCGTCTTCTACATCTCGGGCCACGGGTTCGGGCACGCCGCACGTGCCGTGCAGGTTGTCAACGCGCTTGGCCGCCGGGCGCCGGCGCTCCCGCTCGTAATCCGGACCGCGGTGCCGCGCTGGTTCATCGAGGGAACCCTCGAGGTTCCCGCCACCATCGTCGACGGCGCAACCGACACGGGCGTGGTGCAGCCCGACGGCCTTCGCGTGGACGAGCAGGCGTCGGTCCGCGAGGCTGACGCGTTCTATCAAGGCTTCGACGCGCGCGTGGGCGTCGAGTGCGCGCTCCTGCGGGAACTCGAGGCCCGGCTGGTCGTCGCCGATGCCCCGCCGCTCGCCTGCGCCGCTGCGCACCAGGCCGGGATCCCGGCGGTGGTCGTCAGCAACTTCACATGGGACTGGATCTACGGGGGCTACCCCCTGTTCGACGAGGCGGCGCCGCATGTCCGTGCGCGCATCGCGGACGCGTACGCCCGGACCTCCCTGGCCCTGCGCCTGCCCTTCGCCGGCGGATTCGAGACGATGGCGCACGTCGAGGATGTGCCGCTGGTCGCGCGGCGTGCGCACCTGTCGCCGGAGGACGCACGAACCCGGCTCGGGCTCCCCCGCAGCCGCCCGATCGTTCTCGCGACCTTCGGCGGCCACCGCAGCGGCGTCTCGCTTCCTTCGGCGGCAGCGGACGGATCGTTCCTGCTGGTCGCGACCGACTACGAGGTGCGGCCGGGCGACGCCACGCACCCCGCCATGCATGTCGTCCAGGCCGCGACCCTGCGCGACCGCGGCGTCAGCTACACGGACCTCCTCGCGGCGTGCGACGTCGCCGTATCGAAGCTGGGCTACGGCATCGTCTCGGAATGCATCGCGAACCGGGTGGCACTGCTGTTCGCGCTCCGCGGTCGATTCCCGGAACAGGACGTCATGATGCGGGACCTGCCGGCCGTGATCCGCTGCCGGGTGCTGCCGCACGACGATGCGGTCGCTGGACGCTGGGGCGAGGGCATAGGAGCGCTGCTGGCGCAGCCCGAGCCGCCCGGCACGATGGCGGCGACAGGCGCGGAGGTCGTGTCAGGGCGCCTGCTCGATCTGTTGTAGCAGCGCGGCACCAGCGATCGGGCCCGCGCCGACCTCGCTGGTGCTCCGCGGCGTGTGGCTCCTTCGCACGCCCGACTCAGGGACGGTGGCGGATCAGGCCCGTCGCACGTTGTAGCGCGTGCGTATCTTCAGCAACTCGAGCGGAACGCCGACCATCTCGCCGACGCCGAGCTTCGAGCCCCCGACTTCGTGCCACTCGAGCAGCGGCACTTCGCGAACCATGTCCATGGCCGAGGCTCCGATCGCGTTGCGGAGGCGAGCGAGCATCTCCAGGTCGAACAGCCACCGGGTGATGAACGGCTCGTCGAACAGGACGCCCACCAGGTCGCGGTGGAACAGCTTGGCACCGCACTGCGAGTCGTACACCGACAGCCCGAGAATCCCGCTCGCGAGCGCTGCGAACAGGCGCCCGAGCACGTGCCGCTGCAGGCGTCGTTCGATGCGCGACCCGAGGCGCTTCACCCGGGAGCCCATCACCAGCCGGCACCCCGGCGTATCACGGAGCACCGCGAGGAGGCGATCCATCTCAGCGAGGGGCGTGGACAGGTCGGCGTCCCAGAACCCGATGATCGGCCATGGCCCAGCGGCGACGGCCGCGAGGACGCCCGCGCGCACCGCCCCGGCCTTCCCGCCGTTGGGCGAGAGCGGCACCACGATGACGCGTCCGGGCCGCTGGGCCTCGAGCCCGCGCAGCACCCCGAGCGTGCCGTCGCGGCTGCCGTCGTCCACGAGGCAGAGTACGACGTGCGGATGGCTGTCGAGGAACGCCAGCAGCGCGGCCTGCGGAAGCCGCCGCTCCTCGTTGTAGCAGGGGACGACTAGGCAGACGTCCGGCATATCGCGAACGTCGAGAGGCCGGGCACCCGGACGCCGGCCGCCAGCAGCGCGAGCGCCGCGCGGCCGTCCCACTCCAGCACCAGCGCGAGCACGCGCGCCGTGAATTCCCTGCCGCGCCAGGTGGCGAGCCCGGACGCCCCCTCCCGTGCGCTCGGCACGAGCCGTTCGACGAGCACCTGCAGCAGGCGGATCGGAAGGAGCGTCGTGAAGAACAGGCCGGAGTGCAGCGGCGCCAGGCCACCCGCGCGCACGAGGGCGTGCAGCGACGACAGCGAGTAGCGCCGGTAATGCCCGAGGAACCGGTCGTGCGCGCAGAAGAGCGCGGCGTACGCGGGAACGGTGATCAGGAACCGTGTCGCCCTCGACACCAGCGGCCCCCTGGCGATCGCCGACAACATGCCCCGATCGTCGCTCACGTGCTCCAGCACGTCCATCAAAAGGATGAGGGCCGCCGGGCGGGTCCGCGGCACGTCGTCGAGCGATGCGAACAGCGTCACGTTGGGCACCCCCATGCGCGACCGCAGCTTCGCCATCAGCTCGGGCGTGAACGCGCTGTCCACCGCATAGAACTGAGTACGGGGATATTCCCGTGCGAGCGCCTCGACGACGAACGTGTCGCCGCAGCCGATGTCGATCACCAGATCGCCGTCAGCGGGCCGGACATGCGCCCGAATCAGGCGGGCGGCCAGCGCGAGCCGCGCCCGCTCCCACGGATGACGTGACGGCTGCTCGAAGCCGCCGGCCTGCGCTTCTACCAGGTCCATCGTGTTACGAGGCACTCCGGAGCCGCGCTTCCGGGCTGCACACGGCGTACGGACCAGGAAGAAGCAGCACGCTGTCGAGGAAACCGATCATGGGCGGGCCGCCGGCGGCAGGCGACACACGCTCGGGGTGTGCCCGGACCCAGTCGCGCCACACCTGGTCCGACAGCAGGAGCGGCCGGGCCGCTGCCGGGTCGTACAGATACCGTTCGATCGCGGGATCCTGCGCCGAGTCGCCGGTCGTCCACGGCTGCACGCGCCGGAAGTTGTAGTAGAGCGGGTGCCAGATCCCCTGCGGCATCGCCACGAACAGGCCGTCCTGGCGTCCAGCGGCGCGCTGCACCTCGCCGAGGCACACTGCCGCGACCCGCATCGGATCCTTCCCCGTCGACATCCGTTCCATCTGCCCGCGATACGCCGCCAGGGGCATCACGTTCAGCACGAGCAGCGCCACGATGATCCGGTGGACGCGGGCGGCGGACCGCGTGGCCAGCGCCGCCAGCAGGATCACGGCAATGGGCCGCCAGACGCCGGAACTGCGGAAGATCGTCGTCTGTCCCCAGTGGAGCCGGACGTTGCCGAACACCACGGCGCCGACGGCCAGCACCACCGCCAGCGCAACCACCGCCTGCGCGAGGCGCAGCCCGGCACCCGACCGGCCGGCGAGCGTGTAGCGTGGCCGCCAGGCGGCAAGGCGATCCTCGACGGCCTCGAGCGCACGCCGCAGGGGGGCTGGCGCGAGCATCGTCACCAGGCCGACAACGTAGCCGGCCGCCAGCATCAGAGGCGGCAGGAAGGGATAGGCATAGTGATACAGCTTGGAGGTGCTGGCCGAGATGACGCCCAGGGGCACCGCGGCCCACAGGAGCACGACCGCGCCCTCCAGCCATCGACGCCGCACCGTCTGTACGAGCAGCACGATCACACCCAGGACAATGAGCCCGCTCACATGATCGCCGGTGAACTCGCGCCACATGATCTCGAAGTAGAAGGTCCAGGGGTGCAGGTGCTCGGGCACCAGCGTGCCCGTGAGCCGCCGCACGACGTGCTCGCCGAGGATCGTCTGCCAGAGGAGTGCGCCAAAACGGACGTGAGCGTAGACGAACCAGGGCGCGATCAGGCCGAGCGCCAGCAGCGCGCCCCCGAGCCAGGCACGCCAGTCGGCCAGCAGCCGGCGGCGCGTGCTTGGCGCCACGATCGCCACCAGGCCCAGGGTGAAGGGCAGGAAGAGCGCCGCCACGAACTTGGTCATGAATCCGAGCACGAACCACAACGCAAGCGCCAGGACGTGGCGGGCCCGCGCCGCGGGATCGTCGAGCGCCGCCCAGCGGAGGAAGTGGAAGACACCGGCGCAATAGGCGAGGAACAACATGCCTTCCATGTTGTTGGTGCGCAGGCCGTGCTCGTGCACGAGCGGGATGTGGATGAACAGCAGCAGGACCGCGACCGCTCCGCACGCCGGCCCGGCGAGGATTGTGCCGATCGCGAACACGTACAGGAACGCCGCGCTGCCGGCCAGCGCATCGAGGAAGCGCATGCCGAACTGGCTGTGCGGCAGCACGCCGAGCTTCATCGGCAGGGCGACCAGCCAGAACTTGAGGGGCGGCTTCTCCAGGAAGACCGCCGTTTCGCTGGGGCTGCTTTTGGGCTCGAGCCAGTCCCCTGTCTCGAGGATCCGGTCGACTGCGAACGAGTAGATGGCTTCGTCGGTCTCGAGGTCGGCGCGGCCGAGACCGATGAAGAGCGGCAGGCAGAAGGCAGCGAGGATGAGCCCCAGGAACGGGCGGCTCAGCCTCAGGCCTTGATGCAAGTGACGAGCGACCAGATCCGCGGGATGTTCACCTTCTCGATCGACACGGGCTTGAGTTCAGCCTGCGCGAGGAAGCCGGGGAGGTCGAGATCCGACTTGAAGCCGATGTGCACGGTGAGCGGCGAGATCACCCGCTCGCCCCAGGCCATCACCGGGTTCGAACTGCGGAAATGGTTCAGGAAGATGATCTTGCCGCCCGGCCGGCAGACGCGGCGCATCTCGCGGGCCACGGCCACCGGGTCCGGCACGACGCTGATCAGGTACGGCGCGTAGACGATGTCGAAGGAGCCGTCGGCGAACTTCAGGTTGGCGGCGTCCATCTCGATGAGCCGCATGTTGCTGATGCCCTTGCGGGCCACGCGCTCGCGGGCCTTCTCGAGCATCGAGGTGGAGAGATCCACGCCGACCACCGAGCAGTCCTGGGGATAGAGCGTCGCGTTGATGCCGGTGCCGACCCCGACCTCCAGCACCCGATCGCCCGACCGGATGCCCATGCGCTGGATGGCCTGGAGGCGCCCGGCGTGGAGGGTGGGGCCGAAGGTGAAGTCGTAGACCGACGCGAGCTTCTCGTAGACACGCTCGACGAAGTCGTTTTCGACGGCCGTCACCGACAGCGCGCGGGTGGCGGCGTCCGACCCCACGATTTCGTCGTCCGGCTGCTCCGACTGGAATAGCGGCATCAAAGGCCTCGGCGGAAGTTCCGCATGAGAGACGTCACAGGCCGAACACGTGCCGCGCCGCCTCAGACGAGCGGATGCGACTATACATCTGGACCATCAGCGAAGTCCATCGAGCACCCCGAGCGCGGCGTCGATGTTCCCCGCCTGCGTGGAGACCTGGATGCCCTGCACCGCGCCGCGAAGGCTGTGTGCGATGTCCCGAGCAATCGCGATGCCCTCGGCGGCCGCAGCATCGTGCCCGTCGGCCCGGCGCATGCGCTCCATGAGGGCCTCCGGTACCCGGGCGCCTGGCACTTCGTTGGCGATGAACTCGGCGTTCCGGACGCTCTCGAAGGGGAACACCCCGGCCACGACCGGCAGGTGCGCCGACTCGATTCGCTTCAGGAACCGTTCGAAATTGGCGAGATCGAAGATTGGCCGCGTGATCACGAACTCGGCGCCGGCCTCGACCTTGTACTCGAACCGGCGCAGTTCCTCGTCCAGGTTCGACGCCGACGGGTTCGCCGACACCCCGATGTGGAAGGCGGTCGGCGCGCCGATCGGCTGTCCCCCGATATCGCTCCCGTGGTTCAGGCGCGACACGACGTTGGTCAGCCCGATCGAATCCACGTCGAACACTGCGGTCGCGTCGGGATAGTCACCCACGCGCCCAGGGTCGCCCGTGATGAGCAGGAGGTTGCGCAGCCCGATCGCGTGCGCCCCCAGCAGATCCGACTGGATGCCGAGCAGGTTGCGGTCGCGGCAGGCGTAGTGCAGCACCGTCTCGATCTGCGCCTGCTGTTCCACGAGCACGGCGAGGGCGAGCGCACTGAGGCGCGCGCCGGACCGCTGCCCGTCGGGGATGTTCACCACGTCCACGCCGTACCGCTTCAGCTCCCGTGCCTTCTGGATGGCGGGCTCCGCCTCGAAGCCGCGCGGCGGCAGCAGTTCGACGCCCAGCACGAAGTGGCCGTGCGCCAGCTGCCGTGCCAGGTGCGACTTCTGCTCCCGCGGCACCGGCGGCGCCACGATGGCCGGCGTCACCCGGGCCGGCGTGCGCGTGCCCTCGACGTGGCCGGCCGGCACGGCCCCCCGCACCGCGGCCTTGATCTGGCGGATATGTTCGGGCGTCGTGCCGCAGCAGCCGCCGACGACGCCGACGTTGTGCAGCACGAAGCGGCGCGCGTACGACGCCATGTACTCGGGCGAGCAGAGGTAGATGTTCCGCCCCTCGACGTCCCGGGGCTTGCCCGCGTTCGGCTGGGCCGACAGCTTGCGCTGCGTGACCGCTTCCATGCGCTCGATGGTTTCGAGCATCGGTCCGGGGCCGACGGCGCAGTTCACCCCGATGATCGTGGCGCCGCGTTTCTCGAGTTCGGGCGCGAAGCGCTCGGGCGGCGTGCCGTCGAGCGTGTTCCCGTCCTCCTCGGTCGTCATCTGCGCGATGATCGGCAGGCCGGACACCGACCGCACCGCGTCGATGGCCGCGCCGATTTCGTTCAGGTCGCGGAAGGTCTCGAGGATGAACAGGTCCACGCCCCCTTCGGCGAGCGCCTGCGCCTGCTCGCGGAAGTACTCGCGCGCCTCGTCCACCCCGGTCTTGCCCCACGGCTCGATGCGAATCCCGAGCGGCCCGATGGCGCCGGCCACGTAGGCGCGGTCGCCCGCCGCCCGCCGGGCGATCTGCGCGCCGGCGACGTTGATGTCGTGCAGCCTGTCCGCCAGGCCGAACGATGCCAGCTTGATGCGGTTGGCGCCGAACGTGTTCGTCTCGATGATGTCGGCGCCGGCCAGGACGTACTCCTGGTGCACCGCCTCCACGAGCGGCGCCTGCGTCAGGTTCATCGCGTCGAAGCTCTTGTTGATGAACACGCCGCGCGAGTACAGCATCGTGCCCATCGCGCCGTCGCACACGAGCACGCGTTCACGAATGGCTTCAGCAAATGGAGTCATCAGGGGCGTATCTGCGGAGGTCAGAAGTCGAGCCGCTCGCAGCGAAAGGTGTCGGCGTCGACCAGCAGGTAGCTCTTCGTCACCACGTCGAGCCCAATCGAGCGGACCCCCTGTCGGACCGAGTCGGTGAACTCGTGGTGGTGCCCGAAGAGGTGCAGGCGCGGGCGCATCGAGGTCAGGACCTCGTTGATCACCGTCTTGCCCGCGTCGATGCGCCGGCCCGCCGGATAGAACGGCCGCGGCGCCTCGTGCGTCAGGAAGACGTCGATGCCCTCGAGCGCCTTGCAGGCGAGGACCTCTTCCCGCACGAAATGCCGCCGCTTGTCGTCACGGCTCTTGCCCAGCTTCAGGGTTCCGGCCCCGACCCGCTTCCCCCGCGAAGGCGGCAGCAGGGCCACCGGCGAGTGATACCAGCTGGGGGCGAAGGTGCCACCGAGCGCCGCCACCCGCCAGGGGCCGACCGTGTAGGGGCCGCCGTTCGGCAGGTAGTGCAGGGTTGGCGACACCGGCGACCCCGCGATCGCGGCGGCCACGATGTCGAAGTCCTCGTTGTTGCCCTTGATCCAGTACAGCGGCTTGACCGGGGTGAAGTACTCGCCGTCGTTGCTGGCCATGTCGCCGACCTGGATCCACAGCCCCACGTCGGGGTGACGGGCCATGATGTCGTGGACGGCATCGAACGCGCCGTGGATGTCGCCTAACGCGCCAATCTGCATGACCGTGGTGGGTGGACGGGGTGGCGGCCGCGTATCAACGGCGGCCGCCCGCCCTCAGCCGTTCGCGCTGGTCCCCGTCGCGGCCGGCACCAGCAGGTCCGTCTTGTCCCACACGAAGTCGCTCTTGTCGTAGACCGCGAGTTCGTAGTCCTTGCCCATGAAGATCGCACCGACCGGGCACGCTTCCTCGCAGTAGCCGCAGAAGATGCACCGCGTCTTGTGAATCTGGTAGACGGCCGCGTAGCGGGGCCCCGCCTGCACCGTCCCGTCGTTCTCCGCCGCCTCGAGGTAGATGGCGTCGGCCGGACAGGCCACCGAGCACAACCCGCACGCCACGCACTTCTCGAGCCCGTTCTCGTCACGCATCAGCACCTGCTTGCCGCGCCACTTCGGGAACACCGGCACCTTCTCGTCCGGGTAGTTCACCGTGATCGGCTTCTTGAACATGTGCTTGAACGTGGTCGCAAAACCGACGATCAAAGGTCGAATCAGAGCCATTGCCCTCAGTTTACCCCGCCGATAAGATCGAGTAAATCATGCCCGGCCCCCAGTTCCTCTCAGCCGAGCAGGTCCTCCTGACGACGCTGGTCGTCAAGCTTGCGGTCATGGCGGCCGTGGCCACCATGCTGGTCCGGTACCGACGCTTCCGGCACATCCTGATCTTCGAGCGCCGCGGCTGGGGCGATCGCCTGATCCTCTCCCTCGCCATCGGGCTCCCGGTCACGGCCGGGGTCGCCTCGCGTCTCCTCCTGAACTATAACGCGGCCGATCTGACCCTCGAAGGGGCGTTCGTCGTCGGCCTCATCGCCGGCCCGTACGCCGGTGCCATCGTCGGCCTCATGGTGGGCCTGGCCCCCCTGGCCAACGGTGAGGTGATCGCGCTGCCCTTTGCCATCGGGTGCGGGTTTGCCGGCGGCGGCCTGCGCGAACTGTGCCCCAAGGAAGCCATCTGGCACTTCTCGCCCTTCATCGTGACGCGCCTGCCGGTCCGGCTGTGGCACATGCTCCGGACCAGGCTCATCGACTGGCAGCTGGTGCTGCTCATCGCCCCGATCGCGCTCGAACTCATCCGCCAGGCGCTCGGTTCGCGGTGGAGCGAGCATCATCGGCTGTTCTACCTCTCGCCAGACCCGTTCTGGACCCTCGCCGTCATCCTCCTGGCCACGGTGCTCACCGTGGCGACCCCGATCAAGATCTGGAACAACGCCCGGATCGAACACCGGTTGGAGGAACAGGAGAAGCTGCTGCTCGCCGCCCGCATCGAGGCGCTGGCCAACCAGATCAACCCCCACTTCCTGTTCAACACCCTCACGTCGATCTCGTCCCTCATCCGCACCCAGCCCGACACGGCGCGCATGCTCATCACCCGGTTGTCGGGCCTGCTGCGGCGCCTCATGCGGGCCAGCGATCACTTCGTGACCCTGCGCGAGGAACTCGAGTCGATCGACCAGTACCTGGACATCGAGGTCGTCCGGTTCGGTCCGCAGTTGCGCGTGATGAAGGAGATTGGGCCCGAGACGCTGGACCTCATCGTGCCGAGCATGCTGCTCCAGCCGCTGGTCGAGAACTCCATCAAGCACGGGCTGTCGAGAAAAGTCGGGGGCGGCCGGATTACCATCAGGACCGCCCGGCGCGGCGACCGCACGCTCATCGAGGTCCAGGACGACGGGCTCGGCATGACGCAGGAGCGGCTCGACGAGGCGCTCCAGGGCGGCATCGGGTTGAGCAACGTGAACGAACGGCTGCGTACCATCTACGGGGCGGGCTGCACCCTGAGACTGACGAGCACCACGGGGCGAGGCACCGTGGTCAGCGTCGAGATTCCCGAGCTGACGGTGCCCGACCGCATCACGGCATGAGCGAGCTGAAGGCAGTCCTCGTCGACGATGAGCAGCCGGCGCGCGATGAACTCGCGTACCTCCTGGGCCAGGTGGAGGGGGTCGAGGTCGTCGGGCAGGCCGGCAACGGCATCGAGGCCATCGAGACCATCGAGGACCTCCAGCCCGATCTCGTGTTCCTCGACGTGCAGATGCCCGGGCTCACCGGCTTCGAGGTGGCTCGCCGCCTCGTCGCGTCGGACGCCGGCGCGACCGTGATCTTCGTCACCGCCTTCGACCAGCACGCCATCGAGGCGTTCGAGGTCAACGCGGTGGATTACCTGCTGAAGCCGGTCGACCCGGCCCGGCTCGACGTCGCGATCCAGCGCGCACGGCGGCGCATCCAGGCCGAACGGCCGCCCGCCGCCGACCTGCCCGCTGGCCTCGGCGCCGAGCAACTGGAACAATTGCTCCGGATGGTGTCGGAGCGCCAGAGCCGGCGGGAACGGCTCGCGCTCCGCGTCGGCGAACGGCTGCTGCTGGTGCAGGCCGAAGAGGTGATCCACGCGTCCCTGGCCGACGAGACGATCACGATCGTCACCGCCCAGCACGCCGGCACCTCGAACTTCAGGACGCTGGACGAACTGCAGGCCCGGCTCGACCCGGCCGTGTTCTGGCGCGTCCACCGGTCGCACCTCGTGAACATCAACAAGATCAAGGAGATCGTCCCGTGGTTCAGGAACTACATCCTGAGGATGAACGACGAGAAGGCGACGGAGATTCCCGTCAGCCGGTCGCAGACCAGGCGGCTGCGGGAGTACCTGAGGATCTGACCGGGGTCCCGGCCGCTACGACGTTCGCCTCGATGGAGTCGCCGGAGCCGGTGGTCGCCGCAGCGGGTACGCCCGAGGCAGATGCCGTGGGCGTCGCCCCGCGTGAGGCCCCGCTCGTCGCCGCGGTGCCCGTGACGCCGGCCCCCGCGGCCGTTGGGCCGGTCACCTACCAGCCACGACAGGCCTCGGCGATGCAGCAGGTGCAGGAGGAACTCGTCGCCTGGTTCAAGACGCTCTTCTCGGCGGCCGTCTACGCGATCCTCATCGTCACGTTCGGATTCCAGGTGGCGCGCGTCGAGGGGCAGAGCATGGCACCGACGCTCGAAGACCAGGACCGCCTGATCGTCAACAAGCTCGTTTACCGGATCAGCGAGCCGCGACGCGGGGACATCGTCATGCTGTATTACCCGCTGAACCCGGACAAGTCGTTCGTCAAGCGGGTGATCGCGGAGGAAGGCGACAGCGTCCGGATCGTGGACGGGCGGGTGTACGTCAACGACATCCCGCTGCAGGACGACTATGTCGCCGCCGAGTTCCGCAGCCATGACGACTGGGGGCCGCAGGTCATCCCCGAGGGGTACTACTTCGTGATGGGCGACCACCGGAACAACAGCTCCGACAGCCGCCACTGGGGCATGGTGCCGA